>CAYOUJ010000020.1:0-38222 GCA_964407165.1 uncultured Muribaculaceae bacterium | reverse complement strand
GCCTGATCAAATGATTAATCTCGATTTTTACTATTTTTAAGAGACACTAGTGTTTCTCGGTCAAGCACCGCGGCGAAGAGTATTTCGTGCGCATGTTCCCTTGTCAGAACTATAACGAGCTCCCCGCAAAGGTAGATTGCATAGTCCACGAAGACCATGGCAGCGTCCGCATCACACAGGATTATTCGGTAATAATACGCGACCAATACCAAGTCGGCGGCATCTATCCATTCAAACTTAAAAATCTCGACAACGGTAAGTATGAGGGCGAAGACTCCAACGGCCTGCGCTTCCGTATAGTCCGCCACCCCAACCGCATAATGTACTCCGGCCAGTCCATCAAAGCCAAGATATTGAGCATCAACGGGGTAAAGGTGGAGATGGAGATGATTGAAGACACCAAGGACCCGCGGGTGATACCCTTTGTCAAGACGCTGCCCATAGCCCCGTTTGACTCGGAGGAGACATTGGAGCAGGTGCTGGACACCCTCCCCGATGTGCGCGAGCAGTATGCCGGCGAAGACGGACGTTGGGTAGTGAGTCTGGCGCTCAAGGCCGCCGACTCCGACTCGGTTACTGCGATGCTCGACTACTCACAGGCTCTCAACGCCCTGTGCATCTACCTCATCGAGGAGTCAGACCTGCTCAAGAAGGTGGCCGGCGGCGAGCGCAAGAAGATGATCGACAAGCTCACCGTGGCCGCGCGCCACGCCGCCGACTATGCCGAGGCCTCCCGCTTGCGCACCGAGGGGAAGGCCAACGAGTACATTGACCGCTGCCTCACCAACTTGCGCGACTCGGAGAACCTCTACCAGCCCGAGAGCAAGCTGCGCATCATGATGTGCCTTCTCAGCGGCGACAATGCGCTGATGACCGAGATGATGGATCGCATCTTCGAGATCATAGTGCGCGGCAACAAGGCCAACTGGCAGGTCGAGCCTTTCCGCTCCGCCTTCGTTGAGATGCTGAGCCTATACATCAACGAGCACCGTGACAAGGCCACTCGCGCCGCCGGAGTCGCCACCATCCACCGCCTTATAAAGGCCATTGGCATACAGATGCTGCTTGCACAGCCCTCCGACGGCATCGACTGTGCGCTTAACCGTGCCACCTACCTGCGGCTGCTGGCATACATTCAGCGCTATGCATCCACCGACATCCTCGACGACGCCTTCTTTAGCCTCTTCACCCCATTCACCTCCAAGACTCTCGAATATGGTTGGGAGGATGTGGACAACCTCGACAACCTCTACATGCGCGCGGCCTACCCGGAGGTGCGCCCGTCGCGCCGCATGCTGCAGCCGCGCTTCTTCCGTACAGATCGTATGGAGCTGATTATCGACGACTCCGGCGTGACGCTCCAGCCGCGCTCCGGACGTCCGCAGAACATGGATGTCAGCAACCTGATACAGTGGCAGAACTTCCGCATCTGCCTGAACGACCCCATAAAGAACAAGATCAAACCCGGCGACCGGCTCACCAAGGTGGCCAAATTTTGGAAGGACATCAACAAGGGCCTCCTCGAGGTGTCTAACACCCCGCGCCAGCGCTCAAAGGTGGCCCCGGGCATGGGGGACACCGTGATGGTGCGCGTAAAGGGATTCTCTGATGACCAGCAGTGGCTCGACTGCGAGATAGACGATGAACTCTACTACGGCGCCGGATGGCTTAAGATTAAGGACATCCTGCCATACATGGAATATGACCCCCAGATGCTGGGCTTCTTCCGCGACCGCGACGGCCAGGAAATGCTCTACGAGGTTACCGTGGTGCGCGAGAGCGAAGACCCCTACGACCTCGAGTTCTCCATGCGCAAGCAAGTGGACTACTACCTGCGCGAGACCGACGACCATGACGAGCCTTTCCTGTGCAACATACGCGACAAGAACAAGTATGCCTCACACTCATGCATCGGCATCGCCGAAAACGGCGCCCCATGCATAGTCTTCTATGACGAGGGCGTGGTGCTGGGCAAGAACGACATAGTGGAGGTGATCTCGACTGACATGAACGAGAACGGCCAGAAAATCTGCCGCTACCGGCGCCACTCAGGCCCCGTGTTCCGCATCGCCGACGGCATACGTCGCCTGATGCAGGAGATGGGCTATCTGCCCGAGTCGGAGCAGCAGGAGAACATCTCCGAAGAGCCGCTGAGCATCGAGGAGATGAACGAGATCATCGGCATACTCGACCGCCTCGCCGTCATCTCCCAGACCCGTGCCGGCTCTTACTCGCTGCTGAAGCTGGCCGAGATACTCTCCACATTGATAGGAGACACGTTCAAGCAGAGCTACTACCAGAAGCGCATGGATGTCATCTCGGCTTTCGAAGACTACGAAAACAACGGCTTCGTCAACTCTGAACGCTTCGCCCAGCTGCGCCGCGACCTCGATGACGAGTCGATAGCCAACGACTACCTGCTCAACGAGGCCATGGCCAAGTTCAAGATACTCGACGCCCTGCGCCGCCGCTCTGACCTCAGGTCGCTGCAGGAGATAGTCTCCACCTCCACCAACCCCTCTATTCGCGCCGCCGCCGACCTTGCCATCGCCCTGACCATCACATCGCCGTTTGAGATGCCCATGGTGGAGCGCGAGATCACCTCCCGCATCAACGCCGAGCTGGGTGTCAACATCAAGGTGTCAGACCTCAAAGACTTCGGGGTGGAGACGCAGGATCTGGAGTTCAAGTCGTCGATCATCTATCCCGCCGGCTACAACATGCAGCCTTCGCCCGCCACGCAGGAGATGGTCATCATGCGCACCATCTGCGGATTCCTCAACTCAGACCGCGGCGGCACGCTGATGCTCGGCGTCAACAAGAGCGGCACCGCCTGCGGCATAGAGAACGACCTGGTCTATCTCAACACCGACCTCGACGGCTACTCGCGCCACATCCACGGATGGATACGCCGCGAGTGGGGTCTGATAGTCAACGACTGCTGCAAGTATTACGAGAAGGAGGAGGACGGCGGATACACCGTCTACAAGCTCCTCATCAAACCGTCGCCGTCGCTGGTGCGCTATCGTGGGCGCGCGTGGGTGCGCCAGGACACCGAGACGCTGCCGCTGCCCGAGGCTGACGTCGCCGAGTACACCAAGCGCCACGCCGCCGCCGTGCAAGCATCGTCTCCGACAGTCGACCAGACGCCTGGAGAGAATGTAATTGAAGACACCGGCACAGATATTTTCACACAAAAGGGCGAGTCAAAAGGAGGTGCGTCTACCCCGCAGGTGCAGCTGCAGACCTCACGCTGGCGCTCTAACCCCGTCAACCGCTATGACGAAGACTTCGGCATTGATGTCGAGGGATACCTCCATTTCCGTCCAAAGTGCAAGTATGAGGTGACAGCTGACATCGACTACCACCCTTCTGAGCTTACCGTGGCCATACGCACCGACGAAGCCGACGGCCACGTGGTGGTAGCCTACGACAACGGATGCGTGTTGGTCAGCCCCACAGTCGACATACTCGCTCGCCTGGGGCGCGACGCAAGCCCGCGATACGATGAGAGCACCCCAATCTTTGTTTCCCCGATGCGCCCCGGCGATCAGGTTCTGACGGTATGGAGATCGACACGCAACGAGTTGTCCGCTCGCATAGATTCAGTTGAAGACTACATAAAAATTCATGCAAATGGAAATCTGAACAGTCCGGGGTATAGAATTGCCTCTCCGAATGCGACCCTTGTGGCCGCTGAGATAGTGCCGAAGGAGAAAGTGCTGACATTCTCTGCCTTTGCGGGCAAAGGTGGCAGTCTGGGCACCAAACTGACCCCCGAGTTGCTCCAACTGCTCGCCACCGAGCTTTACCTCGATCCCACGGCATAACAAGGGAGAGCGGCTAAAAAAACAGGATGTTCTCCGCAATTTTGCGGAGAATATTTCGTATCTTTGCCGCAAAATTTCTCTGGAATGCATTATCCGCTATATCTTTGGCAGCAGCCAGGGTGGCCGGCGATGACGTGGGACGCCGCGGCTCTTGAGACTCTGTTGGGCAATGTGCGCAACCTGCAGGGTCGCTTGACGGGCGCTCTGTCGGCGCTTGGTTTCGACGTGCAGAGCGCGGCCCAGCTCGAGGCTGTCACCGACGAGGTGATGACCTCCTCAGCCATCGAGGGGGTGAGTCTCAACGCCGACAGCGTGCGCTCGTCGGTCGGTCGCAATCTGGGCATCGGAAGTCAGGAAAATATGCCCGCTGACCACTATGTTGAGGAGCTTGTGCAAGTGGCGTTCGATGCCGCCCACCGCCATAATGAACCGCTGACCCCCGAGCGGCTGTTTGGCTGGCATTGCGCGCTGTTTCCCACCGGTCGCAGCGGTCCCTATCCCATTGCCGTGGGCACCTGGCGCACCGGCGAAGCACCAATGCAGGTGGTTTCCGGTGCTTTCGGCCGCGAGGAAGTGCATTTCGAAGCGCCGTCGTCGCACGACGTGCCGTCGCTGATGGAGCAGTTTCTCAAATGGGTGGAGGATGGCGACGGCACTGATCCGGTGATAAAAGCCGCAGTGGCACACCTGTGGTTTGTGACCATTCATCCCTTCGACGACGGCAACGGCCGCATCACACGTACCATCACCGACATGTTACTGGCGCGTGCCGACGGGTTGCCACAGCGATTCTATTCCATGTCCAAGGCCATCGCTGCGCGCCGCCGCGAGTATTACGACGTGCTTGAGCGCACACAGAAAGGCTCTCTTGACATCACCGGGTGGCTAGCTTGGTTTGTCGACTGCCTGCGTCAGAGCCTGGAGGAGCCAATGACCACCGTTCACCGCACGTGCTCCAAGGTGCGATTTTGGGATCGCCATCGCGACGAGATCACGGAAACACGGCAGGTGAAGGTGCTCAACATGCTGCTTGACGGCCGTTTCGTTGGCAAGCTTACATCAGCCAAGTATGCCAAAATAGCCAAGTGCTCGACAGACACCGCCCTGCGCGACATCACCGCCCTGTGCTTGCTTGGCATCCTGGCCAAAGACGCCGCCGGTGGCCGAAGCACTGCATATCATCTGGCCGAGAAAATTTCTGAAAACAATTGATGGCCGGTCACTGATTTTTTTGTATCTTTGCCGCACTCCATTCTTCACAATGCTATCTATGGCCTCCCCCAAGCAACTATTCGGACTTATAGGTTTTCCACTGATGCACTCGTTCTCGCAGAACTACTTTAACCAGAAGTTTGAGAACGAACGCATAGACGCGCGCTACATAAACTTTGAAATACCTGACATCAAGGAGTTTGAGCGCGTCATAAAAGATTACCCGCAGCTCTGCGGGCTCAACGTGACCATCCCCTACAAGCAGCAGGTGATACCCTACCTCGACGGCCTCGACGCCGACGCGGCCAAGATTGGGGCGGTCAACGTAATCCGATTTGAAGGCTCGGGGTCGAAGCGCCGCCTGGTTGGCTACAACTCAGATGTCATCGGCTTTGTCGACTCGATACAGGCACTGCTGACGCCGGAGCGCAATCGTGCGCTGGTGCTTGGCAACGGCGGCGCGGCAAAGGCTGTAGTCGTGGGCCTGTCGAAGCTTGGCGTGGAGAGCACGCTGGTATCGCGCACGCCCGAGGTCGGAATGCTCGGCTATGACGAGCTGACGCCGGAGGTGATGGAGCGCAACCTGGTGATAGTCAACACCACTCCATTAGGCATGTATCCCAAGGTGGACGCCTGCCCCGACATCCCTTACGACCTGCTGACGCCCCGCCACCTGTGCTATGACCTGCTTTACAACCCTGACACCACGCTGTTTATGCGCCGTGCGGCCGAGCATGGTGCAGAGGTGAAAAACGGTCTGGAGATGCTGCTGATGCAGGCCTTTGCCGCCTGGCGCATCTGGAACAATTAGCCATCAGGGCATTATAAGCGCTAATCACTAAACACTAATCACTAAACACTAATCACTAATAACTCTCCAATGCGCCCCGTCACCCTCTCGCAGATACCGCTGCTGGTGCCGGCGGCCGGGCTGATTGCGGGAATAGCGGCCGCTGACTTGGGGGCCGCTTATGCTCAATGCGCGGGGGTGGCGTTAGTCTTGGCCATCGTATGTGCCTTGGCCAAACGTAACGTCGTGGCCGTCTTCTTGACATGTGCGGCGGTGGGCGCCGCGTGCTCGTGGGCGCACGCCCCCGGAGAATTGCCGCCGGGGGTTGCCGACCGGGAGACGCTGTGCACCGCCCGAATAATCAGCGCCAAGGAGGGGGTGTCGACACTCTCCTTGGGCGTGGAGATTGACTCGATCGACTCCGTGGCCGTGGCGCCGTCGGTGAAGGCGGTGCTGACGGTGCTGAGCGTTGAGAAGACGTACGAGCAGGGAGGCCGACTGATATTCCGAGCCACTTTGCGTCCAATCGATGCCGGCACCCCGGTGCCCGACCAATTTGACTACGGAGCCTATCTGTTGCGCAACGGCTTTGAAGCCACCGCGATGCTTCCCCCCGACCAAGTGCTCGCTTACGACCCTTCGACCATACCCTGGCACTACCGCGCGCAGCAAGCGCTGCTAAAGCATCTGTCTGCCATTCCGTTGCGGTCGGAGACGAAAGACTTCCTCGATGCCGTGCTCCTCGGCGACGACAGCATGCTCGCTCCTGACTTCCGCGAAACGCTGTCAAACGTGGGCATCGCCCACACACTGGCTCTCAGCGGCCTCCACGTGGGCATCATCGCCGGCGTGCTGATGGTGCTGCTGTACCCCCTGTGCTTCATCGGCCGTCGTCTGCGCCCCTGGGCTGTCATATTATTATTGTGGGGGTTCGCGCTCATAACCGGCATGTCGGTGTCGGTGGTGCGAGCAGTCATCATGGCCACGGTCACGCTCTTTGCCGTGTGCATCGACCGCGACCCCAGGCCTCTCAACTCACTGCTGCTGGCGGCAATAATCATACTGCTGCTCGACCCGTCGGCGCTCGCGAGCGTAGGATTCCAGATGACTTTCACCGCCGTGGCGGTCATCATCTTGCTCGTCGACCCTCTCAACCCCGTCAACCGACACCGCCGACCGCGCCTCCATGCCACGGTTTCATACCTGCTCGCATGTCTGGTGGCCATGGCAACGGCCGGGGTGGTGGCGATGTTCTACTTCCATGTCTTCCCTGTCTACTTCATCTTGGGCAACCTGCTGTCGGCATTTCTCTTGCCGGTGATGCTGTGTCTGGGCTTGGCATGCATGGCCGTGGATGCTCTCATCCCGTGCCCGGCGTTGCTCGTGTGGCTGACGGACACCTCTTATATGCTCATGAACAGCGGGGCAAGATGGATATCAGCTCTCCCCGGAGCGGCGGTCGACGATGTCTACTTCTCGCCGTGGCTGTTGCTTCCTTGCGGACTTGCCCTGCTTGCGCTGGCCGTGTGGGCAAACACACGGCGTCGTTTCTATCTCGCCGCCACGGTGGTGCTTCTGGTCATTACCGCCGTCGCCACGTTGCTCGACAGCCGCGAATTTCCCGCCGGTGAGCATTTTGACCTGCAAGACCGCGAGCATTTCAGCATGCTTATCCATGACGCCGACAGTGTCTATCTCTTCACCACTGCTCACCGGTCACGGGTGCCCGATCTTGTCATGGAGGCCAACAACCGATATGCCGACTATCTGCGCCGCCGCGGCCTGGAGCACGTCTCAGCGGCGCCCGACAGCGTCGACGGTGCCTATTTCCGCCGGCGTGGCCCCTGCATGCAGCTCGACACCCTGCGCATCGCCGTCATCACCCAGGACTCGGTGCGCCCCGACTCGACGCTCCATCTCCACCGCCTTTACGTGGCCCGGGGGTTCACAGGCGACATAGTGGCGCTTCGCCGGAGCCTGCGCCCCGACACGCTCATCATCACCCCCGATGTGCACCCGCGGCGAGCCGCTGACTTCCGTGCCAAATTGGCCGAATAATCCAAAAATTTTCATTAACTTTGCAGCGAGTATGCAGGTAGTTTACGAAGACAATCATATTATCGTCGTCAACAAGGCCCCGGGCGAGATAGTGCAGGGCGACAAGACTGGCGACGAGCCGCTGGTCGACACCGTGCGCGCGTGGCTCAAGGAGAAGTACTCGAAGCCCGGCAACGTGTTCTGCGGGGTGGTGCACCGGCTCGACCGCCCCGTGGCGGGGCTGGTGGTATTTGCCAAAACGTCGAAGGCTCTCACGCGAATGAACGCCCTGTTCCGCGACGGTGGCGTGCGCAAGACCTACTGGGCCGTGACGCGCAACCGGCCCCCCAAGGACGCGGGTCGGCTCGTCCACTACATCACCTCCGTCGAGCGCACCAACAAGAGCTATGCATCGACCACGCCCAAGGAGGGGGCCAAGGAGGCCGCCCTCAGCTACCGCGTTATAGGCCGCAGCGACAGTTTCAACTTGCTTGAAATCAACCTCGAGACAGGGCGCAAGCACCAGATACGCTGCCAGCTCGCTGCCATCGGATGCCCGGTGAAGGGCGACCTGAAATATGGCGACCGTCGTAGCAATCCGGATGGAAGCATCTCGCTCATGGCCAGGCGGATACAATTCGCCCACCCCGTCAGCGGCGTGGAGATTGACATCACGGCACCGCTCCCTGAAGACCCAGTATGGGCATATTTTGACATATAACACATCTGACCCCCAATGCGTAAGGAAGACCTCAGGATAGTATTTTTAGGCACCCCGGACTTCGCCGTCGAATCGCTGCGGCGCATCCATGAGGGGGGCTACAACATAGTGGGCGTCATCACCATGCCCGACAAGATTGGCGGGCGCGGCCACAAGCTGATGCACTCGCCCGTCAAGGAGTATGCTCTGGCCCATGACCTGCGTCTGCTTCAGCCTGTCAACCTCAAAGCCCCGCAGTTTATCGACGATCTGCGCTCGCTCCGGGCCGACCTGTTCATAGTCATCGCTTTCAGAATGTTACCGCGCGAGGTGTGGCAGATGCCGCGGCTGGGCACGTTTAACTTGCACGCTTCGCTGCTTCCGGCTTACCGCGGCGCCGCGCCCATCAACCGCGCGGTGATCAACGGCGAGACGCGCACGGGCGTCACCACCTTCTTCCTCAAGCACGAGATAGACACCGGCGACATCCTGGCACAAGAGGCCATAGAGATCGGCCCTGACGAGAATGTGGGCAGCGTACACAACCGCCTCATGCTCATCGGCGCCGACCTGACAGTCAAGACTATAGAGGACATTCTGGCCGACCGTGTGCGCCCGGTTCCGCAAGATGAGCTTATCGGCGACGTCGAGCCTACGCCCGCGCCGAAGATATTCAAGCCCGACTGCTACATTGCGTGGGACAAGACCTCGCGGGAGGTTCACAACCTCGTCCGCGGCCTCTCCCCCTACCCCGGGGCGTGGACCACGCTCGACGGCGCGGAGGTGAAAATCTTCGAGGCCGCGCCCGCTGAACCCTTCGACGGCGCTCCCGGTGATATAAGCCTCAGCGACGACGGCCGCAGGCTGTTTGTACGCACCGCCGACGGGGCGTTAGAGGTGCTTCAGCTGCAGGTGCAGGGCAAGCGGCGCATGGTCACTGCCGACTGGCTCCGCGGCGCCCGCCTCGCCGACCGCTACGCCCGCTTCCAATAACCCTGCTCTCCACTCACTACTCACTAATCACCTAACTTCTGCCATGATTATACTATACCGCATCTACCAATGCACCATTATGTGGCCGCTGATGCTCGTGGCCACCGCGCTCTGCGCCATCGTCACCATCATAGGCTCATTCCTTGGCGGTGGCCGCTGGTGGGGCTACTATCCCGAAATCGTCTGGTCGCGCGTGATGTGCTGGCTCGCGTGGGTCACAGTCAGCGTCGAAGGCCGCGAGAACATCGACAAGCGCACCTCTTACGTCTTCGTGGCCAACCATCAGGGCGCCTACGACATCTTTGCCGTCTACGGTTGGCTGGGCCACAACTTCCGCTGGATGATGAAGGCATCTCTGCGCAAGATCCCGCTGGTAGGCTACGCCTGCTATATGGCCCGCCAGGTGTTTGTAGACCGGAGCACCCCGTCGGCCACGCGCCGTACGATGGAGGACGCGGAGAAGCTGCTCAAGGGAGGCCTCTCCATCGTTGTCTTCCCCGAGGGATCCCGCAGTCCCGACGGTCGTATGCACCGATTCCGTCGCGGCGCATACATGCTTGCCGAGGAGTTCAGCCTGCCCGTTGTGCCTGTCACCATAGACGGCTCTTACAAGGTGATGCCGCGCAGCGCCAAGCTGCCGCGCCCGGGCCATATCAAGCTGACCATTCACCGCCCCATCGCCGCCACCACCGACGGTCACGACCTGCCCGTGCTGATGCAGCAGAGCTACGACGCCATCGCCTCCGCCCTTTAGCCGACCGATTAATATTTCTTAACTCCAGTGGGTGCGCTTTAAGCACAGGGGGTGTTCTATCTTTGCAGGCATGAAAGATAAAAAAATCGCAATAACGAACCATGATGGCATCAGGATTCCAGCATCGGCCCCACTGATAGTGTCAGCAAGCCGTGCTACCGACATACCGGCTTTTTACACCGACTGGCTGATGTATCGGCTTCAAGCGGGGTATTGTGCTTGGCGAAATCCCTGGAGCGGGGTGTGCCAGTATGTAAGTTTCAACGCCACACGCTTCATCGTGTTCTGGTCGAAAAACCCTGCACCTTTGCTTGAACGCATAGATGAATTGAACGTGCCTTGCTATATCCAATATACCCTGAATGACTATGAGGAGGAAGGGTTGGAGCCAGGTGTGCCAAAGTTGCAGCAACGCATAGCCACTTTTCACAAGTTAGTTGAAAAATTGGGCGCAGGCAGCGTGCTATGGCGTTTCGATCCGCTCATTCTCACAGACAAGACTGACATTTCGGAATTGCTTGAAAAAATCCGTCGATTATCTAGTCATCTGGAGGACTATACAGACCGCCTGGTGTTTAGTTTTGCAGACATAGCAGTTTATCGGAAAGTCAGCCGCAACCTTCAGATTGCAGGAATCAACTATCAGGAATGGTCCGAACCCAAAATGCAAGAATTTGCAAAAGGACTTGCATCGTTGCATCTGCCCATGCGCTTGATGACATGCGCTGAAACAGTGGATTTGTCGCCATACGGCATTGAACATTCCCGATGCATCGATCCTGGCCTCATAGCGTTACGTTCGCCCGATGACCCCGTGCTTCAAGCATACTTATGGGGCGCCGGCAAGGACAAGGGCCAGCGTGCCGCTTGCGGTTGCATCGGAGCCAAAGACATCGGAGCCTACACCACATGCCCTCATGGCTGCCTATACTGCTATGCCAACACATCGTCCCGCGCAGCACAAACTGCATACGCCCAACACAACCCCAACTCTGAAACTCTCAATTAATGATGGCACATAATTTCTTGTCACACATAAGACCAGCAAAATTTGTTTCTTTTGAAAAAGTGGTATCACTCGCTGAAAAAGAAGCTCAAAGATGGGACAAATCCCTGAAAGAAAAGCTTTCTGACGAGCTCAATCACGGAAAGGCCATTCTGAGGTATCCCCACCAACTCACTCTATATTTAGCAAAATATGGGCGCATACACAACGCCAAACTTCTCAAAGCATTCAAACATATCCCCCACACTATATTCGCAGAGAATCACATTTCTCTAATTGACTATGGTTGTGGTCAAGGGATAGGGCCAATGGTGTTTTCTGACTTTCTGAACGAAAAATATATAGAGGGTGATTTCATAGATGACATCTGGCTCATTGAGCCGTCTAAAATAGCCCTTTCCATAGCAAAAACTCACGTCAAAAGTTTTTATCCCTTTTCAAATTTACACACCATACATAACGTCATAAGTTCTAAATCTTTATCCAAAATTCATCCCAAGAATCAAGTTTGCGCCCATCTCTTCTCCAACGTAATCGACATGCCAGAATTTCCGATTGATGTATTGGCTGATTATCTTAATGGAGACAGTGGTCATACAAATGTTCTTATTGGAGTAAGTCCGTTTTATCCCAAGGAGGGACGCGGAATCAGGATGAGCCAATTTAGCAACTTGTTACACCTATATCGCTGCCACTTTGCTTTGGAGAAGCACGTAGATGAATGGAGAGAAGATTACAGTTGCCAAATCCGAATCTGGACATCAAAATGGATTTAAACACAATCCGTTCTGTGAATTTTAAACATCAAATTTTGATGGTAAAACAATATCTCCCCCGCAGTGTTATATTATTGTGTGGCACGGGCCGAAATGCGCCATTTTGGCAGACTGTGTCACTTTGGCACGATGTGTGCTCTTACATAGCATAGAGACTAAAAATTAACTAAACATATCTAAAACCATACGCATCATGAACATCAAACCGCTTGCCGACCGCGTGCTCATCAAGCCTGCTCCCGCCGAGGAGCGCACCGCCACCGGCATCATCATCCCCGATTCAGCCAAAGAGAAGCCTCTGCGTGGCACAGTCGTCGCCGCCGGCCCCGGCACCTCTGACGAGAAGATGGAACTTGAGGAGGGCGACGCCGTGCTCTACGGCAAGTACGCCGGCACAGAGATAGAATATGAGGGCGAGAAATACCTCATCATGCGCCAGCAGGACGTGCTCGCCAAAATCTTATAAGTTTTTAGTATTTAGTATTTAGTTTTTAGTGAAATGCCTTTTTGCCAGGCATCAAATTACAACAAATAAACAAATCACTAAAAACTGAAAACCAAAAGCTAAAAACTCCAGCTAAAAACTTAAAACCAAAAAACTAAAAACTCACCATGGCAAAAGAAATAAAATTTGACACCAAGGCCCGCGAAGACCTCAAAGCCGGTGTCGACGCCTTGGCCGACGCTGTCAAGGTAACCCTCGGTCCCAAAGGCCGCAACGTGATCATCGACAAGAAATTCGGCGCTCCCCACATCACCAAGGACGGCGTAACCGTCGCCCGTGAGATAGAACTCGAAGACCCGTTCCAGAACATGGGCGCACAGCTGGTCAAGGAGGTAGCCTCCAAGACCGGAGACGACGCCGGCGACGGCACCACCACCGCCACCGTCCTCGCCCAGAGCATCATCGACGTCGGCCTCAAGAACGTGGCCGCCGGCGCAAACCCCATGGACCTCAAGCGCGGCATCGACAAGGCCGTCGCAGCCGTCGTCGCTCACATCAAGGAGATGTCAGAGGAGGTCGGCGACGACTTCAAGAAGATTGAAGACGTGGCCCGCATCAGCGCCAACAACGACGAGGCCATCGGCCGTCTGATCGCCGAGGCCATGAAGAAGGTCAAGAAAGAGGGCGTCATCACCGTCGACGAGGCCAAGGGCACCGAGACCACCGTCGACATGGTCGAGGGCATGCAGTTTGACCGCGGCTATATCTCGCCCTACTTCGTCACCAACGCCGAAAAGATGGCCTGTGAGATGGAGCAGCCCTACATCCTGCTCTATGACAAGAAGATAAGCAACCTCAAAGACATGCTCCCCGTGCTCGAGGCAACCGCCCAGAGCGGCCGACCGCTGCTCATCATCGCCGAGGACGTCGACCAGGAGGCTCTCGCCACCCTCGTGGTCAACCGCCTGCGCGGCTCCCTGAAGGTCTGCGCCGTCAAGGCTCCCGGCTTCGGCGACCGCCGCAAGGAGATGCTTGAGGATATCGCCATCCTCACCGGTGGCACCGTTATCAGCGAGGAGAAGGGCATGCGCCTCGAGGCTGCTACCATCAACGACCTCGGCCGCGCAGAGAAGGTGGACGTCACCAAGGAGAACACTACCATCGTCAACGGCATGGGCCAGAAAGACGCCATCGCAGCCCGCGTCGCCCAGATCAAGAGCCAGATAGCAGCCACCACCAGCGACTACGACCGCGAGAAGCTGCAGGAGCGCCTCGCCAAGCTCGCTGGCGGCGTCGCCGTCCTCCACATCGGCGCACCCTCTGAGGTGGAGATGAAGGAGAAGAAAGACCGCGTGGACGACGCCCTCAGCGCCACCCGCGCTGCCATCGCCGAGGGCATCGTGCCCGGCGGCGGCGTAGCATACATCCGCTGCCTCGGCGCCATCGACGCCCTCAAGGGTGACACCGACGACGAGACCACCGGCATCGCCATCGTCCGCCGCGCCATCGAGGAGCCCCTGCGCCGCATCGCCGACAACGCCGGCGTCGAGGGTGCAGTCGTCGTCGAGCGCGTTGCCGCCGGCGCCGGCGACTTCGGCTACAACGCCCGCACCGGCGTCTACGAGAACCTCATGGCCGCCGGCGTCATCGACCCCGCCAAGGTCACCCGCGTGGCCCTCGAGAACGCCGCCTCCATCGCCGGCATGTTCCTCACCACCGAGTGCGTCATCGCCGACAAGAAGGAGGAGAACCCCGCACCCGCCATGGGCGCCCCGGGCATGGGCGGCATGGGCGGCATGATGTAAACTACTAACTATGAACTACTAACTGCGAGCTACGAACTGCCTGATGGCAGCCCGTAGCTCGTAGCTAGTAGTTAGTAGCTAGTAGTTAGTAGTTCGTAGCTTATAGCTTCGCCAGGTGCTCGCGCAGGCGTTCCTCTAACTTCAGGCCCCGGTGCCAATGCTCCCCTATCTCCTTGGCGGGGTCGAAATTGGGTGACCATTCAGGAGGTTGCCAACCCGTCAGGATTCTCTTCTCGTTTCTGGCTATCTCCTCCATCTCCCGCCCCATCCCCCTACAGCAACCTATTATATCCAGATGCAGGTAGTAGAACCCCGGCTTGCCGGTGTGCTCCATCAAGTCGAGTCCCGGGAGGCCGTAAAGGTATGTCAAGTCACGCCGCAGGCACATCAAGTAATGGGCGAGATTGTCACGATAATAGTCGTCCTCAAACGTCGCCGCGTCGACACCGCCGACAAACGATGTGCCTTCCCGCTCGTAGCGCTGGTATTCCTCATCCTGCTCTTTCGTAAGCAGCAGATGTAGCTCACCGTCACAGCCGTCAGTTATAAACCGGTCGTAATATTCGGCGAAAATAATGCCCAGGCTCAGCCCGTCATCCTCGCAGGCCTTCAGATAGCGCTGCATGCAAGCAGGCACCTCGTCCACGTCGTCGGCATACGGGATAATCGCCGTAGGCCGCGTGTTCATCCACCGCTCGTCATAAGGTATTCCGAAAAACATAACTTTTACCTTTTGATTGTTTTCTCCTGCAAATATACATCCCCGGCCCCCCGCTTGCCGAAAAAATCCCCGCAAAAGTGCCCAAACCCCCGCCTTCTGTGCCCATTCCCCCGGTTTCCTGTAACGAGGTTGTGTCAAAACAAAATTTCTGAAAACAATCGCTTAAAAAATTTTTGACAAGGCTATTATGTGGAGGGCAGAAGGTAGAGGGAGGCACCGGCATGGGTGAAACCTTCAGGGGTGAGAGCCTCGAGGTCGGCGGGGCGGCCCAGGCGTCGGCAGATTATCTCGCGGGCCATGGCGCCGCGGGCCATCTTGGCGTAGATGGTGACATTCTTGGGGCGTCCGTCGGCCATTATCTTGAAGTCGGGGGTGACAACCCTGAGCTCCCTGCTCACACGGCGCCAGTCGAACAGGCGACGAAATTCTGCGGAAGCAAGGTTGACAAGCACGCCGTCGTCGGCTTTTGCACGATTGATCAGCACGTCGGTAAGCCGCGGACGCCAATACTCCCAAAGAGTCACGTGTCCCAGCGCAGCCAGTGTGACATTTCCCTCGAGCCGGTAAGGGTTGATGAGATCCAGGGGGCGAAGCAGTCCGTAGAGATACGAGGCGATGATGAGGTGACGGTTGGCATACTCAAGGTCGGCTTCCGTCATGGTCTCGGCGCCGAGGCGTTGGTACACCATGCCGTCGTAGGCCAGGGCCGCAGGGAGCGTGGCAGCGCCCCCGCGCCACGCCGTCTCGCGGTAGCGACGCCACGTCTCTGCGGCAATGGCAGGGCTGCACCGCAGCATGGCGGCAAGTTCGCCGGGGGTGTATTGCGCCATTGCGGCGGCGATGGCCGAGGCCTCCGTCTCAAACTGCGGCCGCGTGCACTGCGCGGGGGCGACGAAGCGCTCCGGGGCCATGCTGCGCATCATCTTCGCGCTTCCAATGAGTATCTGCATGTCAGGTCGGTTTTGCCGCAAAGATACGAATAAAATCTGTGCTCCGTTCACCGCCTGTAAAATTTTCGCTACCTTTGCAGGAGCAATGAAACAACGTAATTTTGTATGAGAAGGTTTATGAACATACTGACGGGCGCGGTGGTGATGGGTGCCATAGCGCTGGGTGCCTGCGGTGAGGAGCATGCCGCGGCAGCATACGTGCCGGCGGCGCCGGACTATGCAGACTCCACTATGTGGTACACACGCCTTGACGACATTTCCGGCACGGGTGGCGACGTGTTCTATGTGGTGTCGACGTGGGAGGCCGACTACACGGCTGCTGACGGCACAGTATGCCATTATGCCGACCCCTGGAGCGAGGTGCACCGCGAGCGCATGTCGCGCGAGATCTCTGCCGTGGCCGACTACATGGGCCCGGGTAACAACTTCTATTCGCCATATTACCGCCACATCACTATCGACATCTGGGCGACGCAAGACGAGGCTCAGGTATACCGGTGGAGCCGCGTGTCGATGCAGGACGTGTGCGACGCCTTCGACCGCTTCAACGCCACCCGCATCAAGGGGCGCCCGCTGGTCATTGCCGGCTTCAGCCAGGGAGGCCTGGCCGTGGTGGAGCTGCTAAAGCACATCGACGACGAGACGTATGCCGACCTGGCGGCCGCCTACGTCATGGGCTATAAAGTGACGCCCGACGACGTGGCATCGTGCCGGCACATCCGCGCCGCCGAGGGCGAGACCGACACCGGCGTGACCGTCTGCTACAACACCGTAAAGGACGTGGCCTATATCAAGCCCATCATCGCCGCCCCCTGCGCGATGTGCATCAACCCTGTCAACTGGCGCACCGACGCCACGCCGGCGACGCTTGCCGACACCATCACCGTCACCGTCTCGCCCGAGCACCACGTGCTGGTGGTCGAGGGATACGAGGGCGCCGAATACGCGCCCATCTACAGCTTCCTCAACATCGGCGACATCCACTCCTGCGAGCCGTGGCTCTACAAAGAAAGTCTCGCCGCCAACATCCGCGCCCGCATCGCCGCCCTACGGTAGACTACCGTTTCTAAAGGCTGAAGATGGTCTCGTCTCCGCAAATGTTGCGGATTTTCATTCGCAGGGGTTTGTCGGCACTTGTGACCTTGGCATCCCAGTATTGGTCGGTTTTCACCCCGTTTAGTATTGCCTTTCCTTTGGTATCAATCTTTACTTCGGCGTCGCTGTGCCACTCTGCTCCGTCGGCGCTTGTGCAGTCGAGGCTTACCAGCTCCACGGTCTCAAGGCCGGTGTCACTGATTTCAAGGGGCGCTTTTGGCTTTTTGGCAGTGACGTTCTGAATGTTTATGCGGATGTTGTACTCGTTGATTTTTGACATGACGCGGTCGGAGGTGAACGACGTAAGCTCCACCTGCCACAGCGGCAGGAATCCGTCCTGCACCTCGCTGAGCACCCACGTGGCCTCGTCGTTTACCACAACGTCGTCGAGAATGGAGGCGAGCGGCTTCAGCTCAATCTCAATGAGGGGGTTCCGCTCCTTCTCGATGAAGTCACGAAGTTCGGCTTCGTCGGCGATGTCCACGTAATATACTATCACCTTTTTGGTGTTGTCCGGAAGATCGGGCATTGCCTCCTTGATGATGCGGTTCATAAGCGGCACGTCGAGCACGCGAGTCGTGTGGTCCTCAAGGTTGGGGATATAGACCGGTATCATGCCCAGCCTGGAGTCTGTGCGGCTCCCTGCCCAAAACTTGTCAAGGGCGTCCTCGTTGCGCAGGCCGGGGATAAGGGTTTTCAGCTTGTCCATTGTCTGCACGGGGTTGCGGTATAGCGCCACGCCGTCCTGGATGTCGAGCATGGTGAATGAGGCTTTGTTGGCAATCAGACGGTCGCGCATGGTGTGCACGCTGTTTAGCCCTACGTCTGATGTCACGAATCGGCGTCCGAGGCGTGCGGCCACGACAGCAGCCACTCCGCTGCCGCCAAAGAAGTCGGCGACCAACATCCCTTCGTCGCTACTTGCGCTGATGATGCGCTCAAGCAGCGCTTCCGGTTTCTGCGTGGCATAGTCAACCCTTTCCGGATCATTGCCCCGAAGAAATTGTATGTCAGACCAAACATCATTAAGGGCGCCACCTTTTGCAACATACTCGTCGAGATAACGCTTTTGCGGTTCAATGCCGTTTGCTTGTCCTCGTGTCTCCCAAAACCACTCGCGCCCGTCGTCGTCAGTATATATTTTTCTTCTGAGTGCCTCTATACGGTCTTCGCGAGTCCAAGTTTTCGTTATTGGATTTATAGAGGTGTCTTCTGATTTGGCGTAGAAATAAATTGTGTCGTGCTTTGATTGAAATTTTTTGGTTGAAAGTCGTTCACGACCAGGATAATGCCACACAATCTCATTTCTGAAATTTTCTTCGCCAAAAATCTCATCCATGAGGATTTTGACGTAGTGGCCGATGTGCCAGTCAAGATGCACATAGATGCTCGCTGTGTCTGACATGACAGACTTGATGGCCAGCAGGTTCTCGTACATCCAGTTGAGATAGGCTTCCTTGTTCCAGATGTCGCCGTACATCTTCTCCTCGAAGCTCCTGAACTCTTCGTCGGAGAGCTCCTCCTCAGCCTTGGCAACTGCATCGGCCACCTTGGGGTTGCGGCGCAGGTACACTTTCTTGGCATAGTCGGCGCCGCTGGCAAATGGCGGGTCGATGTAGACAAGGTCTACCGTCATCCCCTTGTCTCTGAGATACGCGCACGCTGACAGACATTCTCCCCGGAGCACAAGGTTGTCGTCAGGCTTGTCGCCAACCTTTTCGATGCACGTTGTCTCGTACATCCGCATCCCGCGCTGTATACGGGTGAACACCTTGTCTCCCTCGCGGTAGCGCAGCGCCCGGTGGGTGCGCACAAAGTTGTCGAGCAGGGCCTGCCCCGTCACGGGGGAGGGGAAGTATGGTATGAACTTTTTTGCCATTGTTTCTATGCGTTGAAAAATTCTGTTATCGTGGAGATGGTCTTTTGCCGCTGCTGTTCCTCTGTGAGGGTGTCCTCGACATAAAGGAAAGCAAAACGGGCATATCCGAATTTGTCATTGTTCTGGTGGATAAACTCTGTCTCCATAAAATCTTTTCGGTCAGCAAAGTTATTTGCGTAGACTTTGCCTTTTGTCTCTATAATGCATACTTTGTCAATTTTGCCTTCGGGGGTGCGGCTCAGCATGAGGAAGTCGGGCACATACCGGCCGATATACCTCCAGTTGTTTCCCTCCTTTCGGAAACATTTGATTTTGAACTCTGTGATCAGGTCGTCACCGTTGAAATACAGTTCCAGCCCCCTGTCTTGGATCAGCGGAAGGGCGGCGCGGAGAAAATATTTCTGCTCAAAGGAGCTGTCGAAATGATATGGCAGGTAGTGGTAGGTGTTGAGGTGCTTTTGCGGGAGGGGGGGAGTCGGCAGCCCCTGGCTGCGCAGCAATTCGATGGCGGCAAGTGTCTCCGGCGAGTATTCTCTCTTTGAGACTATCATGTCGACCTCATTTTGCGGAGGAGTGAACAGCGAGTCGTCAGCAACAAACAATGGCGAGACGAGGTTCTCGACTTGGAGCAACGATGCCGATTCTGAAACAATGTCTTGCTTTACTGCCAGCGATCGTTTCTTGTAGAAACACAGACGTATGTTTTTACGGACAGCCGCGTGGTCATATTTTTGACTGGGCGAGCCGTCGCTGTCACAGATGGCAGTGAATATGTCCTGAAGTTCGTCGCGGTACTCCATCAGCTGTTTCATCGATGGCTTGCCGAAACCCTCTTTCGAGACAGTCAGCAGCCATTGGTAGAATGTGAAGCGCTCTGTCCGGCTGTCCGTCAGCCAGTCTGTGCTTTTGACCTCCCCGGCCAGGTCCTGGGTTGTCTCCACAATGACATCGTGCTCGGGCAGATTTAGCGACCGCAGCAGGTCACGCACAGGTGACGGCTGTTCCTTGACTTCGGCAATATATTCAACCCGTAGCTGGTAAAACTCCAAGTCCGGGAGCTTTACCGTGTCCATCCGTGAATGACGGTGTATCTCCTTAGGGGTGTTGTCCGGAAGTGAGCTGAACTCTTTCAGCGTAATGTTCTGCTCGCTTTGAAGCTGCTTGTTCAGCTGGTCGGCATTTGTCTTGTTAAGCCATATCAGGGCCGGTTCTATGGCGCCCTTCTGCACTTGGCGCAGGCAGCGGCATGACGTCTGAAGAACCATGTTGGTGGGACACGCACCCTTGTGGGGGAGAATGACGCTTGTGAGGCTGCGGCAGTTCCATCCCTCCTTGCCTATCTGCACCAAAAGAATTATTTTTTTTGTGGTGAAGGGCATGTCGAGAGACTTGAACGTCAGCTCGGCCTCAGTGTCACATTTGTATGCGTTGTTGCCTTGGTGATATTTGAGGATGGTTTCAGCCGGATTGTAGCCTCTTTCCATTAATATTCGGGCCACGATGGGATAGACCTCCTCCTCCAGATGCGCAATCTGTCCGCAATATACAGCCAATTTGGCACAGCAGCCGTCAGGATAAACCGTTTTGCCAAACTTGTCAAGAAACTCCTCAACACCGCGTCTCAGCACCGTGTCTTCGCTGCCAGACGAATCGAGATACTTTACCTCCGGCGTTTTCAAGAAGTTGCCTATAGCCTGGATAAGTGGATAATAGTAGACAACATTGTTGAGCTGCTTGTTGCTTATTTCGAAGGTGTCAGAAATTCTTATCCTTTCTGCCTTAGCCAAGTTTGGCGTGCCTGAAAAGCCAAGGATGGATTTGACATTTCCCCGCATCTGCCATTGTTTCACCACTTTGCGCAGCTTCAGCTCGTCGTCGGCGGCGTGATGCACTTCATCGATCAGCAGAGACAGGAACGGCAGGCTCCCCAGCATCTTGCGCAGCTCGTTGGCTAAAGTATGCTTTGCCAGCTCCTCTTTGGAAAACAATGCGGTATCAGCATCAGCCTTGTCTACGCCGTCATATATAATCTTCTCCGCATTGACCACAGCCACCAGTCCCATCAGAGAGTCAAAAGGCCGGTAGGCATTGATCTTCTGGGCGTTGGGGTTGCGCACGATATTGCTCTTGTTGCCAGATTTTAACTCGTCGAGCACTTCAAATTTCAGCATCCGCTTAAGCCGTGAGGCCGCCGGCTCAGGGATGATCCAGGAGGGGTCAAACTCCTGAATCTCCCTGATGCTGTCAATGATTGAAGACTTGAGCCCCGAAGGGATAAGAATCAAGAAGTTGTGGCTAAAAGCCGGATTGTCAGGCTCGTTTGACGCAAAATATAAATCCAGATAAATGAAGGCCGCCATCAGATACGTCTTGCCGGCACCCATGGGCAGGCTAAAGATGTATTCAGGGTAGTCAACTTCATAAAAAATTCTTCTAAGACAGCCGGCAAAATCTATTGCCTCAAAATTTGATTTGATGTGGTTGGCTAATCCTTTTGCAACCGGCTGCCCGGCGGAATCCTTTATGCCGGAATATTCAAACAAGGCTTGTGCTGCCGGGTGAGCAACTAAATACTGCCTGAACGATTGACTGATTTCCAATTCTTCCAAATTGGCCGAATTAAACTTCCCGCCGCAAAAAAGACTCAAAAGAGACCTATTGTCACAGGCGATTTTCAAATAGAGGTACGTTTTGATGGCCTCTATTTGGGCGTCACGCATATAGCCGCGACTGAACATATAGCCGATCAGTTCCTTAATTGGGCAATCCGCTTGTGAAAGCCATTCATCGCGCCGGTATTCAATAAGTTTATAAAACAATTTTTTCGGAAGATTGGATTATTCAGTGCAAAGATAGCAATTTTGTAGTTTATTTTGTAGAAAACGGGGCTTGGAATTTTCTTTGCGTGGGGCAAAGGTAGGGGAGGGGTAGGCAAGAAGCGGGTGCAGGGGTGTTAAAAAAGCGAAATCAGAGGCGGCGGGACAGACGGGGGATCATGGCGGCTTTCCAGGTGGCGAAGGTGCCGTCGACGATGTGGCGGCGGGCCTCGCCGACGAGCCACAGGTAGAAGGCGAGGTTGTGCAGCGAGCCGATCTGCAGCGCCAGCAGCTCGCTGCTGACGAAAAGGTGGCGCACGTATGCCTTGGTGTACGCGCGGTCGACGAATGAGGCGCCGTCGGCCTGCAGGGGTGAGAAGTCGTCGGCCCACTTCTTGTTGCGCATGTTCATGATGCCGTCGGGTGTGAACAAGTAGCCGTTGCGACCGTTGCGGGTGGGCATGACGCAGTCCATCATGTCGACGCCGCGGTCTATGGCCTCGAGGATGTTGGCGGGTGTGCCTACGCCCATGAGGTAGCGCGGCCGGTCGGCGGGGAGTATCTCACCCACCACCTCTATCATCTCATACATGACCTCTGCCGGTTCGCCGACGGCGAGTCCGCCGATTGCGTTTCCGTCGGCACCCAGCTCGGCCACGCGCTGTGCGCTCTCGCGGCGCAGGTCTTTATAGGTCACGCCTTGGACGATGGGGAAGAATGCCTGCGAATGGCCGTACAGCGGCTCGGTCTCCTTGAAGCGATGCCACCCGCGTTCCATCCATCGGAGGGTGAGGTCAAGCGAGCGGCGGGCGTACGCGCGCTCGGCGGTGCCGGGAGGGCACTCGTCGAGGGCCATCATGATGTCGGCGCCGATGCTGCGCTGTATGTCGACCACGCGCTCGGGGGTGAAGAGGTGCTTTGAGCCGTCGAGGTGGCTACGGAAGGTGACGCCCTCGTCGGTGAGCTTGCGGCGGTCGGAGAGGGAGAAGACCTGGAAGCCTCCGGAGTCGGTGAGCATGGGCCGGTCCCAGCCGATGAAGCGGTGAAGGCCGCCGGCTTTCTCAAGCAACTCGGTGCCGGGGCGCAGGTAGAGGTGGTATGTGTTGCCGAGTATTATCTGCGCGCGCACGTCGTCGGTGAGCTCATGCTGATGCACGGCCTTGACGGAGCCGACGGTGCCCACGGGCATGAAGATGGGTGTCTCGACGGGGCCGTGGTCGGTATAGATGGTGCCGGCGCGGGCGTTGGTGCCGGGGGCGGTGGCGTTAATCTTGAAATCCATATTTAAGAGCAGTTGGCCAATCGATAATAATCGATGGCATATCGATAATTGTCGACAGCCATCGATTATTGTCGTAATTAGCTAATTATCTAACCGCTACCTTGAAGGTGTCGGCGGCGATGCGTACGATGTAGACACCGGCCGTGGCGGGGATCTCGCTGCGGGCGTCGCCGGTGTAGACCACGCGGCCGGCGGTGTCAAAGACGGTCACCGTCTCTCCGTCTGCATTGTAGACGCGTATGCAGCCGCGGTCGCCGATGGCCACGGGGGCACCGGTGAGCATGCGGTCGATGGCCGAGAACTCGGCGAGCACCTCGGTGCCGGGGCCTTCGCCGCGGTTATAGACGGCGCTGACCACGTAGCTGTTGACACCATCCTTGGGCGCGGTGTCGACGTGCTTGCGGCTTGTGGCGTCATAGTCGGCCACCACGTCGCCACTCTGGCGGACACGGTAGCCCTGTAGCACGAGCTCCTCGTTGCCGGCGGGGGTGAAGGTGATGTCGTCGACGTAGAAGAGGAATCCGTAGAACTTGTAGTGGCGGATGGCGAAATACTTCGTTCCGGCGGGCACCTCGTAGCTGTACTTGGTGTACTCGGCAGGTATCGACGACTCGAAGCCGATCTGTGTGAACGCGCTCTCGCTGCGGGAGGTCGTCGAGGTGTAGACATAGAAGTTCTCCGGATAGCCCTCGGAGGCGGAGCGGGCGTAGAACGAGATGGTCTGCGCGTCGCCCGACAGGCGGGGGAGTATCAGCCAGTCGTCTGTGCCGTAGTTAGAGCGGTCGTAGGGGCAGATGCTTACGAAAGCCTTGTCGCCGGAGTGGGCGATGAAGCGTGTCGGGTAAGCCTCGCGGGCGGCGATGAAGCATGTGTCGGAGAAGTCGCAGAGGAAGAACGACTGGTCGGAGGCCAGCGGAATGGGCCAGTCTATGCCCACCACCTGGCTGACGCCCACGCCGTCGGCGTCGATGAAAGTGTAGTCACCCACGCCGGTGTACATGGTGCTCCATGAGGGATAGCTCTCGAGGTCGTCGGTAATCTCCGAGGCTTTCTCGGGCACGTCGGGGGCGGTCCAGGTGACGTTGATGCTCTGCGAGTCGTCGCCGGAGGTGGCCAGGAGGTTCTGCACGGTCGGGTAGCCGCTGTTGTCGACTACCTTGGCGGTGACTTCGCCGGAGGTGTTGTCGGTGACGTCGACGTCGCCTTCGGCCTCGACATATATAGTATATGTGAAGGTGCGGGTGTCGGAGACGTCGGCGGCGTCGAAGCGGTCGGCAAAGTCGACGGTCTTCATTGCGCCGGCGGCGAGGGTGAACTCCTGCTTGGCGATGTCGCGGCCGTCGCGCATGAGGGTGACGGTGCCGGAGGCCTCGGCGGTGCCGGTGTTGCGGATGGTGCCGGTCAGGGCGTTGTCAACGCCGATGAACAGCTCCTCGGGGACGGTGACGCAGGCGGCGTTCATGTCGATGGCGGGAGCCTCGGTGACCTGCATGCGGTCGACCAGGATGTACTGGTTGCTCCAGGCCTCGCCGGTGAGGGCTATCTCAATCTCCTTGCCGACGTAGTCGGAGAGGTCGACGATGATTTTCTGCCAGCCGGGGAGCCCGCCCGCCCATTCGTTGACGGTCTTGGTGGCCACCTCGACGAACTCCGTGGAGCCGCGGGGGCATACCTTGAAGCCGAGCTTGTTGGTGTCGACGTTGCCGTCTTCGGCGAGGTTGTAGGTGAATATGCTCAGCTGCGGCTTGGTGCCGGTGATGCTGACGCGGCCGCTGACGAGGGCGGAGGAGGCGCCGGCGCTGATGGCCTCGAAGCATGCATAGCCGTCGTCGCCGTCGAAGCAGGGGATGCCGATGAGGTTGGACGGTGCGTAGCCCCACGACGAGAAGAGGTAATTGTCGTAGTTGAGGAACCGGAAGAGGTGCTCCGGGGTGTAGCTTGCCCACGACTCGAGGAAGGGCATCTTGTATGCCGGGCCTACGGCGATGTAGGGGGCGAGGAAGCCGGAGCCGCCCCCCTTGGAGGTGTAGGCGCGGACGCCGAAGCGGTAGAACTGCTGCTCGGCCGTCGAGCCCTGCACGCGGTATGTGTATTCGGTGGTGCTGAGGTTCCCGGCGAATGTCAGCTCACTGGCGCCGTCGGTGGAGTCGTAGGTGTAGATAAACAGGTCGTATGTGAGCAGGTCGGGGTTGATGGGGAAGCCGTCCTTGTCAGTGGTCGGCGGGTTCCACGAGAAGTGCACCTGCCCGTCTTCGTCGGTCAGCGAGACGGTGAAGTCGAGGGGGTAGGAGGGTACGTTGATGCCGATGTAAGCCTTTGCCTCGCATTCGCGGCCGGTGCCGTAAGAGTTCGACGGATATACGGCAAACTCGTGGATGCCCTCGGTCAGGTCGGTGAGGTTGAAGGTGGCGGTGCCGTCGCCTAAGGCCACTGTCTTCTCGGCCGTCTGCACGTCGTCGATGTAGAGTGTGAGCTTGGTGAGCGATGTCAGCTCGGCGCCGGCGATGGTCTTGGTGGGGAGGGTGACAGTGACGTCTGCCTTGAGCGCTCCGAGGGCGTCAGGGGTGACGGTGATCTCGCCGGCAGCGGGCACCTCGGCGCTGATGGGAGCCGAGAGGGTGAAGTCGGTCAGCCACAGCGGGCACGCGTTCTCCTTGTCGTTGAAGGCATGGAAGGCAAGATAATATTCGCCGGTCTCGGCCACGGAGAAGTAATCCTTGACACGTGCGGCGGAGGTGTTGGTTACGGCCGTCGGGCCAACCACGGCGGTGGTCATGGCCGAGGGGTCAGACTTCGTGCCGATGTAGAGCGTGAGCGTATTGTCGGTGCCGTCGCTGTCAGACCAGGTGTTGTACTGCGCCTTGTACCACTGACCTCCCTCGAGGTGTATCGGCGGGGTGATGAGCCAGTCGTTGAGGCAGTTGCTCATGTTGTCGTAGGCACGGGCCTTGTTGCTCTGTATATGCCAGGTGAAACCGTCGAGGCCTACGTCGACGATGTCATAGCCGACGAGTGCATCCTTGCTGTCGAAGGCGTTGGAGTAGGGGGGCGTGATGAGTCCGACCTTCACCTCCGCATAGTCACCGGTGCCGGCCTCGTTGGCCGGAGTGACGCGGTAGGTGCTGGTGACGCCGCTCTCCACGGGCACGTCGAGGGTGTAGGTCTGGCCGGGAGTCGGGTTTTCAAACGTCTTGATCAATTCGCCGTCCTTGTAGACGTAGACGGCTGTCAGCGAGCGCTGTGCCGTGCCTCCGATGTTGGTGGGGGAGGCGGTGAACGAGATGACGGCGGCGGTGGAGGAGGTGTAGCTGACGTTGAGGTCGGCCACGGGGCCGGGCAGGTCGTCGCTCACCTCCGTGACGGTCAGGCCGTGTAGGCGTATGGTGTTGAGATTGTCGGGGTTGTCGGTGTTGTAGCCGTGGATGCTGAAGAAGACGTTGGCGGTGGTGTCGGCCTGGAAGTAGCCGTATGCCGGCTCCTCCTGGCTGAAGACTGCCAGCTCGTAGTCACGCACCTTGACGGTCTGGTAGTCGGGGTGGTTCGACAGGCCGCGGAGCAGCTCGAAGCCCACGCCGGAGTTGGCGGCGCTGACGGTGGCAGAGAAGCGGTAAAACTTGCCCTTCTCGAGCTTCACGCCCGGGGTGACGAGCATGTTGTCAGTGTTGTTGGTGCTGGCAAAGCCGTTGGTGTTGTAGTTCCAGACGTAGCCCTTGCCGGAGATGTCGAAGAGGGTCATCTCGCTGATGGCGTTGTCGGTGGGAGTTTCGCGGTTGTAGGAGAAGGCCACGAGGTAGTCCGTCGGGTTGTTGATGGAAATTACCGACGAGGTGTATTGCGTGGAGGTGGCGCCGCCGTCGGCGTCATAGACGGTGGCCACGTACCAGTAGGATACGCGCTTGTCTGTGGGGAAGGCGGTGTCGGTGACGTCGGCAGTCGACGAGGCGGTGGCCACGGTCACGTTGTCAGGCATGCGCACGACGGTGAACGTCTCGCCGTTGCCCTTGTGCTTCTCGGCGGCGATGTAGTCGAGGGCGAGCTTGACCTCTCCCGTGGGCATGTACTGTGCGCGGTATGTGTGGCGCGCGCCGTATCCGTCAGTCGATGAGTTGGTCATCGACAGCGCGGGGATGCTGCTGCCGATCTGAACAGACGTCTCGGCCATCTGGCTGGCCACTCCGTCGCGGTAAGCGTAGAACTGGAATGTGTGCTTGGTGGCCTGCGAGAAGTCGCGGCTGAATGTCAGCGTCTCGCCCGGGGTAGGGGAGGACTTGCTGTATATCTCGTTACCCTCCCACAGCACCTTGACGGCGTCGAGCGAGCTGAGGGCGTTGCCCACGGCGTCGGTGGCGGGGGCCTTGAAGCTGAAGTCAGCCTTCTTCAGGCCCGTGGCGTCGGGGGTGACCACGATGTCGCTTACTTGGCCCGGGGGTATCGATGCAACGGTCTCGATGGCAAATTGGAAGAGACGCAGGTAGGTGAACGACGCGGGAGTCTCCGAGTCAAAGTATACGCAGATGTAAACGCCGTCCATGTCCGTTGCCGGCTGGTAGTAGAACGGCACGGTCACGGGCACGGTCGCCGAGGTGCTCACCACGGAGGCGTTGGTGCCGAAGACGTTGATATAGTTGATGGCGGGTGAGGTGGCTGTGCCCACCTTTGCCACGGCCTTGTAGGCTGTCGAGCTTGTTGCGATGTCGGCGTCGATGCGGTAAGCCGTGCCCCCCTTGAGGTCGAAGGGGCCGAAGAAAGCCGCGGCGTCGTAGCCCACGGATGAGCTCTTGCGTTGGATTTGGAAATAGCCGCCGGAGCCGGTGGATGATGTCCATGACTTGGTGGTGCCACTCACGAGCGTGGCCGTGGTCTTGTCGTTGCAGGCGTTGACGTAGGGGATGCTGAGCGACTCGGCGGCCGACGCCGCGAAGGCAGCCCACAGCGCCATGACGAGCAATGCAGGTCTGAGTAGATGTTTAGTCATTATAAATTAGATAATTGGTGAAAATGCTTTATAGAATGATTTAAAATCGGCTGCAAATTTACCAAAAAGCGAGCAAACAGGCAAGAAAACGAGCCAATCGATAATCAATCGATAACCTATCGAAAATAATCGATGGGCTGTCGATTGATTATCGATGATTATCGATTGGGGTCGATGATGGCCGATGGGGTGTCAGAGGCTATTCCATGAGCTTGCGATAGCGGCGGCGGGGAGGCTCCTTGCCGCCGTTTTGGGCTTTCTTAAACTCCTCGTAGTCAGAGTAGGAGCCTTCGTAGAAGACAACCTCGCCGTCACCCTCGAACGAGAGGATGTGCGTGCAGATGCGGTCGAGGAACCAGCGGTCGTGGCTGACGACCACGGCGCACCCGGCGAAGTCGTCGAGGCCCTCCTCGAGGGCGCGCAGGGTGTTGACGTCGATGTCGTTGGTGGGCTCGTCGAGCAGCAGCACGTTGCCCTCCTCCTTGAGGGCCATGGCCAGGTGAAGGCGGTTGCGCTCGCCGCCGCTGAGCACTTCGATTTTCTTCTCCTGGTCGGCGCCGGTGAAGTTGAAGCGCGACAGGTAAGCACGGGCGTTGACGTCGCGGCCGCCCATTCGGAAGCTCTCGACGCCCTGCGAGATTACCTCGTAGACGGTACGGTCGGGTATGAGGTCGTGGTGAGTCTGGTCGACGTATGCCACTTTGACGGTCTCGCCGACCTCGAAGGTGCCTGCGTCGGGCTTCTCCTGGCCCATGATGAGGCGGAAGAGGGTTGTCTTGCCGGCGCCGTTGGGTCCTATGACGCCGACGATGCCATTGGGGGGCAGAGTGAAGCTGAGATCCTTGAACAGCTGCTTCGTGCCGAAGGCTTTGGCCAGGTTGTGCACCTCTATTACCTTGTTGCCCAGGCGCGGGCCGTTGGGGATGAATATCTCGAGGCGCTCCTCCTTCTGCTTCTGGTCTTCGTTGAGCAGGCGGTCGTAGGAGTTGAGTCGCGCCTTGCCTTTGGCCTGGCGCGCCTTGGGGGCCATGCGCACCCACTCGAGCTCGCGCTCGAGGGTCTTGCGGCGCTTCGACGCCTGCTTCTCCTCCATGGCCATGCGCTTGGTCTTCTGGTCGAGCCACGACGAGTAGTTGCCTTTCCAGGGGATTCCCTCGCCGCGGTCCAGCTCGAGTATCCATCCGGCCACGTGGTCGAGGAAGTATCGATCGTGGGTGATGGCGATGACGGTGCCGGCATACTGTTGCAGGTGCTGCTCGAGCCAGTCGATGCTCTCGGCGTCGAGGTGGTTGGTAGGCTCGTCGAGAAGCAGGATGTCAGGCTGCTGCAGGAGCAGTCGCACGAGGGCCACGCGGCGGCGCTCGCCGCCGGACAGTGTGCTCACCTTCTGGTCGTCGGGGGGGCACTGGAGTGCGTCCATTGCGCGCTCGAGCTTTGAGTCGATGTTCCACGCGTCGGCGGCGTCGAGCTTGTCCTGCAGTTCGGCCTGTCGGGCGATGAGGGCGTCCATCTTGTCGGGGTCGTCGAGCACCTCGGGGTCGCCGAAGGCCTCGTTCACTTGGTCGAATTCGGCCAGCAGGTCCATGACGGGCTGCACGCCCTCGCGGACCACCTCGATGACGGTCTTGTCGGGGTCGAGCTTGGGATCTTGCTCGAGGTAGCCCACGGAGTAGCCGGGGGAGAAGACCACGTTGCCCTGGTAGCTCTTGTCGATGCCGGCGATGATTTTGAGCAGGGTCGACTTGCCGGAGCCGTTGAGGCCGATGATGCCGATCTTGGCGCCGTAGAAGAATGACAGGTAGATGTTTTTTAGGACTTGTTTCTGGGGCGGGAATGTCTTGGAGACGCCCACCATCGAGAAGATGACTTTCTTTTCGTCGGGCATTGGCAAACAGGATATAGTTTTTAGTTTTTAGAAATCGACAGCCAACCGATGGGTTATCGATTGGGGGTCGATAATCCATCGATTGGCCGGCTGGGCTGCGTTAGGCTTTGAAGCGAAGCTGTATGGAGGGGAGAGCTATCAAGTCGCCGTCGCGCAGCTCCACGGGCACGCCGAACTGCATCTTTGCGCCGTTGACAGATGTGGGGTTGACCTGCTGCTTGCACAGCGTGGCAGTGTAGACGTAAGCGCCGTCCTTGCGGGTGACGTCGACGGTGAGGTGCTCGCGGCTCAGGCGATTGCCGGGCACGGCGAGCTGTATCGAGGCGTTGGAGGTGTCAGACTTGCGCCCGACAGTGTTGCGACCCTCGGCCAGGCGGTGGGGGTAGCCGGTAATTACCTCGATGAGGCGACCGGTGACTTCGGAGGGCTTGGGAGCCATCACCACCTCTTTGAAGGAGGTGAACGGCGCGCTGGTGTGGCACTTTGGGCACGCGATGGTAAGCCGCTCCATGCCCGGCTGCCGCTGCAGCCGCAGAGTGGCGTTGCACCCCGGGTTGGGGCACTTGATGAATATATGCTCAGCCATAGGTATGTTTATGTCGTTAGATGTCAGCGTCGATGGTGCCGTCGGCGAGGTCGCAGCCCTCATCGTCGGGATAGATGCCGGCGGTGTCGTCAGAGCCGTCAGGATCGATGATGAACGTGTCGCCTCCCTCCTCTTCGTCGGCCACAAACGAGTCCGGATTGTAGATTTCGGCCTCCACTACATCGGGCGCAGGCAGGCCGTCAACTGTCTCCGCATCGTCATAGAGGGCGAGAGCCTGGTCGGAGTATGCAGGGTCGTGGACCACCTCCACTATCGGCTCCTCGATGTCGTAGGCCATGGCCCCGTTCTGGAAGTCGCTGAAGCTGTCGACGTCGGCCACGGTGACATGGGCGTCGGAGATGTCGATGATCTCGTCTTCGTCGATAATTTCGTTGCCGTTGGCGTCGATGGCAGCGTAGTCGAATACGTCGTCGCCGTCCACGTCGATGAAGTAGACGTCGTCGCCGTCGACGTTCACGGCCATCACGTTGATGTCGTCGTCGGGCACGGGCTCGACGGTGTCGTCGTCATCGTGGCGCTCCGCGGTCTCCTTCTCCTCTGTCTCCGGCTCCGTCTCGGGCTTGGGCCCTGCGTGGTGATGAGACGCGGTGTCGTTGCCCGAAGGGGAGTGGCCCGATGAGGCGCCGGAGCCGCCGCCGTGGTTCCAGGCGAAGTGGTCTTCGTAGGCATGGCGCTGCGCGGGGGTCATGGCGTCCCACTCGGTCTTGTAGTAGGTGCCGTAAAGCTGGCCGTGCCACTCGAAGCAGCCTCCGGCGCCCACCTCGGCGCGTGCGGCGGCGAATGCCTGGGAGAACGACATGGAGTCGTTGACTGAGGTGGCGTAGGGCACCTGGTCGTCGACGAGGTCATGGAGGCCACCCTTGGGGGCCGCTGTCTCCGGGGCTTCGGCTTCGGCGGGGAGGGCTGCTCCGCCGAGGAGCACGCCGCCGGCGCCGAGAGCCACGCCTGCGGCAGCGATGCCTGCAGCGGTGCCCTGGCTGACATTCTTGCGGCCGCCCTCAGCGGCGCCGGGCTGGAAGACGGGCGCCTCCTTGGGCGCGGCCTCGGGGGCCGGGTTGATGCTCACCGTCTCGGGGGCGGTGGGCGGTATGATGTATGTGGCGTCCCGATTGCCGGGCACCGGGGGTATATTCTGGTTCATCATTGTGAAATTTGATGAGGGGTTGGTCGAAATGTGCGTGTAATGAAAAATGATAAATGACAAATTTTGAATAAAAAGCTTGGTTACAAGCTATTTTGCCAGGTCGGGATCTAATTAGTCATTTGTCATTTATCATTAATCATTGCATGCTGATTTCTAATTAATTTCGTCAACTTTGGGGAGTGTCGGTTTTACTCGGGGTCGATGGTGGCATCGATGGCAGCGTCGATGTCGGCAGCCGGCTCGTCGATGTTCATGTCGGCCATGTCGCCGAAGCCGGGGTCGGTGAAGGCGGGCTCCTCGAATACCGGGTCTTCGATTTTGGCCTCGGCCATCTCTGTCTGCGCGGCGGCGCCGGCGTCGGCGTCAAGATCGTCCTCCACCACGTCGTCGTATACTATCTCCTCGTCATAGTCGGCGTAGTAGTAGCCAAGGTCGATGACATGGTCGTGGGGGTCGTAGCCGTACAGCTCCTCAAACTCCTGTGCCATGGGGGCCATGGTGATGCCGCTGTCGGCGATGTCCACCTGCTGGAACTCCTCGAAGGAGCCGGTGCCGGTGAGGTCGATGAAGGCGGTGTCGGCATAGTTGTCGCCGTCGTAGTCGATGATTGCTGCGTATGTGCCGTCGTCAAACTGCACGTATGCTATCTCGCAGTAGTTGCCGTCGCCGAGGTCATACACCTCGTAGCTGATTACGGTGTAGGGGGCGTCGGGCTGGGGTTCCGGCTCGGGCTGGGGTTCCGGCTCGGGCTGAGGCTTGACATCCACTTTGCCCTCGTTGTCGTCATCATGCTTATGGAGGGGCTCTCCCTTGTCTTCTTCGTCAGTGCCGGGAACCTTTACGGGCTCGCCAACGGCAGGTGCGCCTTTCACAGTGGCGGGATCGCCGGGCTCGTCGGGGGTGACGTCGTCGGCGTCGGGCTCCGGCTCAGTCTCGCGGGTGGCGGCATAGACGGCTGCGGCGCTTACCATGGCGGCTGCTGCGGCGCCACCGATGGCCCATCCGCGCTTGCCGGCCGGCTTGGGGGCTGCTACGGCTTCGGCGGTCTCGTTGACTTCAACGTCGGCGGGTGCCTCTATGTTTACGGTGTGTTCTTCCATCTGGGGCTGGGCTTTGCCGATGGGCTGGGTGGAGTTGGTGGAGTTTTCCATTGTGTAGGTATTTTATGTTGTTAATAATGTTTTTTGTTTTTGTTACGTTGCAAAGGTAGCAATGTTTGCTAACATTTGCAAGCGTTTTTTCCTCATTGGTTATGAAAATATGCGTTTTGGGGGCGAAACGGCGGGTTTGGACACTCAGAAACAAACGAAACGACAGAAACTTTTTCCGTGGTGTTTCTGTCGTTTCGTTTGTTTCTGTGTGAGGTCCCCTTAGATCCAGCGGACGAAGGCGAAGTCCTGGCGATGGGGCAGGGCCGGGTTCTTGGGATACATGCGGAATCCGTAGCGGAAGACGCCGGCCTCCTTGTGCTTGATCTCGAGGCGGTAGGTGAGCACCGAGCCCTCCTCCTTGACCACCTTGAACTGCTCGGTGGTGAAGAGTCGCTCCTCGCCGTTCTCTATCTTGTAGGCCACGCACTCCAGGCCGAGGTCCTTGCCCAGGCCGTTGGTGTCGATGATGGCCTCGTAGGTGACGTGGGAGCCGGCGGTGTTTGAGCCGGTGTCGGCGCCGTCGACGCGCTTGAGGTCGAACACCTTGATGCCGTCCCAGGCCTGTGCCACGTGCTCCTTCCAGCCTACGATCTCGCGGGCCAGGGCGTAGTCGTTGGCGGCCAGCTTCTTGTAGCGGGCGGCCTCCTTGTCATAGAAGCGGGAGATGTAGTCGTCGATCATGCGCTTCATGGTGAAGTGCGGGGCGATGTGGCCGATGGAGCCCTTGATATACTGTATCCACTCGGGAGAGTAGCCCTTGGAGTTCTTGGCGAAGTAGAGGGGTATGATCTCGTTCTCAAGCATCGAGTAGATGGTGGCTGCGTCGAGGCGGTCCTGCTGTGCCTGGTCCTGGAAGGTGCGCTTGTCGGTGAGCGCCCAGCCGGCCTTCTCGTCGAAGCGGTAGCCTTCGTACCACCAGCCGTCGAGCACTGAGAAGTTGAGCACGCCGTTCATCTCGGCCTTCTCGCCGGAGGTGCCGGAGGCCTCGAGGGGGCGCGTCGGGGTGTTGAGCCAGATGTCCACGCCGGTGACGAGGCGCTTGGCGACCACCATGTTATAGTCCTCGAGGAAGATTATCTTGCCGAGGAACTGGGGCATGCGCGAGATCTCCATGATGCGCTTGATCAGGCCCTGGCCGGCGCCGTCGGCGGGGTGGGCCTTGCCGGAGAAGACAAACTGCACGGGGAACTGCGGGTTGTTGACGATGCGTGCTAGGCGCTCCAGGTCGGTGAAGAGCAGGTGTGCGCGTTTGTAGGTGGCGAAGCGACGCGCGAAGCCTATGATCAGTGCGTTGGGATCGATCTTCTCAAGCACTTTGACCACGGTGGCGGGGTCGCCCTGGTTGGCGAGCCACTTGGCCTTGAAGTCGCGCTTGATAAAGCGTATAAACTTGTTTTTGAGGGTGCAGCGCATGTTCCAGATCTCCTGGTCGCTGACCTTGAAGATGCCTTCCCAGGCCTTGGGGTCGCTCTGGTTCTCGAACACCTGCGGGCCGAGCTTGTCGTAGTAAAACTGCTTCCACTCCGAGGCGGCCCAGGTGGGCATGTGCACGCCGTTGGTGACGTAGCCCACGTGGCTCTCCTGCCAGTCGTAGCCTTTCCAGATGCCGGCGAACATCTTCTTGGAAACCTCGCCGTGGAGCCAGCTGACGCCGTTGGCCTCCTGGCAGGTGTTGAGGGCGAAGACGCTCATTGAGAAGCGCTCGTTGGTGTTGGGGTTCTCGCGGCCCATGTTCATCAGGTCGTTCCACGAGATGCCGAGCTTGCCGGGGAACTCGCCCATGTACTTGCCGAAGAGTCCCTCGTCGAAGTAGTCGTGGCCGGCGGGCACGGGGGTGTGTACGGTGTAAAGGCTGGAGGCTCGCACCATTTCGAGGGCAACGTTGAAGTCGAGGTGCTTCTCCTGCACGAAGTCGACGAGGCGCTGCAGGTTGAGCAGGGCTGCGTGGCCTTCGTTGCAATGGTATATCTGGTGGTCGATGCCGAGTTTCTTGAGCAGGAGCACGCCGCCGATGCCCAGCAGGTATTCCTGCTTGATGCGGTTCTCCCAGTCGCCGCCGTAGAGCTGGTGGGTGATCGAGCGGTCAAACTCGCTGTTGCGGTCGAAGTCCGTGTCCATCAGGTAGAGCTTCATGCGTCCCACGTTGACGCGCCACACGTGGCTGTAGATGGTGCGGCCGGGGAAGGGCACCTCGAGTATCATCGGGTTGCCGGTGTGGTCCATCACCTGCTCGATGGGGAGCTGGTTGAAGTTCTGGGCCTCGTAGTTGGCTATCTGCTGGCCGTCGACGCTGAGGGTCTGGGTGAAGTAGCCGTAGCGGTAGAGGAAGCCGACGGCGGTCATGTCGACGCAGCTGTCTGAGGCCTCCTTGATGTAGTCGCCGGCGAGCACGCCGAGGCCGCCGGAGTAGATCTTGAGGCAGTTGCAGATGCCGTACTCCATCGAGAAGTAGCTGACGGAGGGCACGTCCTTGCGCATGGGCTTGGCCATGTATTCCTTAAACTCGGCATGCACGCGGGCCAGACGGTTCATGATGTCGGCGTCGGCGGCGATCTCGTCGAGACGCTTTGAGCTGAGCTGCTGCAGCAGCATGACGGGGTTTTCGCCGGTGGCGCGCCAGGTGTCGGGATCGAGCTCGCGGAAGAGCGACTTGGCGTCGCTGTTCCATACCCACCACAGGTTGCGGGCTATCTCCTCGAAGGGCTTGAGCTTTGCGGGGAGGGTAGACTTGATGGTGATGTCACGCCAGCAGGGGGCGTTTGAGTTGCTAACTGGAAGTTTCATATTTCGTATTCAGTTTTCAGTATTCAGTATTCAGAGGGCCTCGGGGGGGGCCCGTAAAACGGCCCGGAGGGTGCCCTGTTATATGCCCGGCGCAAACTATAAGTTATAGACTATAAGTTATAAGTTAGTTGCGCTCGGCTGCTGCCTCTTCGGCCATGGTGTAGGCCACCATGTAATAGTCGATGAAGTAGCTCCAGGCGGCCATGGCGGCTGTCTCACGGGCGGCGCGGGCTGTCTCTTCGGCCTTTTCGGGGGCTTCGATGAGCGAGCCGATGGAGCGGGCGATGGCGCTGACCACCTGCTCGTAGTTGCCGTCGGTGCGGCGGATGACGTTGACGCCGCAGTCGGCGAACGAGGGATCCTGGCCGAAGCAGTTGAGTATCCACTGGCCGAAACCCGACAGGGAAGTGGTGACGGTGGGCACGCCGAATGCCACGCTCTCGAGCGGGGTGTAGCCCCAAGGCTCGTAGTAAGAGGGGAAGACAGTGGCGTCGAGACCGGGCAGCAGGCCGTAGTATGGGGTGTCGAAGATACCGTCGGTGCCGTTGAGGTAGCAGGGTACGTAGATCACGCTCAGGCGATCGGCGGGCGCGTTGAAGTCGAGGGCGTGTATGCGGCCCAGGATGGGATCCTCCCACGGGTTGTTGAGCACGTGGGTGATGACGGGGTCGTCGAGGCCCGTGCCATCCCTGGCGGCGATGGCCTTCTGCAGGTCGGCGCGCGGTTCCTTGCTCCACGCGGGCACCAGGACGAATGCCACGACGGGGCGCTTCGACCCATTGTCGCAGTCGGCAAGGGCGCGCATGGCGTCGAGGTAGACGTCGATGCCCTTGTTGCGATATTCGCAGCGGCCGGAGGTGGCGATGATAAATGTGTCGTCGGGATACTCCTTGCCGGTGAGGGCGGTGGCCACGCCGAGCAGCTTCTCGCGTGCCTCCTTTCGGGCTGCGACCTGCTTGCTTTTGGCGGGGACGAAACCCTTCTCGAAGCCGTTGGGGGTGACTATGTCGGGGCGTCGCTCGAGCAGTTGCTCACACTCTACGGCGGTGACGTCGCTGACGGTGGTGAAGCAGTCGGCGGTCTGTGCCGCGGTCTTCTCGAGCGAGTGCTTCGACTGCATGTTGAGCTCCTCTGCCATCTGGTCGCCGTGGTATCCGGCCATGAAGTCATAGAGGGGCTTTCCGTTGCCGCAGATGCTGCGGCCGATGCTGGTGGCGTGGGTGGTGAACACCGTGGCGATGCGCGGGCGCTTCCACCTTATATATAAGAGGCCCATGCCGGTGGTCCACTCGTCGAAGTGGGCCACGATGCGCATGTCGTCGGGGGCGGCGCTGCGCGAGCGTAAGTAGTCGTTGAGGCTCTCGATGACCATTGCGGCGGCCAGGGAGAAGCAGCAGGCCTCGTCATAGTCGCCGTAGCCGTGGAGCGAGTCGACGCCGAACATCTCCCACATCTTGCCGTAGAACTCGTCTTTGTGGGCGTACATGGTGTCAAACTTGACGAGCACGACAATAGGGCGGCCGGGGACGTCCCAGCGTCCCGTGCGCACAGTCAGACCGAAAGGCAGCTGCAAGTGACTATGCCAGCCTTTGAGCACGGATGGCTGCTCGATGAAGTATGGCGACGGATTTTCGGCGGACCATACGTCGGGCCCGATGAAGATCGTCTTGTCTTTATTAATCGTCTGGAGGGTTTTTGCCTTGGTAGACAGCACTGTGTAGATACCTCCAATCTTGTTGCATACTTCCCAGCTGGTCTCGAAGAGGCAGTCGAAGAGGGCTGCGTTGTTGTTCATAAAGAGGATTTATAAAAACAATTCGGGCGCAAAGGTACGAAAAAAATTGCACAATGCACAAAAATTAATGCATAATGCATAATGCATAATGCATAATCGGCTTGCAACAAACCAATTATGCATTATGCATTCTGGGGTTGAGCGTCAGCGCAGGCGGTCGTACGAGCGTATGAGCCGCTCGTCGGCGCGGATGCGGCGGAAGGCGAGATAGCCCAGGATGAAGGCGCCGACGAGCATGTAGCAGCCGCCGGTCCAAATGACGTCGTAGCCGTTGGTGTCGGCGGCGAGGTTGTAGTAGCAGACGAAGCCGATGATGACGGCCATGACGAGCATGGCCACCTTCAGCACGCTCTTCTGCAGCTTGAAGTTCTTGAACAGGAAGATGTCTGTCAGCAGCAGACCGCAGGCCACGTAGCCGAGTATGAGCATGAGCAGGTACATCGGGTTGGAGCCTACCAACAGCAGCTCCTCGCCGCCGGGGGCGTAGCCGTGGCCGAAGGGTATCCACGGGAAGCCGCCCATCAGGCCGGCGCTCACCAGGAGTAGCAGTGATTGGATGCGTTGGATAACCATATAGTTTTTAGTTTTAAGTTTTAAGTTTTAAGTTTTTTAGTGATATGATTTTTAGCTTGAAGCAAAATGGCGTCAGATGACATTTTACTAAAAACTAAAAACTAAAAACTTTTGCTTTTGCAAATTTAATGCTTTTGGAGCGAAATTGGTTCATACAAGCCCCGTAACTACTCAGCGAATAGCTAAATAAAGCTAAATTTAGTGTCAAAACTAAATT
>CAYOUJ010000019.1:0-38910 GCA_964407165.1 uncultured Muribaculaceae bacterium | reverse complement strand
ATAGAGAATACGAAGATGTCACGCACTTGTTCGAGGCGTTTGATTGAAAACTCCTTCTTTATGAGTTTTTCAATCTCCTCATCTGTGAGGAAGCCTCGGTCAACCTTTTCAAAGCGGATTTTATAGTTGACGAAAGGGTCTTGCTTCATCAGTCCGAGCTTGATAGCGCGGATAGTGACGGTCTTGAAGTTGCGCAACATACGCATAACAGTGTTGTGGCAGCACTTGCCATCGGTGAGCAAGAAATGCTCGAACTCGCTGATGACTCTATAAGTCATCTCACCCATAAGCAGGTCGGAGCGGCGATAGCGTTTCTTGATGAAGGTCTCAAAACGCTTTTTGAGCACCGTGAATTTCTCAACTGATGCCATAGCGCGTGTGATGCCGACTTCCTCCTTGATTGTGGCAAGGTACTCAGCAAAGAAGGTGAGGAAGGAGTCTTTGGTCTCCTCTTTGCCCAAGTATTCAGACTTGATAAGGTCAAGTGAGAGATTTTCCGAGAACTCATATTTTCGGAAAATAGTCATAAGGTCGGTTTCGATATGTTCGAGTTGATTGTTGATACTTGCTGCTTGTATCGAACGACCTTTAACACGACCTTTGACACTATCCCAAAGGTTTGCCTCAATGGCACATGACGAGGAGCCGAGAATAATTCGCTCCTTATTAAGATAGAGCCTGACGAGGATGGGAGTCTTACCATCCGCAGTTTTGTAATTGCTTCGCAGGTAGAAGCATACTCGAAGTTTTTTATTCATATTAAAAAAGTTTTGAAAGTGTAACCAAACGTGTAACCAGCATCTTGATTTCAGACTGCAAATTTCGTCAGAAATTTTCGACCTAACCCCGTCAGTTACACATCATTAGCTCGTCTGTGGTTACACGAAAATTAAATAATCTTAAAGTGTAACCAACGTGTAACCACTACGGGCTAATAACATGACGGAAACACCATTCAGAGGGTAATCTGAACTTTGGTGACTTTCAAAACTTCAAATTGTATAACTATCTAAATATCTGCACTATATGGCAGATATATACATCCTGTTGGGCATCAAAAAAGCCTCTCAGAATTGCTTCTGAAAGGCTTTTGGCGGAGAGAGAGGGATTCGAACCCCCGGAGGTGTGACCCTCAACGGTTTTCAAGACCGCCGCAATCGACCACTCTGCCATCTCTCCAGAAAAATCGGTGCAAAGGTATGATTTTTTTTTAATGTATGCAAGCGTTTGAGAAGGTAATTTTTTATCGAAGGTGGGCGTAGACGGCGGCGAGGAGGCGGGAGCGGATGTTTGCGCGGCTCCACGCGCCGTTGCTGCGGCTAGGGCACACGCGGTTGCTCAAGAAGATGAATATGAGCTGGTTCTGCGGGTCGATCCAAAAACAGGTGCCTGTGAATCCGGTATGGCCGAAGGTGCCTTTGGGGGCAGCCGAGGGGGTGTTGAGGTCGAAGCCGAGGGCTCGGCGTCCACCGGCTGCGCGAGCCGTGGTGAAGGCGTCGACGGTCTCGGTCGAGATCACCTGCTCGCCGCCGTAGACGCCGCGCTGCAGCAGCATCTGCGAGTATGCGGCGATGTCGGAGGCGGTGGAGAACAGTCCGGCGTTGCCCTGGACGCCGCCGCTGAAGGCGGCAATCTCGTCGTGGACGAATCCGTGTAGGCGTTGGCGGCGGAGGAAGTTGTCGGTCTCTGTGACGGCTATGCTGTCGAGTGGTATGTGGTGGTCGGCGACGGGGCGGTACATCGAGCGGGGCATGCCCAAGGGGGCAAACAGCTCTGTCTCAACCCACTGGTCGTGGGCGACGCCGGTGACGGCCTCCTCGACGGCCATGAGCAGGCAGAAGTTGAGGTCGGAATATTTGTATGCGTTTCCTGAGGGACGCATGGCGTAGATGCGCTGCATGATGGCGTGGTATGCGTCCTGCGAGGCGTACAAGCCGCGGGCCACGGGCAGGTCAAATAGGTCAGAGGGCGTCTCTCGGACGTATGCGCTGTTGAGCCGGGCTGTGTTGTTACCATAAAGGCCGTCCTCGATCTTGATGGTATAGGGGTCGGCCTTTCGTTTGGAGGTGAGTGGTGGTACGTAAGTCGCGGTGTCCATCATGAGCGTGAACACGTTGACGGTCGGCGGGAGGCCGGAGGTGTGGGTGAGCAGCTGGCGGATGGTGATGTCGCCGACGGCGGTGCTGTCGGTCTCGGGAAGGAACATGCCCACGGTGTCGTCGAGGCGCAGCAGCCCCTCGTCTATGGCGCGCATGATGCCGCCGGTGGTGGCCGTGGCCTTGGTCATGGAGGCGATGTCGAAGAGGGTGCCTGTGGTGACGGGGACGCCTCCGCGCTCGCGGGTGGTCGAGCCGTATGCCTTGTGTAGGATCACCTGGCCATCCTTGGCCACGAGCACTTGGCATCCGGGCATGGCGCCGGCGTTGATGGCCGAGCGCACCATGGTGTCGACGGTAGCCGTCAGCGCGGGGTTGACACCGGCGGCGCCGGGGGTGGTATAGCTCAGCCGCGACTTGGCCACGTCGACACCCTGGCTGAGCTTGGCGACCCCCTTGATATTGACAGGGCAGCGGCCCGTCATAGGAATGCCACCGAAGATGGCCTGCGCGGCGTACTCGCGGAGCATTGGGGTATCGTCGAAAGCGGTGACGAGGGTATGATGGTGACTGATTGGCGTGGCGAATCGGCTCATCTTGTAGGGGTTGAGGAAGAAGACGGGCACGAGGGCGCTTACGCCGTCGAGCTTCGACAGGGAGGTGACGGCGACCTGCGAGTCTGAGAAAACGCCGACTATCACCACGTCGGCCTTCTTGATGGACTGTATCTGCGAGGCGGTCAGCGCTCCGTCGGGAGCTCCGTAGGCGCTCACTTCGGCATAGCGTCGGCAGGCGGAGGTGAACTGGTTGTCGGCCGCTGCCCCGATGGAGACTACGGCCACGGTGCGCTCGCGCAGATGGCGTACGGGCAGCAGGTTGTCGCCGTTTTCGAGGCACGTTATCACGGCCGTGCACAGGCGGCGGTTGACATCTTCGGCGCTCTGGGCGTTAATGGCGGCGGGGCGCGAGGGCGCCGCCCCGCTCCCAAGACCTACCATATACTTATAGGCGAGGATTTTGCGGCAGCGCTCGTCGACGGCTTTTTGTGTAACTTTGCCGTCGGCGACGGCCTTGACCACGGCATCTATGTCAGTCAGCGGGGCGCCGGAGCCTAAGAGCACGTCGGCACCGGCACGGAGGGCGCGGACGCAGTTGTTTTCGGAGGAGTTGGCGCCCTTCATGGCCAGCGCATCTGTCCAGACGAGGCCCTTGAAGCCCATCTCCCCCTTGAGAAGGTCGGTGACTATCTTGGAAGACAGGGAGGTGGGGGTGCCGGAGTTGTCGAGAGCGGGCACGCAGAGGTGGCCGACCATCACGCCGCTCATCCCCGCGCCGATGTACTGGCGGAAGGGGAGCAGGTCGACGTCATTGAGTGTCTGTCGGGAGTGGTCGACGGTGGGGAGTGCCTTGTGGGAGTCGACGGAGGTGTCGCCGTGGCCTGGGAAGTGCTTGGCGGTGGTGAGCACGCCGGCACTCTCCATGCCGCGCGAGTAGGCGGTGCCGAGGGCAGCCACGCGTGCAGGGTCTTCGCCGAACGAGCGGTAGCCGATGACAGGGTTCGAGGGGTTGGAGTTTACGTCCATCACCGGCGCGAAGTCGACGTGTATGCCCAACGCGCGGCACTGGCGGGCGACCTCCGCGCCGTATTCGTATAGCAGCTGCGAGTCTTGTATGGCGCCGAGAGCCATGTTATAGGGGTAGCGCGTGGTGCCCTTGATGCGCATGGCCAGGCCCCATTCGCCGTCGAGGGTGACGAGCAGGGGTATGCGAGCCTCCTTCTGGCCCAAGGCTATGAGCGTGGTGTAGTCGTCAATAGTGCCCTTGCCGAGGAGGAAGCCGCCTACGCCGGCATCAACCATCTTAGTCAGCTGTGCCTTTCCGGCGGCGTTGGCGGTGATGTCGAGGCGCGGGACGAACAGCTGTGCCACGCGCTCGCGCGGGGTCATGGTGGCGCACACCGAGTCGGCCCAGGCGTATGCCTCCGCCGTGGGCGTGAGCGAGCCTCCGCCAGGGGAGGGGAGAGCCGTAGACAGCGATGCGACGAGGGTATATAAAGCTGCTAAAAAAGTGAATATCTGCATAATTTCGATATAAAATCGATAGGCTATCGATGGCCATCGATAGCCTATCGATAATGTATCGAGTGACCGTTCGGACGATTACTTGTGGATGCGGGCGCGGGTGTCGGGTTTGATCTTGGCGTTGCCGAGGCTCTGTATGTAGTCGATCATCTCGAAGTAGATGGGCGTTTCAGAGCGTTCTAACCACTTGCCTTGGCGGAAGGGTGACAGGTAGTCGTTGCCCTTGGCCAGATAGTCGATGGTGGCGATGGTATAGGTGGCGTCGGGGTCGAGCGGCTGGCCGTTTATCGTTATCACGTCCGTGGCCTTTCCGCCGTGGGTGAGGGTGACGTCGACGCCCTTGCTGACGCCGGCGTTGAGTTCGCGGCCGACGATGGTGTCAAGGAGCGTGCGCAAGTCGGCGCCACGCATCTCCACGATGGTCAGGCGGTTGTCGAATGGGAATATCTCCATGATGTCACCCTTGGTGATGTCACCCTTGGTGAGGCCGTGGCGGATGCCGCCGCGGTTCATGATGCCGAGGTCGACCGGCTGTCCGTAGAGCTGCGCGCCCATGTTATAGAGCACGTCCGAGGCGAAGTTGAGCAGCCCCTCGCTCGAGCCGGGCATGGCCTGCGTGGTGCGTCCGATCTTGATGGCGGCAATGGAGTCGACGGTGCGCTTGTAGGGGGCGAGGCGAGCGACCATCTCGGGGTCGATGCGCGAGTCCAGACGGCTGTCAATGGGGATGAAGCTATAGTCCACGTCCATGTTGTCAAGGTCGATGTCAAGCTTCCCGATGACCGAGCCGTTCTTGCCCGTCTGTACGACTAACACGGTGTCACCCACGGCGTTGACTATCTTGCTGCGATCAGAGCCGGGGATGATGGTGTCGTGGGAGTGGCCGCCGATGATGATGTCTATGTCAGACGACTGCTTGGCCAGGCGAATGTCCTGGTCAGGCTTGTAGCCGATGTGGGTGAGGGCTATCACCATGTCGGCCTTCTCGTCCTGCTTGAGCAGGCGTGCCAGCTTGTTTGCGACCACTACGGGATCGGTGTATTTGACGCCGGCATAGTTGGCGCTGTCGATGAGGCCTGCGGGATCGATGTTGAGGGCAATGATGGCTATGCGCTTGTCACCGTAGTTGCGTATGGAGTAGGGGAGGAACATGCCGTCGAGCTGCGTGCCGGTGAAGTCGTAGTTGCTCGAGAGCTTTTCCGCCTGGAGGCGGTTGTAATATTTAGCGAGGGTGTCGAGTCCGTTGTCAAACTCGTGGTTGCCGAGGATGGCGATGTCGTAGCCCTGTGCGTTGAGCATGTCCACCTCCACCTCTCCGCGGTAGAGCATGAAGTAGAGGGAGCCTTGGAAGGCGTCGCCGGCGTCGACGAGCAGCACGTTAGGCTCGGCCTGCCGGACGCTGTCTATCACCACCTTGCGGCGTAGGGCGCCTCCGAGGCCGCTCTCCTTGTCGGGCATGATGTTTGAGTGGGTGTCGTTGGTGTGCAGTATTACGAGGTGCTCGGCGCTTGCCGAGGCGATGCCCAGGGAGAGTATGAGCATTGAAAAGGCGAAATAGAGGAGCTGTTTCATTTTGGGTGAGGTGTTAGAATTTTGGGTACGAAGATAGTAAAAATTTTTGGCAGGGGCTGCACGCTTAACGTTATTTAAGTGCGCGGGGCCGAGAGTATCTCGAAGCGGTCGACGTAGACCTCGGCGACGGTGCGCTTTATGGTGTTGCGGTCCTCCCAAGTGCGGTAGCGCATCTTGCCCTCGATGTATAGCTTCGAGCCTTTGCGCACGTAGCGCTCGGCCTGCTCGGCCTGCTGTCCCCAGACGATGATGTTGTGCCACTCTGTGCGCTCGGGTATGCGCACGCCGTTGGCGTTGGTGTACTCCCCCTCGGTAGTGGCCAAGGAGAAGGAGGCCATGGGGCGCGTCTCGATGTAGCGCATCTCGGGGTCGCGGCCGACGTTGCCGATGAGTATGACCTTGTTTACAGACATGGTTTCAAGTGTTAGGTCTTAACTGTAAAGTTTCAGGTGTTAGGTTTAAGTGAACTGTTCGCTGCAAAAAGTTAGAGGCCAGAGGCATGGACGGCCCGCGCGGGTCGCCAACCTCTAACCTCTAAACTGCGCGGTGAGCTAATGATTAGTCGCCGGGGATGATAGCCTCGCTGGGGCAAACCTCAGCGCACGTGCCACAGTCGATGCAGGTGTCGGGGTTGATAACGTAGATGTCGCCCTCGCTGATTGACTCGGTGGGACATTCGGGGAGACAGGTGCCGCAAGCGACGCAAGAGTCGGTGATTACGTAAGCCATGGTGTCGTTTTAAATTTTAGATGAGTTATTCAGATGAGATTTTATGTGGCAAATGTAGCGACTTTTTTTGAACCTGCAATAATTTTTCCAAGGAAATTTTGGGTGCCACCGCTGAATTATTCGTAACTTTGCAACTGAAGAAACAATGCTACACATTAATTATATATGTCTGATACCAAAGTAAGGGTGCGCTTTGCACCTTCGCCCACGGGGCCGCTCCATATAGGCGGTGTGCGCACCGCCCTGTTCAACTACCTTTTTGCGCGCCAGTGCGGCGGCGAGATGGTGCTCCGCATCGAAGACACCGACTCGCGCCGCTTTGTGCCGGGTGCCGAGGCCTACATCAACGAGGCCTTGGCGTGGCTCGGCATAGGGATAGACGAGGGTGTGCAGCAGGGAGGCCCCTACGGACCTTACCGCCAGAGCGAGCGCCGCGACATCTACCGTCAATACGTCAAGCAGCTGCTCGACGCCGGCCGCGCTTACTATGCCTTCGACACCCCCGAGGAGCTTGACAAGGCCCGCGTGGAGGTCAAGAACTTCCAGTACGACGCCTCGACGCGCATGCAGATGCGCAACTCGCTGAGCCTGCCTGCCGAGGAGGTCAAGGAGATGCTTGAGCGCGGCGACGCTTACGTGGTGCGCTTCCTGATAGAGCCGGGGCGCGAGGTGACGGTCGACGACATGCTGCGCGGCAAGGTGACCATCAACTCGTCGATACTCGACGACAAGGTGCTCTACAAGAGCGCCGACGACCTGCCGACATATCACCTGGCCAACATCGTCGACGACCACCTGATGAAAATCACCCACGTCATACGCGGCGAGGAGTGGCTCCCCTCGTCGCCGCTGCACGTGCTGCTCTACGAGGCTTTCGGCTGGGCCGACACGATGCCCCGCTTCGTCCACCTGCCGCTGCTGCTCAAGCCCGACGGCAAGGGGAAGCTGAGCAAGCGCGACGGCGACAAGATGGGGTTCCCCGTCTTCCCCCTGGAGTGGAAAGACCCCAAGACCGGCGACGTGGCCCGCGGATACCGCGAGGACGGCTACCTGCCCGAGGCCGTGGTCAATTTCCTGGCCCTCCTCGGCTGGAACCCCGGCGACGACACGGAGATGATGCGCATGGACGAGCTGATACAGAAATTCTCGTTCGAGCGCTGCTCGCGCTCCGGCGCCCGCTTCGACTTCGAGAAGTGCAAGTGGTTTAACCACAAATACTTGCAGGAGATGACCGACGAGGAGCTGACCTCGCGCTTCCTCCCCGTGCTACGCGCCCACGGTGTCAACCCGGAGTGCTATGCCAAGGACTACATCGAGCGCGCCGTGGCCATGGTTAAGAGCCGTATCAACTTCGTCGAAGACCTGTGGGAGAACGCCGACTTCTTCTTCGCCGAGCCGACGGAGTACGCGCCCAAGGACGTGAAGAAGCGCTGGAGCGCCGACACGCCGCGCATCATGGAGGAGCTGATCGGCGTGCTCGAAGGTCTCGACGACTTCTCCGCGGTGGGCGCCGAGCCGAAGGTGCTCGGGTGGATCGAGGAGAAGGGTTACCACCGCGGCAACGTGATGAACGCCCTGCGCCTGGCCGTCGTCGGCCGCTGCACCGGCCCGCAGATGTTTGAGATTACAGAACTGATGGGACGCGAGGAGACCGTGCGCCGCATCCGCAAGGCCGTCAAGGACATAGTGATATAGGCCCACCCCAAGCCCCTCCCCAAGGGGAGGGGCTTACCAAGCTAAGACTTTAAATACAGACCCATGATAAAGACCGGAATAATCGGTGGCTCCGGCTACCGCGCAGGCGAGCTGATACGCCTGCTCATCAACCACCCCGACGTGGAGATACAGTGGGTGCACTCGAGGTCGGCCGGCGGTCGACTGGTGAGTGACATTCACCAGGGGCTCACGGGTGACTTCTACATGCAGTTTACCGACGAGGAGCCCGACCTTAGCACCATCGACGTGCTGTTTATGTGCACGCCACACGGCGACAGCAGCAAGTATCTCGAGTCCGTCGAGATACCAGAAGACCTGCGCATCATCGACATGTCGCAGGACTACCGGTTGCCCGACGAGAACAATGACTTTGTCTACGGCCTCCCGGAGCTCAACCGCAAGCCGATGGTGCGCGGGGCCAAGCATGTGGCCGTACCGGGCAACTTCGCCACGGTCATCGAGCTTGCTCTGCTGCCGCTGGCCAAGAACCTGCTGCTCCCGGACGACATCAACGTGACGGCCATCATCGGCAGCACGGGCGCCTACGTCACCCCGGACGAGCGCCGCCATCCGGCGTGGCAGAACGAGAACGTGTCGGTATACGAGCCGCTGACTCACCGTCACAATGCCGAGATACGCTTCGCACTGTCGCAGCTGCAGCCGAGGTACAACGGCAACCTCAGCTTCATCCCCCTGCGCGGCAGTTTCAGCCGCGGCCTCCTTGCAGTGCTCTACATGGAGAGCCCGCTGGAAGTTGATGAGGTGGAGCGCATATACCGCGACTATTACAGCGACCACGGCCTGACGTTCGTCAAAGACACCCACGTCGACCTCAAGGATGTTGTAAACACCAACAAGTGCCTGATACACATCGACAAGGTAGGAGAGAGGCTGGTGATTACCGCTGCCATCGACAACCTGCTCAAGGGTGCTTCCGGCACCGCCGTGCACGTGATGAACCTGCTCTTCGGCCTGCAGGAGCGTGTGGGCCTCGCCCTCAAGGCTTCCGCCCTCTGATGAAACTTTCACAGCACACGCTTCCGTCGGGGATGCGGCTGGTGCACATCCAGCACCCCACGGAGGTGGAATATTTCGGCGTGGCCATCGCCGCCGGCAGCGCAGACGAGACTGCCGGCGATGAGGGGCTTGCGCACTTTGTCGAGCACACCATCTTCAAGGGGACGCAGAAGCGCCGCGCCTGGCACATACTCAACCGCATGGAGGCTGTCGGCGGCGAGCTCAACGCCTACACCACCAAGGAGGAGACGATGGTCTACACCGTCGCCCCCGCGGGGCATCTGCGCCGCGCCACCGACTTGGTGTTCGACCTGATTACCAACGCCACGTTCCCACAGGTGGAGCTTGACAAGGAGCGGCAGGTGGTGATCGACGAGATCAACGCTTACCTCGACACTCCTGCCGACCGTGTCTTTGACGAGTTCGACGAGATGGCCTTTGCGGGGACGCCCTTGGCGCACAATATCTTGGGCACGGTGGAGACTGTCGAGCGGTTTGGCACGGCCGACTGCCGGCGGTGGATAGAGACTCACTACACCCCCGACCGCATGGTCGCGTTTTATCTCGGCCCGCGTGTGTCAGCCCCCCCCATCCCCCCCCTAAAGGGGGGGGCTACCAAGCTATTAGTCGATGCAGATGTTACACCGTGGGAGTCAAGAACAAAGGAAGCCCCCCCCTTTAGGGGGGGGATGGGGGGGGCTGACATCTCTTTCCACCAGGCGCACACGGTCATCGGCTGTCTGCTCCCCGGGGTGCATACCGAGCACCGGCCGGCGCTAAACTTGCTGACAAACGTGCTGGGAGGCCCGGGGATGAACGCCCTGCTCAACGTTGAGCTGCGCGAGCGCCGCGGCCTGGTCTACTCCGTCGATGCCTCCACGACCTTTTACCGCGACTGCGGCTTGATGAGCATTTATTACGGGTGTGACCCGGAGGATGTGGGCCGCTGTCGCAAGCTGATAATCAACACCTTGGAGCGGATTTCGGCCGGAGGGCTGTCGCCGAGCCGGTTGCGTGCCGCCTGCCGCCAGTATGCCGGGCAGGTGATGGTGGCCGCGCAAAACCGCGAGAATGTCATAATGGGCTGCGCCCGTGCGGCCATGTACGGGCTCACGCCCGTGACGCCGCCGCAGAGCGCCGAGGCCATACTCCGCCTCACCCCCGAGGCCGTCGCCGCCGCCGCGCGCCTTCTCACCCCCGACCGATTCATCTCCCTGACCCTCAAATAACAATCGACAGGAGTGTGTCAAAACGCTAACACAATCCGAGAATTCACTGAATACCAATATTTTTATAAATGCGCTCCAAAGGAGCGCGATGATGATAACCCCGGGCAAGCGGAGCGCAGCCCGGGGAATCGGAGAGGCGTCCTCCCGCCCCGGCACCCCAAAGGGGTGCGTTAATGATTGTTGAGCCAATCATCAGCGCACCCCTTTGGGGTGCATGTCCGGGCGGTTTTTCTTCACCCCCGGGCTGCGCTTCGCTTGCCCGGGGTTATCATCAAAATGCTACTTTGGAGCATTGCGTTATCGTTTCAGGACGAGGCGGTGGAGGGTGATGACGGTGTTGCCCTCCTCGTCCTTGAGCAGGGCGCCCTCGCCGTCGGGGGTGGCCTGGCAGGAGGCCACATTCTCGAGGGCCACCAGGAACTCACGCTCCAACGTCATCACGGCCTCCGGGCAGAGCTTGCGCGTGGTGGCAATGTCGGAGAACTCGATGCCGTTGATGCGGTTGTCGGTCAGCCGGATGTTGCCGTTGACTATGTTGCAGCCCGCGTTGCCGTGAAGCTTCTCGGCCGGTATGTCGATGACTATCTGTATGTCTGCGGGGCGCGAGGGCGCCGCCCCGTTCCCTATGGCCGTGACCTCCCAGGCCCCGTTGAGGAAGTGGTTGTCCCAGCGGCGCGCCGTCAGCAGTGTCTTCCCCTCCGAGTTCTTCAGGTAGAGGAAGAAGGCGGCGTCGAGATGCTCAATCTTGAACGTGGCCATGTTTGTCACAGCAGCCACTATGCGGCTCTCCGTGGCCATGGCCGCGTCGCTGCCCGCCATCATCGTCGACATGTAGTTGCCCCGCGGCGTCACCGTCCCCTTGGCGGCGTCAAACTCCACGTCGCCGTTGACATAGTTCACACCCGTGTAGCTGTACAGCTCGCCCGCGCCTTTGTCGTTGAGCTTGAACGTGATGGTGACGGGCCGGTCCTCGTCTTCCGGCACCACCTGGTACCCTTCGACGTCGAGTATTGTCCACTCGCCGTTTAGCACCGTGATGGCATTGTTCGTAGTCACCGTCGGCGTTGTGGCCTCCACGAGCCTCTCGCCCGTGTCGCCCGAGACCTTCTTGGTTGAGCCACAGCCCGTGGCGATAGTAGCTAAAGCGATAGCCGCCCACAAGTATTTAATTTTCATCTCTATGCAGTTTACGAGTTGATGAGTTGATGAGTTAAAGAGTTGATGAGCAAATCAACCTCTCAAAAATATAACGCGACTGCAAAGATAATGTTTTTTCGCCACACTTGCAATAAGGGGGCAATTTGCGAGTGACGTGCATAGAGCAGATTACTTGCTGGAGCCTTGACAGGAGCCGTAGCATGCATGGGAGCAGGTATCGCACATTCCTTTAGATGTGGTTTTGCAGTGACCTTTACAGGAGAAGTTACAGGACTCTGTGCATTTTCCTTGGCAATTTGTGCTGCAATTTCCTAAGCAGTTGCCCTTGCAACTGACACATGCTTCTTGACAAGAGTTCATGCATCCACTTTTACAGTTTACAGATATAGAGTCCGGTTGTTCTGCGAAAGTGAGCAGAGGGGTTGTAATTGCAGCGGCGAGTATGGGCAGGAGGCGCGAGGCCGTGCGCTTGAAGAAGGCGCGGCGCGTAAGGATTTCTATGTTTATGTGCCGTAGCATCATTGTTTGACAGACAAGATCAATCTCGTCTATAGAACATGGGGCAATCGCCACCGGGACATCCGGGGAAGCCGATGCATAAAGTTTCGCCGTCAGGTGAGAGCGTGATTATACACCCGCTTAAGGGACCTTGCCAACTATATGTCACATTGCCAAAGTAGTCAGTGTTATAATACTCCAAGTAAAGAGGGCCGATCCAGCGATTTTGTTCCGGCTGCCAGCAGGAGTAGAGTAAAGTTGAGCCGCTGAATGTAATCATGATTTTTTGGTCAAACTTTTCCTCTTCCTCCTTTACGTTTCCGTATTGGTCGACCCACTTGAAGAAGTGATAGGTCTGGCTCTGGGCCAGAGCCACGGCGCTCACTATAAGTGTGAGTATGAGCACTAAGATTTTCTTTTTCATGTAGTTGGTTGGTTTTGATTGGTTGGTGATTGTTTAGTTTATTTCTTGCCTAACCATTTGAGCAGGCGGATGCTGACTTCGTAGAGGAGGTAGAGGGGGAGGGTGACGAGCAGGAGGGTCATCAGGTCGGGAGGCGTGATGATGGCGGCGACAACCATGATGACTATCAGTGCGTGCTTGCGGTAGCGGCTGAGCATCTGCGCGTTGATGAAGCCTAACTTGCCGAGGGTGACGGAGATGACGGGGAGCTGGAACACGAGGCCCATCAACAGGGTGAGGGTGACGAAGGTGGAGATGTAGCTGTCGAGGGTGATGGTGCTGGTGACGCGCGGGTCGACGTTATAGGTGCCGAGGAAGCGGAACGAGATGGGGAAGAGCACGAAGTAGCTCATCAGCACGCCGACGATAAAGAGCAGATACACAATGACCACAACGCGCCGCGAGTAGCGCTTCTCGTTCTCGTAGAGGGCAGGGGAGACGAAGCGGAACAGTTCGTAGAGTATGTACGGCGAGGCGCATAGCGCGCCGAGGTAGAGAGCCGTGGTCAGGTGGGTCATGAACTGACTGGAGAGTTCAGTGGCGATGAGGTCGACGTGGTATTCGTTGAACGAGAAGCCGGGATTGACCGTGCGCACGAGGCGCTGTATCCAGCCGTAGGTGACGAAGTCCCACTCGCTGGGGGCGAGGAGCATGCGGAATGTCTGCTCCTTGAAGATGAAGACGGCGACGGCGATGACGAGCACCACGGCGAGCACGCGGAAGAGCAATCGGCGGAGCACCTCGAGGTGTCCGCCAAATGTGAGCATGCCGTCGCTGTCACTCATCGCGCGTGGGTTTTAACATACAGAAACGTTAGAAACTACAGAAACTTGTTTTCTTCGGTTTCGGCGGTTTCTGATGTTTCTGTACACTCTTCACCGGCGGGGCGCGAGGGCGCTGCCCCGCTCCCCTCACCGGCGGGGCGCGAGGGCGCTGCCCCGCTCCCCTCACCGGCGGGGCGCGAGGGCGCTGTCCCGCTCCCCTCATCGGCGGGGCGCGAGGGCGTCGCCCCGCTCCCCGGGTCGTTGAGGCCGGTTTTGAACTCCTTGACGCCTTTGCCGAGGCCGCGCATCATCTCAGGCAGCTTCTTGCCGCCGAAGAGCAGGAGGGCTATGCCGCCGATGAGCAGCAGTTCGGTGGTGCCTATGAAACAGAGAGTCATGACTTTTCGGGTGTTACGAGGTAAATGGCGCAAGTGGTGAAGTTAATCTCCCAGGTGCCGTCGGGCGTACCCTCCCAGCCGTACTTGGCGCCCATGCGATCCCACCAGCCCTGAAACTTGGCGGCGGTGTCGCCCAGGTCGCTGACCATGCGCTCGTAAAGCTCGACGTTGTCGGCGGTGAGTATCTTGGCCAGCTCGTTGAGGCCGTTGCGGCGCTCAAACAGGCGCTGTATCTCGTCGCGCTCCTGCTCGGTGACCATTCCTATTTCTTTCTTCATAATCAATTTTTTAGAGTCTCGCGAAGAAACAAAAGAAACAAAAATTAAATTTTCGTGAAATTCGTTTAATTCGTGAAATTCGTGGTAGCAAGTTTCTTTCTTTTCTTTTGTTTCTTTGTGAAATTATTATTTGGGGATTTTGTCGAAGGGGTCGAGGTAGTCGATGGCGGGGATGTCGCGGCCCTCGAGCCATACGCCGTGGCGGCGGACTTTCTCGAGCAGGGCGCGGGATGCGTTGCGCTCGAGGTGGGCTGCCATGCACTGCTCTCGGCCAGGGGTGTTGACCTCGAGGGTGGTGCGTCGGTTGAGCCACACGCAGCGGCGGCACTGGTAGGCGTCGCACTCGCGGCAGATAGGGGCGTGGTCGAGGCGGTAGAGCTGTGGGTTCTTGATGTCGAGGCCTGTCTCGAGCGAGCCGACCGAGTCGGCCTCGTCGTCGTAATAGAACGCCGGGCAGACGTAGAAGCGGCCGTTGGGGGCGATGGTGACAGACTCCCAGCCGGCGTTGCAGTTGTTCATCTTGTCGAGCAGGAGTCGGTCGGTGAGCACGTTGACCTGCGGGGGTGTGCCGGCGGCGATGAGCTTCTCGGCCTCGTCGGTGAGGGCGGCGAGCAGAGCCTTGTAATCCTCGCGGTCGGCGTCGGTCATGCGCTCCACGTCCTTTATGACAAGGCTGACGTGGGAGGCGCGCGCCATGGCCTTTCTGAGGGCGTCGGCGCCCACGCACACCTCGGCCCAGGGGGCGCGGATGACGATGGCCTTGCCGTCGATATCGGAGAGTTCGGCGAAGGAGTTGAAGACGAGGATGTCGGCGGCGGGGCGCGAGGGCGCCGCCCCGCTCCGGATATCGACGTGGTCGATGGTGTCGATGACGTCGAGATATTCGGCTGGCAGGTCGCGGTCGGGGTAGACGAACTGTATCATCAAGTTCTCCGTCATGGCCCAGAAGATGGCGCGCTTGAGGGTGTCGAGGGGCATCAGCTCGGAGTCTGTGTGCGGGCAGTCGGCGTGGCAGAACGGCGCCGACTGACGGTCGAGGAGTATTACAACGTATTTCAGCATGGCGCAGGTGTGTTTTTGGGTTTTGACTTCTCGTACTCCTCGCGGCGTCCCTCCAGCTCGAGCTTGCGGTAGAGCTTGTTCCAGTAATAGTTGTTGGCGCGGACGCGGGCCTTGTGCATCAGGCAGATGGCCGTGGAGCGCTGGTAGACGGTGGGGGTGTCGGCGGCGTCGTAGTTCTCGCCTTGGCACCAGGCACATCCCGAGGCCACCTCGCAGTCGATGCAATTCTGCGGCGACTGCGTCGTGCGGTCGAGCGACAGGAACGGCCGCAGCTTGTTCTTGTCGATGCCGTCGCGCACGTTGCCGATGATGATTGGACGCTTCGATCGCAGCGAATACCCGGCGAAGCGCGTGCACGGATAGAAGTTCCCCGCCGCGTCCACCGACAGCATCTTCCCGGAGCCACACCAATTATGATTGTCGACGTCAGGGAGCATAGGCTTGCCAATGTTCTCGTCAAAGAACGAGCAGGCATAATCCAGGTAATAACCGTTGTCTATGATGTCATCTGCCAGTTCGATGAGCTGTTGCTGATAGATGCGGTCGTCGCCGGGCTTCCAGACATTCTCAAACACACAGTTGATATGAACCTCCTTGATACCAAGCCCAAAGAGATGTATCACACTTTCGTGGATATAAGGTATGTCAGCACTGCTAATGGTGACCTTGGTTCCGTCGTATGGGAATTGCTTGATCCACAACGGGATATTCTTAACAACATCATCATATGAGCCACGCTCGGGGCCGTCGCCTTTCCAGATACGGTTGAGGTCGTGTTTGCGGCGCGTGCCATCGATGGTGATGCCTACGCTGAGATGTCGGTGATTCTTCTCTATGAATCGCTGAACTTTGTCAGTGTGGTAGTTGATGCCGTTGGTCGAGAAAGAGAAACGGTAGGAGTTGAACCAGTGGTGTTTGCGGCGGTACATCTCCATTTTGATGTAGTCACAGACTTTGTCGATAAGGTCGATTTCAAGGAAGGGTTCGCCGCCTATAAAATCAAAGATGACAGATTGCTCTTTGAACTCATCTTCTTGGGAGAGGATGTAATCAACAGCAGCTTTGGCTGTTTCCCATGACATGCGTTCCTTCTCGTTCTTACCCACCAGATAGCAATATTTGCAAGCCAGCTGGCAGTCTTTGGTAACGATGAAGGTGATGTTTTTGGAAACACCCTCTTCCCAAGCTTGAGACGTTGTTTTTATGGTGTCGTTCATATAACTATCTTACAGCCTTGTAACAAGTGTTCTTACACTGGCCGTAGCATGATGTGCAGCCGCCCTTGCAGCCATTGGCACAAGCCTTTGTACAAGCGGTGCTGCAGCCGGTGGAGCCACCGCTGGAGGAGCCGCTGCTGGCTTTGGCTGAACCTTTGCAGAGGCCGGAACAGCTATAGCAAGCCGTGCTGCAAGAACCCTTGCAGGATGAAGGTGTGTATTCGGCAGCAGCGCGACACTCTACAGCACATGAAGCAGTGCAAGTGCCTGAACAGCCGCCACAGCCGCTACCGGAGCCGCTGCCTGAACCGGAGCCGGAGTCGGAGCCGCTGGGATCGTCCGGTTCGTCGTCACCACAAGAGAGGAGGCTCGGAGCCAATATCATCGAGGTCAGAATGGGGAGAGCCTTTTGGGCAGATCTGCGGAAGAACTGCCTGCGAGTTAATACGTTCATATATATGTAAAGAATGAAAGATGAGACAACTAAATCCAGCCGGGATTAACGTCCCGGCCGGATTCGACTTTAGCGCTTGCTGCTGCCCGAGCAGGTGCCTGAACAGGTGGTTTTGCAGGCATAGCGACAATGCCCCTTGCACTCGTTCTGACAGCTGGTGCGGCATGAGTAAGAGCAGCCATCGTCGCTGCAGCCGGTAGCCATTTCAGTAGCACGAGCGGCGAAGGGCGTGGAGGCGAGGAGGGCGGCTCCGAGGATGGGGAGGGCTCGGGAGGCGGCCTTCTTGAAGAAGTCGCGGCGTGACTGCAACTCTTCGTTGGTGTCTTTCTTCATCGATGAAAAAGATGTGGGCCCGGAGCTTCCCCGTAGCGGGCGGGTTGGTAGATTGGTTTAAACGACAAGGCACAACACAAAAACGTGGGGAAACTCTATCCTGCTTCTCCCACATCTGAGGCCCTGAGACTGCCCTTAAGGAGGAAAAGCAGTCGGTCAGCCCACGTAAGATTATATACACGCTATGAGCCGTAGGCCTACGGCGCAGAACGGTCGATATAATCTACCCTGGGCGTCACCCGCTGCACTATCTTCTCCTTGTGGAAATTTTCTCAGGATTTCAGATGTAGAAGACAGCGTTTGGATAAACGCCTTTGATTATGTCTTTTACCCTCCCTGCCGGTGATCTGACCTGCAATGTGAGGGGGCGGATAGCTTCCTATCCGACCGCAAAGTTACAAATAATTTCTATTCGGCAAAATTTTTTTAGGGGAAAATTTGTAATTTTGCGGGCGAAAACGTCGATAGGCAATCGATAGACTATCGATAGGCATCGATGGGTCATCGAGAAAGTAAATAACTGAGAATATGAATCTTTTGTGGAAGCTGTTTTGGTGCTTCGTAAGGATCGGGGCGTTCACGTTCGGGGGCGGCTGGGCGATGATTGTGCTGATAGAGCGTGAGATAGTCGACCGGCACGGGTGGATGAGCCGTGAGGAGTTTCTCAACTCGTTAGCGCTGGTGCAGGCTCTGCCGGGGGTCATTGCGGTGAACATAGCGGCGTCGTTGGGCTACAAGCTGCGCGGGCTGCGCGGGGCAGTGGTAGCCTCCATCGGGGCGCTGCTGCCGTCGTTTCTGATCATACTGGCGATAGCTATTTTCCTCAGCCCGAGTTTCATCAAGGAGAATGCGACGCTGTCGGCGATATTCAAGGGGATACGCCCGTGTGTGGTGGCGCTGATAGTGGCGCCGGTGCTGACGAGCGCTAAGGCGGCGGGCATCAACCGGCGTACGGTGGCGATACCGGTGGCTGTGGCGTTGCTTGTCTGGAGCCGCATCACGTTCATCTCCAATCCCATACTGTTCATCGTGCTGGCCATCGTGGTCGGGTGGCTGTGGCAGGCATACACCAGCCGCAAGGAGGGGGCAGCGTCATGAGCATCTATCTGAAATTGGCGTGGAGCTACCTGAAAATCGGCATCTTCGGCTTCGGCGGCGGCTACGCGATGCTGTCGCTGATCGAGCGGGAGATAGTTGGCAACGGCTACCTGACGTCGACGGCGTTCACCGACATCGTGGCCATCTCGCAGATGACGCCGGGGCCTATCGGCATCAACTCGGCGACGTTCATAGGCTATGAGGTGGGAGGCCACGGAGCGGTGCTGTGGGGCATACTGGGCGCGCTACTGTGCACATTGGTGGTGACGTTACCGTCGTTTATAATGGTCATCGGGGCGGGGAAGTATGTTGCCCGTCACCGCGAGAGCAATTTCATCAAGGGTATGTTCAAGGGTCTGCGGCCGGTGGTGCCGGGGCTGATAGCGGCCGCGGCGCTGCTGCTGATGAACTCTGACAATTTCGGGACTGCCACGCGGGAGGTGGCGCTGAGTGTGGGGATATGCGTGGCGTCGTTTTGCGCGGCGCGGTTTACGAAGCTGCATCCTATTATAATTATTGTGGCCGCCGGCGTGGTCGGCTATTTGGTTTTTTGATATATGACTTACGAGGAGGCGATAGAGTATTTATACGGTCAGCTGCCGGCGTTTGAGCGCACGGGGGCGAGCGGGTATAAGCCGGGGCTTGAGCGTGTGCGGCGGATGATGGAGCTGATGCACGTGCACGCGGGGCCGACGGCGTTCATTCACGTGGCGGGGACGAACGGGAAGGGCTCGACGGCGCACACGCTTGCGGCCATCTTCCAGGCGAAGGGTATGCGCACGGGGCTGTATACGTCGCCGCACATCCGGGACTTCCGCGAGCGGATACGGCTTGACGGGGAGATGATACCGAAGGAGTATGTGACGCGGTTTGTGGAGAGGTATATAGATGCGGGGCGCGAGGGCGGCGGGGCGCGAGGGCGCCGCCCCGCTCCGCGCGAGGGCGCCGCCCCGCTCCGGCCGACGTTTTTTGAGCTGACGACGCTGATGGCGTTTGACTGGCTGCATTGGTGCGGCACGGACGTTGTCGTGTTGGAGACGGGTTTAGGGGGGCGGCTGGACGCGACGAACGTGGTCGACCCTGTTGTCTCGGTAATAACCAATGTGTCGCTCGACCATACGGACCTGTTAGGCCACACCGTGCGGGAGATAGCGGCGGAGAAGGCGGGGATTATCAAGCCCGGGCGCGCGGTGGTGGTGGGCACGGAAGACGCCGACGTGTTAGACGTTGTAAACGAGAAGGCTGCAGAGACCGGCTCGGAGGTGCTCGTGGCGCCGCGGGAGTGTCCGGTGACGCTTGACGAGGCGACGCAGACGTACACGCTGCAGGACGGGCGGACTTTCAGGGGACAGCTTCGCGGGGCGTGGCAGCGGGAGAATGTGCAGACGGCGCTGACCGTAGTGGATTACCTGCGCAGGCGCAAGCGCTGGCCCGTCACGGACGAGCATATTGCCGAGGGGCTGCTGCACGTGCAGGAGCTGACGGGCTTATACGGGCGGTGGACGGTGCTGTCGGAGGCGCCGCTGACTGTCTTTGACACGGGGCACAATCCGGGGGCGTGGGAGTGGCTGGGTCGTCAGATCTCCTCTCACCCGGGGCCGAAGCACGTGGTGGTGGGGTTTGTGGCCGACAAGGATATTGACAGCATACTGTCTTTGATGCCTCGAGAGGCTGCCTATTACTTCACACAGCCGTCGACGCCGCGGGCGCTGTCGGCACAAGAGCTGCAGCGCAAGGCTTGTGGGTATGGGCTTGCGGGGGGTGTGTACGGCACGGTGGAGGAGGCGATTGCGGCGGCTAAAAGTGCGGCAGATAAAGATAGCCTTATATTTATAGGAGGGAGTAATTATTTAGTTTGCAGAAATAACGCAAGTACTCAATAGCTTGTGGCGTAGCCACAACTCCTTCTGTTAACCCCACGCTTCAGCGTGGGGCCAACAATCACATCTTCACTCCAAGCGTGCCGCAGGCACGCCTCTGAAGAAGCCTATCATAGAGGCGTGCCTCCGGCACGCTATTGCTAATTGAGCAATAAACCCCACGCTGAAGCGTGGGGTTAACAAATAGAGTTGTGGCTCCGCCACAAATTCGTTTATTCGTAGATGATGTAGGCGGTGAAGGGGGCCATTTTGCCTTTGATGACGCCACCCTTGACGGTGAACTGGGTGTCGTGTACCTTGTCGGTGTATTTGCCGTCGGGGAGGTTGCAGGGCATCTCGACCTTCTGCTGCTTGTCAGTGAAATTGACGAAGGAGGCGCCTACGGCACCGCGGGCCACCTCGATGACGGCGCCGTCACTGCCGACGTAGATCTGCTCGGGCTGCCCAATCATGGCGTGGCGGAAATTGTTGGCGGCCACTACTTCGGGGTGGAAGAACTCGTCGTTGCCGCGGGGGCCGACCTTGTTGTCGCCATAATAGTTGTCGCGGGTGCTACCGGCGGGGCGGCTGAAGAAGAGGGGTGTGCCGGTGGAGCGGGAGGTGATGAACACCCAGCCCATGCGTATCTGGTCGTCGGTGAGCTTGGCCGACTCGTTGCCGTTGCAGTAGGTGTCGTGGCTCTCGACCCAGGTGACGAGCTGGTCGGGGCGTGCGGGGTGATGCCAGTCTACGAGGTCTTCGACACCGGCGTTCTGGGCCTCGATGGCGTGGCGGAGCACGTGGCCGTAACCGCTGGCGACGAGGTCCATGTAGTCGGCATATTCGGTCTCCTTTGTGTTGCGGTCCTGGAGGACTTCGCCGTAGACGTACAGGCTGTCGGGCACCAGCAGCGACAGGCCCTCTGCGGCCTCATGGCCCAGGGCGACGTCCCAGAAATTGTTGGTGTAGCCCATCTCCACGTTCTTGGGGTCGACCGGGTCGGTGGGAAGGCCTATATGCTTGGCCGTGTCGTAGCGGAGGCCGCGGGCGCCGAGGTTGATCAGGTCGTTGACGTACTGGAGGTAATAGTATTGGAAGTCAGGGTTCTCCGTGTTTACGTCGGGCAGGCCGCCGGAGGCGTTGAGTGTGCACTGGTAGCGGTCGTTGTAGTCTTTGACCTCGCGCATGCCGTCGGAGTGGTAGAGGTTGTCCATGCCGCCCACGGCATTGAGGAGGTCAGCCGTGACTGCCGAGCGGTCGAAGGCGGTGTGGTTGGGGAGCACGTCGACGATGACGCGCACGTTATACTTGCGCGCGGAGTCGCACATGGCCTTGAACTCGTCGCGGGTGCCGAGCATGTGGTTGCCGATCTTCCAGTCGATGGGCTGGTAGTAGAAATACCACTTGCCGGAGGCCTCGGGTCCGTTGGGGCTGAAGAGCGACAGGCCGCCGCCGTCGCCTACGTAGCAGGTGTTTGCGGGGGAGGTCTGGACGAAGTCGTAACCGGCCTCGGCAATCTGCTTCATGTTGTCAGCGATGGTGTTGAACGACCACGACCAGGCGTGGAGTATGACTTCGTTGCCCGAGGTCTGCTGTGTGACCTTGGTTGACTTGGGTGCGGCGATGGCGGAGGCGCTGATGAGGGCCACGGCCGCCGAGAGCAGGAGTTTTTTCATGTTATTGTATGAGTTGTTTTAGGTGCTAAAGAATTGCGGGGGTAAAGTTACGAAAAAACTACGAACTACGAACTACGAACTACGAAAATTTTTGCGGTCTTTAGCCGATTAGCCGATTACCCGGTTACGGTAATCGGGTAAGGGGCTAATCGGATAAAGATGTCTTTGAGCGGCGGGGGCGGAGGGGGAGGCGCTCGTCGAGCCACTGGCAGGCGATGAACATTGGCGGGACGACGATGAGGAGGAAGACGGTGCCTATGAGCATACCGCCGACGATGCCGACGCCGACGGAGCGGTTGGCGACGGCGCCGACGCCGGAGGCGAAGGCGAGTGGGAGCATACCGAAGATCATGGTGAATGAGGTCATCAGTATTGGGCGGAAGCGGGCGCGCGCGGCGGAGACGGCGGCCATTGAGAGGCTCATGCCGGCGCGGCGGCGTGCGGTGGCGTATTCGGTGAGGAGGATGGCGGTCTTTGCGAGCAGGCCTATGAGCATGATGAGGCCTGTCTGCATGTAGACATTGTTCTCGAGGCCTGCGATGCCGGTGAAGAGGAAGCTGCCGAATAGTCCGAAGGGTACTGAGAGGAGCACGGCAAAGGGCATGAAGAGGCTCTCGTATAGTGCGCAGAGGATGAGATAGACAAAGACGATGCAGATGACGAAGATCAGCACGACGGTGTTGCCCCCGACGGTGCTCTCCTCGCGGCTCATGCCGGAGAACTCGTATCCGTAGCCCACGGGGAGCCACTCACGGGCGGTCTCCTGGATGGCCTTGATGGCCTGCCCGGAGCTGTAACCGTCGGCGGGCTGGCCGTAGACGGAGATGGCGGGGAAGAGGTTGAAGTGGGTCAGCGTCTCTGAGCCGTAGACGCGGGTGAGTGTGACGTATTGCGACAGGGGTGACATGCGGCCGTCGGAGGTGCGGACGTACAGGTTGGCCAGAGATGCCTGGTCGAGGCGGTATTCGGGGGCTGCCTGCACCATTACGCGATAGAGCTTGGTGAAGCGGTTGATGTTGCTGGCATAGTTGCCGCCGATGTATCCGGAGAGTGCGGAGAGAACGTCGGCGGGGCTGACGTTGTTGCGCTTGCAGGCCACGGCGTCGACGTCGACGATGTATTGGGGGAACTTGGTGTCGAAGGTAGTGTAAGCGCGGGATATCTCAAGGCGCTCGTTGAGCCGGTCGATGAAGTCATTGGTGACGTCGAGGAGGTCGTTGACGGTCGCTCCCTTGCGGTCCTGCACATACAGTTCGAAGCCGCTGGTGGCGCCGTAGCCGGAGATCATGGGACGTGTACTGACGCGGATGGTGGCGTCTTTGATGTGTGCTGTGCGGGCGTAGATGCTGTCGATGAGGGAAGTCTGGTCGCCGCCGCGTACGTCGCGCTCGCCCCAGGGGACGAGGCGCAGGGTGAAGGCTCCGGAGGCTGCAGACTGCTCAAAGCGTGCGGAGTTGCCGGTGACCATGTTGTAGATCTTGACGTAAGGCATCGTCTTGATGGCGTCTTCCACCTCGCGCACTACGCGGTCGGTCTCGGCTAGGTTGGTGCCTGGTGCGCACTGGACGTTGATGCTGATGGTGCCGAGGTCCTCCTGCGGGACGAGACCTGTGCGGGTGTTTGCGACCATGTATCCGAGGGCGGCGATTGCGGCGACGACGAGGACGGCGACAATCCACTTTCGGCGGAATGTGCGTGTTATGAGGCGGACGTAGAGGGTTGAGCAAGAGGTGAAGGCGGAGTCGAAGGCGTTGGCGAATTTGCGGCCAAGGCGGGGATGCGGGGCGCGGGGGCGCCCCCCCGCTCCATCTCTTTTCTTGCGCATCATGAGGGCAGCAAGGGCGGGAGCGAGGGTGAGGGCGTTGAGCAGGGAGATGGCGACGGCGACAGCCATGGTAAGGCCGAACTGGGTGTAGAATATGCCCGAGGTGCCACCCATGAAGCTGACGGGGATGAAGACGGCCATGAAGACTATCGAGGTGGTCACCAGGGCTGTGGAGAGTCCGCCCATGGCGTCGACGGCGGCGCGGTAAGGCTCGTCGTAGCCCTCGTCGAAGCGCGCCTGCACGGCCTCGACCACCACTATCGAGTCGTCGACCACGGTGCCGATGACCAGCACGAGGGCAAAGAGTGTGAGCATGTTGAGGCTGAAGCCGACGGCGTACATAAAGGTGAATGTGCCCACGAGCGAGACGAGGATGGCGATGGTGGGTATGAGCGTTGCGCGGAGGCTGTGGAGGAACATGTAAACGACGAGCACCACGAGGATGACGGCGATGACAAGTGTCTCGATGACGGAGGCGATGGATGCGTCGAGGAAGTCTTTGACGGACATGATGTCTGTGAGGACCATTCCTCGGGGAAGGTCTTGTGAGATCTCCTCGGTGATCTTGTCTATTGAGATGATTACCTCGTTGGCGTTCGAGCCGTCCATCTGGGCTATCATGGCGTTTGCGCCGGGGGCTCCGGCGGTTCGGCTGATCATGTCGTAGTTGAGGGAGCCAAGCTCGACGGTGGCGACGTCGCCCACGCGGAGGACGGAGCCGTCGGGGAGTACACGGATGACCATTCGCTCGAAGTCCTCCTCAAGCTCGTGGCGGCCGCGGTATTTGAGCACGTATTGGAACGTGTTTGGGGAGTCCTTGCCGAGGATTCCGGTGGGGCTCTCGATGTTTTGCTCGTCGAGAACCTTGGTAATGTCGTCGGGGACGAGTCCGTACTGCGACATGCGTGCGGGGTCGAGCCAGATGCGCATGGAGTAGTTCGCGCCCCAGATGCTGACATCGCCCACGCCCTCGATGCGGCTCAGGCGCGGCTCGATGTTGATCTTCATGTAGTTGGTCAGGAAGTTGGAGGTGTAGGTGCTGTCGGGGCTGTAGAGGGTGAGCATCTTGATGTTGCCGCTCTGGCGGCGGCGGACGGTGACGCCGCTCTTGACCACCTCGGCGGGGAGCAGTCCGGTGGCAGAGGAGACGCGGTTTTGCACATTTACCATTGCCATGTCGGGGTCTGTGCCCTGCTTGAACACCACGGAGATGGTGGCGGAGCCGGTGTTTGTGGCGGTGGAGGTCATGTATATCATGTCGTCGACGCCGTTGATGGCCTCCTCGAGGGGCGTGATGACGCACTTTTGCAGCGTCTCGGCGTTGGCGCCGGTGTAAGTGGCGGAGACGCGGACGGTGGGCGGTGCAATCTCGGGAAACTGCTCCAGGGGCAGCTGCGACAGGCAGATGAAGCCAACGATAACGATGATGACGGAGATGACTCCGGCGAGTATGGGTCGGTCGATGAAAGTGCGGACGTTCATGGTAGTAATGAGTGAATCGGTGTGCAAAGATAGCAAAAATTTATTTATAGGCAATCCGCGATTGTCAGATGTGTGCTTTTCAATAACCAGGGGCGGAAGGTTGATAACTTTTTTGGGATTTTTGCTTGTGTTTTGAGCAAAAGTTGTAACTTTGCGGCGTTAAAAACAGCGTCACAGTTTTGTTATGACTCACAGAGAGGAGATCAAGTTCACCAAGATGCACGGTATAGGCAACGACTACGTCTATATCAACTGTCTTGGCGGCGAGCCGGCCGACCCGCAGGGCCTCGCGCGCGAGATGAGCGACCGTCACACCGGCATCGGTGGCGACGGCGTTATACTTATATGCCCCTCGGAGGTGGCAGACCTGAAGATGCGGATGTTTAACGCCGACGGCTCGGAGGGGAAGATGTGCGGCAACGGCAGCCGTTGCGTGGCCAAGTATGCCCACGACCGCGCTCTGACGGCGAAGAATCGGATCACGCTGGAAACATTGGCGGGCATCAAGGTGCTCGACCTGCACCTCGGTGCCGACGGCTTGGTGGAGACTGTTACGGTCGATATGGGTGTGCCGAAGGCCCATCCCCAAGGTGAAGGGCCTACGGACGACATGCTCATCAGCACCCGTGGGATGGGCAACATTATCATCACCGGCGTGTCGATGGGCAATCCCCACGGGGTGGTGTTCATTGACGAGCCGCTGGAGGACGAGGTGTTCTTCAGCGTAGGGCCGGAGTTAGAGTGCCACTCGATGTGGCCCGACCGGGCGAACATAGAGTTTGCCGTGGTGCGCGACCGCCGCAACATCGACATGCGTGTGTGGGAGCGAGGCAGCGGAGAGACATTGGCCTGCGGCACCGGCGCATGTGCGACGGCCGTGGCGGCAATTACCCTTGGGCTGACCGATCGCAAGGTCACGGTACATCTGCGTGGTGGCGACCTGGAGATAGAGTGGGCCTCCGACGGCCACGTGATGATGACCGGTGGCGCAACGATGGTGTTCGACGGCGTCTATTACAGGCAAAACGCTCCTCGATAATCATCGACAGGCAATCGATAATTATCGATAACAATCGATTTAAAAAACGACAATGATTAATGATTAAGGTAAACGATAATTTCCTGAAGCTTCCCGCGACTTATCTGTTCACGGAGATAGCGCACCGCATAGCCGCCTTTGAGCAGGCGCACCCTGATGCCAAGGTTATACGCATGGGCATCGGCGACGTCACCCGTCCCATCTGCCGGGCTGCCACCGAGGCTATGGAGAAGGCCGTGCAAGACGAGGCTCATGCCGAAACGTTCCACGGCTACGGCCCCGAGCAGGGGTATGCTTTCCTGCGTGACGAGGTGGCCCGCGTGGACTACGCCGAGCGTGGCCTCGACATCCGGGCCGACGAGATATTCATCAGCGACGGCGCCAAGAGCGACACGGGCAACATCGGCGACATCCTCAGCCCTGACTGCCGCGTGGCCGTGACTGACCCGGTCTATCCCGTGTATGTGGACACCAACGTGATGGCCGGGCGTGCCGGCGACTTAGTGGACGGCGCGTGGAGCCGGATAGTCTACCTGCCGTGCACGGCAGAGAACGGCTTTGTGCCGGCGCTGCCGACGGAGCCGGTAGATGTGGTGTACCTTTGCTACCCCAACAACCCGACGGGCACCACGCTCACGCGCGAGCAACTGAAAGTGTGGGTCGACTGGGCTGTAAAGAATAATGTGCTCATACTGTTTGACTCGGCCTACGAGGCATACGTTACCGAAGCCGACGTTCCGCGCTCAATCTACGAGATAGAGGGCGCGGGCCGGGTGGCCATCGAGTTTCGCTCGTTCAGCAAGACAGCGGGCTTCACTGGTCTGCGCTGCGGCTACACCGTGGTGCCGCGCGAGCTGAAGGGAGTAGACAGCGAGGGCCGCGAAGTGGAGCTTCGCAAGTTGTGGAACCGGCGTCAGACCACCAAGTTTAACGGCGCGAGCTACGTGATACAGCGCGGCGCCGCAGCCCTCTACACCGACGAGGGTCGCCGGCAGGTACGGGAAACCGTCGACTACTACATGCGCAACGCCGCGACTTTGCGGCGCGGCCTGGAGGAGGCAGGGCTTACCGCCTTCGGCGGTGTCAACTCGCCATATATCTGGATCAAGACGCCCGGGGGCATGACCTCGTGGGAGTTTTTCGATGCACTGTTGGAGCGGTGCAACGTGGTGGGGACTCCCGGCAGCGGCTTCGGGCCTGCCGGAGAGGGCTACTTCCGCCTTACCGCCTTCAACACGTACGAGCGCACGCTTGAGGTCGTGGACCGCATCAAACGCTTCAACCTACCCTGACGCCCCGAAACATCAGCGCCCGGCTGTCGCCCCCGCGACACCGAGCGCTGAACGCTTTAAAAACATCGGTCATTATCGATAAATATCGATAATATTCGACAATCATCGATCATCACAACTCTCCAAATACAATTTCTAATCAAAAAAGGTTAAATTTATGTCAAGTCTGAGATTCAAAGTCGTGGAGGAGGCCTTCGACCGCAAGGCCATCCCTGTGCAGATTCCTGACGAGCGCCCCGAGGCGTACTACGGGTGCCAAGTCTTCGACCGCCGCAAGATGTTCCAGTATCTACCGGCCAAGACCTACGCCGCCCTCATCAATGCCATCTACAACCGCGAGCCGCTGTCGCTGGAGGTTGCCGACTCCGTGGCCGAGGGAATGAAGCGCTGGGCCATCGACAACGGCGCACGCCACTACACCCACTGGTTCCAGCCCCTCACCGAGACCACTGCCGAGAAGCACGACGCCTTTATCGAGCATGACGGCAAGGGCGGGGTAGTAGAGGAGTTTAACGGCAAGCTCCTCGTGCAGCAGGAGCCGGACGCCTCGTCGTTCCCCTCAGGCGGCATCCGCAACACCTTCGAGGCCCGCGGCTACTCCGCCTGGGACATCAGCTCGCCGGCCTTCATCATGGACAACACGCTGTGTATCCCCACAGTCTTCATATCATACACGGGCGAGTCGCTCGACTACAAGACGCCGCTGCTGCGTGCCCTGGCCGCCGTCGACCGCGCAGGCACGGCCGTGGCCCGGATGTTTGACCCCGAGGTCAAGCATGTGTTCAGCTACCTCGGCTGGGAGCAGGAGTACTTCCTGGTCGACGAGGCCCTCTACTCCGCCCGTCCCGACCTGGTGATGACGGGCCGCACGCTGATGGGCCACGCCAGCGCCAAGGACCAGCAGCTCGAGGACCACTACTTCGGCGCTATCCCCTCGCGCGTGGAGGCGTTTATGCTCGACCTGGAGATAGAGTGCCACCGCCTGGGCATCCCCGCCAAGACCCGTCACAACGAGGTGGCACCAAACCAGTTTGAGCTGGCGCCCATCTTCGAGGAGACCAACCTAGCCAACGACCACAACATGCTGCTGATGAGCCTCATCGGCGAGGTGGCACGTCGTCACAACTTCCGCGTGCTGCTGCATGAGAAACCCTTCGCCGGCATCAACGGCTCGGGCAAGCACAACAACTGGAGCCTCGGCACTGACACCGGCAAGCTGCTCTTCGCACCCGGCAAGAACCCGCAAGACAACCTGCAGTTCATCACCTTCGTGGTCAACGTCATGGCCGCAGTACAGACTCACAACGCCCTGCTGAAGGCCTCCATCATGTCGGCCACCAACTCACACCGCCTGGGCGCCAACGAGGCGCCGCCGGCCATAATATCCATCTTCACCGGCACGCAGCTTGCCAACGTGCTCGACGAGATCGAGAACTCCGACGGTGACGAGCTGATCACCATCTCGGGCAAGCAGGGCATCAAGCTCGACCTGACGCAGATCCCGCAGATCATGCGCGACAACACCGACCGCAACCGCACGTCGCCCTTCGCCTTCACCGGAAACCGCTTCGAGTTCCGCGCCGTGGGCTCGAGCGCCAACTGCGCCTGCGCAATGCTCGCCCTCAACGCTGCCGTGGCCGACCAGCTGATGCAGTTCAAGGCCACCGTTGACAAGCGCGTGGCTGCCGGAGAGGAGCTTAACAAGGCCATCCTCGCCGAGGTCAAGGAGACCATCAAGAAGACCAAGGCCATCCACTTCGACGGCAACGGCTACTCCGACGAGTGGAAGGAGGAGGCAGCGCGCCGCGGCCTCGACTGCGAGACCTCCGTGCCCCTGATTTTCGACGCCTACCTCGCCGACAGTTCGGTAGACATGTTCGCCCGTACAGGCGTCTTTTCGAAGAAGGAGCTGGAGGCCCGCAACGAGGTGAAGTGGGAGATGTACACCAAGAAGATCCAGATCGAGGCCCGCGTGCTCGGCGACCTGGCCATCAACCACATCATCCCCGTGGCCACTCGCTACCAGTCGATACTGCTTGACAACATCTATAAGGTTAAGACCATCTTCTCCGGCGTCCGCGGGGAGCAGATGGCCTCTGAAGACATGCAGACGCTCGAGCGCATGTCGGCCCACATGAAGGCCATCAAGATCGAGACCGAGGAGATGATCGACGCGCGCCGCAAGGCCAACCGCATCACCGACGAGCGTGAGAAGGCCATCGCCTACCACGACACCGTGGCTCCGCGCCTCGAGAGCATCCGCGACCATATCGACCACCTCGAACTGATGGTGGACAACGAGATGTGGCCTCTGCCCAAGTATCGCGAACTCCTGTTCATCCGCTAAATCTAATGCATAGTGCATAATGCATAATGCATAATTACATACCGATGGCCGTCGACAGACTGTCGATTGCCTATCGACGGCAATCGAAAAAATTATGCATTATGCATTATGAATTATGCATTTATAAATTGCCATGGAACCACTAAAGCATGAATGCGGCGTGGCGATGATACGCCTGCTCAAGCCGCTGGACTATTACAAAGACAAATACGGCACCTTCTCTTACGGCATCAACAAGCTGTACCTGCTGATGGAGAAGCAGCACAACCGCGGCCAGGAGGCCGCGGGCGTGGGCGTCGTAAAGCATCTCGCACGACCGGGCCACGAGTATGTGTTTCGTGAGCGTGCCCTCGGCCCGAACGCCATCCAGGAGATATTCGAAAGCATACGGGGCGAGATAGAACGTTTCGACCCCGACCGCCACAGCGTCGACGACGTGGAGAGTCTCGCCCCCTTCATCGGCGAGATCAACATGGGTCACCTGCGCTACAGCACCACCGGCAAGGGGGGCATGTCGTACGTCCACCCCTTCCTGCGCCGCAACAACTGGCGCTCGCGCAACCTGATGATCTGCGGCAACTTCAATATGACCAACGTCGAGGAGGTGTTTAACGCCATCGTCGAGCGCGGCCAGCATCCGCGCATCTTCAGCGACACGATAGTGCTGCTCGAGCAGCTCGGTTACGCCATCGACAAGGAAAACCACCGCATCTACCGCGACTTCCGCGACAAGCTTGAAGAGCCGGAGCTGACCCGCGAGATAGAGCGTCGGCTCAACCTTGAGAATGTGCTCGAGACGGCCGCTCCGTCGTGGGACGGCGGATTTGTCATCTGTGGCGCCACAGGGTCGGGCGACATGTTCACCCTTCGCGACCGCCAGGGCATACGCCCGGCCTTCTACTACGCCGACGACGAGGTGGTGGTCGTCGCTTCCGAGCGCCCCGTCATACAGACCGTGTTCAATGTGCCCTTCGAGCAGGTCAACGAGCTGCAGCCTGGCCACGCTCTGATAGTAAACGCGGCGGGCCGGATGAGCGTGCGCAACATCCTTGGCACCGGAGCCAACAAGCGGTGCTCGTTTGAGCGCATCTACTTCAGCCGCGGCAGCGACGCCGACATCTACCGCGAGCGCAAGGCCTTGGGCGCAACGTTGGTGCCACGCCTCGTCGACATGCTCGGCGGCCGCCTTGACGAAGCCATCTTCTCCTTCATCCCCAACACGGCCGAGGTGGCTTTCCTTGGCATGGTCGACGGGCTGCACCGCTACATGGACAATGAGAAGGCGCAGAAAATCATTGCCCTGAGCAACGAGGGGCGTCTGACGCCACAGGCTGTCAGCGATATCATGAAGCCGCTGCTGCGCGTGGAGAAGATAGCCATCAAGGACATCAAACTCCGCACGTTCATCGCCGAGGGCGCCTCGCGCAACGACCTGGCAGCACACGTCTACGACGTGACATACGGCTGCGTGCGCCCGGGAGAGGACACCCTTGTGGTCATCGACGACTCGATAGTGCGCGGAACGACGCTGCGCGAGAGCATCATAGCCATGCTTGACCGCCTCAATCCCAAGCGTATCATCGTTGTGTCGTCGTCGCCGCAAGTGCGCTACCCGGACTATTACGGCATCGACATGTCGCGTCTGGGCGAGTTCATCGCTTTCCGCGCCGCTATTCAGCTGCTGCGCGAGGCGGGTCAGACTGACCTGCTCACCGACGTTTACCGCCAGTGTCTGGAAATGGAGCACGCCCCCGACGAGCAGCTTGAGAACTGTGTCAAGGCCATATATGCTCCGTTCACCGACGAGCAGGTGTCGCGCAAGATCGCCGACATGCTCACGCCCATCAAGGCGCGGGCCAAAGTAGACATTCTCTACCAGAGCCTCGAGGGGTTGCACAAGTCGATACCCAACCATCCCGGCGACTGGTATTTCAGCGGCGACTACCCGACGCCGGGGGGCATCCGGCAGGTCAACCGTGCCTACGTAAACTTCTACGAGGGGCGGGTGGACAAGCGGTGAGTGTCTGTAAAACGGCTCAAAACGAGGTCTTTAACCGGTTAATCGGATAATCGGGTAAAGACCTCGGTTTGACAGTTTGCATTTTGCAAGTTTTTTTGTACCTTTGCACCAAAATTAACCGATATACGATGAAAATACTTATCACCGGCTGTAACGGCCAACTGGGCAACGAAATGCGCAACGTGCTGACGGAGCGCATGCCCAACGTGGAGGTGCTCTATACCGACGTGGCCGAGCTCGACCTGACGGACGCCGACGCTGTAAAGCGTTTCGTGGCCAAGAGCGACGTGAGCCACATCGTCAACTGTGCGGCATACACCGCCGTGGACAAGGCTGAGGACGAGGGCGCGATGCTGTGCACGCGCATCAATGTCGACGCCGTTAAAAATCTTGCCGAGGCTGCCAGCGCCGCCGGAGCCAAGGTGATACACGTCTCCACCGACTACGTATTTGACGGCACGGCCCACCGTCCCTATCTCGAGAGCGACAAGGTGAACCCCACCAGCCGATACGGCTCGACCAAGCGCAAAGGCGAGATGGTGCTTCTGGCCATGGCTCCCGACAGCATCATTGTCCGCACTGCCTGGCTCTACTCGCCCTACGGCAACAACTTCGTCAAGACCATGCTTCGCCTTGGCCGTGAGCGCAAGGAGTTGACCGTGGTGGCCGACCAGATAGGCACCCCCACTTACGCGCGCGACCTTGCCGACGCCATCGTCACCATCCTCGAGTCGCAGCAGTGGGTGCCGGGCATCTTCCACTTCACCGACGAGGGCGTTGCCTCGTGGTATGACTTCACCAAGGCCATCCACCGCCTGGCCGGCATTGAGGGTTGCCGCGTGATGCCCTGCGCCACCGAAGACTATCCCACAGCCGCCGAGCGTCCGGCCTACAGCGTTCTTGACAAGACCCGCATCAAGCGGACCTACGGTGTGGTGATCCCCCACTGGGTAGAGAGCCTTGAACACTGCCTGCGCCGTCTTGAGGAAACCGATAAGTGATCAGCTGATGTCAATCGACTCTGAGATAGCACGCCGCCGCACATTCGCCATCATCTCGCACCCCGACGCCGGCAAGACCACCCTTACCGAGAAGCTGCTGCTTTTCGGCGGAGCGATACACGTGGCCGGCGCAGTGAAGTCTAACAAAATACGCAAGACGGCCACCAGCGACTGGATGGAGATTGAGAAGCAGCGCGGCATCTCAGTGGCCACATCCGTCATGGGCTTCGACTATGACGGCTATAAAATAAACATTCTCGACACCCCGGGCCACCAGGACTTTGCCGAAGACACCTACCGTACCCTTACTGCCGTCGACTCCGTAATCATCGTGGTCGACGTGGCCAAGGGCGTGGAGCAGCAGACACGCAAGCTCATGGAGGTGTGCCGCATGCGCAGCACCCCCGTGATGATTTTTGTCAACAAGCTTGACCGCGAGGGCCGCGACCCGTTCGACATACTCGACGAGTTGGAAAGCGAGCTGCACATCTCCGTTCGACCGCTGTCGTGGCCCATCAACATCGGCGCCCACTTCAAGGGTGTCTATAATATCTATGAACACGGGCTGGATCTTTTCAAGCCCGACAAGCAGAAAGTGACCGAGCGCGTGGCCATCGATAGCGTCGACGACCCGCGCATCAACGAGGCGGTAGGGGAGGCCGACGCCGCCAAGCTCCGCGAGGACCTGGAACTGATAGAGGGAGTCTATCCCGAACTCGACGTGCAGGAGTATCTCGACGGCAAGGTGGCGCCCGTGTTCTTCGGCTCGGCGCTCAATACCTTCGGCGTAAAGGAGCTGCTCGACTGTTTCGTAAAGATAGCGCCTGCCCCGCGCCCCGTGGTGGCCGAGGAACAGACCGTACGACCGCAAGACGACGCATTCTCAGGCTTCATTTTCAAGATTCATGCCAACATGGACCCCAACCACCGCTCGTGCATAGCCTTCTGCAAGGTTTGCTCCGGACGGTTTGAGCGCAATGCCCCCTATCTCAATGTACGCACCGGCAAGAGCCTCAAGTTTGCCGCCCCCACGGCGTTCATGGCCCAGAAAAAGAGCATAGTCGACGAGGCCTATCCCGGCGACATCGTGGGCATACCCGACACGGGCAACTTCAAAATCGGTGACACGCTAACAGCAGGTCAGAAGCTCCATTTCCGCGGATTGCCCAATTTCTCGCCGGAGATGTTCAAGTATATCGAAAACGAAGACCCGATGAAGGCCAAGCAGCTCGACAAGGGAATTCGGCAGCTTATGGACGAGGGTGTTGCCCAGCTGTTTGTCAACCAGTTCAACGGCCGAAAGATAGTGGGCACAGTGGGGCAGCTGCAGTTCGAGGTGATACAGTATCGCCTGCTGCATGAATACGGCGCCCAGTGCCGCTGGGAGCCGATTTCACTATATAAGGCTTGCTGGATAGAGTCTGACAAGCCGGAGGCTCTCGATGCCTTCAAGCGCCGCAAGCAACAGTACATGGCCACCGACACGGAGGGCCGCGACGTGTTCCTCGCCGACTCGTCATACGTGCTGACAATGGCCCAGCAAGACTTCCCTGACATTAGATTCCATTTCACTTCAGAATTCTGATACCCTTACAATCTTACTGCTTATGGACGACATAACCGAAATATTCAACAGTATCATCCGGCAGGCGGGCAGTGTTGACATTGCCGAGTCGGAATTTAAGCGAATGATGCACGCCGACCCCGAGCTGCGCGCGCAGTACCGCGACTGGTGCCACATCGTTGGCAGTACCGAGAAGCGTGGCTTCCTGGACTATTGCGAGGAATACATAACCAACCAAAACGACATCTGGGACTCTTTGAATGACTACGACGACGTCTGAATACAGACTCCCAGCCGAGTGGGAGTGCCATAACGCCATCCTCATCGCGTGGCCGCACAGCGGCACCGACTGGGCATATATGCTCGACGAGGCGGAGGATTGCTATGTGCGCATCGTCGAAGCCGTCGCACCCTACGAACACATTATTATATTGGCGCCCGATGCAGAGCACGTGAGCAAGCGGCTCCACGGTGTCGACCCTACGGCATACACAGTTGTGGGGATGCCCACCAACGACACCTGGACGCGCGACTACGGGCCCATAACTCTCCTTGGCGCCGGACGCAGGATAGTCGACTTCACCTTCAACGGCTGGGGGCTCAAGTTTGCCGCCGACCGTGACAACTTTGTCACGCGCGAGCTCTATGCCCAAGGGGTGCTCCAAGGGGATTATGTCAATGCCCGGCGTCTCGCCCTTGAAGGGGGTGCCATCGAGAGCGACGGCCGCGGAAACATATACACCACCTCATCGGTGCTTTTCTCTCCTAACCGCAACGAGGGGTACACGCGGGAGGAAGTCGTAGAACTTACCAAGGCGTTCCTCCACGCCAAAAACCTGACCGTCATTGATAACGGGGGCATTGACGGCGACGACACCGACGGCCATATCGACACCCTCGCGCGGCTGACAGACACCGACACGATAGCATACGTGAAGGCTCCGGCCGACCCGCAAGACTGTGACTATGCGGGGCTTGTTGAGATGGAGGCAGAGCTTAGCCAGACGGGCAAACGGCTCGTCGGGCTTCCCTATGCAGGGCCGGTGTACGACCCCGAGGACGGCTCGCGGCTGCCAGCCACGTATGCAAATTTCTTGATAACTCCACGTGCAGTCTTTGTGCCCACATACGCCATAAGAACGGATGATGAGGCCTTGGCCGTTGTGGCAGGTTTGTTTCCCGGCCGTGATGTCATAGGCATTGACTGTCGTGCGCTCATACGCCAGCACGGGTCGCTGCACTGTGCCACCATGCAGCTTAACATCGACGAGATATGAAACTTGGATTGATACAGCAACATAATACCGCAGATCACGCCGACAACCGCCGACGTCTCGAGGCATCCGTAAAGGCTCTTGCTGCCGACGGTGCGGAGATTGTAGTCTTGCAGGAGTTGCACGACTCGCTCTACTTCTGCCAGACAGAGTACGTGGATTTATGTGACATGGCAGTGGAAATCCCCGGCGAGGCCACGGAGCATTACTCGCGTGTGGCGCGTGAGGCCGGTGTTGTGCTCGTCACATCGCTCTTCGAGCGCCGTGCCCCGGGACTGTACCATAACACCGCCGTTGTCTTTGAGAAAGACGGCACCATCGCCGGCAAGTATCGAAAGATGCACATCCCCGACGATCCGGCTTACTATGAGAAGTTTTACTTCACCCCCGGAGATCTCGGCTTCAAGCCGATACAAACGTCTGTCGGTCGTCTTGGCGTGCTCGTGTGCTGGGACCAGTGGTACCCCGAAGCCGCTCGCATCATGGCGCTTAGCGGTGCGGAGTTGCTGATATATCCCACTGCCATCGGGTATGCCGACTATGACACCTCGGAGGAGCAGACACGCCAGCGCGAGGCGTGGGAGACGGTGCAACGCGGGCATGCCGTGGCCAACGGGCTGCCTGTTGTGTCAGTAAACCGCGTAGGCCATGAGATTGATCCGTCAGGCGCAACCGCAGGAATACAGTTCTGGGGCAACAGCTTCGTTGCGGGTCCGCAGGGTGAGGTGCTTTATCGTGCCTCAACCACCGATGAAGCCACGGCCATTGTCGACATCGACATGAAGCGCTCTGAGCAGGTGCGCCGCTGGTGGCCTTTCCTGCGCGACCGCCGCATAGACGCCTACGGGCCGATACTAAAACGCTACAACGACTGATGAAAGGGCTGGTTTACATAGTGCTTACCCTCGCTCTTGTGGCTTGCTCACATTCCGGTGCCACAGCCATGGAGACGCTGTCCGACACCATAGTCGCGCCCGGTCCGCAGATACCCGAGCCGGAGCCTGTGCCTCTCGACCCCATGTCGCAAAAACTTGACTCGATGGGGTTTGTCAACGTGGTGGACGTCGACCCCGCCATACAGGTGAACCTTATGTATGCAACAGACTCCAATTTCGTCGGGTGTAACATGTATGGAGATTTCCGTCGCGCCTACCTTCACCCGGACGCCGCAGAAGCGCTTGCCAAGGCGTCGGCAGCATTGCATAAGCTCCACCCTGACTATAACCTGCTTGTCAAGGATGCCTCGCGCCCGATGTCGGTGCAGAAGACCATGTATGACGTGGTGCGCGGCACTGCCAAGGCGCGCTATGTGAGCAATCCTGCCAACGGCGGGGGCATGCATAACTACGGCGTTGCTGTCGATATTACCATCGTGGACTCAGCCGGCAACGAGCTGCCGATGGGCACGCCAGTCGACTTCCTCGGTCCGGAGGCCGGCATCAAGGCCGAGCGTTGGCTGGTGCAGTCGGGCAAAATTACCGAGGAGGAGCGCCTCAACCGCGAGCTGCTCCGGCAGGTGATGGCTGCGGGCGGCTTCAAGCCGCTTTACTCTGAGTGGTGGCACTTCAACCTGGTCAGCCGTGCTGTGGCACGCCAGAAATACCCTCTGCTAAACTTTTGAAACTAAATTCCTTACATCTACATGCAAGAGAAAATCATAATCCTTGACTTCGGCTCACAGACCACCCAGCTCATCGGTCGCCGCGTGCGAGAGTTGGGGGAGTATTGCGAGATAGTCCCGTACAACAAGTTCCCCGCCAACGACCCCTCGGTGATTGGCGTAATACTCTCAGGCTCACCCTTTTCGGTGTACGACGAGAAGGCGTTTCGCATACATCTCGAGAGTTTGCGCGGCCGCTACCCCGTCTTGGGCATCTGCTACGGCGCCCAGATGACGGCTTATCAGGCCGGCGGCACGGTAGAGCCTGCCGACACCCGCGAGTATGGCCGCGCCAACCTTACCACGGTGGACGATGCCGACCCGCTGATGCACGGCATCGAACCGGGCGCTCAGGTGTGGATGAGCCACGGCGACACCATCACCCGCCTGCCCGACAATTTTAAATTCATAGCCTCCACTGCCTCTGTGCCCATTGCTGCCTTCCGCGTAGAAGGGGAGAAGACGTGGGGCGTGCAATTTCACCCCGAGGTGTATCACTCGGTGTGTGGCACGCAGTTGCTGCGCAACTTTGTCAAGGAGATCTGCGGCGGCAAACTCGACTGGAGCGCGGCATCGTTCATCGAGACGACCGTCAGGGGCCTGCGTGAGCAACTCGGCGACGACAAGGTAGTTCTAGGCCTCAGCGGCGGAGTAGACTCTTCAGTGGCCGCTGTGCTGCTCAACCGTGCCATCGGCGACCGTCTGACCTGCATCTTTGTAGACCACGGCATGCTCCGCAAGAACGAGTTTGCCGACGTGCTCCGTGACTACCAGGGCCTGGGCCTCAACGTGATAGGCGTGGACGCTTCCGATAAGTTTTTCAGCGAGCTTGCCGGCGTTACTGACCCTGAGCGCAAGCGCAAGATCATAGGCAAGGGGTTCATCGACGTTTTCAATGCCGAGGCCTCGAAGCTCACCGACGTGAAGTGGCTCGCCCAGGGCACTATCTACCCCGACTGTATCGAGAGCCTGTCGATCACGGGCACCACCATCAAGAGCCACCACAACGTGGGAGGGCTGCCGGAGAAGATGCACCTGAAGCTTTGTGAGCCGCTGCGGCTGCTGTTCAAGGACGAGGTGCGGGCCGTGGGCCGCGAACTCGGGATGCCTGAGCACCTTATCAAGCGTCACCCGTTCCCCGGCCCGGGTCTGGCTGTGCGCATACTCGGCGACATCACGCGCGAGAAGGTGCGCATACTGCAGGATGCCGACCATATCTTTATCCAAGGCCTTCGCGATTGGGACCTGTACGACAAGGTCTGGCAGGCAGGAGTGATACTTCTACCGGTGCAGAGCGTGGGCGTGATGGGCGACGAGCGCACATACGAGCGTGCCGTAGCCTTGCGAGCCGTCACCTCTACCGACGCCATGACCGCTGACTGGGCACACCTGCCGTACGAGTTCCTTGCCGAGGTCTCCAACTCCATCATCCGCGGCGTGCGGGGAGTAAACCGAGTGACCTACGACATCTCCTCCAAGCCGCCGTCCACCATTGAGTGGGAGTAGGGGAGAGGGATAAAAATTTTGCGCCCTGTGATTTTCGTTTACAAAAAAGCGTTATATTTGTAGGGCGTAAAAAATCACCAAACCTTGCGCGCATAGATAGACAAACCAGTTGACGCCCTCTTGTAAACCGTCAAAAGATTATGCTTAAGACACTAGTGTCTCTTAAAAATAGTAAAAATCGAGATTAATCATTTGATCAGGC
>CAYOUJ010000018.1:0-40481 GCA_964407165.1 uncultured Muribaculaceae bacterium | reverse complement strand
AACAGAAGGAGTTGTGGCTGCGCCACAAGCATTTGCTAACATGCGAAACATGATTACAATTATTAAAAAGTTTTCACTCGAATGAAAACTTTTGGGTAAATTTTCGTCACTCGAGTGAAAACTTTTGGGTGAATTTTCGTCACTCGAGTGAAGACTGCGGGTGCCGAACCGGATTTTAGCGCTTGTGGCGGGCGTAGGCCTGGGCCAGGCGGGTGTGGTAGCCTCGGGAGGCGTAGGAGGGGCCGTTGTAACCCTTGGCAAACGCCGACCAGTTTTTGGCGCGTAGGTATTTGAGCAGCCCTGAGCTCTCGATGAAGTTGGCGAAGAGGTCGAGCTGGTCGCGCTCGCTGCGGCTCATCCTGTCGACGAAGTCGTTGATGTCACGGCAGCCGCACTTCTTCCAGTTGAAGCCGCCGATCTGGAACATTCCCCAGAACGTGCCCTCGATGGCAGTGGTGTTGTCGATGGTGCGGGCGGCCTTTAGGCGCGCGTGCTGCGCGGCCTGCTGCGAGCCGTATTTGCGGGCGTTTGGCCGCGAGAAGACCACGGCGTGGGTGCGCTGGTACTTGGCTAGGTTGATGCCCTTCTTGCCGGCGAAGCGCCGAAACATGGTGAGGTCGAAGTTGATCAACGGCATCCCGGGAGCGGAGAATCCCTCGTGCTGGCGCCCGGCCTCGATGTCGACCACGGCCTTGATGGCGGCTACCTCCACGCCAAGGCGCTCGGCCACCTCACGGTAGTCTTGCTCCGTGAGGCGGCTGATTTCGCCCGGGCGCGGCTCGGAGGAGGCTTCTTCCTTCTCCTCGCCGGTGGAGGTATGTGTGCTTTCGGCGGCCTGGGGGTTGTTGGCGGCGGGGCGAGGCTTCGCCTGCGAGCCGCACGACCAGATGATGGCCAGGAGCCCCGAAAGCAGCATTGCCGCTTTTTTCATGCTTCGCAGTTTTAAGTTTTTAGTTTTTAGTGAAATGCATCTTTGACAATTTACTAAAAAATCTGTTGGCTAAAAACTAAAAACTAAAAACTATTTTTTGGTTTTTGCCACCTTCTCGATGACCAGGCGCAGCTGCTTGTAGAAGCGGTCGACGGCGGGGATGTGCATGCGCTCGCTGGGGGAGTGTACGTCGCGCAGGGTGGGGCCGAAGGACACCATGTCGAGGTGGGGATACTTGGTCAGGAAGAGGCCGCACTCCAATCCGGCATGGATGGCCTTTATGGCGGGCTTGATGCCGAAGAGCTCCTCGTAGGCGTCGGAGGCAATCTTCATGATGGGGCTGTCGAGGTTGGGCTGCCAGCCGGGGTAGCCTTCGCCGTGCTTCACCTCGGCGCCGGCCAGCTCGAAAAGGGCCTCTACCTGGTTGGCGATGTCCCACTTGCGCGAGTCGACGGAGCTGCGCTGGCTGGTGGTGACCACTATCTTGTTGTCCGGGGCCATCTTTACGGAGGCGAGGTTGGTGGAGGTCTCCACCAGGCCCGGCATCACGCGGCTCATGGACACTACTCCATGAGGTGCGCAGTAGAGGGCGCGGATGAGGTTGAGCGACGTCTGCGAGTCGATGGTGAAGTCGGGGGTCTCGACGCTCTCGAGGGTAATCTCGAGGGAGGGCTCGAGGTCGGCGTACTCCGCCTTGATCTCGGCGATGTACTGGTTGGCCATGACGCGCACCTCCTCCTTCTTGGAGGTGTGTACGCCGAAGATGGCGTGGGCGGCGCGCGGGATGGCGTTGCGCAGGTTGCCGCCGTCTATCTCGGCCACGCTCACCTCGTGGCGGCGGGTGAGGTTGAAGAGGAAGCGGGCCACGCACTTGTTGGCGTTGAGGCGTCCGAGGTGTATGTCGCCGCCTGAGTGTCCGCCCTGTGCGCCGCTGACGTCGATTTTGAAGTAGAGGAAGTCCTTGGGGGCCACCGAGCGGTTGTAGCTGAAGAAAGCCTGGGTGTCGACGCCGCCGGCGCAGCCGACGAAGATCTCGGCGTCATCCTCGGAGTCGAGGTTGACCAGTATTGAGCCGGTGAGCATCCCCTCGGCGAGGTTGTTGGCGCCGGTCATGCCCGTCTCCTCGTCCATGGTGAAGAGGGCTTCCAGCGGGCCGTGCTCCAGGGTGTCGTCGGTGAGGATGGCCAGGGAGGCGGCCACGCCGATGCCGTTGTCAGCGCCGAGGGTGGTGCCTTCGGTGCGCACCCACTCGCCGTCGACCACGGCGGGGATGGGGGAGTTCTCGAAGTCGAATCCCTTGATGTTTGACTCGCAGACCATGTCCATGTGGCCCTGGAGAATGATGGTGGGGGCGTCCTCGTGGCCCGGGGTGGCGGGCTTGCGGATGACAACATTGCCTATGGGGTCGGTGACTACTTCCAGATTGTGTGCCTTGGCGAAGTCAACGATGAACTTGCGGATTTTCTCCTCTTTCTTTGAGGGGCGGGGAATCTTGGTGATCTCGTCGAAGATGGCGAAGACCGCCTTGGGCTCAAGATTTTTGATTTCCATTATGGTTTGTATTAGGGGTAAATAATTGATACGTAGATATTTATTGTGGGGCTATGCGCAAAAATGCGTGTATGACGTCCCAAAATTGCACCCAAGTTACAAATTATTTTTCATACGCGCCAAACTTTTCACATTCTTTCACAGCTAAAATTCGCGTTTCCGTGCTCTTGTGGTTATTCGCGAAATTTGTAACTTTGCAGGCACAAACACATTATTATATACTATGCATAGCAAAGAAGAGAAGATGCAGGCCCTCGGACGCGTCATCGACACCCTCGACATACTCCGTGTCAAGTGCCCCTGGGACGCCAAGCAGACCAACGAGAGCCTCCGGCCAAACACCATAGAGGAGACCTACGAGCTGTGCTCGGCCCTTATGGACGACGATGCCGACGGCATTCGCAAGGAGCTGGGCGACGTGCTCCTGCACATACTGTTTTACAGCAAGATAGCGCAGGAGAAGGGGCAGTTTGACATCGCCGACGTGGCAGATGCCCTCAACGCGAAGCTCATCTTCCGCCACCCCCACGTCTTCGGCAACGTGTCCGTCAAAGACTCGCACGACGTCGAGCTCAACTGGGAGCAGATAAAGCTGAAGGAGAAGGGTGGCAACAAGACTGTCCTCGCCGGTGTCCCCGACGCGCTGCCCGCCATGATAAAGGCTGACCGTATTCAGGAGAAGGCCGCCAACGTGGGCTTTGACTGGGACTGTCGCGAGCAGGTGTGGGACAAAGTGCAGGAGGAGGTCGGCGAGTTTGCCGACGCCGCCCGTGCCGGCGACACCGCCGAGATGGAGGCTGAGATGGGCGACGTGCTCTTCAGCGTAATAAACGCCGCGCGCCTCTACGGCATCAACCCCGAGAACGCCCTCGAGCGTACCAACCGCAAGTTTATCCGTCGCTTCAACTATCTCGAGGCCGAGGCCACGCGCCAGGGTCGCTCGCTCAAAGAGATGAGCCTCGACGAGATGGAGGCCATCTGGCAGGAAGCCAAGAAATTAGGATAATGGGCAAAACCGTCTCCATAGTCATGCCCGTCTATAACCGCGCCGGCATTGTCGGCCGCACCCTTCGGAGCATCGACGCGCAGACGTGTCGCGACTTTGATGTGGTACTGGTGGACAACGCATCGACCGACGGCACCCGCGCCGTGCTCGAGGCGTGGGCCGCAGGGAAGGACTATGTGAGAGTGCTCGCCTGCACAGAACCGGGGGCTGCAGCCGCCCGCAATGCCGGTCTGAGGGCCGTGCACACCCCCTGGACGCTCTTCTTCGACTCCGACGACATAATGCTACCCGCACATATCGAGCGGATTAACGTCGGCATACACGATTTCACCGAGGCCGATATCCTTACCTTTGACATAATGGCCGGCCACCGCCGGCTGCCGTCACATTCACGCGATCTGCTGTATCACAATCTGATGCACGGCTCACTGTCGACCGCACGCTATTGTGCCCGCACGGAGCTGCTAAGGCGTGTCGGGGGGTGGAACTCCTCCATACGTGCCTGGGACGACATAGTCCTGGGCACGCGCTTGCTGGTAAAGGGTAAGCCGCGAGTGGTCAAGCTCCAAGGCGCACCGACGGTAGATGTAAATTTTACGGACGAAAGTATTTCCGGCGTCGGGTTCAGCCACAGTGCTAACCGCTTCGACGCGGCCCTCGATGCCCTGGCTGCTGAGATGCCGGGTGAGCGCGAACGCGTCTGGGTCGAGGTCAAGCGCGCCATCCTCGCCGCCGACTGTGCCCGCGAGGGCGGCACTGCCGTCGCTGCCACATTGTTTGGCAAGGCTTTGCAGCGCACCCCGCGCCGGTGGCCCGTGCACATGGCCTACCGCTGGCGCCGCCTGGGCCTCCGCGGCGCCGCCCGCATTCTCCGCCCCCTCCTCTGAAAAACTACGGATTACGCTTAATCAGCGTAATCCGTAGTTTTGTGTGGGGGTTAGCGGGCGACGATGCGGACGGGGGTGCGGTGGGCGTCGGTGGTGATGAGGTAGACACCGGCGGGGAGGTTAAGCTCCATCTCGTTCTCAATTACCGGAATCAAACGGAAGAGACGACCCTGGGTGTCGAAGATGCGGGCGTTGGTCTGCGGCTCGCCCACGGTGATGCGCACGATGCCGGGCCAGCAGTTGACGCCCAGAGGTTGGTCGACAGCGACGCCCTCGATGCCGTCATGCTCGACGAAGATGACGTTGGAGGCGGGCGAGCGGTAGCCCAGGCGGACGGTCTGCACGGAGTAAGACTCGCTGTCGGAGGCCTTGAAGTCGTCGATTATGAGCGAATTGGTCTCGGCTACGAGCTCCTCGGCGGTGGCAGTGCCGCCGACGTAGCGTGTGCGGGTGACAATGAAGTAGTCGGCGATGCCGTCGGCGGGCATCTCCCAGTTGGCGGTATAGCTGTCGTCAGTGATGTCGGTGGCGGGCAGGGCCGTCAGGGCAGTCAGCGTGGGCACCTCGAGGCACTGGCCGATGAGCGAGATGCCGCGGGAGCCGGTGAGGCCGCCGTCGCTGATGATCAGGCGCGCGGAGTGCTCGCCCACGGCCGTCGGGGCGTAGGTGACGGTGAGCCAGTAGCCGCTCGACGAGTTGACCACGGTTGCGGAGATGCTCTTGGTGTCGGGGGTGAAGTAAGCCTTGTCGGTGCCGGCGATGGTGATGGTGAAGGTGCCGGTGCAGTTCTCGCCGTTGAAGAAAAGCTTGGCCGTGGTCTTGTTTCCGACTGCCACCTCGCCGAAGTCGAGGCTCATGTCCTGCACGGGGGTGATGAGGTTGGGGTCGCCGCCGGTGCCTCCCTGGTCGGCCTCGTTAAAGACCGTGCCCATCTTGTTACCCCAGATATACTCGGCCAGGTCGGGGAAGTCGACGAAGGGGTTGCGGTTGTTCTGGAAGGAGTATACGGCATCGTTGCGGTCTATCTCCTTCTGGCTCACGGGGTCCTCGCGGTGCCACTTGAGCAGGAGGGTGACGGCCCATGGCTGCAGCGTCGGGTAGTCGTTCTGCTGGAGCATGTACATGTATTTCGACGTCCAGGTCAGGTTGCTGTAGCAGGTGACGGTGTAGAAGTAGGCGCGGGCGAAGTCGCCCTTGTATTCGTCTGCCGGCTCGAAGACCTTCGCGGCGCCGCCGCCCTGGCCCGTGGCGGCATAGCCTACCTTGCTCACGTCGTTGTCAAACGACGGGGTGCCGGTTACCTCGCCCAGCGGGTAGTTGCTCTTGGCGCTGTTGGCCGCGGCCTCCGAGGGGTAGAGTATGTTGAGGTCGGTGTAGGCCGGTATGTCGGTGAGTCCTCCCCACCAGCTCTTGGGGAAGGTGTGCTCGCGGTTGAGACCCGAGAACGACCACTTCTGCGGCGCCGGCGGGGTGGTGAGCACCATGTTTGAGTACATTTCCCACCAGCGCAGGTTGCCCTTCGAGTCGGTATAGTCGGGGTATACGTCGGTGACGCGGAAATATGTCGGCAGGTCGGAGTACGACGACACCTCCGTGTGGGGGTAGATGACGGCGCGGACGGCGGCTTTGAGGTCGGCGTCGCTCTTGCCGTTGAGGCTCGAGTAGTATCCTTTGGGTATTTCGGAGTTGGCGGCCAGCGCGGCTATGGCGCCCAGGCACAGGAGTAGAATTTTTTTCATGGGGCAGTGAGTAAATGGTCCTTGGGGTGAATAAGTATTTAGCCGATTATCCGATTAGACGATTAATCGGGTAATCGGATAATCGGCTAAAGTTTTAACAACTAACGATTGCGGTTAGTTGATGATGGTGAATCCGGTGTAGCGGTGGAGGCATTCGGGGACCAGGATGCCCTCGGGGGTCTGGTTGTTCTCGAGCAGGGCGGCCATGATGCGCGGCAGCGCCAGTGCGGAGCCGTTGAGGGTGTGGCACAGCGCCGTCTTCTTCTCCGGGGTGCGGTAGCGGCATTTGAGGCGGTTGGCCTGGTAGGTCTCGAAGTTGCTCACGGAGCTGACCTCCAGCCAGCGCTTCTGGGCGCCGGACCATACCTCGAAGTCGAAGGTGATGGCGGAGGTGAACGACATGTCGCCGCCGCAGAGGCGCAGTATGTGCCAGGGGAGGCCCAGGCGGTCGAGCAGGCTCTGCACGTGGTCTTTCATCTCCTCGAGGGCGGCGTAGGAGTTCTCCGGCTTCTCGATGCGCACTATCTCCACCTTGTCGAATTGGTGCAGGCGGTTAAGGCCGCGCACGTCCTTGCCGTAGGAGCCTGCCTCGCGGCGGAAGCAGGCGCTGTATGCGCAGTTCTTGACGGGCAGCTCGGCGTCGGTGAGTATTACGTCGCGGTAGAGGTTGGTGACGGGCACCTCGGCGGTGGGGATGAGGTAGAGGTTGTCGAGGTTGACGTGATACATCTGCCCCTCCTTGTCGGGGAGCTGGCCGGTGCCGTAGCCTGAGGCCTCGTTGACCACGTAGGGGGGTTGTATCTCGGTGTAGCCGGCCTCGGCGGCGCTGTCGAGGAAGAACTGTATGAGCGCCCTCTGGAGCTTGGCGCCCTTGCCGACGTAGACGGGGAATCCGGCGCCGGTGATCTTCACGCCCAGATCGAAGTTGATGAGGTTGTACTTCTTGGCCAGGTCCCAGTGGGGCAGGGCGTCCTCGGGGAGGTCGGGCATGGGGCCGCCGGTCTTCTCGACCACGTTGTCAGCGGCGCTCTTGCCCTCCGGCACCATCGCGCAGGGGACGTTGGGCACCTGCAGGAGGATGTCGCGGATAGTGTCCTCCGAGGCTGCAAGCTCGTCGGAGACCTTGGCCTGCTCCGCCTTGAGCGCGGCCACCTCGGCCTTGACCGCCTCCGCCTTCTCGCGGTCGCCGGCCTTCATGGCCGCGCCGATCTGAGAGGCGAGCTTCTTGAGCGCCGCCGCGCGGTTGTCGTTGTCGAGCTGCAGCCGGCGGCGGTCGGCATCCGTCGCCAGCACGCGCTCGATGTCGGCGCGCGCGTCATAGCCTTTGACGGCGAGGCGACGGATGATGTCCTCGGGGTCGGCTTTTATCTGTTGGAGTGTAAGCATTGGTTTTCAGATTTTTCGGGATTTCGAGATCTCGGGATTTCGAGATTTCGAGATTTCGGGGTTTCGGGATTTCTCGGGGTTAGCTGAGGAGCTCGCGGACGCGCGCGCTGATGGCCTTGCCGTCGGCGCGGCCGGCGAGCTTCTTGGAGGCGACTCCCATGACGCGGCCCATCTCCTTGGGACTGGTGGCGCCCACCTCGGCGATGATGGCCCGGAGCTCTGCGTCAAGCTCCTCGGTGGTGAGCTGCTTGGGCAGGTACTCCTCGATGACTGCGGCCTCGGCAAGCTCGTTCTCGGCGAGTTCCGGGCGGTTTTGCTGGGCGTAGATTTCAGCGGTCTCGCGACGCTGCTTGGCCATCTTGGCAAGTATCTTGACGGCCGTGGCGTCGGTGAGCACGCCCTCGGCGCCCTTGGCGGTCTTGGCTTCGAGGAACTCTTTCTTGATGCCGCGAAGGGCCTCGAGGCGCACCTTCTCGCGGGCGAGCATGGCCTTCTTTATGTCGGCGCTGATAGTTTCGAAAAGATCCATATTAGTTTTTGGTTTTTGGTTTTTAGTTTTTAGTTGGTCGATGATTATCGATGAAAAATCGCTAATCACTAATCACTTATCGCTAATCACTCACTCGAGGTCTTCGATGAGGGGCAGGAGCCGCTGCTCGAAGATGCCGCGGGCGATGATGCGGTAGTGCGGTCGGTACACCTGCTCGTAGACCGTGCTGTGGTGGCCCTCGTAGACCCCCTGGGCGAGGCGCCCCTCGATGGCTTCCGAGTCGGCGTCGAAGTCGGGGATTGACGTGTCGAGGCCCATCTCACGGAGCACGTCGACGATGGCGTGCCACTCCTCTGTCCATTCCTCGATGCTTGGGGGAACTACCTGCTCGGCACTCTGCAGCAGCGCGCCCATGAGGGTGCCCACAGGGATGATGCTGTCGGCCACAAGCCGCAAGTTTACGCGCACGAAGCGGCCCTCCCAGCCCGTCAGCTCGTAGTCGGGGCCGAGGTACTCCTTGGTCTGGGCCATCTCGCGCATGAGGTAGTCGCGGGCGGCGTCGGCGCTGGCTATCAGGTGCCCGGGGCCGTAGCGGTCCTGAAACTGCGACTTGTAGATGTCGAGCAGCCGCGCTTGGGGATACTCCGCCATCATGGCCTCCACAGCCTGCCGTACGGCCTGTGTGTCAACAGCTTCCTGGCCGCGGACGCCGAGAGCGCAGATGAGGGTGAGCAATGTGAGAAGTGCCTGTTTCATATCACGCGCAAATTTAGCAATAATGCACGAAATCCACAAATTTTTTGAAGTTATGAAAATTTGCACTACCTTTGTAGAAATTATGCGCATACACAATATTATAATAACGGCAGCCCTGACAGCGGCTTTGTCGCTGGCCTCTTGCGGAGGCTCCAAGGGCGGCTCCACGGCCGAGGCCGCGGAGGTTCGCAAGGCCGTCGAGGTGCCCACGTTCAGCGCTGACTCGGCCTACGCCTACGTGCAGCGGCAGGTGGACTTCGGCCCCCGCAACCCCGGCTCGGCCGGCCATGCCGCCACGGCCGCATGGTTGGGCACGACGCTGCGCTCGCTCGGCGCCGACACGGTCATAGAGCAGCGCACCAATGTCCGCGCCGCCACCGGCGAGACCCTCGCCATCACCAACTTCATGGCCCGCTATAACGCCGACGCTCCCGCGCGCGTGCTGCTGCTCGCCCACTGGGACACGCGACCATGGGCCGACGAAGACCCTGACCCGGCAAACCATCGCAAGCCCGTCCCGGGCGCCAACGACGGCGCTTCCGGCGTAGGCGTGCTCCTCGAGCTGGCGCGGCTGATGCAATCGCAGAAGCCCTCCATAGGCATCGACCTGCTCTTTGTCGACGCCGAGGACTGCGGCTTGACGGGCGCCAACGACGACGAATCGTGGTGTCTCGGCACGCAATACTGGCTCACCGACATGCCATACCGCCCCGGCGCCATGCCCCGCTACGCCGTGCTGCTCGACATGGTCGGCGGCGACGGCGCCCGCTTCTACCGCGAGGGGTTCAGCACGGCTTACGCCTCGCCGGTGGTCGACCGCGTGTGGCAGGCCGCCCGCAAGGCGGGTTACGGCGAAGTGTTCGTCGACCGCAGCGGCTCCCCCGTCACCGACGACCATTACTTCCTCCTCCGTGCCGGCTTCAACGCCATCGACATCATCGAGGCCAACAACGCCTCGACCGGCTCATTCCCGCCCTACTGGCACACTCTGGCCGACGACATGACCAACATCTCCACGAGCACCCTGCAGGCCGTGGGGCAGACCATGGCATACCTTATATACAACGAACAACCATGACAATCAACGAAATACAAGACGAGCTGATAGCGGAGTTCAGCGACTTTGACGACTGGATGGACCGCTACTCCATCATTATCGACATGGGCAACCAGCTGCCGCCCATCGCCGAGCAATACAAGACCCCCGACCACCTCATCGAGGGATGCCAGAGCCGCGTGTGGCTCGACGCGGAGATGACCCCCGAGGGCACCATGGCCCTCACCGCCGACTCCGACGCCATCATAGTCAAGGGCATCATCGCCATGCTCATACGCGTGCTCTCGGGGCAGACGCCACAGGCCGTGCTCGACGCCGACCTCTACTTCATCGACCGCATAGGCCTCCACGAGCACCTCAGCCCCACGCGCTCCAACGGCCTGGTGGCCATGGTCAAGCAGATCAAGATGTACGCCATGGCCTACACCCAAAAAGGTAATTAGTGATTAGTGATTAGTGATTAGCTAAAGGCTCTTTTGCTCCTTAAATTCTTTAAATTCCCTAATTTCCTTAAATTCCTTACCGCCAATTAAAAATAATAAACTATAAACTACCAATCATGTTACTATCCTTGCAAACATTTTGGGATGAACACACCATGCTGTGCATGCTCATACTCGCGGCAATCGTCGTCATCCCCTTCCTGTGCTTCTACGTGAGCACAGCGCTCCGCAACCACCCCAAGGGCCTGATTCCCGCCGCTCTCAGCAACATGGGCGAGCGCTTCGGCTACTACATCATGAACGCCGTGCTGGTGCTCTTCCTCTGCTCGAAGTTCGGCCTCAGCGGCGCCACCAGCGGCATCGTCTACTCCTTCTTCTACTGCGGCATCTATGTGCTCAGCCTCGTCGGCGGCGCCATTGCCGACAAGACCCAAAATTACAAGCGCACCATCATGCAGGGTCTGGTCATCATGTGCCTGGGCTACATCGTGCTCTCGGTGCCCATCCTCGCCACCGCCGGCAACAAGGCGTGGCTGCTCACGCTCACGTGCTTCGCCCTGTTCCTGATAGCCTTCGGCAACGGCCTGTTCAAGGGCAATCTGCAGGCTATCGTCGGCCAGTTGTACGACAACCCCAAGTATGCAGCCCAGCGCGACTCCGGCTTCCAGATTTTCTACGTGTTCATCAACATCGGCGGTCTCATCGCCCCCTTCATCGCCCCCATGATCCGCTCCTGGTGGCTCGGCGCCCACGGCATGACCTACAGCGCCAGCTTCCCCGAGATGTGCCATAACTTCCTGGGCATCACCGACACCCCCGACCAGACCATGATGGACGGCCTCTATGCCGTCGCCACGCAGGTAGGCTACTCCGGCGCCGCCGTGCAAGACCAGATCAGCACCTTCTGCTCGGAGTATCTCGACGTGTTCAACACCGGCATCCACTACTCCTTCATCGCCTCCGTAGTGGCAATGCTCATCTCGCTGTGCATCTTCGTCTGCACGAAGAACAATCTGCCCAATCCCGTCAAGGCCGCCAAGTCGCAGGTAACGGTCAGCGCCGAGGAGAAAGCAGCCATGGCCAAGGAGATCAAGCAGCGCCTCTACGCTCTGTTCGCCGTGCTCGGCATAGCAGTGTTCTTCTGGTTCTCGTTCCACCAGAACGGCACCTCCATGTCGCTCTTTGCCCGCGACTTCGTCGACACCTCGGCCATCGCTCCTGAGATCTGGCAGGCTGTCAACCCCTTCTTCGTAATCGTCCTTACCCCCATAATCATGATAATCTTCGGCGCCCTCCTGCGCCGTGGCAAGGAGATTTCCACTCCCCGCAAGATAGCCTACGGCATGGGCATCGCCGGCATGGCATACCTCTTCATGATGGTGTTCTCGCTCATCCAGAATTATCCCTCGGGTGGCACCTTCAGCGAATGGATTGCCGCCGGCGTCGAGGTCACTAAGGCCGGATGGTGGGTGCTCATTGTCTACTACTTCTTCATGACCGTGGCCGAGTTGTTCATCTCGCCGCTGGGCCTCTCGTTCGTGTCGAAGGTGGCACCCAAGCATATGCAGGGCCTCTGCCAGGGCCTCTGGCTCGGCGCAACCGCAGTCGGCAACCTCCTGCTCTGGGTCGGACCGCTTATCTACAACGCCGCTCCCATCTGGGTGGCCTGGGCCGTCTTCCTCGCCGTCTGCCTCATCTCCATGGGCGTCATGCTCGGCATGGTCAAGTGGCTTGAGCGCGTCACCGCCTAACCTATCTAGCAACGAATGGTCTTTAACCGGTTAACCGATTAACCGGTTAAAGACCTTAAATGATATAATGACAACACTTTACGACGACTACAGCTTGCAGTCGCAGACCACCTTTGGTGTGCCTGCGCGCTGCAAGTTGTTTTTAGACTACGACAACCCCCGCGGCGACCTCCCCTTCTTCAAGGATCAGGGGGTGTTTGACGACGAGGAGCCTTACGTGTGTCTCGGCGGCGGCAGCAACATGCTGTTCACCAAGGATTTCAAGGGCACCGTGCTGCGCAACTGCGAGCGCTGGTTTGACGTACCCGAGCCGGACGCCGAGGGCACTACGGTGCTCACCGTCGGCGCCGGCGTGGTGGTCGACGAGCTGATAGGGGAGCTGTGCGCGCGCGGCGTGTGGGGGATGGCGCAGCTGTCGGCCATCCCGGGCACCATCGGCGGCGCCGTCGTCCAGAACATCGGCGCCTACGGCGTGGAAATCAGCTCGGTAATCGACTCTGTGGAGGTCTACGACACCCGCGCCGACGCCTTTCGCACGCTTTCGCGCGAGGAGTGCCGCTTCGGCTACCGTAGCTCGCTGTTCAAGACCCCCGAGGGCGCGGGCCTCATAGTCGTGTCGGCCACCCTGCGCATGCCGCGTTGCTGCAATATTTCAGCCGGTTACGACCGCTACCGCGACATGGCCGGGCAAATCGTCGGCAGCGGCGCCGACGCTCCCACCCTCACCCCGATGATGGTGCGCCGCGTCATCCGCCACATCCGTGCCATGAAACTCCCCGACCCGTCGGTGGTAGGCTCCGCGGGCAGTTTCTTCAAAAACCCCGAGGTGCCGCGCGAGGTGGCGCTCTCGCTGATGGAGGACTACCCCAAGATGCCCGCGTATCCCCTCGCCGACGGCCGCGTCAAGCTGTCGGCGGCATGGCTCATCGACCAATGCGGCCTCAAGGGGCGCACCGTCGGCGGCGCCTCCGTGTGGCCCCTGCAGCCATTGGTGCTTTCCGCCCCGACCAAGCAGGCCACGGCATCCGACGTGCTCGCCCTCAAAGACTTGGTTATCAAGAGCGTGCATGGCCGGTTCGGCATAACGCTCGTGCCCGAGGTGGTAATCGTCTGACGCAGAAATCCCGAAATTTCGAAATCCCGAAATCCCGACTATATGTTTAAAAACCAGCCAAAAGGCCTTTACGTCCTCGCACTCGCCAACACCGGCGAGCGCTTCGGATACTATACCATGATCGCCGTGCTCGCCCTGTTCCTACAGGCCAAGTACGGACTTGACAAGAGCATCACCGGCCAGATTTACGGCGGATTCCTCGCCGTGGCCTACTTCCTGCCCCTCTTCGGCGGCATCATCGCCGACCGATGGAGCTTCTCAAAGAGCGTCGTGCTGGGCATGTTCATCATGTTCTTGGGCTACCTCGTCCTCGCCGTGCCCAGCCCGATACGCACCGACTGGTCGATATGGCTGATGATCGGCGGCCTGGTGCTCGTCTGCGCCGGCACGGGCCTGTTCAAGGGCAACCTGCAGGTGATGATCGGCGACCTCTACAACGATCCGCGCTACGACGCCCACCGCGACACGGGCTTCAACCTCTTCTACATGTTCATCAACATCGGCGCCCTCTTCGCCCCAATCACTGCCACGTGGCTGACCGACTACGCCCTGCACGCCAACGGGTTGAGCTATATCTCCGAACTGCCAAACCTCTGCAACGAGGTGCTCGACGGCAGCCTCGACAAGGTGACGGAGATGATAGCCGTGGCCTCCGGAGCGGGCATGGACGTCGGCGCCGACGCCTTAGCATTCGCCTCAAAATATGTCGACGCCGTCTCCACCGGCTACGGCTACACCTTCGCCGTGGCCTGCGGCTCCGTCGTCCTCTCTTTCCTAATCTACTTCTTCGGCCGCAAGACATTTGCACATATCGTAAACACCAAGAAATCAGATGCCAAGGAAGCCGAGACTACTACCACAGCCCAGCCGCAGATGAGCGCCAAGGAGACCCGTGAACGCATCGTGGCGCTGCTGCTTGTCTTCGGCGTGGTGATATTCTTCTGGATGGTGTTCATGCAGAACGGCCTGACGCTCACCTTCTTCGCCAACGACTGCACGTCGCAGGACGCCTACGGCGCCACCCGCATAGGCTTCAACATCTGGGCGCTGAGCATAATATGCATCGGCGTGTTTGCCATCTTCGGCCTCTTCGGCAAAAACACCGCCAAGGCGCGCACAGTCTGGGGCATAGTCCTCGCAGCCTGCGTCGCCGCCATCGCTTACATCTACTGCATAACGCCCGACCCCGTCACCGGCATACTCCCGCCTATCTACCAGCAGTTTGACCCGTTCTATGTCATAGCGCTGACCCCCGTGTCGCTCGCCTTCTTCGACTGGTTGGCACGCCGGGGCAAGGAGCCGAGCGCGCCGCGCAAGATAGGCTACGGCATGATAGTCGCCGCCGGCGCATACGTGGTGATGATCTTCGCCTCGCTGACGTGCAGCGTCTCCGGCGGCAACGTCAGCGGCGCCGTGTCGCCCAACTGGCTGATGGGCACCTACCTGATGCTCGTGTTTGCCGAGCTGCTGCTGAGCCCCATCGGCATCTCGTTCGTCACCAAGGTGGCGCCGCCGAAATACAAGGGCGCCATGATGGGCTGCTGGTTCGTGGCCACCGCCATCGGCAACTACCTGACCTCCATCCCGGCGCTGCTGTGGGGCAAGATGAGTCTTCCGCTCATGTGGGGCGTGCTGGTGGCCCTGTGCCTGCTCGCCGCCGCGTTCATCTTCGCCATCATGCGCCGCCTCGAGGCTGTCGCCAAATAAGTTTTTAGTTTTAAGTGTTTGGTTTTTAGTGAAATGCCTTGCTGACACTAAAAACAAAATGCTAAAAACTAAAAACTAAAAACTAAAAACTAATATGGATACATTCGTCATAGAGGGCGGCTATCCGCTCAGCGGCTCCATCACCCCGCAGGGCGCCAAAAACGAGGCCCTGCAGATCATCTCCGCAACGCTGCTCACCTCCGAGGAGGTGCACGTCACCAACGTCCCGGAGATACTCGACGTGTGCAACCTCATCGCCCTGCTCGAGGGGATGGGCGTCAAGGTCACCCGCCATTCGAAGGGGGACTATACCTTCCGCGCCGACGAGGTGGACACCGACTATATCTACGGCGACGAGTTCGTGCGCCGCTGCGCGCAGCTTCGCGGGTCGGTGCTCGTGGTCGGCCCGCTGTTGGGGCGTTTCGGCCGCGCATACTTCCCCAAGCCCGGCGGCGACAAGATCGGGCGCCGCAAAGTCGACACTCACATCGCCGGCCTGGTCAAGCTCGGCGCCAGCGTGGAGTATGACTATGACAAGAAAGCATACCTGCTGCAGATGCCCCCCGGGCGGCCGCGGCCGCAGGGTTGCTATATGCTCCTCGACGAGGCATCCGTCACCGGCACCGCCAACATAGTCATGGCGGCCGCATTGGGCACGGGCGTCACCACCGTCTACAACGCCGCCTGCGAGCCTTACGTGCAGCAGCTGTGCCGGCTGCTCCAGCAGATGGGGTGCCATATCGAGGGCGTGGCCTCAAACCTCCTGCGCATACATGGCTGCGAGAGCCTCCGCGGCGCCAGCCACCGCATACTCCCCGACATGATCGAGGTCGGCTCGTTCATCGGCATGGCCGCGATGTGCCAGAGCGAGATTACAATAAAAGATGTGTCGTGGCCCGACCTCGGCATCATCCCCGAGGCGTTCCGCCGCCTCGGCATCGGCCTGGCGCAGCGCGGCGACGACATCTTCGTCCCCGCGCAGGAGGTCTACGAGGTCGACAGCGCCCTCGACGGCTCGATACTCACCATCGCCGACGCCCCGTGGCCCGGGCTGACTCCCGACCTCATCAGCGTCCTGCTCGTTGTCGCCACCCAGTGCCGCGGCAGTGTGCTGATACACCAGAAGATGTTTGAGAGCCGCCTATTCTTCGTCGACCGCCTCATAGACATGGGCGCCCAGATCATACTCTGCGACCCCCACCGCGCCGTGGTCATCGGTCTCGACCACCGCTATCCTCTGCGCGCCAATAAGATGAGCAGCCCCGACATCCGCGCCGGCATCGCCATACTCATCGCTGCCATGAGTGCCAAGGGGAAGAGCGTCATCGGCAACATCCGCCAGATCGACCGCGGCTACGAAGACATCGACGGTCGCCTCCGCTCCCTCGGCGCCCATATCATAAGAGAATAATCGATCATCATCGATTGGCCACAAAGAGAAGTGTGCTGCCCGGGCGGGTAGCACACTTCGCATCATGTCAGAGTTTATAATATGGATTTTGTGTGGCTTTAGTATTCGTACATGAAGCCGTCGGCGCAGAAGTAGGCAGGGTTGTTCATACCGTATTCGCCGGTGTCTGAGCTGCTGACGCTGAAGACGATGGTGTCGACGTAGCCCAGCGGGGCGAGGTTGACCTTCTGCCAGTAGTCGGCGATGCGGCCATCCTTGGCCAGGTAGCACTCCTGCGTGCCGGTGACGGCGCCGCTGAGGTAGCCGGTGATGGTCACCTTGTACCAGTCGCTGTCGGTGAAGGCGCGGTTATAGGCGCTGCCGTTCTTCATGCAGTAGTAGCCGTAGGTGTTGTTGGTCAGGTAGATGCAGCGGGGCTGGAACTTGGTGCCGTGGCGGTAGATGGTCAGTGACTGCTCGCCCGAGTTGGTGTACTCGCTCCAGAAGGCGACGAGATACTGCGAGCCGGCGCCCTTGATGCCGCCGCCGGTGATGGAGGCCCACTGGTGGCTTACCCAGTCGTTGGCATACTCGGCGGTGTCGCTGACCTTGGAGGGGCAGAAGCCGTACCACGAGTAATATACGTAGTCGCCCCATTCGTAGGCGCTGGCAGCGTGTGAAAATTCGACGGTGCCAAGGTTGAAGCCTGCAACGGAGGTGTTGTAGCAGTCCGTCCAATAGCCGTCGGAGTTGTAGCTCAGGTCGTAGGAGGAGATGTTGACGGTGGTCAGGGGGTCGTCTTCGTCGTCGCGGCACGATGCCATCGACAGGGTGAGGGCCACGGCTACGAGGCCGTTGGCGATAATGCGTAAAGTTTTCATTGTAGGTATTTTATAAATTTATTTTAATGCATAAAGCATAGTGCATAATGCATAATTAGCTGAGGGAAGGGCCAATTATGCATTATGCACTATGCATTATGCACTGACAGTCGGCCCTTTTCATGCGAAAGCGACTTGGCGTGCCGTATTTCAACGGCCTCGGTTCCCGACTTTGCCACCCGCGCGGGGCGGCGTTCACGGTTGCGCGACAGTGCACGAGTCTCACGTGCTTCCCGATACATACTTGTTTAACGTCGGCAAAGATACACACTTTCCCTCAAACTGCCAAAAAAATAATGGCGCACCCAAAAATTTCCTTTATAAAGGAAATTTTAGGTGAGTGAGAAGATTTGTGAGAAGCCGGTGATGTCGAAGACTTCGCGGACGGCAGGCTGCACGCCCGTGACGGTGAAGGTGCTGCCGGCGTCGGTGGCGGCGCGGTAGAGTAGGACGAGGCAGCGCAGGCCGCTCGAACTGATGTAGCTCAGATTGGTCAGGTCGGCCTCCACGGCCTGGCCCGGCTCTATCTTTACGGCCTGGAGCTCGGTCTCGAGCTGTCGGGCGGCGAGGGTGTCAAGGTGACCCGTAAGGGTGATGGTAAGATTTTCGGGGGTGTTGGTTATAGTCATGGTTAGTTAATGTAATGGGGTTTTAACCGGGTAAAGGGGTAATCGGGTAAAGGGTGAGGATGTTGTGGGAAGTGGTGCGGCGGTAGGCGAGGGTGGCGAGAGAGCGCATGAGCCGCATACCCTGGCCACCCACGCGGGGTGCGAGGGCGTTGGCCGCCTCCGGCAGCGGCGCCGACACGGGGTCGAACGGCGTGCCGTCGTCAACGATGGTCACGGCCTCATCAGTGATTATGACTTTTATGGCCGTGGCGCCGGAGTGGGTGATGACGTTGACCAGCGCCTCCTCCACAGCAAGCTGCAGCGGTGCCGCCACCTGCTCCATAACCGCCGGCAACTCCTCAAGCTGCGGCGCAATCTCGATGACTCGCGGGTGATAGCTTACCGAGAGCAGGGTGATGTCGTCGCTCTGCTCGCAGCGGCGCGTAAACTCAGCCAAGGCCTGGCGTACACTGTGTATGTCGGCACAGCAACCCTTGAGGCGCCCGGCGCCGAACTCTTCGCCTGCGGTATTGAACGCCTCGGTGACGCCGTCGGTGTAAAGCATCAGCTGTCCGCCGTCGGGTATCGACAGCTCCACCTGCTCGTATTTGAATTCAGGGAGCACTCCCAGGGGAATGTTTGGGGGCAGCTTGAGATAGCTGCCGTCGAGGAGCGGCGCGTTGTGGCCTGCCGAGCAGAGCAGCAGCGTGCCGTCGGTCGTGTCGAGGCGCCCGATGAGGGCGGTGCAGAACATCCCCGCGCCGTTGGCGGTGCAGAGCATGTCGTTGAGGTGCGATGCTGTCATGCGTGGCTCCGGGTCGTAGTTCATCAGCGAGGTATACAAATCTGTCGCCACCGCCATGAAGATGGCCGCCGGGACACCCTTGCCGGAGACGTCAGCGATGATGAAGTGGAGGTGCGTGCCCGTTTGATGGAAATTGTAAAAGTCGCCGCCCACCTCTTTGGCAGGGCGTATGAAGGCGTCGACTGTCACTTCCGGTGTGGTCACGGAGGAGGCGGAGGGGAGCAAGCCGTCCTGTATTCGGCGGGCCACGGCCAGTTCGGTGTCGAGGCGCCGCTGGCGCTCAACCTCCGGACGGCTCAGCCGCCGTATCGACCACCACAGTGCCAGCGCCAGCACCACGAGGGTGAACACGCACATGGCGCTCATGTAGATGACCGAGCGGTGCATCGACTGCAGCAGCCGGTCCTTTGACACCACCTTGCCTATAACCCATGCGGGGCCTTCGACGGGCGCCGTGAACAGAAGCTCCCCCTCGCCGGCGGTAACTTCCGTCTTGGTAAGCATCAGCGACTCGTCGGGGTGAAACAGCACGTCGCCCTCGTCGCTGATGAGAAAGCAGTAGCCCCCGATGCCACCGGTGATGCCCGCATCGTATATGATATATGCTATCTCGTCGAGGTCGATGTCGGCCGTCAGCACCCCTATGCGGCGGTCGCCGGAGGTGAGCACGTGGCTGTAGGTACACATTGCCATGTCGCCGCCGCCGCGGTCGTAGTACGGCTCGCTCCACCCGTCCTTTCCCGATGCCATCGGCACGGCGTACCACGGCATCTTCACGTAGTCATACACGTCCGGGTCGTCAAGATCTTTCGACACTATCCCCGCGCCGCGGGCATCGACGGCATAGAGCATGCATTGGCCCTCGTGGTCATGGCACTCTCCCGGCCTCAGGGCTATCGCGCTGCCGACGATTCCCTTGTTGTGGCTTACCACACCCTCCACTATCCCCTCCAACGAGTCGGCGCAGTGGTAGCGGTAATTGTCCATCACCGCTATCTCGGCGCCCCCCACCGCCGTCTCCACGGCTTCAAGCCGGCTGTCTATCACTGCCGCGGCGGCTGTCAGCTGTTCCTGGGCCTGCGCGCGCGCTCCCTCGAGCACGCGTGCCCGCGCCGTGACGTAGACCGCCGTCATCGCCGCCACGAGCACCACGGCGGCTATGGCCGTCGTCGCTACAGTCAAACGTGCTGTCAGTGAAACCTTTGGCATAATCAACCGCAAAATTACAAAAAAATGGATTACGGGACTGAAATTTCGCCGGAAATATGCTGTTTCGGCCCGTTAGTGCCGTCGCCCCTTCCAAAAGCGCACTGCAGCGATTATGAGAGCCGCTGTCAGCAGGGCCGGGACGGCGCCGACGGTGAGGGTGGCCAGCAGTACTGCACTGCCCACAGCCACGGCTGCCAAGGCGAGAGCCATCGTGCCGCGGGCAAGGCGCAGGCGGTAGCGGAGGCGGTAGACCACGGCGACCACGGAGGTGTATACGGCGTACCAGCCGATGTATGCCACGCCCATTCCCGCCAGGCCAAGGGTGTCGTACACAAGTATGTTGAGTCCTACGTATGCCACGGCGCTGATGGTCTCTGTGAGCAGGTAGATGCGGCCGTCACCGCGAGTGAGCATGGTGAAGGCCATGCACCATGAGGCGGCGCGGAGTATGGTACCGATAATGCCCGTCTGCACCATCAACGTGGCGTCGGCGAACTCTGAGCTGTACAGCAGCCTCAGCACCCACGGGGCACATGCCGTCATCAGGCACACCAGCGGGGTGATGATGGTGAGCGTGAGCCGCATCTCGTGGCTGACATAGAGCTGTGTCACGCGCGGACGCGTGGCCACGGAGGCCAGGCGGGGAAAGTATTCCACGGCGATGGCGGTGAAGATGAGTGCGGGATAGCGGCTGATGAGGGTGAATCCGGCCTGGTAGAGTCCAGCGGTGTTGCTGCCGTGACGCGCTGTGAGCCAGGCTATTAGCGCGTAGGCGGCGGCGTTGGTGACGGCCGTGGCGGCGGTGATGTACAGGCCCAGGCGTATCATCGAGCCGATCTTTGGAGGCGACGCTGGTAGGAGGCGACGCGCCCTCGCGCCGCCATCCCCGCCTTGTTCGCCAACCCTGCACGCCTGGCGGCCACGCCTGGCGGGGTGACGCGAGGGCGCGTCGCCTCCATTGCGCCGCGTCGCCTCCTTTGCGGCGTATGCGGCGATGGCGGCTGTGCCCGCCGCGGCGATGATGACGAGGATGATGCCCTCCTGGCGCAGGGGGTAGAGGAGCGCGGCAGCGGCGACCGTGGCGCCGATGGCTCCGGCAAGCGACGCTGCGGCCACCTGTCGCAGCCTGCCGAGACCCTGGAGGATAGCCAGGCGCCCCTGTGCGGCGACCATGAAGAGTATGGCGATGGAGAGGAGCCGGAAGTCGGTGGTGTGGGCGGCGTCGCCGAATGAGATGCGGCTGAGCCAGGGGGCGAGCAGCAGTGTCACAAGGCCGCCGGCGAGGGCGAGTGCCACGGTCCAGCGGGAGACGGCGGCAGCGGTGGCGGCTTGGTCGGCAGGGGTGGGCGCGGCGGCTATGTCGCGCGTGGCAGCGGTGTTGAGCCCGAGCAGCGCCATGGGCCAGAGGAGGTCAACGGCAGAGTTGTAGACGGCGAAGATGCCGACGCCGACAGTGCCCACCCAGATGGCCACCAGCTTGGTGCGCACCAGAGAGCAGACAATGGAGGCCGCCTGGACGCCGCCGAAGACGCCCATCGCCTTTACCACTCTATGTGTTAGTTTATAACTTATAGTTTATAGTTTATAGTTATTTTGGTGAAATCCTTTTGCTGCCTTTATAGAAGCTGTCAGCATTTTACCTAATGCTACGCAGTCTTCAATTATGGATTCATACTCTTCATCGCTAATGTAGTTGCTTATGTGTAGAAGTTTGATCCAATATTGGGTTTCTCCACATTCTTTAAGTGATATTCCAAGTTTTGAAATGAAGTCAGGTTTGCTTTGGCCAAAATATGCTTCGTTTATATTTGCGCCGATGCTGGTGCCACACCGGAAAACCTGCTTTGACATGATATATTCCTGTTTTTTCTCTTTAAGATATTTGTAAAGGTTTACAATCCTTAAAGAAAATGCTAAACTTTGATCCACTAATGGTGACTCTCTTATAAAGCTAAGAGCTTCAAACTATAAACTATAAGTTATAAACTAAGTTGGAGGAGGTCGGCGGCGTGGACTTTTTTGTAGCCTTTGGGGGCTGTCCAGGTCTTGGTGGAGCCGGAGTTCCAGCGGGCGTTGTCGAGATCCCACTCGAGGGTGGCGTTGATGCGCGCGCCGGGGACGTTGGCAAGCACCGTGGCCGTGGGGCTGACGTTGCCCGCCTTTGTGCTCACGTCGGTGCCGTAGGTGACCGTCACTGCCTCCGATCCAGAAGGCGTGACCGTGAGCATGGCTACCTGATCGGAAGCGTTGACACTGAACGTGTAACCCACGCCGCGCACGCTCGCCGGGGTGATGACGTAGCCCTTCGAGGCCTTTGTGACGGTGACGTCTGCGGCCATGCCGGTTGTGAGCAGGCCGCGGCCGGCCACGAAGGCGCGGCCCAGCAACAGATCCTGCACATTGCCCACGGTGACGGGAAATCCGCCGAGGAGCCCGTCAAGGCTCTCGGCCACGTATAGCTTGCCGGGCTTGTAAGTGGCGAAGAGCGAGTCTTGTGTGACGTAGATGCTGAGCACCTCCATGCCCAGAAAGCGCATGGAGATGTAGATGTCGCGGTCGCGGGTCATGGTGACGGTGCCGCTGATGCCGGCCTTGACGGGCTGCGAAAGGCTGACGCTGAGGGGTATCTTCACGTCCTGCCAGGTGCCGTAAGACTCGGTGAGTTTGGCGAAGTCGGCTCCTCTCGCCCCGTCGGCCCCCTCCGACCCTACCCCAAGGGTGGGGGCCACTAAGCTTGCAGAGTTTTGTGAAGTGCCGCAGGAAAAGCCCACGAGGGCTATTATGGCTGATAATGCGATGAGAGTGAGGCGGTTCATTTGAAGAAGTAAGTTTTGTTTTGCACCTTCTTTTTTAGCAGCTCGTTGTCGGGGTCGACGGTGATGGCAGTCTCCCAGTATTCGACGGCCTGGTCGACGTCGCCGGTCATGAAGTATATGTCGCCGGCGTGCTCGTAGGCTTCGGCGGAGGGGTTGTCGGGATCGAGCATCTGGTCGATGGCCGAGTCAAACACCTCGCGTGCGCGCTGGTATTCCTTCTTCTTGAAGAGCACCCAGGCGTAGGTGTCGACGGCGTTGATGTTTTCAGGGTCGATGCGCAGGGCCTTCTCTACCATCTGCTGGGCGTGGTCAAGGTCGCGCTCGGCCACGGCGAGGAAGTAGGCGTAGTTGTTGAGCGTAAGCGAGCTCTCGGGGTCGTAGGTTAGGGCGTGCTCGTAGGCCATGAACGACGAGTCGACGTCGCCCATCTTGTAATAGATGTCGCCGCGGGCACACCAGAGGGTGGTAAGCATCTCGTAGTCTGTGGAGTCGGTCACGGCAAAAGCCTGCCGGTTATACTCCACGGCGCGGGGGTAGTCTTCGAGCATCACGCAGTCGATGGAGGCGAAGTAAGGGAGCTTGGCATTGTTGGGGAAGTAGTGTGCGCCGTCGGCTGCGGCCGCAATTGACTTCTCATACTGCTCGTCTATCTCATAGAGCTGTGTCAGGCGCTCCCACATCTCCTCCTGGTCGGGGTCGAGGTCGAGGGAGTAGCTAAGCTGCTCGGCGGCGTCGCCGTAGCGCTTGAGGAAGATAAGGTAGTCAGTGTAGGAGTTGCGCACAGACGCATCGTGGGGGTGCATGTCGATGAGGGTGGCAAACAGCTGGTGTATGCGCGGCTCGGCCAGCGTGTCGTTGATGTGGTTGACAATGTAGTCGCGCAGCAGTTCACCCTTGATCTCCGGCTCGAGCGAGGTGCGCGTCAGGGCGTTGTATATCTCGCGGTCGTATGCGGCAGAGTCGCCCAGCTCGTTATAGAACGATGCCAGGGTGTAGAAAGCCATGCCGCTTGTAGAGTCGGCCACGCACGCTTGCTGCAGGCACTCGAGGGCGCGGTCGTTCAGCTCGAGGGCGTGGAAGATGGTGCCGGCCATGATGAGATTGTCGGCGGTCATGCCTTCGGGGGAGGCGAGGGTGGTCTCGGCCTGGCGCACCATCGACACGGTGTCGCCGAGCATGTACAGCAGGCGCATCTTGCTCATCAGCAGCTCTGCGCTCTCTCCCTCGGCCATCATGATGGTGTCATAAAGCTCTATGGCGCGGCGCACGGCGGTGGTGTCGTGAAGCGAGGCGTAGTTGCCCGCGAGCTTGTAAGTGACCGACGAGTTGTCGGGGAAGCGGCGGTGGACGTTTTCCCACACCTCTATGGCCTGCTGCCCTTCGCCGAGGTATTCGAGCAGGGTGGCATACATCACGTCGCCGTAGAAGTCGTCGGGGTTCTCGCGGTAATAGTTCTCGATGAGCGCGCGCGCGCGGGTCAGTGCCGAGGTGTCGTTCTGCAGAAGGTTGAGCAGGTAGTTGCTGAGCTGGTAGCCGATGGTGTTGTCGCCGGGGTTGAGGGCGTGTGCGCGCACGAGCAGCTCGTAGGCGGCGTCGGAGTTGTCGGCCAGGTCCTGGTTGAGGCTCTCGAGATAGAGGTAGTCGGCCTTGCGCTGCCGTGCCTGGTCGGCCCAGGCAGACTTTTTGGCGGAGACCACGGCGCCGCTGACCAGCAGCGCCAGCACCATCAGCAATATGTTTCGGGCTTTTAGCATTAGCTGTCGTTAAGGAAATTAAGGAGCTTAAGGAAATTAAGGAACTTAAGGAAATATTACCAAAATTAATTATGCATTATGCATTGTGCATAATGCATTAGTATAAACCGGAGTGGCCGAAGCCGCCGTCGCCGCGGACCGTCTCGTCGATGCGCTCCACCGGCTCCCAGCTGACGTGGGTGTATCGGCCGATGACCATCTGGCAGATGCGCTCGCCGTCGTTGATGGTAAATGGCTCGTTGCTAAGGTTGATGACTATGACGCCGATCTCGCCCCGGTAGTCGGCGTCGACCGTCCCTGGGGTGTTTGCCAGCGAGATGCCGTGGCGCAGGGCCAGGCCGCTGCGGGGGCGTATCTGGCACTCGTAGCCCTGCGGGAGCTGAATGTAGAGGCCGGTGGGTATGAGCGCGCGCTCCAGGGGGCCGAGGGTGACAGGCTCTTTGAGGCAGGCGCGGACGTCCATGCCGGCGGCAGAGTGGGTCTCGTAGGCGGGCAGAGGGTGGCCGCTGCGGTTTATGATCTTTACTTTTATTTCATCCATGGCTTTTTACTGGGTCGGCGCAAAGCGCCGACCCACGGTAATCGGTTATTTGGTGGAAGTTAGTCGAAGATGTCTTCGATGGTGGTTTCTTCGACGGAGGTGGCGTCGGTGCCTTCGCCACCCTCGTCATCTCCGTCACCGCCGCCACCGACCGGGCCGAGATACTCCGTCTGACACAGGTCGAGGCCCTCGGGGAAGATGAAGCGGACGTCCTGGCGGTAGGGGAGGTTCTTGTCGGCATAGACTTTCTTCATGAACAGGCCGTAGATGGGCAGGGCCATGGTGGAGCCCTGGCCGTAGCCCATGGTGGCGAAGTGTATGAAGCGTTCCTCGCCGCCGACCCAGGTGCCTACCACCAGGTCGGGGGTGAAGCCCATGAACCAGCCGTCGGCGTTGTAGTTGGTGGTGCCGGTCTTGCCGCCCATCTCGGCGGTGAGGTTGTAGGGGGCTCCGCGCAGGCGCCGCGCCGTGCCGTCGTCCACCACGTTGAGCAGTATCGACAGGATGCGGTAATATGCCGTCTCGCTGATAATTTCGGTGTGGCGCGGTGTGAATTCGCTGATGATGTTGCCGTTGTTGTCGGCAATGGCGGTGACGAAGATGGGGTCGACTCGCATGCCGTTGTTGGCGAAGGCGCTATATGCGGTGACCATCTCCTTGACCGAGACGTCGCAAGGGCCGAGGCAGAGCGACATCACCGGCTCGAGCTTGGAGGTGACGCCGAAGTTGTGCATCGTGCGCACCAGTTCCTCGGGGCTGAGGGCGCTGATGAGTCGGGCGGATATCCAGTTGTTTGAGTGCGTGAGGGCCCAGCGGAGGTCCACCATCTGGCCTACCATGGCCCGGCCGGCGTTGCGCGGGCGCCAGATGCGTCCGCCGTCGTTGATCTCGGGCTGCGCGTTGAGCAGGCGGTCGCAGGGGGTCATGCCGTCCTCCATGGCGTAGGTGTAGAGGAAGGGCTTGACCGTCGAGCCGATCTGCCGGCGTCCGGTCGACACCATGTCATACTGGAAGTGTGTGAAGTCGGGGCCGCCGACGTAAGCCTTGACATAGCCGTTGACAGGGTCCATGGCCATCATGCCGGTGCGCAGGAAGCTCTTGGTGTAGAGCAGCGAGTCGCGCGGGGTCATCACGGTGTCGACCACGCCGGAGTAGGTGAACACCTTCATCTCGCGGCGGGTGTTGAACGCCTGCTCTATCTCCTCCTTCGACGCGCCGGCCTTTGTCATCATGCGGTAGCGGTCGGTCTGCTTCATGGCGTTGCGTATGAGGTGGTTGATGCGCACCTCGGAGATCTCCGTGCGGTTGGGGGAGTATGGGGCGAGCTTGTTGGAGCGGTTCTCGCGGAAGAAGCTAGGCTGCAGGTATCCGCCCAGGTGCTGCTGCACTGCCTCCTCGGCGTAGCGCTGCATGCGCGAGTCGATGGAGGTGTAGATCTTCAGGCCGTCGGTGTAGATGTCATACTTCGACCCGTCGGGCTTGGGGTTCTTCTCAATCCAACCGTAGAGCGGGTTTGTCTCCCAGGCGATGGAGTCGGCCACATACTGGGCATAGTTCCAGGAGTGGTACTGGTCACGCTCGGGTCGCTTGGCTTGCATCATGCGGCGCACCTCCTCGCGGAAGTAAGGGGCGAGTCCGTCCTTGTGGTCCACGCGGTGGAAGTTGATGGTAAGGGGCAGCTCTTTGAGCGAGTCGACCTCGCTCTGTGTCAGGTAGCCCGCCTTCTGCATCTGCTCGAACACCACATTGCGGCGCTCCCGCGTGCGCTCGTTCTGGCGCACGGGGTTGTAGTACGACGGGTTCTTGACCATGCCCACCAGCGTGGCCGCCTCCTCGACGGTCAGGTCGCGCGGGTCTTTGCCGAAGTAGACGTGCGCCGCGCTCTTGATGCCCACGGCGTTGTAGAGGAAGTCAAACTGGTTGAGATACATCTTGATGATCTCATCCTTGGAGTAATAGCGCTCGAGCTTGATGGCGATCATCCACTCGATGGGCTTCTGCACCAGTCGCGAGAAAAATCCGCGCGACTCTGGCGAATAGAGCTGCTTGGCCAGCTGCTGGGTGAGCGTCGAGCCGCCGCCGGCGCTCTTGTCGCGCATGAGTATGGTCTTGAAGAGCACGCGTCCCATGGCGCGCGAGTCGATGCCCGAGTGCTCGAGGAAGCGGGAGTCCTCCGTGGCGATGAGGGCGTCGACCACGTGGGGCGAGATCTCGTCGAAGTCGGCGTACACGCGGTTGCCGGTGCCGCGGAAGTAATGGCCCATCTCCACGCCGTCGGCGCTGTAGATGACTGAAGCGAAGCGGTCATGGGGGTTCTTGAGCTCTTCGACGGGGGGCATGTAGCCTATTATGCCGTTGTAGATGAGCACAAAAAAGAGGGCGAGCAAGACAAGGAAAGCGGCGAATATCATCCACAGCTTGCCGATGATGCCCATGCGGCGCCAGCGGGCGGGGGTCTTTATCTTTTTCTTCATTTGAGAGCGGTCGGATTATTCAACCTGCAAAATTACGAAAAAAAACTCAAACCTCCGCAATAACTCATACAGAAACGATAGAAATGACAGATACTAAATTTTTTATAACTACAAATTGCGCGAATTACGCGAATTTTATTTGTTTCTTGTGTTTCTCTCGTTTCTGTATGAGCCACGCGGCGGTGAAGTAGACGACCGTCTGGATCAGCAGGCCCTTGAACTCGAATGCTACCTGGCTCAGGGAGGCGCCCATCGAGGTGATGCGCACGTAGCCGTTCATGCCGAAGGTCGATGGGAAGAGATAAGACACATATTTCCAGAACTTTGGCATGGCTGCCCCGGGCCACGACACGCCGGAGAGGAAGAGCATGGGCACCGAGAGAAACACAAACAGCATGATGCAGTCTTCGCGGCGGTGGACCAGGTGGCCGAGGGTCATGCCCAGGAAGATGCAGGCGAGGATGTAGACGGCGGCGAAGACGACGAACGTCCAATAGTCACCAAATCGCGGCAGAGCGAACATATTGTTAACCACGGTGAACATGTAGACGGCCAGCAGCATGTACAGCAGGAAGTAGGGGAGGGCGCGGCCACAAATCGGGAGGGCGGCCGTACCGGCCGCACTTCCCCGCCTTGGCCGCAAACCCAGCACGCCTGGCGGCCACGCCTGACGGGTGCGGCCGGGACGGCCGCCCTCCTGATTTGCTCTATGTTCCCTCCGGTCGCCCATGGCCATGCCGATGCCGAGGAGGAGGGTCTGCTGGATGATGAGCATGAGCACGGGAGGGATGAGGAAGGCCGCGAAGCCGCTCTGCGGGTTGTAGAGGGCCACGTAGTCATACTCGATGGGGGTGCGGCTGATGTCGGCAGCGCGGTCGGTGGTGGCAGGGAGGTGCTCCGTCACCTTGATGTCTTTGTTCATCTCCAATGACGCGTTGGTGACCGTGAGCAGCATCGCCTTGTAATAGAGCATCGAGCTCATGTCGGCGTAGAGGCCGACGGTGGTCTGGTCGCCGCGCTGCAGGTCGGTGGTGAACGTGGAGGGTATGCGCAGTATGCCGTATGCCTCGCGGCGCTTTAGATGCTCCTCCGCCTCAGCCAGGGAGCCGCATTGATAGGCTATGGCCACGTCGGGGGAGGCGTCGACCATGCGTATGAACCGGCGCGAGGCGGCCGACCGGCTCTCGTCGACCACCACTGCGGGCACCTCGCGGACGACCTCGTTTGTGTACACATACGAGTAGAGCAGGGGGTAGACGAGGGGCACGAAGAGTATGAAGATGAGTATGCCCTTGTCGCGGGCGACGGTGCACAGCTCTTGGTAGGCAATCTTAAACATAACTACGGGGATGCGTGGCGCACAGCGCCACGCCATGGTGATCGGTTGGTTGACGTGACTACTTTTGGTAGGAATAGTGGAGGAAGGCGGTGTGGTAGCGCCACAAGATGGTCAGGGGGAGCAGTAGGAAGCAGAGCAGGGCCGTGGCGGGAGCCCAGGCGTAGGCTATCGGATAGCCGTTGAGGGCCTGGTTGACGTAGATGAGGTAATATTGCCGCAGGGGGAAAAGCCATGAGAGCCACTGCAAAGGGCCGTCCATGGCCGTCACGGGGTAGGTGAAGCCGGCCAGGGAGAAGGAGAGTATGCCCCAGAGCGAGCACAGGCACATCGCCAGCCGCATCTTGCCGATGAACACCCCGAAGAGAAAGACGGCGAACGCCTGCGAGGCAAGCACGGTGACAAACCCAAGCAGCATCATCGGCCCGAGGCCCGTGTGGCACGGGAAGGCGAGGTAGCGGTAGAGATAGACGTCATAGAGCATGAACAGCAGGGTGAATATGGCCGTCTGAGGCAGCAGTTTGCCCGTCAGCGCTATCGTCGAGGAGTTGCCGGACATGGCATACAGCTGCCGCTGCGTCCCCTGCTTCCATTCCAGGCCGATGGTGTAGGCCGTTGTGAGCATGATGAGCAGGATGAGAATGCCCGGCAGGAGCATGTTGTTGAGGTAGACGGAGTAGTTGAGGAAAGGGTTGTTGAGCGGATGCGTCTCGACGACGATGGGCTGGATGACGCCCATGGCCTCGCGTTCGGTCAGCCCCCGGGAGTATAGCGTCTCGCGGGTGAGCGCGAGTCCCGACAGCTCGGAGGCGTAGCGCGAATCTTTCATCAGCAGCGTGCCGGGGACGAAGTAAGCCTCGTTGGTGTAAAACGAGATGCGCGGCTGGCGGTTGGCCATGGCGTCTTCAGTCAGTCCGCGCGGGATATAGAAGAAGGAGTATATCTCGCCCCTCTGCATGGCGTCGCGGGCCTCGGAGAAGGAGGCGTAGCGGCGCATCACCTGCGTCTCCTCCATCGAGCCGAGTATGCGGGTGACGATGCGTGTGACGTGCGTGTCGTCTTCGTCGACCATGCCGGAGGGCAGCTTCGTCGGCAGCCCGCTGTCCATCAGCGAGGTGAAGAACACGAGGCACACCACCGGCGCCACGAGCATGGTGAACAGCAGCAGGGGCCTGCGGGCGAAGATGGCCACCTCCCGCCTGATTATCCTCCACAGCCTATAAGTAACAGCCTCTTTTGCCATAGAGTTACATCTACTTTGAAGCCCCTCCCCTTGGGGAGGGGTTTGGGGTGGGCCTTATTATGGCTGACATGCCTGTGCGGAGGCCGTCGGCGGCTGCGGGGTCGACGGGCCGCGCCTGCACCTCGATGGTGCGCAGGTCGTAACCGTCGAGGGCCTTCGTCGCCTTCCACGCGGCAAACGAGCCGACATCCTTCATCAGCGTGATTTTCACGGGTATGCTGACGTCTTGCGCGGGCAGATAGACCTCTGTCTCGGTGCCCACCTTCAGCCCCGGCAGCAGGTCCTCGCGGACGTTGAAGGTGAACCACACATCATCGGGGCAGGCGATGTTCATGATGGGCGCGCCCGTGCCTACCAGTTCGCCTACCTCGGGGAATATCTCCGTGACCACGCCGTCGCGGGTGGCGGTGAGCACCGTCTCGTCGAGGTATGAGGCCACCTCGCCGACGGCCCCGCGGGCGCGGCGCGTCTGCGCGCCGGCGGCGGCCTTGTCCTCGGCGCGGGCGCCGTTGACGGCCATCTCATATTGAGCGCGGGCGGCGGCCTCGGTGGCCGTCATGGCGTCGAGCTGCGCCTTGGCCTCGTCGCGCTTCTGCTCCGCCATCACCCCCTGCTCAAACAGGCGGTTGATGCGCGTGTAAGTCTTCTCGGCCACCTCCAGTCCGGCGCGGGCCTGCTGCCAGACTTGGTAGGTGCTCTGTATCTGCTCCTGCCGTGAGCCGTTGAGCGCTTTCTGCTCCTGGGCGGCTGCTGCGGCCTCTGCTGCCTGCGCCTGTGCCAACTTGGCCTCGATGTCCGGCGCCTGCATCACCACCAACGTGTCGCCGGCGCGGACGGGCTGCCCCTCGGCCACGCGTATCTCCAGCACGCGAGCGGGCACCTTGCTGCTGACGCGGTAGTCGGTGGTCTCCACCATCCCCTGGATAATCTCCGGCTGCTCGGGGATGCTCAGGCCCACGATGATGACTATGAGTATGACGGCCACGATGAGCGTGCCCATGACGAGCACCGCGCTCTTTGTCTTGGTAAGTTTCATGTCGGTATGCTATTGCTTGATTAAACCCATTGATTGCTTGAGGTATACGTTGGCCAAGTGGAGGTCGATGCCGGCCGTGACCGACTCTGTGCGGGCGCCCAGCCACGCCGTCTGCGCCTCGATGACGTTGCTGACGGGTATTACCCCCTCGGCCAGGCCCAGGCGGGCGTAGCGCAGGTTTTCGTCGGCTTGCTCAACCGACGACCGCGCCTTGCGCACGCGCTCCTGAGCCTCCGTCACGCGGCGGCGGCACTGGTTGACCTGCAGCTCAACCTTCTCCATCACCTCCGCCTCCTGCAGCCGGTAGCGCAGCGCCTCGGCGCGGGCCGCGCGCACCTTGTAGATGCGCTCGCCGGAGGTGAGAAGCGGTATGTTGGCCACCACGCCCACGCTCCACAGCCCGTTGAAACGCTTCTCAAACCCGTTGAGTACAGAGGGATAGGTGGCCAGGTATCCGCCGGTGAGGGCGACTGTGGGCATGAACTCGCTGCGGGTGAGCCGCACCCGCTCGTCGCCGATCTTTGCGGCGAGGGAGAGCGACCGCAGTTCGGGGCGCAGGCGCAGGGCGGTTTCCACGTCGCCGGTGACGGGCGCCTCGCTTTCCGGCACTGTCTCCTCCAGCGTGATGTCGGTGTCGATGTCGAGGCCGCAGAGCTGGCAGAGAAGCATGCGGCTGACGGCCAGCCCGTTCTCGACCTGTATGACGGTCACCTGCGCCTCGTTGCTCTTGACGCGCACGCTCAGCACGTCGGCGCGGGTGCAGAACCCCTCTGCCTGCATCTGCTCCACGTTATATAATAATGTGTCGACAAGCGCGGCGTAGCTCAGCGCCAGCTCGCGCTTTGCCTGCAGCTCCACCACCCGCCAGTAGGCCTCGTCGACCTCCACGAGCAGGTCTTGCAGCTCCTTCTCGCGCGTGATGCCGGCTATCTGCTCGGCGTAGCCCATGATGGCGTTGTAGGCGCGTATCTTGCCCCCCATGTAGATGGGCTGGGTGAGCATGACGCCGACGGCGGAGAGATTGCGGGTGTCGGTGCGCAGGGCGTCGACGAGGCTTCCGCCGACGGCGTTGAGCTCCTGCTCGAAGGGCGCCAGGTCGGGCGCGACCGTGCCCAAGAGCGTGCCGGCGCCGCCGAGCGTGGCCTTCTGCTCGTCGCTCAGAAGGGCTATCTCCTTGTCGGTGCGCATGTACGTGCCCGTGGCGCTGATGCGCGGGAAATATTTGGTATATGCCGCTTTGCGCTCGTAATATGCCGACTGCACCGCGGCGTCGGCCATGCGAAGCTCCTTGTTGTTGAGCACCGCCAGCCGCCGGCACTCGTCGAGGGTGAGCGGCCGAGGCCCCGACGCGGCCACCACGGCCGCGCCGAGCCAGATGAAAAGCATGAAAAGAGTCAGTCTGTAAGTATTCATAGGAATTAATTATGCATTGTGCATTATGCATTATGCATTGAACGGGGCAAAGGTCGGGAGTATTGCGCGGCTAAAAAACACCCGTTTTGCGTTTGGTTTGGCACATTTTTCCTATCGCACTTGTTTTGGGCGTTTTTTCGTGTTATTTTTGCGGTGACCAAACCAACCAGTCATGGAGTTTAACAGCATCTCAATCGAGCAGTTTCTCAGCCGCGGGCTCATCAGCGTCCACAGCTACGGCAACGACCTGATAGTCACCAATCGAGTGGAGGCTCTCGACCCCTTCAAGCGCCCCTGCCGCCTCGACGCCATCACCGTCTTCGTGTGTGTCGGCGGCAGAATCACGTGCACCATCAACCTCAAGGAATATACGGCACGTCGCGGCGACGTATTGGTGGTTTTTTCCGGCGACGTGATATGCATCACGCGCGCCGACGATGTCGATGCGTATGCCATACTCATCTCCGAGCCGTATCTGAGCGCCCTCAACATCGACTTCGCCAACCGCACCGACACCTACCTCCACGTGCGTCGGCGAGCCCTCTACCACGTCAGCGAGGCGATGCTGAAAATGGTACAGCCTTACTATCCGCTCTTCCGCGACACCATCGGCTTGGAGGTGCCGGAGCGCGACGAGGCGCTCAAAGGGCTTGTGCGGGCATACTGCTACACGGTCATTGCGCTCATAAACAGCACGATGGCCGACACGATTGAGGGCGGCGAGGAGACCCGCAGCCAGCAGATTTTCGACAAGTTCATAGGGGAGCTGAAGACGTGGCACACTCGTGAGCGCAGCGTCAAGTTCTACGCCGACCGGCTGGGCCTCTCGCCCAAGTACCTGTCATTCGCCGTCAAGGACTACAGCGGCAAGGGCGCGCTCGACTGGATCAACGAGTACGTGCTTCTCGAGGCCAAGATGATGCTGCAAAACACCGACATCAGCATCAAGGAGATAGCCTACAGCCTCAACTTCCTGACCCAGAGCGCCTTCGGGAAATATTTCAAGCAGCAGACGGGCATCGGCCCGAAAGCCTACCGGGCCAATATATAACCGATAAAAATCGATAGCCCATCGATGATTGTCGACAGGCTATCGGCTGTTTGCTATTCGCTGTTCGCTGTTCGCTATTTTGACATGTTCATGCCCATGAGCATGCCGTCGTAGTTGCTCAGCAGGGAGTTGAGGGTGCTCAGCGTGGTGCTCTTGGAGCCGGTGAAGGTGGAGATGGTCTGGACCATGGAGAGCATCTTTTCGGCGTCGTAGAGCACGACGAGGTTGCCCAGGCTGTAGTATACCTTAGCGGTGATGGTCTTGCCGAGGGAGGTCTTGATGGTGAGGGTGTTGGAAGAGGCGTCGAGGGTGTAGGTGCCGCTGACGGGTATCTTGCCCATCTTCATGGTTATGGAGCCGTCTTCGCTGAAGGTGTAGCTGCACGAGCCCTGCTTGATGCCGATGGCAGAGTAGACGCTGACGAGCTTCTCCTCGATGGAGGCTGCGCCGACCTCGCCGCCGGCCTTGGCCAGGTAGCTGTCGCTCTCGAAGCGCACCTCGGGGCTGACATAGTTCCAGGTGCCCACGAGGGTGGAGGTGGAGATGGGGGTGGCGTTGCCGACGATGGTGCTCAGCAGGCTGCCCAGGAGGTTGCCCGTGGATGAGCCGCTGCCGGGGGGGGTGGTGGAGGTGCCGGAGGTGTAGCCCGAGCCGAGGGATGACATGGAGCCGTTGCATGCGGTCATGCCGGCGAGGAGTGCTGCGGCCATCACGGCCATAAATGCTTTTTTCATTCTGTTTACTTTTTAGTTATAGTTCTATGTAGTTGAGGATGCAGGGGCGCTCGCCCTCGTCATAGAAGGCGGGGAGGGCGTCCTCGAGAGATGCAATGTCGGAGGCCTCGAAGTAGCGGAAGCCGTAGGCGTCGGCCAGCTGCCGCAGGGGCATCACGGGCTTGACGTCGAAGAAGCGCTTTAGCTCCGGCAGCTCGCGCGTCGACTCGACTTGCCGGAAGATGGCCCCACCGCCGTTGTTGACGACGACTATCTTGAGCCTCGGGGTGATATACGGGTTGCTCAGCGCGCCTATGTCGTAGGCAAACGACATGTCGCCGGTGATGAGCAATATAATATATTCAGACTGTCGGTATTGCCGCCCGATGGCTGTGGAGGTAGAGCCTTCTATGCCGCTGACACCGCGGTTGCAATTGATGTTCACCATGCACTCGAGCGGGCATGTGAGCACACGGCGCAAGGTCTGGCCATTGCTGATTTCAAGGGCTGTTCCTTCTTCGCATATCTCGCCATATTTGGCGACAAAGTCGACAATGGCTTTCATCACGGGGTCGGGCTGGCCGGTGCGAGGCAGCGAGTTGAGGGCGTCGGCGTATGGGATGCAGTCGGCTGACCTGAGCCCGTCGAGCTTCAATGACGGGATTGCCCTGGTGAGCGTGCCGAAGGTGTCGGGCAGATAATCGGCAGAGGTGACTGCCCAGTGCTCGGCGCCGGAGGCGCGTATCCACTGGCGCAGCTTGCGTGACACTATTGATGCCCCGACGGTTATGACTATCTGTGGATAAAGTGACGGCGGGGGTGTCTGAAGCAAGTCGAAGGGATCCACCAGATTTTTTCCGGCCTCATCTGTGTGTATGGCCGTCACAGGCTGCGCAACGATGGCCACTTGGTTGAGTCCGTTGAAGTCTTCGAAGCATAGATCGTCGTTCCAGCCGCGGAACGATGACACTATCAAGACCCGTTGCGCGTTGTTGACGGCCTTGACAAGGTCTTGCGTCTCCCATTCGTCAATTTGCCTTTCACAAGGTCTGCCAATCCCTTTGCCGGTAAAAAATTTGGCCTTGTCTATCTCTACGGTTTCCGACAAAGGCTCCTCGAGCTGCACATTGATATGAACGGGCCCTTGCAGAGGGTCCAAAGCGGCTCTGATGGCACGCTGTATCTGCCGGTCGATATATCGTGCCGTCACGGGAGGACAGCAGGCAGGGGCATCGGGGAGGTCGACGGTGCATTTTGTCACACCGCTGAGCAGACCCGGCTGGGGGAGCGTCTGCGGCTCGTCGACATCGATCAGGCGCCGTGGCCGGTCTGCTGTGATGGCAATTAGAGGTATGCCGCTGTACTTTGCCTCGGCAAGTGCCGGGGCATAGTTGAGCAATGCAGTGCCGGATGTGCAGATCAAAGCAGCCCTGTCCATTCCCAGGGCCATGAACGCCGCCTGGCGCTCGTCGATGACGGTGAACATCTCATACCCCCCCGTGCGCGCCAACGCTGTGACTATGGGCGCGTTTCGGCTCCCCGGCGACACCACTACTCGCCTGATGCCGTAGGCCTTGAGCCAATGCGCCAGGGCTATCGCTCCATATTTGTCGGGCATTTCCATCGGCGCAAAGTTACGCAAAATTTTGCTGTTTGCGAAAAAATGCCTACCTTTGCCGACGTTTTAGGGGATTTCACCGACAAACGGCCAACGTCCCCCGACCTCCGACATAACGAGCGATCGTATAATTTTTGATAGTCTCCCGTCAAAACAGTTCGCCTCCACTTGGTGGCCACTGTCACTGCGGGCTGACTATTATTTTTGTGCCCGTGTGTGACACCCGCCTGTGATTGAAACCAATACACATAATTATATACAATACACATAATTATATATATGTATCGATTGCTTATATTTGTCACATTGACGCTCGCCGCCTGGAGCGGGGCGGCGCCCTCGCGCCCCGCAGACGGCAACGTGTACACCTTAACCCCCGAGGCCCTGTTCTGCCTCATCGACTCCGGCAGCCGTGAGGTGCGCCTGCAGCGATTGCTCGTCGACGAGGCCGACGCCGCCGTCGACGTCGCCAAGGCGTCGCGGCTGCCGTCGGTCACCGCCTCCCTCTCCGTCGGCTTCCTGGGCAACGGGTACGTCACCGACCGCGACTTCTCCGACGGCATGGGTGTCCGCAACCCTCACTTTACAAATAACTTCGCCATTGATGCCGCCGAGATCATCTACAGCGGCGGCGCCATCACAGAGGGCATACGCATGGCCGAGCTGAAGCGCTACATGGCTGAACTTAACGTGGTCAGCGGCCGACAGGAGGTGCGCTTCGCCCTGTTGGGACAGTTGATCGACCTGCACCTGCTGGCCAACCGCACCCGCGTGCTCTCGGAGAACCTCACCCTGGCCAACCAGGTGCTCGACAACATGCGCGCCCGCTTCGACGAAGGGGTGGTGCTGCTCAGCGACATCACCCGCTACGAGCTGCAGGTTGAGAATATAAAACTGCAGATCGACGCCAACGACGAGGCCGTGGCCGTGACCAACTACCGGCTGGCCAACGCCCTAAGCTTCGACCCCGACGCCACAGTCTTCATCGCCGACATCACTCCTGCCGACCCCGACGAGGCGATCCCCGCACCTGCCACGTGGCGCCTGTTTGCCGCCGAGCACAGCCCGGCTCTGCGCAAGGCCGCCCTGGGCAGCGACATCAGCCGCAGCGCCTACCGGCTTGCAAAGGCCGAGCGCCTGCCGGTCATCTCCGGCTTTGTCTACGGCCGCTTCGAGGGACCCATCACCACCGAGGTGCCCATACTCGACAAGAACATCATGTACTGGGGCTTCGGCGTCAACGTGAGCTACAACCTGTCATCCCTCTGGACCGCCCCGCGGCGCATACGTCAGGCCAGGGCCGCCGTCTATAGCAGCCTCGAGGCGGAGGAGGTGGCCCACGAACAGGTCACCGACAACATCGAGGCCGCTTACGAGCGCTACCTCACCTGCCTCAGCGAACTGCGCACGCGCCAGAAGAGCCTCGAGCTGGCCCTGCAGAACTATGACATCGTCGCCGAACGCTTTGAGAACGGCATGGCGCTGATCACCGACATGGTCGACGCCGCCAACGTGCGCCTCTCCGCCGAGCTCGACCTCGAGAACGCCCGCACAGCCCTCCTCTTCTGCAAATACCGCCTGCAATACGCCGCCGGCACCCTCTAACTTATAACTTATAACTTATAAGTTTTTGTCGCTCTCCTTACTTTCCTTAAATTCCTTACTCTCCTTAAATTCCTTACTCTCCTTAAATTCCTTAAGCTCCCTAAATTCCTTACCCGATAATGAACCGCAAAGCCAAAGTCCGCATCTGGAACATAATCGTAGTCCTGCTCCTGCTCGGCGGCCTGACATACGTAGTCTGCCGATTCCTGCACCTGGGCAACGTAGAGTTTACCGACAACGCCTACGTCCACCAGCACATCACCCCCGTCAACTCCCGCGTCGAGGGGTTCATCAAAGAGATACGCTTCGACGAATACACCCCCGTGCACAAGGGCGACACATTAATCATTATAGAAGACTCGGAGTTCCGACTGCAGGTGGCGCAGGCTGAGAGCGCGCTGGCCAACGCCCGCGTGGGACGCAGCGCCTCCGACATCGGCGTGGCCACCACCTCGAGCAACATCGCCGTGAGCGAGGCCGCCATCGCCGAGAGCAAGGTCAACCTTGACAACGCCCGCACAGAGGATGAGCGCTACCGCCGGCTGCTCGAGCGCAACGCCGTGACGCAGCAGCAGTATGACAATGTGCACACCGCCTACCTCGCCGCCCAGGCCCGCCACGAGCAGCTCGTGCGCAGCCGCCAGAGCACGGCCCTGGTGCGCAACGAGCAGTCGCAGCGCCTCAGCCAGGGCGACGCCGGCGTCAACGTGGCACAGGCGCAGCTCGACCTCGCCCGCCTAAACCTATCTTACACCGTCATCCTCGCCCCGTGCGACGGCGTCCTCGGCCGCAAGGACATCAACGTCGGACAGCTTATCATGCCCGGCCAGACGTTGGTGGACATCGTCGACTCCTCCGACAAGTGGATCATTGCCAACTACCGCGAGAAACAGCTCCACCACATCAACGTCGGCGACTCGGTGCAGATACACGTCGACGCCGTGCCCGACAGCCGCATAATGGGCGTGGTGCAGAGCATCTCCGACGCCACCGGCTCGGCTGTGTCGCTCATACCGACCGACAACACCACGGGCAACTTCGTCAAGGTGGAGCAGCGCATACCCGTGCGCATACGCCTGCTGCCGGAGTCGGCCCCCGATGTCTTTGCCCGCATGAGCGCCGGCATGTCGGTCGAGTGCGAAGTCAAATACTAACCCGCACGCTCAATGGCTGCTAACCAACCGCCCCAAGGGTTCTCGATGCCCATGTTCAAGGACTGGGTGCCCCGGTGCATCCGTCCCTGGCTGTACGTATACCTCGCCGCCACGTTCCAGCTCAGCGCAGGCGTGTACGTCGGCTCCCTGGCACACATGATGGGCGAACTCGACCTGATGCGCGAGGACGTGATGATGTGCCTCTACGCCACCCTCTGCGGCATGGCGTTCACATTCCCCATACTCTTCCGCACCAAGTTCCGCTTCACCAACCGCTCGCTGCTCCTCTTCTCCGCCGGCGGCGTGGTGGTGTGCGACCTGCTCGCCCTCGTGGCCTGGCAGTGCCTGCCGGCGCTGTGGTTCGTCTGCCTGATGTTGGGCTACTTCAAGCTGCAGGGCACCTTCGAGTGCATGTCAAACATACAGCTGTGGATGACCCCCAAGCGCGACTTCCGCGTGTTCTTCCCCATCCTCAACATCTTCATACTCTTCGGCATGATCGCCGGAGAGGTGCTCGCCGTATACCTCTGCTACGTTGCCACGTGGCAATACATGCCGTGGCTGATGATAGGCATCATGCTCTTCAACATGCTCTGGCTCTTTGTCTGCACGCGCCACTTCCGCTTTATGCCCAAGATGCCGCTGCTGGCCATCGACTGGCTCGGCGCCGTGCTGTGGATAGCCGTGGTGATGCAGCTGGCGTTCATCTTCACCTACGGCGAGTTCTACGACTGGTGGCACTCCACGGTCATCTGCGACCTGTCAGCCTCCACGGCCGTCACCCTCGGCCTCGCCCTGTGGCGCATGCACTTCATACGCCACCCCTACATCGAGCCGCACATTGTCCGCAACCCCTCGCTGTGGCTCATCCTCGTGTTCATACTCATCGTCGGCGCCTTCATGGCCACGGAGCACGTGCTCGAGGAGGTGTTCTTCGAGGCCGGCCCCGGGTGGCACCACTACCCGCGGCTCATTCTCGCCCTGCCGCAGTTCATCGGCGTGGTCGCCGCAGCCCTCTTCGCCCTGCTCTGGCTCGTCAAACTGCAGTTAGGGTTCGTGCGGCTCATCGCCATCTCCTTGGGCGTCTTCGCCCTCTACTGCATCTACATGTACTTGCGCATGGCCCCCAACATGGCCCTGTGGCAGATGTGGGTGCCCATGTTCCTCCGCGGATTCTCATACACTCTGCTCACGGCCACAATACTTTACGCCGTGCGATGCGTCTCCCAGCTGATGACCTTCTTCCAGAGCCTTGCCGTGTTCCACTCCCTCAACATGGTGCTCGCAGCCATTGTCGGCGCCGCCGTCTTCAGCTTCGGCATACGCTACTTCATGGCCGACAACATCGCCCGCTACGCCGGATACGTCGACGCCGTGCGCGCCACCGCCCACGGCATGCCCGACATCTCGTCGGTCATGGCCTCGCTGCAGGTCAGCACCGTCAAGCAGATCTACGGCATCGTCATCTACGTCTGCCTGGCCGTCATGTTGCTCGTGCTGCTGTTCGACACCCCTCTGCGCCGTGACCGCCACTGGCACATCCCCGGGTGGAAGTCCGTGCGCAGCTACATCTCCCAGACCGTCCGCCGCCCCGAGGCCTACCTCCGCCTCGTCTCGCGCAGAAAATAACTCATACAGAAACAAATGAACTATAAATCAATCGATTAAATTAAAATAGTTTCTTTTGTTTTCTGTGTTTCTGTATGCGACAAAATTTTTGGGGAAAATTTTTGCGAAAAAGCTTGCACAGTCCAAAAACTTGTCGTACCTTTGCAACGCAAATCAGCGGTATTTCCGCTCTGATGTAGCGAACGCTTGGCGAATTAGTGTAGAGGCCTAGCACGCCGCCCTCTCAAGGCGGAGACTCGGGTTCGAATCCCGGACTCGCTACACCACCCCGGCCGAGGACTCCGTCCCCCGGCCGGTTATTTTTGTCAGCCCATAATCAGAAGGGCGCCTCCACGCCCGCACCTCAAGTATGGAGTGGGGCGGCGCCCTCGTGCCCCGCTCCGGCCG
>CAYOUJ010000017.1:0-41464 GCA_964407165.1 uncultured Muribaculaceae bacterium | reverse complement strand
GCTACCCCACACTTGACCTGATTTTTGATTAACATTTGTTAAGAGACACTAGTGTGCTTAAAAGATTTTTTATCAGCTTTTTGGGTGCCGTTTCGGCATTCTGGTTCTCGATAGTGCTACTCTTCGTGGTGCTCATTGTGATGATAGCCGTGGCGGGCGTGTCTACCGGCAGCGGCGTCACTGTCAAGTCGCACAGCATACTGGTGCTCGACCTGAATGGGGAGATAACTGACCGTCCGGTGGCCGACGACCCCTTGAAGCAGCTTTACGGCGTGAGCACCTCGTCGCAGTCTGTCACCGACCTGGTGACGGCCATCGACGCCGCCTCGCGTGACGACCGCATCGACGGCATCCTCATCAACGCCGGCGGCGTGGAGGTGGGCCTCGCCTCGGCACAGGCCCTCATTAACGCTATCGAAGACTTCAAGAAGGGGTGCGACAAGTGGGTTTATGCCTACGGTGACAGCTACACGCAGGGCGACTACTTCATAGCCTGCCATGCCGACAGCGTGTTCCTCAACCCCATAGGCATGGTCGACATACACGGTCTGGCCTCCACCGGACTATATTTCAAGAATTTGCTTGACAATCTGGGCATAGACATGCAGGTGCTCAAGGTCGGCACCTACAAGAGCGCCGTAGAGCCGTATATGCTCACTGAGATGAGCGAGCCGGCACGGCGCCAGATGCAGATATTCCTTGATAACTTTTGGACTGAGGTGCGCACCTCCATCGCCTCGGCTCGTGGCATTACTCCTGAGACCGTCAACAGCTACGCCGACAGCGTGATGATGGCAGTAGAAACGCCTGATTTGCTGAAGATGAAACTGGTGGACGGCTTGAAGTACCGCAACCAGCTCGAGGAGCTGCTAATGGCGCAGACCAACACTGACGACCGTGACGACCTGCGCTACGTCGATGCCACCGACTACAGCGGCGCGCCAGACATACCCCTCCCCAAGATGGGCAAGGAGAAGCACATCGCCGTGCTCTACGCTGTCGGAGAGATTTATGACAGCGGCGAGGAGGGGATAGTTGGCGATGCAATGGTCGACGAGATACTTGCCCTGGCCAACGACGATGACGTCGACGGACTGATACTCCGGGTAAACTCACCCGGCGGCAGCGCCTTTGCATCAGAGCAAATTTGGCAGGCCTTGGAGCAGTTCAAAGCCATGACGGGAAAGCCGTTCTATGTGTCGATGGGCGACTATGCAGCCTCCGGCGGCTACTATATATCCTGCGGCGCCGACAAGATCTTTGCCGAGCCGCTGACGCTCACCGGCTCCATCGGCATCTTCGGCATCATCCCCAACTTTAAGGGAACGCTTTCCGACAAGCTGGGCATCAATACATCTACCGTCACTACCAACCCCAACGCCGCATTTCCGACCATCTTCGCGCCCATGACCGAGCAACAGCGTGCGGCCATGCAGAAATACATCAATCACGGGTATGAAACTTTCGTTGGCCACGTAGCCCAAGGGCGCAACATGAGCGTTGACTCTGTAAAGGTCATCGCCGAGGGCCGTGTCTGGGACGGCCGCGAGGGGCTGCGCATAGGCCTTGTCGACCAACTCGGAGGACTCAACGACGCCATTGCGGCGATGGCCGAGAAGCTTGGAGTAGCTGTAAGCGACTGCTCGATAGATGAATATCCTGAGCTTAACCGCAAGTGGTGGCAGGAGTTGCTGTCGATGTCCGGCGCCAAGGTGCGCTCGTTGATGCTCGACGAGACGCTCACGCCCGAGGAGATGCAGGTGTACCGCGACGTGGCCAACATTCGCCGCCTCTCGACTGTGCAGGCCCGGGTGCCCCTGATGATCATCCAGTGAGTAGGTAATATAGTGAGTAGTGAGTAGCTGATTGCCTAACTTAAGACCATTATCCAATATTCAATTGCTTTTCAAAAGATAAGTCTTTAAGTAGAACACTATTTATATCTCCAATCGTCGTTCACAACTCACTATTCACTACTCACTTCGCACTAATTAATTACTCACTAATCACTACTCGCTAATTACCTACTAAAGTGGCCAGAAACAAATTGTTGTCATATCTCGTCCTCCTCCCCATCTCCAAAGTGTATGGGGCCGTGATGACTGTGCGCAACAAGTTGTTTGACATGGGCATACTCAAGCAGCACACTTTCAAAGTGCCGACGGTAGTTGTCGGCAACATCTCGATGGGGGGCACGGGCAAGACCCCGCACACCGAATACATCATCGAGGCGCTGCGCACACGCTACAAGATGGGCGTGCTCAGCCGTGGCTACCGACGTGCCACCAAGGGGTTTATCCAGGCATCTCGCCGAAGCCGCCCCGAGGACATCGGCGACGAGCCATACCAGATTTACCAGAAATATTCGAGCGACGTCGACGTGGCCGTGTGCGAAGACCGCGTGGAGGGCATCAACCGCATGCTCGAGCTTGACGGCGACATCGACCTGATAGTGCTCGACGACGCATTCCAGCATCGCTATGTCAAGCCATCGGTGTCGATAGTGCTGATGGAGTTCAACAGGCCGCCATTCTTCGACAAGATGCTGCCGTACGGACGCCTGCGTGAAGACATCTCGGCGCTCAACCGCGTCGACATGGTGGTTGTCACCAAGTGTCCGGAAGAGATGAAGCCAATGGAAGTGCGTATCTTCAAGGAGAATCTAAACCTTTTCGCCTACCAAAAGCTCTATTTCTCACGTTACGCTTACGGGCATCTTGTGCCGGTGTTCCCCGAGTCGGCCCGATTCATACCCCGCCTCGACGACCTGACGCAGCAAGACGCGTTGCTCGTGCTCACCGGCGTGGCCAACCCTCGCCCATTCGTGCGCCATCTGCGCCACTATGGCGCCCGCATAAAGATAAAGCGTTTCACAGATCACCACTCCTTCAGTCACGCCGACATGGAGGCAATTCTCAAGAAGTACCAGAGCATCAATGCGCAGCGTACTTACATCGTCACCACTGAGAAAGACGCGGTACGCCTGGCCAACAACCCTTACTTCCCCCCTGAGCTTAAGCCGCTAATCTATTACATACCTATCCACGTGGAGTTTATCCCCGACCGCCACGAATCGGATCCGTTTGACGTGGCGCTGCTAAACGCTATCAAGGCCGCCTGGAAGAAACTCTCGGAATAGTGTGTAGGTAGTTAGTGAGTAGTGAGTAGTGTGCGGCGCCTCTACTCACTACTCACTAATTACCTACTACTTGTCGCTGAGACGCTGCATGAAGGCTTTGCGGTAGCTGTCGCCGACGGGTATCTCCACGTTGTGCGCCAGCAGTATCTGGCGGCTGTCGACGCGCTGTATCTTCGAGGCGTTGACTATGTAGGAGCGGTGGGTGCGCACGAATGCGTCGGCAGGAAGCTTTCCCTCAATGGCCTTCATGGTCATCAGTGTGATGATGCACTTGTATCCGCGGAGGTTGCGCGGGTCGTCGGGGGTTTCGACGTAAATCTTGATATAGTCCTTAAGCCCCTCGACGTAGAGTATGCGTGCAACCTCGATAGGGTAGAGCTTGTAGTCGCTTTTGACGGTGATAGTGGCGGGTGGTTGCGACGCGGGGGGCGCCGTTGGGACCGTGTGGCGGCGAGCACACTCCACAGCCTCGGTAAATTCCTTGTAGCTCACCGGTTTGAGCAGGTAGTCAAGGGCATTGACCTTGTATCCCTCGATGGCGTATTGGTCGTAAGCGGTGGTGAAGATGATGCGGGTGGTCTCGGGCACCTGCGCGGCCATCTCCATGCCGGTCATGCCGGGCATCTGTATGTCGAGCAAGAGCAGCTCCACGTCGCCCTCGGCCACGCTGCGCATTGCTTCGTCGGCCGACGAGGCAATGCCTTTGAGTTCCAGCCCCTCGGTGCGTCGTACATAAGCGGCTATCAACTGCGCCGCCAAGGGCTCGTCATCTACTACCAAGCATCTCATAATCAATTTGTTTAAGCGTTGTTGTGGGATTCGGGGGCTACGAAGGAGAGGTCGGAGATGAATATGCCCTCTAGGGTCTGGGTGTTCAGGTGGCCGGTGCGCGGATATAGCAGGTGGAGACGGCGGCGCAGGTTGTCCAGGCCGATGCCGGGAGACTTGCGGTCGGCCCCGAGATGGTTCTCCGTGTGGCACGTGACGCGGCCGTGGGCGTCGGCGCTGATGGCGATGGTCATCGGCCGCGATGTGTCGCCGTGCTTGAACACGTTCTCTACCAGTGTGATAAACAGCAGGGGGGCTATGCGCAGGTTTTTCTGCTCTCCGTCGATGTCGATGTCGAGGTGCAGCTTGTCGGGGTCGCAGAGGCGAAGGCGGATGAGGCTGGCATAGTTGTCCACGAAGTCAATCTCCTGGCCGAGCGACACGCTGTCGCCGCTGTCATACAGCACGTAACGGAGCATGCGGCTGAGAGTGTGCACGGCGCCTTGTGTCTTGTCGGGGTCGATGGCGATGAGGGCGTAGATGCTGTTGAGGGTGTTGAACAGGAAGTGGGGATTCAGCTGGTTTTTCAAGCTCTGCAGCTCGCTGCGGCGGCTGAGGGCTTCGAGTCGCTCCTTGTCGCGCTCGAGCGTGAGCCACCGGCCTGTCAGGCGCAGGGCTATTGCCAGGGCGATGGTGAGCACCACCATCATCAGGTCGCGGAGTATCCACGACGCCTTCATGGCCCACCAGTGGGCGGGAGGCCCGGCGGGCTTGTGAGGGGGCATCGGGTGTTGGATCTCCAACTGCCAGTGAAACAGCAGCTGTATACCTACGATAATCACCGCGGTCAAGACTATGTTGTAGCCCACCAGCCGCAGTATAGAGTGCGGACGGCGGAAGCAATAGTCGACCAGGAAAAGGAAGTTGACATAGAACACCACGACAAACATGCCCGACTTGGCGTACATCATCCAGCCGGAGTGGTGCGGGGCGTCGTCGATCATCGAGGTGAGGAACTCGGGCAGCACGAACAGCATGAGTATGCCCACCACGTGGGCAATCACGGCGAGTGTCTGGTTTGGTGAATATCTTCGCACAGCTAACAAGGGTGGGGTAAATGATTGCAAAAGTAGCCATGAAAGGGCTATTTTCCAAAAATTTTTCTACGAAAGGGGAAATTTTAACGACCAAAAACGTTTGCAATAACAAATTAATTCCTAAATTTGCCCCAATGTAGGTGCTTTCTCATACCCACCTTACCTTACATCTACCGATTACCTATTAATCAACAAATAATTCACCTTATGTTTAAGACTATTACCCGTTTCCTTGCTGCAGCAGTGGCACTGGCAGTAATGCCGACCGCGGCTGTACAGGCGGACAATGTCATTCCGGCGCCTGTCACTCCTGCGACAGGCGTGAGCGCACCCGACCCGTTGTCGACCACCGTCGCCGATCCGGTAGTGACCGCCGACCCGGAGGCAGAAGTCCGCTCCCAGCTCGAGAACTTTGAGGTAAACCACAACCGTGTTGTCACACCGACCATGTTTGTGGACCTCGAGGGCACGGCACCCGCCGTGGGCATCGCTGACCAGAAGCTCAGCGACGAGCGTCTGGAAGCCGGCACGGTGAGCACGCGCCTGAAGGTGCGTGCCAACGCCGCCGGCACGGCTGTCTACGGCTATCTTTTCGGCCGCGACTATTCCGCCCGCTATGGCTCCGTTCAGAGCTACCGCATGACCTTGGTCAAGGGTGAGGAGGGCGTCGACACCATCTTCGGCGTCTATGGCATGTCGACGGCCGCCGTGCTCGTCACTATCGACGAGAGCGCCGGCACCGTCAGCATCGCCCCCCAGACCATCTACAACCACTCGAGCTACGGCGACATCATCATCTGCCCGTGGGATCCCTCCACCGGCAAGTATGCGCCGACATCGAACATCACCGGCACCATCGCCGCTGACGGCACCATCACGCTGATCCCGTGGGGCGTGTTCGTCAAGAGCGGCACGTCGGCCGGCGGCTTCTTCGACCGCTATACCACCTCGGAATGGCACCCGCAGAACGCCGTCATCACCGTCTTCGACCGCGACAGCGTCTCCACCGAGCGTCCATCGTACATCGAGCAGGTGAGCGAGGACCAGATTATCATCAGCGACATGGTGAGCGTCGGCACCGGCTACGTGTATGCCCGGCTGCGCTCCGACAAGACGCTGCAGGTGACCCCGCAGAAACTTTACACCAATGCCTACTACGGCGATGCCTACTGCTACAGCTATGACCCCGTGGCCAAGAAGACGAGCACCACCAACCCCATACAGGGCCGCTCGACTGCCCTCGGCTTCGACCTCGACGGCTGGGTATGCGCCTTCAAGGCTTCCACCTCTACAGTCGTATATTACCAGGTGGCAACCAACGTGGCCACCTCGGCAAGCATCGTCTATCCCGATCCTATCAGCGCCGACTTCACCGGCGCCGGCACGCAGGATGACCCGTACGTCATCAAGACTGTCAACGACATGCTCGCACTAAGCCAGCAGGTGGAGGACGGCAACACCTACGCCGGCCGCTACTTCGTGCTTGGCGCCGACATCGACATGAGCACGCTGACGCGCACGTGGGTGCCCGTAGGAACCTCCGACTATGCCTTCAGCGGCTCATTCGACGGCAAGGGCTACACTATCAGCGGCCTCAGCTATGATGGCAAGGGCGCCACCTACACCGGCCTGTTTGGCAACCTCGGCCTGAGCGCGTCTGTCAGCAACTTCAACGTCACGGGCTTCACCCTGACCTCCACCGGCGCCAGCCTCGGCACCGTCGCCGGATACAACCTCGGCACCGTCAAGGGGATCAAGGTTACCTCGACCAACCTGACCGGCTCGCAGATGAGCACCGGCGGCATCGTGGCCGAAAACCGCGGCACCGTCAGCGACTGCTACTTCTACGGCAACATCAGCGCCACAGGCGACATCGGCGGCATCACGGGCATGACCGGCTACTACAAGAAGGACGACGGCACCTATCAGGCCGGCATCATCCGCAACAGCCACGTCAACGGCTCCATCGTCGCCAGCGGTTATTATAGCTCGCTGTATCATGACCTGGGTGGCATCAGCGGCTTCGTGGTAGGCTCAGAGGACGCCCCGACCGTGATTGAGGATTGCTCCGTGGCAGGCGTCGTGCAAGACACCTACGGCTATGCACTCATGGGCGGTATCTCCGCACTCACCTCCACGGCTCACTTCAACCGCTGCGTCAACGCCGCCACCGTCATGGGCGTGCGCTACAACTCCGAGAGCGACCCCTACTGCGGCGGCCTCTTCGGCTCCGTGTCGCTTGTCGAGGCCAACGACTGCGTCAACGCAGGCCTGGTCTACAAGATCACTCCGTCGGCAAGCTACCCGGTAGAGTATTGCGGCGGCCTCGCAGGCTATGTTTCTGTGACCTACTCCACCACATCGGGCCAGCCCACGGTGATGAAGAACCTCTCGCACTTCTATAACTGCTACAACTCCGGCCAGGTGATCACCAACACCCCGATTGCCACCTCCGGCATGTACGGTAGCACGTTCTATTCCACCAGTTTCGCCCACCTCGACCCGATTGCCGACCTGTTCCACAACTCCTATTTCGACAACCAGGTCAACGACTACGACGACAATGAGTGGGCGCGTCCGACCTCGTTCTTTACCAGCGGCCTTCCCGAGGGCTTCAGCTCCGACGTATGGAGCCAGGAGAGCGGGTGCTACCCGGTGCCCAAGTCGGCCGACACCGAGGCCAAGGCCTTTGCCGGCGCCGCCTTCAAACTGTCGAACGACGAGCATGCCCAGAACATGAAGAGCCAGGCCACGCTTGCCGCCGCCTCCGACATACAGTGGCGCATCTACAGCTCCAGCGGCTTCGTGACCTCCACCACTTCGCTCAGCCTCAGTGGCACCGCAGCCACCACCGGCACCGAGTACGGCACCAACATGGTGGTAGCAGCGCTGCCCAACAGCTACTATAAGATAATGTATATCTCCACCGTGCCCTCCACCGCCTTCGACGGCAACGGCACCAAGGAGAGCCCCTATCTGATCAAGTCGGCTGCCGACTTCGAGACCCTTCACTCGGCTGTCTACACCTACGGCCAGAGCCATAACCACGATTATTTCAGCGTGGTCAACGACATCGACTTCACCGGCAGCTCGTTCAAGGGCGTAGGCGCCGGAAGCACCTCCGCCTACTTCTCCGGCACACTGGAGGGCAACGGCCACACGCTGCACAACTTCAGCCTCGTGGCAGGCGGACTGACCGCCGACGGCAGCATCGACACCTCTGTCAGCTACTATTACGGCTCGCTGTTCAACATCATCGACGCCCATGCCTCGATCAGCAACCTCAACATGGCTGCTGATTGCTCGCTGACCACGTACCACTACGGCGGCGCGTTCGCAGGCCTCAACCAGGGCAAGATCAGCGGCTGCCGCAATTACGCCAACATAACCAGCGTCGGCGCATACACGGCCGGTATCTGCGGCTACCTCTATGAGGGCGCCACCGTCACCGATTGCTACAACGGCGGCGACATCACCGGCGGCGGCAACGGTACTGCCGGCATCGTCGGCCTCGCCTGCGGCGCCATCGAGCGCGTGCAGAACGACGGCGACATCCTCTGCACCGGCTCCTACGGCTACGTCGGCGGCATCGCCGGCTCGCTCCGCGGCTCCGTCAACTTAGGCGTCAACAACGGCAACGTGGTCGGCCCGAAGTGCATCGGCGGCATCGCCGGTGAGATCAACTCCAACTACGAGGCATTCGCCATCACCAACACGCTCAACAACGGCCTTACCCACGTCAACACCGACGTAACCACCATCGGCGGCATCGCCGGCTCGAAGACGGGCACCTCCTTCAAGCTGGAGAACGTCTACTTTGACGCCTCGGTCAACACCACTGGCGCATGCTCCGGTTTCGGCATGAACGGCGCCACCGAGATGTTTACCAAAACCCTGGTAAGCGGCAATGCTGTCGGCTCGCTCCCCACGGACGAGTTTGACTATGCCGCCGGCAAGTATCCGGTGCTCAAGATGTTTGCCTCGGAGACCCGCGGCGCCACCCTGCGCACTATGTACATGGCCCTCGACGACAACGAGACCTCCATCAACATTGTCAAGAATGTCGGCCTCTCGCAGCCCGAGGGTATCGACTGGAAAGTGACTGTCGGCAAGTACTTCGTGGTCAACGCCGACACGCTTGCCGTGACGCTGCCCACCGAGCTTGTGCTCGCCTCCGACACCATCACCGCCTCCGTCGGCTCGGTAGTCAAGGAGTACCGCTTAGGCACCATGCCCATCGTCTTTGACGGCAAAGGCTCTGTGGAGTCCCCCTTTATCATCGCCAATATCGACGACTTCAACAAGATCGTCGACTTCATCGAGATCACCGAGGCCGACTTCCGCGGCTACCATTTCCGCCTGACTGCCGACCTTGACTTCACTGACTCCATCTTCCGCCCGATAGCCAAGGGCTCGACGGCCATCTCCGCTACCAACACCAACCTGAAGTATAGCGACAAGCTGGTGTTTAACGGCGACTTCGACGGCTACGGCCACACTATCAGCGGCATCAACATCGACGACGCCACCTACAGCACCTCCACGGGCCAGACCAGCATCTACTACGGCGTCTTCGGCGTGGTCGGCGCCAACGGCCAGGTGCGCAACCTGACGGTGGACAAGTCGACTTTCGCCACCTACCGCTACTCCGGCTCCATCGCCGGCAAGGTGTACGGCACCATCAGCAACTGCCACTCGTCGGCCACCATCTCCGGCGCCACCACCCAGGCCTACCTGGGCGGCATCGCCAGCTACGGCTATGCCACGGCCGTGATTGAGGACTGCACCTTCTCCGGCACCATCTCCAATGTCAACGCCAAGCAGACCTACGTCGGCGGCATCCTCGGTACCATGAGCGAGGAGGGCGTCATCATCCGTCGCTGCGTCAACTACGGCACCGTCGAGGGCCAGTCGTATGTATGCGGCATCACCCCGTATCTCGCCGGCACCATCGAGGACTGCGAGAACCGCGGCACCATCACCTCTGCAGGCGCCTGGGCTGCCGGTATCTTTGGCGCATACAAGATTGCCAACGGCACCAACACGGTCAAGGGATGTGTCAACTACTCCGACATCAAGACCGGCTCGTCGACCAACGCCTACGCAGCCGGCATCGGCGGCTTCGCCTCCTCCACCGGCTCTATCTATTACACCACCGTGTCTGACTGCGTCAACTACGGCAACATCTACGGCCAGCGCTACCTCGGCGGTATCATCAGCCGTGTGGTAAAGGGTGTGATCATTGAGAACTGCGTCAACGAGGGCAACATCGAGTTTACCGGCTACGGCTACTCGGGCGGTATCGCCGCTGATTCGCAGGTAGCCACCGAGGCTGCTCCCAGCTACATCCGCGGGTGTGTCAACAAGGGCAACATCTATTGCGACACGACCATCATTATGACCTCCAACATCCAGTATGTCGGCGGCATCGTCGGCCAGAACTACTGCGGTGTAGAGGACTGCTACAACACCGGTCGCATCGATGTCCGCGTTGCCGGCTACTCCTCATCTTCCGAGAAGTATGTATGGGACATCGGCGGCATCTGTGGCTACAACTACGGAGCCGGCCCGACGAGCGGCGTGCGCCGCTGCGTCAACTTCGGCGACCTGTACGTCGACGGCCAGTGCGCCGGCGGCATCTGCGGCTTCCACGGCATCACCTCGTCGCCCATCTCCGGATGCGTCAACCTCGGCAACCTGACCACCACCTTCGCCAACAACCAGAGCGCCAGCTTCGGCCGCGGCTGCCTGGGCGGCATCGTGGGCGAGTCGATGGCCACCGAGGGCGTCATCGAGAACTGCTACAACATGGGCACGCTGACCTTCCTGCCCCGCTCGGGCAAGACCACCGGCACTCCCTACATCGGCGGCGTGCTCGGCATCGTGCAGCGCCCCGTCAACCTGCGCGGCTGCTACAATGCCGGCAAGCTGGTAGGCGCCGACGGTTGGTCATGGCATCCGGCCCATCTTACCAGCCACTACTACACCAACTACAACACGCTCGACGAGGGCTCGTATGCCAACTTCTACGACACTGATGTCAACTCTGACATCACCCCCACCGACATCGACCTGAAGTACGTAGGCCGTCCGACCGCCGAGATGCCCGGTATAGACCTCGGCGACGCTTACACCTACAACAAGGCTGCCTACCCGACCCTGACCGCGCTGACGGCACAGTATGAGCGCGTCAACCTCGCCGCCGTCATGGTGCTCCCCACCATCGAAGACGACAAGCTCGACGACCTCCACGGACCCGTCTACATCGGCAACCTCGACGGCCTGCTCTGGAGCGCCAGCGACGAGGTGATGATAGATGGTGGCACCGCAACGTTCTACCGCAAGGGTGAGGCGTGGCTGAAGGCCACCACGCCCACGGGCGAGGAGCGCACCTTCAACGTTTATGTCACCGAGCCTTCAGGCATCGACAGCGTCGGCACCGACGCCGCCACCGTCGTCGGCTCCATGGCCTTCGACCTCAACGGACGCCGCGTCACCTACATGACCCCCGGCCAGGTCTACGTCATCGTCACCAAGTATGCAGACGGCACCGTGACCACCTCGAAGGTTGTCGCCAAGTGAGACTAATCGGCTAACCGGCTAACCGGCTAACCGGTTAATGGCCCTCTGGTATAATGAGCGGCTCGTGCTGGTAACTCCTGCACGGGCCGCCCTTTAATTTTGCAAATCCAAAAAATAATTCCTATCTTTCCAAAAACAAAAGGATATGACAGTAATAACATCAACTGAATTTAGCCGTCACCGTGGCAAATATCTTGGCTTGGCCGCCAGCGGCCAGGATGTAATCTTGCGCTCTCGCGACCATGGCAACTTCAAGCTTGCGCCCGTGGAGGAGGACCCGACTCTGATGACTCAGGAGCAATTCAGGGCACAAATAGATAGAGGTTATGAGCAGATGCGACAAGGCGAGTGTATCGCAATGAAACCTAATGAATCTGTAGAAGATTTTGTTAACCGTCTCTTATGTACGCGTTAGTCTTTACTCAGCAAGCAACCGATGATCTTAAGCTTCTTGGTCGATACGAACCTCAATCCATCAAAAAACTGAATAAGTTGCTTGAGGAATTAAAGGCACATCCACGTTAAGGCACAAGACAACCTGAACGTCTTAAAAATTACGAGGAGGAAACTTGGTCTCGGCGTATCCCGAAAAAGCACAGGTTGGTGTATAACATTACTGACTTAGTGGTTACTGTGACTGTGCTTTAAGCATACGGTCATTACAATGATAAATAGACGTTAGAGGATAACGCAAGGCGCGAGGCTGACGGAGCCGCTTCGCGCCTTGCGTTATAACGTATGCCGACTGGATTACTGGCGTCCTGAGACGGTCATGTTGCGATCGATCTTCATCACGAGTCCTTGGAGAACCTTGCCCGGGCCGAGCTCGACGAACTCGGTGGCGCCGTCGGTTATCATGGCCTGGACGCTCTGGGTCCAGCGCACGGGAGAGGTGAGCTGGGCAACGAGGTTGGCCTTGATCTCGGCCGGGTCGGTGTGGGGGCGTCCGTCTACGTTTTGGTATACGGGGCAGACGGGGGTGGAGAAGTCAGTAGCCTCGATGGCGGCTGCAAGCTCGGCGCGAGCAGGCTCCATGAGCGGGGAGTGGAAAGCACCGCCCACCTTCAGGCGCAGTGCGCGCTTGGCACCGGAGGCTTTCAGCTTCTCGCAGGCGGCATCCACAGCTTCAATCTCTCCGGAGATCACCACTTGGCCGGGGCAGTTATAGTTGGCGGCGACAACCACGCCCTCGGTCTCTGCGCATGCCTGCTCGACGGTCTCGTCGGGGAGGGCAAGCACGGCGGCCATGGTGGAGGGCTTGATTTCGCAGGCCTTCTGCATGGCCTGTGCGCGGGCGCTTACCAGGCGGAGGCCGTCCTCAAACGACAGAGCGCCGGCGGCAACGAGAGCAGAGAACTCGCCGAGCGAGTGGCCGGCGGTCATGTCGGGACGGAACTCGTCGCCCATCGACTTAGCCAGTATGACAGAGTGGAGGAACACGGCGGGCTGGGTGACGCGGGTCTGCTTGAGGTCGTCTTCGGTGCCCTCAAACATCAGGTCGGTGATGCGGAAGCCGAGGATATCGTTTGCTTTTTCAAAGAGTTGGCGGGCATCGGCGTTGCTCTCGTACAGGTCTTTGCCCATACCTACAAACTGTGCGCCCTGGCCGGGGAATACGTAAGCTTTCATTAGTTTATAACTTATATCTTATAACTTATAACTTGTAGTTGATTGTCCTATTGGTGTAAGCACAAATACGTTGTGCTCCGAAATCGGGTGCAAAGGTAGCAAAGTCTTGGCAAATATCCAAAAATTGCTTACCTTTGCAGTCAAATTAGTTTTTAGTATTAAGTTTTTAGTTTTTAGTGAAATGCCTTTTTGATGGCCTTTACACTTCTGACTATCAAACATATTGCTAAAAACTAAAAACTTAAAACTAAATACTTCAGATATGAAATGCGGCATCATCGGGCTGCCAAATGTCGGCAAGTCGACACTCTTTAACTGCTTGAGCAACGCCAAGGCCCAGTCGGCCAACTTCCCGTTCTGCACCATAGAGCCCAACGTCGGCGTCATCACCGTCCCTGACGCCCGGCTCAACAAGTTGGTGGAGATGTGCCATCCCCGCAGCGTGGTGCCCGCGACGGTGGAGATAGTCGACATCGCCGGCCTGGTCAAGGGCGCCAGCAAGGGCGAGGGGCTCGGAAACAAGTTTTTGGCCAACATCCGCGAGACCGACGCTATCATACACGTACTCCGTTGCTTCGACGACGACAACATCACCCATGTCGACGGCACCATCGACCCGGTACGCGACAAAGAGATTATCGACTACGAGCTTCAAATAAAGGACTTGGAGACGGTCGACAGCCGCATGGCCAAGACGCAGAAGCAGGCGGCCACGGGCGACAAGCAGGCCAAGATGGCCGTGGGTGTGCTGAGCGCTTACAAGGAGGCCCTTGAAGCCGGACGGCCCGCGCGCTCGGTGACTTTTGAGACCGTCGACGAGCAGCGATACGCCCGCGACCTATTCCTGCTCACCTCCAAGCCGGTGATGTATGTGTGCAACGTCGACGACAGCTCGGCTGTCAGCGGTAACGCCTACGTCGACGCCGTTCGCAAGGCCATCGAGGGTGAGGGTGCTCAGTTGCTCATAGTCGCTGCGGCTACCGAAGCCGACATTGCCGAACTGGAGACTTACGAGGAGCGCCAGGAGTTTCTCGAGGAGATGGGTCTGGAGGAGAGCGGCGTGGCGCGCCTGATACGCTCTGCTTACGCCCTGCTCGACCTGCAGACGTTCTTCACCGCCGGCGAGGATGAGTGCCGCGCATGGACATTCCGCCGCGGAAGCAAGGCTCCCAAGTGCGCCGGCATCATCCACACCGACTTTGAGAAAGGCTTCATCCGTGCTGAGGTCATCAAGTATGACGACTATGTGACACTTGGATCCGAGGCCGCAGTCAAGGAGGCAGGCAAGATGACCGTCGAAGGTAAGGAGTACGTCGTGCAAGACGGCGACATCATGCACTTCCGATTTAATGTTTAATATAGTTTTTCGTATTTAGGTTTTAGTTTTTAGTGAAATGCCTGTTTGATGGGTAACTGCTATAAACTAAAAGCAAATTACTAAAAACTAAAAACTTAAAACTAAAAACTAATCATGAAGAAAATACTTCTCTCCGCAATATTGGTGGCTGTTGGCACGGCGCTGTTTGCCTGCTCGTGGGCGTCGAAGAGTGACGCGCAGTCACCGGCGACGCAAGATGTCACTGTCGGGCTTCCTCCAACGCAGACGGGAGCTCCAAAGTATGAGCCGACAAAGGGCAAGTTTATCGACACCGTCACTCTCGAATGCTCGAAGATACCCTCGCCGGCAAAGTTTGTCTATGCACTGCCCGCCACCTATTTCGACGATGACCGCGAGGAATATCCCACAGTATATATATTGAACGGCTATTCCGGCGACCACACCGACTACGCGCGCAACTTCGACCTGCCCAAGCTGGCGACTGATTATAACATGATCATTGTCTGTCCTGACGGTCGCAACAGCTGGTACTATGACTCTCCGGTCAACGCCAAGATGCAGATGGAGAGCTATATAATAGATGAGTTAGTGCCTTTCGTCGACGACACCTTCCGCACCATCATCGAGCCGGAGAGCCGCGCCGTCACGGGCCTTAGCATGGGCGGCCACGGCGCCTTCTGGCTTGCCGGGCGCCACCCCGACGTGTTTGGCAACATCGGCAGCATGTCAGGCGGACTCGACATCAAAACTCACCCGCGCAACGGGTGGGAAGTAGACCGCGCCCTCGGCACATACCAAAAGAACCAGAAGAGGTGGGCAGACTGCTCGGCCGTGACTCTGGTCGACAGCATGAAGCCCGGGCAATACAACATCATCTTCGACTGCGGCACCGAAGACTTCTTCATCAAGGACAACCGCGCGATGGACGCCGCTCTGACCAAACGGGGCATCAAGCACACCTTCACCACCCGCCCCGGCAAGCACAGCTGGGCCTATTGGAAGAAGTCGCTGCCGGTGCACCTGAAATTCTTCCACGATCACTTCGAGAAGGCCGCTCGGGAGTAATTACCAACTGTCAATACAGTCCACGTATTACAAAGAATCATAAAGTAGATGCCCCCACGGGGCATCTTGATGATAACCCGGGGCAAGCGAAGCGCAGCCCGGGGAAGCCGAGGGCGAAGAACCTCGGCACCCCAAGGGGGTGCGCTAATGATTTAAGAACCAATCATCAGTGCGCCCTTTTAGGGCGCGGGGAGCGAGGACGCCGCCCCGCTCCCCCGGGCTGCGCTTCGCTTGCCCGGAGTTATCATCACATTGCCCCATTGGGGCAAGTCGCTTAAATTTGAATAATTGAATTAGAGAATGTTTACGAAACATAAATATACTTAAATTAAGTAAATAGTGTTACAAAAACATGTCACGGGGGGGGGTAAAACCTTATTTACTTACCTTTGTCGTCGGATACTTCCTTAAAAATCTGCGAAGAAAAAGTAGGCTGTCAGCCCATTGTCACCCGCCTCCGGCACACGCCGGCAAAGCATTGCAAGCATTATCATCGTTGCAGGCATTATCACAAACCAGGGTAAAATTAAGCTGACGTGTTCCCGCCTATTTTCATCTACACAATCATCATCCATTGCGGGCACCGCAGGGAACAGGCGCCCCCAACACTAACCCCCCTTCAATTATTACAATGCGAAAAGTAAAGATTTTACTCGTGCTGATAGCGTTGGCGGGCATGACGGCGGCACAGGCCACGTCGCCCGAGGCGCTGGAATTTCAGGCGCTGGTAGAGCGGACGCTCAAGGCGATGCCACAGGCCGTCAGCGGTGACATCATCTGGGAAGGCACCCGCACCGATCTCGAGCCTGGCACGCTGGTGTTCAACATGCCCGACGTGGCCAAAATGTACGATGCCGAGATGGAGCGTCGTCAGGCCATGCCCTCCGGAGCCACCAAATTCACCCCCTACGCCATCTACAAGGCGATGACGGTGGAGGGTGCCACGTTCTCCATGTCGGGCATGATCCAGTTCTACAACCTCGAGACCAAGGCGTCGGCCATCGCCATGCCGTCCAAGCCAGACGAGGCATCGGCAGCCTATATGACCATCGAGCCGGGCCGCTACATAGTCGGCGGTTTCGGCAAGCTTACGGTCACCAATGCCGACGGCACCAAGACGGAGAAGAGCGTAATGTGCGCCACCATCGTGGACCTCGACGAAGAGAACTACACGGCTACGGTGGACTTCAACGACGCCAAGCATGAGCTGTACTTCAGCCACTGCATGCCCGACGGGACCACTATGCCCGAGGGCGACGGCACCAACGTCGACACCGAGATGTTTTTCCCCAGCTATTCTGGCGTCATCTCGACCATCGGCGGCAGCTCGGTCTATGTCCTTGCCTCCGAGATGACCGAGCAGAGCTTCATCAACAGCCGCGCCCGCAAGGCCACCGACGACGGCGGCTGGACGGTGAGCATACTGGTGGACAACGGCCCGTTCGCCCGCGACTCCGTGTATGTTACCAGCACGGAGAACTACCGCACTTTCGACGCCAATTTCTATCTGACAGAGGCCGAGAAGTCGACCGGTTTCGGCGGCCGCGCGTTTGAGTACCGCACCGTCAGCAACGGCCAGGTTACCTACGTCAGCACCTACGGCCTCGACGGCAGCACGGCTCACGAAGACGCGCAGATGCTCCTGGCGCTCCCCAACATCGACAAGGCACCTTCGGCCGACTATATCTATGGCGGCGCCATGGTCGGCGTCACCTACGACCAAGTGGACGGCGGCGCACAGATCGAGACCAAGTATTCGGGCGTGATGACCATGGTCGACGGCAAGTTGATAGTCTGGCCCTACACCACCTACCTGGCCGAGTACAAGTATCCGTCATACATGGGCATAGCCAAGCCCGAGCGCTTCTTCACCAAGGCCACCTACGGCCAGGCAACGGTCTCTTTCACCTCGTCGAGCGATGTGGTCACCGGCATCGGCGCCAGCTACACCGTCCGCGGCCAGCACAACGAGTGGATAGAGCGCATCAACCCCAACAAGTATCTCACGGGCGTGCGCGTCAATGGCGAAACAAAGACTCTCAATGATGTCTTCGGGAGCACGCTTGTCATGGGCAACAGCTACGAGTTTGACTTCACTTACGGCACGCAGGTCGACGGCGCCGTGACCGCAACTACCGTCACCACCGTGGGCATCAACATCAACTCGAAGGGCGACATGACCCCGCCGAAGTTCGGCTACCTGCTTGTGACCGACACCGCTAAGGTGGTCAATGACACCATAGCCTACGCCGACGGCGGGTATGTGATCGGCAACTTCCTTCAGGGCAGCGACATGGAGGTTTCTGTGGCTCCCGTGGGCACGGACGAGTGGCAGTCGATAGAGATGGACTCCTACACCTACGTCAACGACTTGGGATATTTCTGCTTCTTCAAGCTCGCCGACGTCAAGGAGCCTGCCGGGTCGGGATGGTACAAGATGCGCGTCAAGGCTGTCGACGAGGTTGGCAACTTTGTCGGCCAGGATATGAGCCACGCGTTCTATCTCACCGTTCCCGAGCCGGAGCCTGTCAACCTCTACCTCCGTGGCGGCTTCAACGCCTGGGGAGCTTACGAGACTTACCGCCTGCTTCCCGTCGAGGGGGAGGAGAACGTATACCGTCTCTCGGGCATCGACATCATCAAGGGCCAGGAGTTCAAGATAGCCGACGCCGACTATGACAAGTATAACTTCGGCGGCGTCACCGAGATGATGACCAACACCAAGGAGCCGTACACCCTCATCAACGGCACGATGGACAACTGCAGCCTCGGCGAGACCATGCGCGCCGGCACTGTCACGTTCAATCCCGTGACCGGCGCTGTCACCTTCACGCAGGAGAGCGGCATCGACGGCATTGACGCCGACGAGACCATGGGCGCACCCGCCTACTTCGATCTGACCGGACGCCGCGTGGCCGATCCGGCAGCAGGCGTCTACCTCCGCGTCACCACCAAGGCCGACGGCTCGCGCACTGTCGAGAAGGTCATGGTAAACCCCTAACCTAAACCAATTTGTTTGAACTGTGGGCGCGTCCATTCGTCGGGCGCGCCCCTTTTTCATTGTTTTCAAATTTTTTCGTAACTTTGCGGCCATGATTGCCGACACTATTATAAAAGGTGTAAAGTGGGTGTGGATAGACCTCGACGACACGCTCGTCGACTTCCATGCCAACAGCAACGCTGCGCTGCTGCGGTGCTATCGCGAGTGGGGTCTCGAGCGGCTTTTTCACAGCGAGCAGGCTTGGCTCGACGCCTACCACACCCACAACGACGCACTGTGGCAATTATATAATGTGGGGGGCATCACCCAGGAGGTGCTTCGCATGGAGCGTTTTCGCCGTCCGTTAGTCGAGGCGGGGATGCCGGAGGATGAGGCACGGAAGGCTTGCGCCGACCTTGACCCGGTGTATCTTGATTATCTTGCCCGCGGCAAGGTCGTGATACCCGGCGCACACGATGTGCTCCGCGACCTGCGCGCCAAGGGTTACAAGACAGGCATACTGAGCAATGGCTTCAACGGTGTGCAGCAGCTCAAGGTGAAAAGCGCGGGGATGGAGGATTTGATCGACCTTATAGTCCTCAGCGACGAGATCGGTGTCAACAAGCCGGACACGCGGCTGTATGCCTACGCCATGGAGCGCGCCGCTGACATCGACCCGGCACACCATATACTGATAGGGGACAACCCTGCAACTGACATTGCGGGTGCCCTTGCCGCCGGGTGGCACGCCATCCTGTTCACCCGTAAACCTGACCTCAAGCATCCGACGGTGCCCACTATCAGACACTTATCAGACATTAATAGCTATCTATAACATGCAGTCAATCAGTAAAATATGGGGGGGGGTAAAGCGCCGCGCAACAGCAGCCTTGAGCTCCTCCGTATACTCGCTATGATGGCCATCATTGCCCATCATTATGTTGTAAACTCCACGGTAGTATCACATTTCTCCATCGACCAGCCCAAGCCCCAGCAGGAGTTCCTGTTGATGTGGGGCATGTGGGGCAAGTCAGCCATCAACAGCTTCATACTCATCTCCGGCTACTTCCTTTGCACCATGCAGCTGACGCTGCGGCGCTACATGAAACTGCTTGTCGAGGTGCTGTTCTACGGGCTGCTAATCATGGCCATCTTCTCCCTGACCGGCTATCAGGCAGCCGGCGCTACAGACTACCTGCGCAAGGCATTCCGCCTGTTTATCGGCATCAACCATGGCTTCACTGCCAGTTTCATGGCCTTCTACGCCTTCGTCCCGTTCTACAACAAGCTCATCAACGCCTGCACGAAGCAAGAACTTGGGTGGCTTGTCCTGGGTCTGCTTTTCGTATTTACCATCTGCGGCACTGTTTTCGGCGCGCCGGTGATGCACGAGCCGGTGTGGTATATGGTGCTCTATTTCGTCGCAGCATACTTGCGGCTGTATCCCAACCGCTTCACCTCCAGCCTCAAGTGGTCGGTAGCCATGCTCGTCGGCGGCGTGGCACTGTCGTATGCCTCTGTGTACGTAATTTATCACCATGCCATCGCCACACATAATATATGGTTCTTAGAGAAATTGATGACTTATCAGATGGTGTCAGACTCCAACAAGTTGCTTGCGTTTGTAGTTGGCACGTCGGCCTTCCTCGTGGCAGTGAACATAAAGCCGTTCTACAGCAACACCATCAACTTCCTGGCGGCGGGCACTTTCGGCGTGCTGCTGATACATGCTTCGAGCGACACCATGCGCCAGTGGCTGTGGCAGGACGTGTGCCGAGTGCCGGAGATGCTTCACGCACCCCTCTCCACGCTTGTTTACCAGGCCATTGCCGTGCCGATTGGGGTGTTTCTGATCTGCTCTCTGATTGACGCGTTGCGGCGGCAGTTTATCGAGAAGCCACTCTTCTCGCGCCGACCCAAACCCGCTCCCGACGCCGCTTGATTTTCGGGGGGAGGTAAATTTTTTTAATTAATTGATTGTTAATTAAAAAAAAATGCCGATATTTGCACTGCTAAAAACAGCCGTTCTCAGACCATGGCGTGCCCACAGCAATTGAAATTTTATAATTCACTGAAATATAAATAACTAACTAACTAACAATGACTAAAGCCGACATCGTTAACGAAATCGCTCGCAGCACCGGCATCGACCGCTCAAGCGTCCTCGACACCGTCGAGAAGTTCATGGACGTAGTCAAAGACTCCCTGGCCAACGGTGAAAACGTTTACCTTCGTGGTTTTGGCAGCTTCATCGTCAAGACCCGCCGTGAAAAGACCGCCCGCAACATCTCCAAGAACACCACCATCGTAGTGCCCGAGCACAACATCCCCGCTTTCAAGCCCGCCCGCGTGTTCATGGACCAGGTGCGCAACGCCTAAAAGCATCACCCCGCTCCTCATCGAGTCATCATACGGCGGCCGCGCAGATGCGGCAGCCACACAATAATTAACCATTAAAACTTTTTACTGCAATGCCCAGCGGAAAGAAACGTAAAGGCCACAAGATGGCGACGCACAAGCGCAAGAAGCGCCTGCGCAAGAACCGTCACAAGAAGAAGTAATCACCAATGCATGATGCATAATGCATAATGCATAATTTAATGCGGCGGACAGAAATGCCCAAGGCATTAATATCAAACAAATTTCATTGAAATTGCACGAATGGCAATTATGCATTGTGCATTATGCATTATGCATTAATGATGCCATACTGAGAACAAACCGGTAGGCACCGCTAACCCCCATTTTCTGACAACCATCCGGGCCATTAGAGGCCTTAACAAACGGATGGTCATATTCGAGGGGTTAGACGATGCCCTGAGGGTTTGTTCTCAGTCTGTTTGTTACAAAATCCTACTCATCAATGCAAAGCGAACTCATCGTTGATGTGCAGCCCAAAGAGGTGTCGATAGCCTTGACCGAGGACGGACGTCTGATGTCCCTCCAGAAGGAGTCGACCTCCCTGGCCTACGCCGTGGGCGACATCTACCTGGCAAAGGTCAAGAAACTGATGCCGGGGCTCAACGCCGCATTTGTCAATGTCGGCTACGAAAAGGACGCTTTCCTGCATTACCAGGATCTTGGATCACGATTCTCCACCTACGCCGAGTGGCTCAAAGGCGCCCTCGACAACCCGACTAAGCCCGCTCCCTCCATCTCGAAGCTCAAGCTCAAGCCCGACATCGACAAGCACGGCACCGTTGCCGACCAGCTCACACCGGGCCAGCAGCTGATGGTGCAGATAGTCAAAGAACCAATCTCGTCGAAGGGCCCGCGCCTTACCACAGAAATCTCGTTCACCGGCCGCTATCTTGTGCTGATGCCTTTCGGTGACAAAATCTCAATCTCGGCCAAGATCAAGACCACCGAGGAGAAGTTGCGCCTGCGCCAGATAGTCGACTCCATCAAGCCCCGCAACTTCGGCGTGATCATCCGCACGTCAGCCGAGGGCAAGAAGGCCGCGGAGCTCAACCACGAGATGAAAACCTTGCTTTCGGATTGGGAGCAGGCGGTGCAAAAGGCCCAGACGGCCACGGCTCCGCAGCTTATCTTTCAAGAGGAGAGCCGCATAGTGGGCGTGCTGCGCGACGTGTTCAGCCCCACTTTCGAGGCCATCTACGTCAACAACGCCGAAGTCTTCGACCAGATACGCCGCTACGTCCACCTCATCGCCCCCGACCGTGTCGACATAGTCAAGCTCCACACCAAAGACGAGCCAATTTTCGACCGCCACAACATAACCAAGCAGATAAAATCGTCGTTTGGCAAGACAGTGTCGTTTAAGTCGGGTGCCTATCTGATCATCGAGACCACTGAGGCGCTCCATGTGATAGACGTCAATTCTGGCAACCGCTCGCGCGCTGCCAACGACCAGGAGACCAACGCTCTGGAGGTGAACCTGCGCGCCGCCGACGAGATAGCGCGCCAACTGCGCCTGCGCGACATGGGCGGTATCATAGTGGTGGATTTCATCGACATGAACAAGGCTGAGCACCGGCAAGCGCTCTACGACCACATGCGCGAGATTATGGCCGGCGACCGCGCCCGCCACAACATCTTGCCCCTTAGCAAGTTCGGGCTGATGCAGATCACCCGCCAGCGTGTGCGTCCGGCGCTCGACATCCACACCTCCGAGACGTGCCCGTCGTGCTTCGGACGCGGCGAGGTGCAGCCGTCTCTGCTGTTCACCGACACGCTTAAGGAGAAGATTGACTACCTGACCGGCACCCTTGGCCAGAACCACTTCAAGCTCTACGTGCACCCCTTTGTCGACGCCTACCTCAAGAAAGGCCTCGTGTCGCTCTACCGCCGCTGGCGTGTGGCCACAGGCCGGTCGTTCAAGGTGCTTCCGGACCAGTCGCTGGCCTACCTGCAATACAAGGTAATCGGAGCCGACGGCACAGAGATAGACCTCAAGGAGGAGAAAGACCTCGACTCGTCGGCCACCAAGCGCAAGAGTAAATCCAAGACCCGGGTAAAGGCGGAATAGCCGCCCTCTCATCCCATTCCATCCCTGAAAACACAGTTGCCGTCCCCCAAAACACACGGGACGGCAACTTTTTCTTATCCAAATGCTTGCGCCGACGGCAATTTTTTCATAAATTTGCGCAATAAACAAAAACAATACACCGCAATGGAAGACCTTGATTATACCGGCCATCTCGAGAGTTGGTTCGACGAGTGCCTCGAATATATCTCTGCCCATCCTCAAGAGCCGATATATCGTATCGTTGTGCTTATTTTCGCTGTGTTGGGAGAGATGCGCGAGGCGTGTCCCGAGGAGTGCCTCAATCGTGCCGCCGACCGGCTTATCCAGTTCATGTGCCAAGAGGTAAGCGAGCGTCATGCCCGCAGCACGGAAAAGTATGAACTCCATCCCATAAACCGGGATGCTTACGGCAATGAGCTTGATGACCTGTGGAACTCAGCCGTGGCCATCAACGCTATATTCGGAAAGCCGGAGGGCGGTCAGCTTGACGAAGTGATAGCCCAGGTGGACGCCTCGCTGCAGTCGCTTGAGAGCACGGAAGCCTACTCCCGCACAGTGTATGACAGCGACCGGCTGTTTCTCAGTGCAGAAGAGGCGCTGCAGTTGTGCGCCACTCTCAACGAGGTGCAGATCATCGAACAGCGATACTCTTTCGCCGGGATAGGCGACTTGGCCGCAGAGCGAGCGTTCTCCTTGTGCTTTACAGTCGGGCAGCTTGAAGAGTTTGTCGAATTATATCCGGAGTCGCCTCTGGCCGAGGAGGCCTATAATCGGATAAAGACTCTCCGTCGCAAGATGTGGAGGAATCGGGTGATATGGTGCGTCGCGCTGCCCTTGGTGGTTGCGGTGGTAACCTCACAAGTCATTACGGGGTATGTTTATATTAAAGTGCTGTCGTTGTTGGCAGTTGCCTGTGCATACGGGTTCCTCTACCCGTTTGCCAAGCGCTATACCGGCAAGGAGACGGCGTTTGGGGCGGTCTCGCTTCTGGCGGTTGTGACCGTCTGCTGCCTGTTCTGGGGAGCCAACAGGCTGGAGGAGAAGGCATACGTCGAGCGGATTATCGCCACCGGCGACTATGAAGAGCTGCTTAAATTATCCGTGACATGTCCTCAGCAGTATCGCGACACGGTGTTTAACGCCTACTACGCCGCGCGCATGAAAGCCTTCGGTGACAGCTCTGTAATGGACTGCCACCAGAGGATGATTATGGAACTGGGTTCTTGGGGATATAATAACACCTTTTTCTGTGTCCGCGACATCTCATTTGTAATGAGTCGTCGCGACAGCTTGGCCCAAGAGTTGGCACACGAGATAGTAGCGGCGCGCGACATCGAAAGGCTGATCTCGATGATGGAGTACATTATCACGGAGCCGAGTTTAGGATTGATCATTGAGCCGTTTGACGAGGCTTTCGAGACGCTGCTCCCTGACATCACGCAAAACGAGGAATACGCTTACCGCCTGGCATATCTTGGCGAACAAAAGTATATAAGCGCATATTTGGAGGCGTTTCCAAACGGAACGCACGCGGCGGAATTTGAGGATTAGCCCTTTTATTTTTGGAGGTCGTTAATGTCGATGAGCTTCTGCATGATGGCATAGATGGTCAGGCCGGCAGGTGAATGGATCTGCAGCTTGGAGGCTATGTTGCGGCGGTGTGTCATGATGGTGTTGACCGATAGGTGCATCTCGGCGGCAATCTCTTTGTTTGACATGCCTTTGACGAGAGCAATGACCACGTCCTTTTCGCGGGGTGAGAGTTCGCGGCGCTCTTCGTCGGCGTCGTCGAAGGCTGTGAGCAGCCCCCGTATGACAGACGTGAGCCGCTCGGGGGTGTCATATATTGATAGCATGGCGTCAAAGCCCGCGGTCATCGACTGCGGCATGACGGCGTGGTATACCCCCATGATCTTAGGACCGGAGGGTATGCGCCGCAGCTCGGCGAGGCAGCGCGGAGAGGCGGTCATCACGTCGAGCATCACGATCGACGGGTGTATCTCCTCGATCTCGTCGGCGAGGGTGTCGTAGTCGTCAAGGCGCACCACGTTGATGTGAAATCCGGGGATTGACCGGACCAGGGATGTCAGACCGGCGGCGACGAGGGCGGAGGGGTGGACTATGGCAAACGTCGTGTGCTTCATCTCGTTACAGACGGTCCTCGAGCCGTGAGATCAGGGGGATGAGGATATGGTTCTCGATGTCGGCGTGCACGTTGAGGTCTTCTTCGCAATTGTATATGTCGACGAGCGCGTCGTACATGCGGTTTGGCACGTCGGTGCTGTAGAAGCGGAGTATGAGATTCTTGAGTTCGTTGAGGCGCTCGCCCACCTCCTCATGTTGGCGGCGGAAGGTGGCGATGCTGTACTCAGACCTCTCCCCGTCCATCAGCGCGCGGATATATGGGAATACGGTGTGCTCCTCGTAGTCGAAGTGCTGCCGCACCTGCTCGACGAAGTTGTCGTAGAACTCCATGATCGAGGGGTTTATGTCGGAGTGGCGTTCGCGGTCGAGGGCGCCGACGAGACCGGTGCGGATGTGGGGGAACTTGTAGTCGATGAAGTAGTCGTGGGAGCGCTTGAGGAAGTCGACGAGCGACAGCGGCGACACGCGGCCAGCCATCTTGTAGTCGATGGAGCCGGTGAGTATGAAGTTGACGACGGTCAGAAACAGGTTGGCATCGATGTCTGACTGCTTGCACACCTGGCCGATTGTGCGGCTCTGGAATCCGAGGGGTATGGCGAATCGGCTGAGAACGGGGAGAATGTTATAGTTCTCGGCGATGAGGTCGACGATGCTGTCGTCAGGGATGAATGTGCGGGTAAAGCGCAAGTGAGTTTATAACTTATAGTTTATAACTTATAGCTGCCTTTGGGGTTACTTCTCCGTAGAAGGCTCTTCGGATTTCTCTTCTGCGGGGACTTCGGTGAATTCGGTGATGCCGGCGGCGACGAGTGCGTTGTACCACTGCAGGAGCTTGCGGATGTCGGAGGTGCGCACGCGGTCGCGGTCATAGTTGGGGAGCACCTCGGCGAAGAGCCGGTGGAAGCCGTCGTTCTTGTCCATGGCCTTGATGTCTACCTCCTTGCCCTCGGCCTTTGTTTTCAGAGCTTCGAGTATCTCGGGGAGGGGCTTGTCGCCGCCGTCGTCGGTGTACATCGACACGTCTGCTACGGAGATGACCTTGTCGCGTGCGTGCACAGGGAAGCGTTTCTTAGTGTCAAGGGCCTCGACGATGAGCATGTTCTTCCCTTGGCTGATGAGATGAAAGAGGCCGGGGCGGCCGGATATTGAGAGGATTTTCTTAAGCATTTGAGTTGATGAGTTGATGAGTATTTGAGTTCATGAGTAATATCATACAGAAACGATAGAAACAACAGAAACTTTGTTTCTTTTGTTTTTGATGTTTCTGTATGCTATTGCAGGGGCAAAATTACAAATTTTTTGTGGGGGAGCAATGAAAAATTGCGTTAAGTTTTGTAACTTTGCAAGCCCAAAAGCAACCGATGCTACACTATCTGCTTTGCATATTGCAGCTTATCCTCTCTCCGGCAAAAGGATGGGAGGACATTTCAGCCGATGGCCGCGACCCGCGCCGTCTGCTCCTGCGCGGCTTCCTGCCGTTTGTCATTATAGTGGCCTGCAGTTGCTTCGTGCGACTGCTCTACCATTACCCGGGCACGCTGACCATGCTGACTATCACAGCGATAGTCACCTTTGTGCAATATCTTGTGTCATACCTCATTGCCATGTTCGTGATGCCGTGGTGGCTGCCCGACATGATCGAGGGGGAGATCAACGACGTACGCTTCGACACTTACATCAACTATTCTGTGGCGCTGATGGCGCTGGTCACGCTGTTGAAGAATTTGCTCCCCATAGACGTTAGCGTGCTCTATTTCATGCCCGTATACGTGGCGCTGATAATGTGGAAGGGTGAGCGCTACATGGCGGTGAAGCCGGGGAGGAGCTTCCGCTTCATGGTGCTTGCGATACTTGCGGTCATATTGCCTCCCATACTGCTCGAAGCCTTGTTTGGCATGATACTGATTTGAAAATGAAGCAACAACCGAAAGAGATAAATATAAAGAACAAGCGTGCCACGTTTGACTACGCCATTGCCGAGACGTTCACCGCCGGCATAGTGCTGACGGGCACGGAGATCAAGTCGATACGCCTGGGCAAGGCGAGCCTGGTCGACTCATATTGCTATGTCTCCGGCGGGGAAGTGTGGATAAAAAACATGTACATAGCCGAATACTTTTACGGCACGTACAACAACCACGTTGAGCGCCGCGAGCGCAAGCTGCTGCTTACCAAGCGCGAGATAGGGCGTCTGAGTAAAGCCGGCAAGGAGGCCGGTTTCACCATCGTTCCTATACGTCTTTTTATCAACGACCGCGGCCTGGCCAAGCTGGTCATTGGCATAGGTCGCGGCAAGAAGGAGTATGACAAGCGGCAGAGCATACGCGACCGCGACGACAAGCGGTCACTGGCCCGTGTGATGCAAAAACGAGTATAAAATCGATTATCTATCGTGACGATGGTTACTTGACGGCTTCAGCAATAATCAGTTTGCGGGAGCCGTCGGCCATTTTGACCCCGAATATCTTCGGCGACTGGGTAGGGGAGTCCTTTACCCACAGCTTGGCGCGCAGGGCGTCGGCGCTCATGCCGATGCCGCGTGCGGCTACGTTGATGGCCCGGTAGTCGCGGCGCAGCTCTGCCAGGTCGCGCTTTGAGAAACCGCAAACGCGTTTGATATGCCAAACATCGCCTGGAAATCCTGCGGGAGGCATGTCGGAAACAAAGAGATGAGTGTCGGCCGAGATCTGTTGCACGCCGAAGTCGTGGCACAGTGAATCCCACGGAGCAATTTTCATGACGGAAGGCCAAGGCTCCAAAAGATGCCGCTCGTCGGCCCCCCCCATCCCCCCCCTAAAGGGTGGGGCTTCCGGGTTGGAAGGCAAGGAGGGGGTATAGTTTATTATGGAATTGTCAGGAAGTATAGTGGTGGCAACTAACTTGAGTAGCCCCTCCCCTTGGGAAGGGGTTTGGGGTGGGCCGGCGGGGCAAATTGCTACCAGCTCTTTGCACTCCTTGGGTGTGCCGATGGCGTGAATGGTGGCGGAACAGCCGAGTTCGGAAAGCGTGTGTGTAACGTCGAGCATCGGCGACATCTTTATGATCAATCTCTTTGCAACACGCAGGATGGCCGGGAGCATGGCAAGCACGTCGGGCGTGCAGTCTTTGAGCGCGTAGACGCGGCCGCCGCGGTTGTCACGGCGGGCAGGGTCGATGAAGGCCACGTCGAAACGTTCATCGGTGGTCTCAACATACTCCACGGCATCGGCACAACGAGCGTCTATATTGCTTATTCCTAATGTTTTGGCGTTATGGTTGAGACATTCCGCTTTTGCCGGGTCGAGGTCGATGGCCACCACTGAGCAGGCGCGGCGCGCTATGGCCATGGCGTCGATGCCCAGGCCGCAGGCAAGGTCTACAACCGTCGCTCCCTCCGGCACGAGCGAGGCATGAAAACGTGCCAATGCCTCCGATGTACACTGCTCGGCGGCAATCGTCGATGGAAACCATATGCCGCGATGACTGAGGAATTCGGGAAGCTTGGTTACGCACTTTCGGCGGCACTCTATCTGCGTGATGGCCTCCGACAGCTCCGCATCGCCGGCATGGCGCAGGCGCAGGGCGCATACATCGTCGTCGGCGTGAGCTCCTATCCAGTCCAATATTTCATAGTCAATCGGAGTCATAACTAAAAAATATTTGCAAAGATAGCAAATGTTTGGCAAAAAATCGTTAACTTTGCCGTGCAAACACACCGCTTTGTTTAATTTGTAAAATCTATTGAACAGTTCATGGGCGCAATGAACGATGTGCTGGCCGCGGGCACCGTGCTCCACAGCAACTTCCATGAATACCGCATAATCAAGGTGCTGGGCCGCGGAGGTTTCGGCATCACGTATCTGGCAATGGGGCGCCAGCCCGGCATGCCGGAGTTTCAGTGTGCCATTAAGGAGCACTTCTACCGCGACGGCAGCTACCGCGACGAGGCCACGGGAGCCGTCAAGTGCGGCGCGGTGCAACGCGAGCGCGTGGAGGCCAGCCGTAAGGACTTTCTCGTCGAGGCCAAGCGCCTAAACAAGATCTGCGCCGGCCATGACAATATAGTCAACGTGGGCGATGTGTTCACGGCCAACAACACGGCCTACTACATGATGGAGTTTATCGACGGACTGTCGCTGCGCGACTATGTGCTCAAGCAGGTGAAGCGCCCTTTGACCGCCGAGGAGGCGCTCAATGTGCTCTATCCGGTGGTCGATGCCATCAAGTATCTGCACGCCAACCGCCTTACGCACCTCGACATCAAGCCCGACAACATTATGATAGACCGCCGTGGCGAGATCAAGATCATCGACTTCGGGCTGTCTAAGCAATATAACGACGACGGCGAGCCTGTGTCGCAGATCAACATGCAGGGCTGCAGCGACGGCTACTCGCCGCTCGAGCAATATTCCGGCATTACCAGCTTCACCCCGCAGGCCGATGTCTATGCCTTGGGCGCCACTCTGCTGTTCTGCCTTACTGCCAAAGATCCGCCACGGTCGCTTGAAATCAACGCCGCGCGCATCTCCAAGCTGTTGCCGCAAGGCACGCCCGACGCCATCACCCGCATTGTGCAGGCGTCGATGCGCATCAACAAGTATGAGCGTGTCCCCTCCGCTGCCTACTTCTGGGCTGCGCCGTCTGCGTCTGAGGTCGAGAAGATCACGGGCCACAGTTTCGCCACGTCACAGTCAGTCACCCCGCCGGCGGAGAAACCCGAGCCGGAAAAAGGGCAGAAGAAACCGGTGCGTAAGCCGCGACGAAAGGGTATGTCGCCGTGGGCAGTATCGCTCCTGGCAGTGTTCATGGTACTGCTGGCAGGCGCCGGCACGTTTTTCCTGATACGCGGCGCCCAGCGGGCACATACCTCGCACGAGCAACAGACGGCTCCCCCTGATACCACAGAGGTAGTAGTGGAGGAGGCGGTTGCCCAATAGCATGATAATCGAATCCCCATCGATGATATTCGACGGGGATTCGATTTTTTGATGGGCCAAGGCCCATCGGAGTGTTCATCTGTTGTTATATTTGTTTATCACTTCGTCAAGTGAAAGGCCGAGGGTGTCCATTCGGGCAAACAGCGCCGGCAGCTCCTCGTCGAGGAACTCGCGTCGACGTGCTTCGAGCACCTGGTCGGGTGCCCCGGGGGAGAGGAAGAAGCCGAGTCCGCGGCGCTGCTCTATCACCCCTTCGGCCTGCAGCATGTCGTAGGCCTTCAGCGCCGTGTGGGCATTGACCTTCAGCTCCACGCCCAGCTCGCGCACCGAGGGGATGCGCTCGCCCTCGCGCCAGTCGCCGGCCATGATGCGCTCGTGGCACAGGTCGACTATCTGCCGGAATATCGGTTTGTCGTTGTTAAAATCCACTGTTGCGTAAGCGTTTATAGAGTTTGCGAAGATAGATGGCTGCGGCGACTGTGAAGACGGCGGCGCATATCACCTGCACGTGGCGGGTGAGCATCATTATTGTTTCCTCGTCGATCATCTCCTCGGGCATCGGGCTGGCCTGGGCAGCCTTGAAGCCCTCGTAGAAGCCGATGCACACCATGACTATACCGAGCATGAACATGAAGACGAGATAGGTGACAAACGCGCTGAGTATGCACGCGCCGGTGCGGTTGCCCCGGGCGGTGAAGGTGTAATACATGGTAATGGCAATGATGCCGAAGACCATGAGCATGCCGGTGGCGATGGTGCAGGGGTTTGCCACTTCCTGTTCCCTCATTATTGCCATCACGTCTATGCCCAATGTCCACTGGACGAGGTAGTAACTGACCTCGGCAGATACCCATAACAAGAGGGGATAGATGACCATGAAGTTGAGCATGAGGAAGCCAAGCTTTTCGCCAGCGGTGACGGGGAGTTGGGCGCTGACGGCGCGGTAGTCGCGGCGTGTGATGACGCACGGTGAGCATACGAACATGACTGTGAAGGGAATTGAGAAGAGCATCATCGGCCACGAGCCCGTTACTTTCATTATCAGTCCGCAGGCGAAAGCGAGGAGTATCACCGCAATGGGATAGAGTATGAAACCGCGTTTCAGTGCAGGCATGTAGAGGCGGAAGAGCATGCCGATGCGGCTCAATGACGTATGGTTTTCAACGTAAAGCAGAGGTGTCTTCATTTGAGTATCTCTTTTAGAATGTCAGACTTGGAGCCGGTGGCGGCCAGATAGAGCAGTGTGTAGTCGATGGGCGTCTCAAGGCCCTCGCCGTTGGGCACCACCTGCGTGGGGCCGTCGAGGTTGGGCACGAATACGAGTGCATCGTCGCGCTCGCGCGGGTCGTTGATGAAGGCCAGACGTTCGGCGATGTCGGCCGTGGAAGCGTTGATCACGGCCTTGCCGTGGTCTACGACGGTGACGGTGTCGAAGAGGTTGCGCATCTCCTGCACCGTGTGGGTGGCAACTATTATGGTGCGCTCCTCATCGTCCATCATGGCCTTGGCAATGAGGGATGTGAGTGTCTGCTTGGAGGCCATGTCGAGGGCGTTGGCCGGCTCGTCGAGCAAGAGCACGCGCGTGCCGAGTGCCAGGGCGTAGGCCACGTTTGCCTTGTGGCGGCTACCCAGCGACATGCCGGCGAGGGGTTCGTTTCCGTCCATGCCGAAGGCGGCGAGGGCACCCTCGAGGGTGTCGCGGGAAAAACGGGCGTAGAAGCGGCCGTGGCGTTGTGCCATCTCGTTGACGGTGGTGAGGGGATACTCTGTTTGCTCCTCGAGGAGGAACACGTCCTTTATGGTGCGGGGGGAGTGGTTGGCCACGTCGTCGCTGTCGATGCAGCACTCTCCCTCCTGGGGCACGAGCAGTCCGGCGACGAGGCGGAGCATGGTGGTCTTGCCGGCGCCGTTGGGGCCGAGCACCAGATGGATGCCGGGACCTAACTCGGCCGTGAGCTCCCGCAGGGCGTTGCGGCCCTTGCGGTAGGCGTAGGTGACGTTGTCTATCTTGATTTCCATTTTATTTGATTTTTGAGGCTTGGCCGCAAGCGGCCAAGCACAATGATCGGTTGGCTGATGTTATTCTGAGATGCACTCCACGGTGTAGCCATTTTTGGCGAGGAGGTTGAGCAATCCCTGGTCGCCGCCGAGATGGCCGGCGCCGACTACCACGAAGACAGACTTCTGCGGCATCATCTCTACCAGTTCGTCGGCCCAGGCGCGGTTGCGGTCGTAGAGCATACGGTCAAGGTTCTCAGGCTCGATGCCGTACTCGGGGTCGGTGGTGATGCGGTTGATGACGGCAAGGTCTTGCGCGAGATAGGCTGCGGTTAGGTCGTGGGCCTGACGGATGAGCTTGTCATTGTTGTGCACGGCGTCCATCAGGTCTTTGGCCTGGAGGGTGAGGGGATCGCCGAAGAGCAGTTGCATCTGTGTCTCTACGGTCTCTAAGCCGCCTGTCGGCTTGCCCTGCTCTTCGCCGATGCCCATGATGACGGCGTCGAGGGGATTGGCAGCTGCAGCCATTTCGGGATTGTCAGCGGCAATGACGAGCACGGCAAGCTGTGCGGTTATGACTGCCGGTTTGAGCATCTCCATCTGGGCAGTCATGCCGGGCATGCCGGTGTAGATGGCAAGGAGGGAGTCGAGAGAGGTCATGTCGGCAGGGGAGAGGAGCTTCGAGAGGGTGCTGTCGGCAGGAGCCATGGCGTACATCATCATCTGCTGCTGGGCGGCTCCGGAGAGTTCGTCCTTGTTGACTTCGCCGTAGACGGCGTCGGCGTCGGCGACAGCCTCGCGGAAGCCTTTGACTTGGTCGACGAAGGTGGCGGGGGCTGCGTGGTGGCTGCCCATGACGTATGAGGGTTTCGTCAGGCCGTTGCCGGAGACCTTCCACAGCAGGCCGTTGCCCTGGGGCTGGGCGGCGAAGGCGAGGATAGTGACGAAGAGAACGAGCAAGGTAAAAGCAATCTTTTTCATCTCAATGGTGGGATTGAAGTTAGGAAATGTATAGTGTGTTACACTGCTAACACACTGCAAAGGTACGGCTATTTTTTAAACCGCCAAAAAAAATCGCAAAAATTTTTGGAAAAATTTTTGCGAAATTTTATAATCGGTTGGTATTTAATCGGATAAACGGGTAATCGGGTAAGGCATTTTTTGGGTTAGTGGCGGAGGCGGAGGAGGGTCCAGAGGATGGTGAGGAGTGTGACACCCGTGTCTGCGAACACTCCGGCCCAGAGGGTGGCGAGGCCGAAGGCGGCAAGCGTCATCACCACGCCCTTGACCGAGAAGGCAAAGATGACGTTCTCGAACACTACGCGGCGAGCACGTCGGGCGAGGCGTATGCCTTCGGGGATGCGCAGAAGGTTGTCGCCGGCCACTACGACGTCGGCGCTCTCCATGGCCATGTCTGTCCCGAGCGTGCCCATTGCCACGCCGATGTCGGCGCGGGCGAGCGCAGGGGCGTCGTTGATGCCGTCGCCGACGAAGGCTATCCGCCGTCCGTCGGCCTTCAGGCGCTCAATCTCGCTGTATTTTTCCTCGGGCAGCAACCCTGCGCGATAACTGTCGGCGCCGACGGCGTCGGCCACGGAAGCCACGGCCTCAGGTCGGTCGCCGGAGAGTATGCAGACTTGGCCGATGCCCAACTTGTGTAGTTGGGATATGGCTTCGGACGCTTCCTCCTTGACGGTGTCGGCGAGGTATATCGAGCCGAGATAGCTGCCGTCGCGGGCCACGCAGATCTCCGACAGGTCGCTTGCGGGCGCGGGCACGTCAATTCCCTCGCTCTCGAGGAGCTTGCGGGAGCCGACCAGCACGGTCGCCACATTATTATATATAGCACGCATGCCGTGGGGAACGGAGTGTATTTCAGACACGCGGGGCGCGAGGGCGCCGCCCCGTTCCGCCTTGCAGATGGCCTGTGCCAACGGGTGCGATGACTGGGCGTCGACGGCGGCGGCAAGGGCGAGCAGTTCATCTTCGCTGCACCCGGCGGCCGACACGCTGACTAAGTGGAAGCGGCCGGTGGTGATGGTGCCGGTCTTGTCGAAGACCACAGTGTCTACGTCGCGGAGCACGTCGATATGGCTTGCGCCCTTGAAGAGGAGGCCGCGGCGAGCGGTGTTGCCGAGCGTGGCGAAGTAGCTGAGGGGTATGCTCACCACAAGTGCGCAAGGGCAAGAGCAGACGAAGAACACGAGCGCGCGGCGGAACCATGTAAGGGCGTCGAAGTGGGTGCCTGTGAAGATTGCCACTAACGCGGGCACGACAAAGACGCTCACGGCGAGGATGACCACTGCGGGGGTAAACCAGCGGGTTATGCGGCGGAGCATTGTCTCTGTCGGGGTGCGCTTGGCGGCGGCATCGTCTATCAGGTGCATCATGCGGCTCATGGTGGAGTCGGAGTATGGGCGGGTGGTGCGTATCTTCACCTGATGGTCGATGGGTATGACTCCTGCGGGCACCTCCTGGCCCGGGTCGTAGCTGCGGGGCACCGACTCGCCGGTGAGGGCCGAGGTGTCCATCTCTATGGGATGGTCGGCGATGAGCACGCCGTCGATGGCCACGCGCTCGCCGGGGCTGACCAGCAGCGTCTTGCCGACCTCGACGGCCTCGGGCGACATTTTCGTGCCGCAGCAGAGGGTGACGGTAGCGGGCATGCGGCTGATGAGCGAGCGGATGCGCCGTCGCACGTCGTCGGAAGCGCGGCGGTTGAGCTTCTCGCCGAAGGAGTAGAACAGGAGCACGGCCACGGCCTCGGGATATTCGCCGATGGCGAAGGCGCCGATGGCGGCCAGGGTCATAAGCGTGAACTCGTTGAGGAAGTCGGCCTTGCGCCAAAGGCTAATCCCCTCGGTGACAATGAGCCAGGCGACCGGCGCGATGGCCACGAGGTAATATGTCAGGGGCATCCACGAGCGTGTCCACACGCCTGACCATCCCATCACCATGCCGGCGACGAGTAAGACGAGTGATATGATTTCGGGCGCCATCGAGGTGGTAAGAGCTTTGCCGTGGGAACAGCAGCATGATGTTGGCTGGGGCTTGTGCTGGTGACAGCAGCAGGTATGATTAGTGGCTTCCATAATCTTTGTTTTTTGTTTGGGGCAAAGATACGCCAACATTTTTGCAACCCGTTTGCAAATATTTTTTGAAAATATGTAGTCATCAATGAATATTATTACTATATTTGCTGAAAATGTTGATCAAATGCCACAAGTAAATAATTTTGAGGAGACGCTCCAGGCGAAGGGGGTGAGGGTGACGGCTAACCGGCTGCTGGTGCTGAGGGCGCTGGCCGCGGCGGAGGGGCCGGTGAACTTGGCGGCCCTGGAGGAGGCTCTGGAGACGGTGGACAAGGGGAGCATCTTCAGGGTGCTCACGCTGTTTGCCGAGGCTGACGTGGTGCACGCGTTCGAGGACGGGAGCGGGTCGGTGAAGTATGAGCTGTGTCACGGCGCGCATCACCACCACACGCCTGACGACCAGCATCCGCACTTCTTCTGCGAGCGCTGCGGACGGACTGTATGCCTCGACGATGTGGCTGTGCCCGCGGTGGCTGTGCCCGCGGGGTTCAGCGTCCACACTGTCAACTATACCCTGAAAGGGCTTTGCCCGCGTTGCTCACAAATCAACTGAAATAATATGCGTAAATTACTGACAATCATCGGATGCGTGCTCGCGCTGTGCGGGTGCGCCCAAGAGAAGCAAACTGATAAAAGTATGGAAAACAAGCAGAAAGTGCTCGTGGCCTATTTCTCGGCCACGGGAACAACTGAGCGCGTGGCCAAGGCGATAGCGCAGGCCACGGATGCCACTCTCTATGAGATAGTGGCGGAGCCGCGGTTTACGTCGGCCGACCTGGACTGGAACAATCCGCGTAGCCGCAGCTCTGTGGAGATGAAGGATGAGGCGTGCCGTCCCGCTCTCGGGGGCGATGCCATCGACGCCTCGGAGTATGACGTCATATTCCTCGGCTATCCGATTTGGTGGGACTTGGCGCCGCGCCAGGTGAACACGTGGATTGAGAGCCAGCGGCTGGAGGAGAAGCGGGTCATACCGTTTGCCACGTCGGGAGGCTCGACTGTCAGCGGGAGCGTGCGCGACTTGCGTCGTCTGTATCCCAACGTCGACTGGACTGACGGGCTGCTGATGAACTGCTCGCCGTCAGCGGCTGCCGACCGGGCGCTCAAGGCGCTTTAAGCGAGGGGCGAGGGGGATAATGATGGCGAGGCACAGGAGTGAGCCGCCGACGGCTATGAACGTGGCTGTGTGGCAGATGTTACCGATGCCTACGACGCTGCTTGCGAGGCCTCCGGCGAGGAAGAAGACAGCGCCGAAGACTGCGCTGGCGGCGCCGGAGTTTGCGCGCTCGAGGTCGAGGGCCACGGCGGTCGCACCGGGCTGCCACAGGCCGAATCCGGTGAGCATGAGCAGGTAGGAGGCCATCAAGAGCCACACGCTCAGACCCAGCCACAGGCAGGCGCCTACGCACAGGGCGCCTGCCAACTGTATCCACGTGGCCAGCACGAGGCAGCGGGAGGTGGAGCGGAAGGTGGCGGCGACGCCGGCGCCGAGGCCTATCATTATGGCGTTGAAGGCGAAGCAGAGGCTGAACGTCAGCGGCGACAGGCCGTAGGTTTCTTGCAGGATGAACGTGGAGGAGGCGATGTAGCTGAAGAACACCATTGCGCCGAATGTGGCGTAGATGATGACGGCCGCGTACTTGCGGTTGCGGAATACGCGGAAGAGGTTGGCGTACAGAGAGATGGGACTGCGGCGTATGCGACGCTCGGCAATAAGCGTTTCGGGCAGGCGGATGCAGCAGATGGCGAGTATCAGTCCGATAGCGAGCAGGAGGGCGAAGATGCCCTGCCAGCTTGTGAAGCCTGCCATGACGCCGCCGACGAGGGGGGCGACCACGGGGGTTACGCCGTTGATGGCGCCCAGGAGGGCCATGAATTTGGCCAGATCGCGGCCGGAGAATGTGTCCGAGGCCATGCTCTTTGAGATGACGATGCCGCCGGCTCCTCCGAGGCCCTGGAAGAGGCGCATGAGGTTGAAGACGAAGATGTTGGTTGAGAACACGCACCCTAATGAGGCGAGCACAAACATTATCATGGCACCGATGAGTATGAGGCGCCGGCCGTAGCGGTCGGTCAAGGGGCCGATGAGCAGCTGACCGGCGGCGAGGCCTGTCATGCCGGCGGTGAGGCTCATGCCGATGAGCGATGGGGAGGTGTGGAAAAATTGCCCCATCTCGGGCAATACGGGGAGGTAGAAGTCGGTGACGAAAGGCCCGAAGGCGGTGAGGGTGCCTAAGACGACGGGGAAGAAGAGTCCCGTCTGGCGCATTATGGCTGGTTGGTGCATAGGTAATTAATCGTGGAGTAAGCTCTGCCAGGCTTTAATCGTTGGAAACCGGGTGCAAAGTTACGAAAAAGTTTTTAGTTTTTGGTTTTTAGTTTTTAGTGAAATGCCTAATTACCCAATAGGTGTGAGCATTAAATTACAAATCACTAAAAACCAATTGGGGGTCGGAGGCGTTGAAAGGGTATGGAGAAGTTACCACCTATCGAGAAAGTTTACGAGGCCTGGAGCGCAATTGCCGACGGGCGTGTGCACGTCGAGGGCGACGAGGCGCGGGTGACGTCGTCTGACGGCACGAAGACCTACACTGTAGTCTATAACCCTGACACTGACACTTATCAGAGCAACGACAACGCCACGGCGTGGCAGGGCTACGCGGGCTATCCAATCATTGCGTTTATGATGGTGAAGGGGCGGCTGCCGCTGGACGTAGATGAGGCGCGGCAGTGGGCGGGCGTGAACTGGACGCAGCTCAATGCGTCGTACAAGCGCGACTATGCTGCCGCAGTGCGACACGTTGAGGCAGAGCGTGGCATTGACCATGCCGAGGCGCAAACCAAAGCTGAAGCCGTGATGTCAACCCTCGCGGCACTGCCGGTAAAAGTCAAAAGAGTGATTAGCTATAAGTGATTAGTGATTAGTGTTTAGTTAAATGCCTCGTCTGTGAAAAATTAACTAATCACTAATCACTTATAGCTAATCACTGTTTTAGGTATTTGGCGACCATTTCGTCGGGGAAGGCGACGGGGCGGTGGCGGTCGATGTTGAAGTAGTAGCCTGTCTGTCGGGCGGTGGCATAGACTCGGTCGCCCTCGAAGATGACGTGCTCGGCCTGCCATCGACTGCGGCCGGTGAGCCATATTCGACATCGGCCGGTCGGGTGGCTGTCGAGGGTTAGGGGGTGCTTGTATTGTATGCAGGTCTCGGCGAGGATGGGGGAGCAGCGGTCGCGGAGCATCTCTTGCAGCGGGAAGTAGCGGTCGAGGATGGCCATGCGCAGGTCTTCGAGCCACTTGACGTAGACTGTGTTGTTGACTATGCCCATAAAGTCGACGTCGTATGAGCGGACGGTTATGGGCGTCTCCACTTCCATTACTGTTGTTTCCATTGTGTCAGTCGGTTATAAGTTTCGTCGAAAAGTGAGCGCAGGCGCCGTTCGTTGCGGATGATGGCGCGGAGGGCCTCGAGGCGCGCGGCGTTCGGGCTGTCGTCGAACCACAGGCGCAGGTAGCCGCCGTCGCCGTATTTGGCGCGTACGTGCTCGAGGGCGCGCTGATACTGCTGTTCTCTGGTAAGTTCAGGGTACCGGTCGAGTCCGTATTGCACGGTTCGTTCGATGATTTTTTCGGGTACGATGAATCGGTCGGCTTCGGCTACGATGCGGCCATAGATGCTTCGCGGCTGGTGGTCGGCGCTTGCGCGATGGTCTTCGGCTGCTTGTGCCATCATCTCTATCTGCTCCTCTGTAAACCAGCGGCGCAACTCCTGGTCTTCGCGCATGATGCGACCGGAGGAGAGGTGATGCTGCGGGCGTCCATCGACAAGGCCGGTGTCATGGTAGGCTGCGATGACGTAGGCCATTTCGGCATCGACCCCAAGGCTTGCGGCAAGCTGGAGGCTCTGGCGTATTACCATCTCGGCATGGTCTCGGCGGTGTGCGCTGTCGAAGTGGTCATAGAGCGGCAATATCTCTTGATCTATGTAGCGTTTTAAGCTCTCATTCATGCCTGCAAATTTACGACTTTTTTGTAAATTTGCGGACATGAAAAGGCGAGTGGTCATAGCGTGCGATTCGTTCAAGGGATGTCTCACGGCCGAGGAGGTCTGCGAGGCGGTTGCTGCAGGGCTTGCTGCTGCGGGGCGCGAGGGCGCCGCCCCGCTCCCCTTGGCTGACGGCGGGGAGGGGACGGCCCGGATACTTACGCGTGCTTTAGGTGGTGAGTGGGTTGAGTGCGAGAGTGTCGACCCGCTGCTGCGGCCTATTCGCTGCACATACGGGGTAAAGGGTGACACGGCAATAATGGATGTGGCTACTGCGAGCGGGCTGACGCTGCTGCCCGAGGATGAGCGCAATCCGCTGATAGCCACGAGCTACGGCACGGGGTTGCTAATTAAGGATGCCGTCAATCGGGGATGTCACAATATTATAATTGGACTTGGCGGGAGCGCCACTAACGACGGGGGCCGCGGGCTGCTGGAGGCGTTGGGAATCAGTTTTTTTGACGCTGAGGGTGAGCCACTGAGGCCCGGGGTGTTGGAGCTGGCGCGGCTGGAGTGCGTAGAGGGGAAGGTGCCGGAGTGCAATATTACGGCTTTGGCCGATGTTGACAATCCCTTGTGCGGACCAAATGGTGCTACGGCGGTGTTCGGGCCGCAGAAGGGTGTGACGGTGGAGATGGTTGGGCCGATTGACAGGGCGCTTGGGCATTTTGCGGAGGTGGTGTTGGATGAGCAAGTACGGAGGGCGGCCATCACCGGCCGCGCATACCAGGCGTGCCCGCCAGGCGTGTGGGGCTTGCGTGCTGCGGGGCGCGAGGGCGCCGCCCCGCTCCCCTTGGGTGCGGCAGGGGGGATTGGGTTTGCGCTGGGGGCGATGTGCAATGCACGGGTTGTAAGCGGGGTTGAGGAGGTGCTGAGGCTGACGGGTTTTGACGAGGCTGTCCGCGGGGCAGACCTGGTGATAACGGGTGAGGGGCGCATGGACTTGCAGACACTTTACGGCAAGGTGCCGATGGGGGTGCTTCGGCATTGCCAGGCGGCGGGGATGCCGTGCGTGGGGATAGCGGGTCAGGTGACAGACCGGGAGATGCTGCTGAAGGCGGGGTTTGTTGATGTGGTTGCGGTGACGCCGGAGGGGATGGCGCCGGAGGAGGCGATGCGGCCTGAGGTTGCGCGTGAAAACTTGCGGCATATAGATGTGAGCCGCACAGCGGCGGGGCGCGAGGGCGCCGCCCCGCTCCATAAATAAAAAAGAAGAGGGGCGCTCGCGCGTGCCTCTCCCTCCATTCATCACATTATGCTTAATTTCAGTGCTGTATCCTTTTAGTTTATAACTTATAACTTATAACTTATAACCGGGTTTGGGCAATTGACTCCTAACTTATAAGTTATAAGTTATAAGTTAGTAGCGGCTGCCGACGACATCCCAGTCGATGATGTCCCAGAGGGCACGCAGGGAGTCGGCGCGGCGGTTTTGGTACTGCAGGTAGTATGCGTGCTCCCAGACGTCGAAGGTCAGCAGGGGGGTCAGGCCGTCGGTGAGGGGGTTGGCGGCACCAGTGCCGGTGGTGATGTGCAGGCGTCCGCCACGGTCTTTGGAGAGCCAGACCCATCCGGAGCCGAAGAGGCCGACGCCGGCGTCGACGAACATCTTCTTGAACTCTTCGAATCCGCCAAACTCGCGGTCGATGGCGTCGCGTAGGCGTCCGGTGGGCTCGCCGCCGCCGTCGGGGGAAAACGAGAAGAAGTAGAAAATGTGGTTCCAGGCTTGGGAGGCGTTGTTGAATAGCGGTCCGTCGGCTTTGCGGATTATGTCTTCGAGCTCCATGTCGGCGTAAGGTGTGCCCTCGATCAGCCGGTTGAGGTTCTCGATGTAAGCCTTCTCATGCCGGCCGTAGTGGTATTCTACGGTCTCCTTGGATATTGCGGATTGCAGGGCGTCTGTGGCGTATGGAAGCTGGGGCTGGGTGTATATCATTTTGGTTACGATTTTTTATGTTTGCTTTCCCATAAAACGCGGCAAGGGGGGTGTTTGTTTGGAGGCGGTGCGTTAAAAATAGTTTATAACTTATAACTTATAACTTATAACTTATAACCGGGTTTGGGCAATTGACTCCTAACTTATAACTTGTAACTTATAACTTATTACCGATTTTGTCGCAATTGACTTATAACTTATAACCGATTTTGTCGCAATTGATTCATAACTTATAACTTATAAC
>CAYOUJ010000016.1:0-41481 GCA_964407165.1 uncultured Muribaculaceae bacterium | reverse complement strand
TGCCGCAGTGGCTGTGGACGGCGGTGATGGGAAGCAACCCGAGCTACTGGAAGGGAGACAACCTGCCGGTGGAGCAGGTTACGTGGGACGACTGCCAGGAGTTCATCTCCAAGCTGAACGCTGCGACGGGCGCTTCTTTCCGTCTGCCGACAGAGGCGCAGTGGGAGTTCGCCGCCCGCGAGGGACGGGATGGCAACGACAAACTTTACAGCGGCTCCAACGACCTCAACAGCGTGGCGTGGTGGGATGGCAACAGCGGTGGTGGCACCCATAACGTGATGACCAAGAGTCCGAACTCGCTTGGGCTGTACGACATGAGCGGCAATGTCTGGGAGTGGTGCGGTGATTGGTTCGGGGCCTATAGCTCCTCGTCGCAGACCAATCCTACGGGGCCGTCCTCCGGGTCTAGCCGCGTGATTCGCGGAGGGAGCTGTTTCAACGACGCGCGGAGTAGCCGCGTCTCGTGCCGCAGCAGCTACGCGCCGACGAACCGCCACCACGGCCTTGGCCTGCGCCTGGCCCTTTAGTTCTCGTTAAGGGAGGGAAAGTAAATCAGGAGATTGAATCGGATAATCGGGTAATCGGATAACGGGCGGTCACGGCGTCAACTACGGAGGGCGGCCGTCCCGGCCGCACGCCACAAGGGGTGTCTACCCGCCCCACGTCGCCCGCAAATCGGGAGGGCGGCCGTTCCGGCCGCACCTTCCCGGCCTTGGCCGCAAGCTATGGAGCGGGACGGCGCCCCCGCGCCCCGCCTCCCCGCCCCACGTCGTCAGCCTTAGGAGACGACGCGCCCCCGCGTCGCCATCCCCGCCCCACGTCGTCAGCCGATGCCGGAGTGGGGCGGGTAGACACCCTTGTGGCGGCGCGACGCGAGGGCGCGTCGCCTCCAAAAGGAGCCGCCGGAGCGGGGCGACGCCCTCGCGCCCCGCCTCCCCGCCCCACGGCGTCAGGCGTGTGCGGGGAGCCGCCTACGGCGGCTCCGTGGGCGAGTGCTTGGGCATTGGCTGATGGCGTGGGGCGGGTAGACACTCTCCCTGGCGTGCGGCCGGGACGGCCGCCCTCCGTAGTTGAGGGCCGGTCGTCAGGGGAGGGCGGAGAGGAAGTCGAGGAGGTCGGCGAGGAAGTCGGGGGAGATGGTTTCGGGGATGAGGGGGTATTCGGAGGGGAGGCCGGTGACGGCGTGCTGGAGGAGGTGGTTGAGGTCGGGGTAGATGAGGGTGACGTTGAGGCCGTTGGGGGGTAGGAGGTCGGTGAGGCGGCGGTGGTTGGCGTATGGCTCGACCTGGCGGTCGAGCTGGCCGAAGACAGCGAGGACGGGGCATTTGATCCGTGCGATGGCGTCTGCGGGGTCGTATGTGAGGAACCGGTCGAGCCAGGGTGAGCGGGAGGCGATGACCTGCTGATAGTTGGCGAGCATTTCGGGGGTCAGGCGGGTGAGGTTGGCCATGGCCATCTGCATGCGGGGCCAGGAGGTGGCCGCGGGGTTGACGCGCATGTATTCGAACGTGAGAGCGAGGCCGCGGAGATAGTCGTCGACGGTGAGGGGGTCGATGCCGGAGTGCTGCAGGAGCATTTTGTTTTGGGCGATGAGGACGCTGTCGCCACGCATCGCGGGGCCGGCGATGCTGACGATGAAGTCGGCAATGCCCTCGCTGCCGAGGATGTAGGCGACAGTTCCGCCCTCGCTGTGGCCGAGGACGCCGACGCGGGGGAAGTCGGGGCGGAGGAAGGCTATGGCTGCGCGGGCGTCGGAGGCGAAGGTGAGAGTGGTGGCGGTGTCTGCGGCCAAGGCGGGGAGGGCGGGGCGCGAGGGCGCGGCCCCGCTCCAGTCGCGGTCGTCGTAGCGGAGGGAGGCGATGCCGGCGAGGGCGAGGTGGTGGGCGATGATGTCGAAGGGACGGTGGCCGGCAATCTCTTCGTCGCGGTTTTGGGCGCCGCTGCCGGTGACCATGACGACGACGGTGGCGGGGCGCGAAGGCGCCGCCCCGCTCCCGGGCAGTGTCAATGTGCCGGAGAGGATGGTGCCGTCGGCGGGGTTGGTGAAGGAGACCTCGCGCATCTCGTAAGGGCGCTCTGTGGGTGTCTGGGGGCGTTGGAAGGCCTGGGTGTCACGGGCAAGGGTGAGGGGGAGGGCCATGCCACCCTGGGTGAATGTGCCGTCGATGGTGTCGCCCTGACAGACGCCGACGTAGGCGATGGCCATTTGGGGGAGGGCTATGGTGACGGTGTCGGCGGCGACGGTGAGCTGAGCGTCAAAGGTCTGCGGGCTTTGGGCGGGTGATAACATGGTGGCGGCCGGCGGGGTCTCGGTGATGGTGAAGACGAGGGGGAGGGAGTTAGGGCCGAGTTGGAGGGTGCCTTTCCAGACGCCGGCGATTTGGGCAGAGGCGGAAAGGGCGCAGAGTAGGCAGAGGAATGAGATGATGCGGTTCATTTCAGTGAGTTGGCGTTATATGGTAAGTTATGGTAGAAACGCGAATTAAACGAATTACGCGAATTACGCGAATTAAAGTTTTAATGTTCAATTGATTAAAAAAATTCGCGTAATTCGCGTAATTCGAAAAATTCGCGTTTAGGCAAGAAAGGCGGTGTTTGCGGCCAAGGCGGGGATGTGCGGCCGGGACGGCCGCCCTCCGTAGTTGAGGCGGGGATGAGGGGCGCGGGGGCGCGGCCTCTCTCCATTTTAGCGGACGAGGAGTTTTTGGGAGGGTTGGGAGGGGAGGGCGACGATGTAGACGCCGGGGCGCAGGGGGAGGGAGGGGTCGAGGCGGCGGCCTTGTATATTATATAATGTGTAGGAGGTGGCGCCGAAGACTTGAATGCGCCGGTCGGGGGTGACGGTGACGAGTGTTCGGGCGTCGGGGCATACGTTGGCGATGCCGGCGCGGCTGAGCACCTCTTTGAGTCCGGCGAGTGCGTCGATGGCGCCGGCGCCCCAGCGGGGGTCGGCGATATCGGCGAAGTCGGTGCGAGCGGTCTTTTGGGCGATTTCAATGGCCTCGCGTGAGGTGAGGGTAGGGTCGGCCTGGAGCCAGAGGGCGAAGACTCCGGCGGCGAAGGGTGACGACATGGAGGTGCCGGCCATGGGGCCGAAGTAGTGGCTGCGGCCGTCGATGGTGACGAGGTGGGTGAAGGGGTCTTCGTTTGCATGCATGTAGGGGTTGCTGTAGGCTGAGACGAGGTAAGCGCCGGGGGCGCAGAAATGTGGGAGCGGGGCGGCGCCCTCGCGCCCCGCCCCTCTCCAGGAGGAGAACCGGCTGACGGCATTGACGTCCATGTTCCAAGTGAGGGGAGCGTCTGCGAATGTGGGGACGGAGTTGCGGGAGACGCAGGCGCCGACGCAGACGACGCCGTCGGCGGTGCACATATTGTTGACAGACAGCTGGCTACCGACGCTTGTGGCGCGGCCGTCGACGGGGCCGAGGTAAGTGCGAACGGCGTCGGCGTAGATTTCGACGGCGGGGCGCGAGGGCGCCGCCCCGCTCCGGTGGGGTTTAAGGGAGAGGATGGGGTAGTAGCGTGCCCAGGGGCCTTGGGCGGAGGGGGTTGTGGTGGAGTAGTCGAGGGTGAAGGTTAGGTTGTAGCGGCCGTTGAGGGGCGACAGCCCGCGCTCGACCTTGATTTGGCCTTCCATGAGTTCTGCCCAAAGGGGGACGTTGGCGGCGTCGAATGTGGCTTGTAGAGAGTCGGCAGGCATCCAGGGGGAGGCGGCGAGGATGGTATTTGTCTGAATGTCGTACATCTCGACGCGGGCCGTGAGGGGGGTGTCGTCGGCGCTCCAGACGTCGACCATGCCGTCGACTGCGAAGCCGTCGTAGGTGAGCAGGGAGTTTGGCATGACGGAGGCGATGGAGTCGGTGACGGTGAAGATGTGGGTGGCGGAGATGTTGCGGCTGCCGGAGTTTCCGGCTGATATGCAGATGATTGCGTCTTGGGCCATGCGGGAGAGGTAGCGGCATGTGAGGTCGGAGCCGTCGTGCGGGCCGATGTGGCACGACATGGACATGTTGGCGACGGCGGGGCGCCCCTCGCTCTTGGCACGGGCGATGATCTGCTCGATGCCATAGAGGAGGCCGACGTTTGAGAGTGCTGTGCTGGTGGTGGCGACGATTTCGGCGCCCGGGGCGACGCCGTGGTAGCCATTGGCGGTGTAGCCTCCGGCGAGTATGCCGCAGACGTGGGTGGCGTGTGTCTCGGCGCAGGTGTCTGTCTCCCAGGCGTAGATTTCAGAGGGTGTGGTCATTGTGTATGTGCGACCCTGCTCCTCGTCGATGTGGGTTACCTGGGAGATGCGTCCGTCGAAGGCCACGTGGCGGGTGTCGAAGCCGATGTCGGTCATGCCGACTACGACGCCTGTGCCGTCGAAGGCTTGCGGGAGGCCCTCGAGGCCTTGGTGGACGGCGTCGACGTTGCACATCGGGCGCGCGATGTCGAGAGCGCGGGAGGCGTCGCCGTCGTCGGCGACGGCGAGGATGCCGTCGTCGGCGAGTATCTCACGGAGTCGGTCGGTGGGGACGGAGGTGAGCAGGAGGTCACCGCGGGAGGCGAAGATGACGACGCCCATGTCGGCGAGGCGCGAGGCGACGGAGTCGGCGCTAATTTGCAGGATTAGCGGGTGGTATGGGGCTTCCGGACGGTCGTCCACGATGCGCCTGGCTCGCATTTGGGCTGCGAGGAGGCAGGGGAGGAGGAGGCAGAGTGTTAGCAGGACTTTTTTCATGTCAGGGTGTTTTGGCGCCATAAAATGGCGCCGGCGGTGGGCGGTTGGTTTGTGGCTTTTGCGGCCAAGGCGGGGATGCGGGGCGCGAGGGCGCCGCCCCGCTCCTTTACATGGCGGGGATGCGGGGCGCGAGGGCGCCGCCCCGCTCCTTTACATGGCGGGGATGCGGGGCGCGAGGGCGCCGCCCCGCTCCGTCAGATGACGATGTCGCCGCGGGCGTTGAGGATATGGGTGACGAGGTCCTGGAAGAGGTCGAAGGCGTTCCAGCGGCTGCCGTTGCCTTTGCTGCGGCAGTCAAACTCGCGGAGGGCGGCGATGATCTCCATGGTCTGGCGGGCGTTGTAGTTGCGCAGGGCGCTCTCGTAGCTGCGGACGGCGTATGGGCTCTTGAAGCCGCAGGCGCGGGCGTAGCCGCCGGGGGTGCGGTCGGCGGAGAACTGCATGGAGATGAGGTTGGAGAAGTAGTTGTAGAGATATCCGACGACCATCGGCAGGGGGTTGTTTTTGACGTTGGCGCGGAAATATTTGACTATCTTGTAGGCCTTCACCTTGTCGCGCTCGGCGAGGGCACGGATGAGCTCGTCGGAGTTGTAGTCCTTGCTGACGCCGATGTTGCGCTCGATGGCCTCGGGGGTGACCATTGCGCCGGGGCCGAGGATCATGGCGAGCTTGTCGATCTCGTTGTATAGGCGTGCGACGTCGGTGCCGATGAACTCGCGGAGCATGAGCAGTCCCTTTTGCTCGATGTTGAGGCCGCGCTCCTTGATGAGCGACTGGATGATGGGACCGACAGTCTCGTCGCGGAGCTTCTGCGACTCAAAGACCACGGCGCCGGTCTTGCGCACCCGGTCCATGAGGTTCTTGCCCTTGGCGGTGACGCCGCGGAAGGCGATGACGAGGACGGCCTCTTTGTTAGGGTTGGCGACATACGGGGCGAGGCGGTCGATGACGTTGGCGTTCATGGCCTGGGCCTCCTTGAGGATGACCACTACGCGGTCGGCCATCATGGGGTATCGGCGGCATGCCTCGGCCACCTGCTCGGGGGTGGTCTGGGCGCCGTAGAGCTGGTATAGGTTGAAGTCGCGCTCCTCCTCGGTGAGCAAGTTTTCGAAGGCCTCGACGAGGCGGTCGGTGTAGTAACCCTCCTCACCGTGAAGCAGATAGACGGGTGCGAGGCCCTTGCGGGAGCGCACTTGGCGGAGCAGTTGGTCGTATGTTACGGTAGATGTTGCTGCCATCTGAAAAATTTTTTGTAAATTTACGCACAATTTTTGAAACATGCAACTCAATCTTCCCGAATGTAAAATAAAGACGCGCCTGGGTGACGACGGGCAGGTGCAGGTGTACGACCGCCTGCGCCACAAGTATGTCGCGCTGACACCCGAGGAGTGGGTGCGGCAGCGTTTCGTGGCATATCTGATTGAGGTCAAGGGGTTTCCGGCCGGATACATGGCCAACGAGATCGGCATCAAGCTCAACGACACGCAGCGGCGGTGCGACACCGTGGTGTTCGACGCCTCCCGTCGGCCGCTGGTGATAGTTGAGTACAAGGCGCCTACTGTGGCGCTGACACAGCGCGTGTTCGACCAGATAGTGCGCTACAACATGGTGCTTCAGGCGCGCTACCTGATAGTGTCAAACGGCCTCCGCCACTACTGCTGCCGCATCGACTACGAGGCCAACAGCTACACCTTTTTGGCCGAAATACCGTGTTTCAAAGAGATGTAGGAGCGGGGCAGCGCCCTCGCGCCCCGCATCCCGGAGCGGGGCAGCGCCCTCGCGCCCCGCATCCCGGAGCGGGGCAGCGCCCCCGCGCCCAGCGGCCTGGCAGGGCTTGGAAAAGAATTTTTAGCGAAATTATTTTACCATTTGACAAATGTTGCGTATCTTTGCTGGCGCGTTGCTCCCGCAGAGCCGGCAACGGGGCTGTGGGAGGGATGCAATTACATATTAGACAGCGTCTGCTTGACGCTTTGCTCTTGATACTCCGAAATCTGGTAAATTTCATCTAATCGTCAGAGAGCAAAGGCAATGGTAGATGCTTGCGGTTGGTTGTTTATACTGACACGATGCTTGCCCGCTGGCAAGACGGTGTGCATGTATATATGCCATGCGTAGGCTCTGCGTTGCCCGTTTCTGACGATGACGGTTTACCAGAGCCACGGAGTATAGAGCGGGCAGCGAGCAAAAGTGCCTGCGCTGTTTTTTATAAACCGACCGTCCACGCCGGGCCTCGTGGAGCCATTTTGGAAGATACCACAATGAAGTATGCCTTAGTGACCGGCGGGTCCAGAGGAATAGGTCGTGCAATATGCATAAGGCTTGCACGGCAAGGTATCCCCGTGCTGATCAACTACCGGTCAAACCAAAGCGCCGCCCTCGAGGTGAAGAGTGAGATTGAGGCTTCGGGGGGCAGCGCGTCGCTGATGCCGTTTGACGTGGTCGACGACGCACAGGTTGCCTCCGCCATCTCGGGCTGGGAAGCGGAGCATCCACACGATTATATAGCATACCTTATAAATAACGCCGGCATCCGCAAAGACAATCTGATGTTCATGATGCCGGATGGCGACTGGGACGACGTGCTCAGCGTGTCGCTCGGCGGCTTTTTCCACACCACCAAGGCTGTGCTCCCCAAGATGCTGCGGCGCGGCCACGGAGGGCGCATTGTCAACATGGCTTCGCTCTCAGGGCTGAAAGGGCTCCCCGGACAGACTAATTACAGTGCGGCCAAAGCCGCCCTGATCGGCGCCACCAAGGCCCTGGCCCTGGAGACCGCCACGCGCAATGTGACTGTCAATGCCGTGGCGCCCGGCTTTATCTCAACCGACATGACCAAGGATGTCTCCGAAGACGACCACAAGGGCCTCATACCCATGCACCGCTTCGGCACACCCGACGAGGTGGCGGCCGTGGTGGCCTTCCTCCTCTCCGACGACGCCTCGTATGTCACCGGTGAAGTAATCAATGTAAACGGAGGACTGTACACATGACACACACTGAAAGGAGAGTGGTTATCACCGGCATCGGCATTTGGTCGTGCATCGGCACCGACACGGCGGCCGTTGCTCATTCGCTGCGCACGGGCCGCTCGGGCATAGTCCTGGACCCGTCACGTCTCGAATATGGCTTCCGCTCAGGGCTGACGGGCAGCGTGCCGGTCCCCGCCCTCAAGGGCCTGCTCGACCGGCGCCAAAGGGCCAACATGTCGGAGGAGGCCGAGTTTGCATTCATGGCCACAAAGCAAGCTTTTGACGATGCCAAAGTGGACGACGATTACTTGCTGGCCAATGAGGTGGGATGCATATTCGGCAACGACTCCTCGGCCAAGGCTGTCATCGAAGGCCACACCGTCATGGAGCAGAAACACGACTCCGAGCTGGTCGGCTCAGGCTCGATATTCAAGTCGATGAACTCCACGGTCAACATGAACCTTTGCTCCATATTCCACCTGCGCGGCATCAACTTCACCGTCAGCTCGGCCTGCGCCAGCGGCAGCCATGCCATCGGCCTGGGCTACATGTTCATAAAGCAGGGGCTGCAAGACATGATATTGTGCGGAGGGGCCCAGGAGATTAACATGCACGGCATGTCGTCGTTCGACGCCATCCGCACCTTCTCGATGCGTATGGACAAGCCGGCATTGGCCAGCCGCCCCTTCGACCGCGACCGCGACGGCCTTGTCCCCTCCGGCGGCGCCGCTGCGTTGGTGCTCGAAGACTATGACCATGCAGTGGCGCGCGGCGCCGAAATACTGTGCGAAGTGACCGGCTACGGTTTCTCGAGCAACGGGGGCGCCATATCCCAGCCGAGCGACGCCGGAAGCATGCTTGCTATGTCACGCGCCCTCGACGACGCCGGCATACGTCCGGCCGACATCGACTATATCAACGCTCACGCCACCTCCACCCCGCAAGGCGACATGTACGAGGCCAAGGCTTTGGCACGGCTCTTTGAGGGGGAGAAAGCCTTGATAAGCAGCACAAAGTCGATGACCGGCCACGAATGTTGGATGGCCGGAGCCTCAGAGATAGTCTACTCAATATTGATGATGCAGGGTGGCTTCGTGGCCCCCAACATCAACTTCTGTAACCCCGACGAGCATTCCGCAAAACTTAACATTGCCACAGAGGCGATTCCGTGCGAGCTCCGCTATATCCTGAGCAACTCATTCGGCTTCGGTGGCACCAACAGCGCCCTTGTCATCAAGAAGCTTTGACCTAAACATTAATATAAAACTTAACCATGAAACAGATTGCCATTTTAATGTTGGTGCTCGGTTGGACATTGTGCTGCCATGCACAGATCGAAGATCCCATCTACACTTCCAAGGAGAAGCCCACCGTCACAGTCAGTGTTACCACTCCGGCGCCTGCCACGCCTGCCGACCCGCACCTCATCCTTGTAGATGTGCCTAAGAACCTCAACATAAAGGACAAGATCTTTCTGGTCAACCGCACATCCTACTGCATAGCCCAAGCCGCAGTAGTGCTCATCTCCGACGGCGCTCCCAAAACCATTGGCAACGCCATGACCGTTTATCCGGGTCAGACATACGAAATGGCCTCGTTTAGCGGCAACTGGCTGAAAAAACTCAAAGGGCAGACCATCGGCATCAAAATCAAAGGCTCCAAAGACCCCGCAGCGATTTCAGGCAGCGACGACACAGACGCCTTCACTTACGACTTTACTATTACACTCTCTGAATCCAACCATGACTTATATATTACCGTCACCAACGACGATGACACACTAAATTTTTAATCTACAATGAAAAAAGCAATTGCTATCCTGGCCTTCTTGATCTGCGTCCTGACGGCCTCCGCCGGCAAGACGTTCACACTTGACTCCGGCAGCGTCGCTCCCCTTAAGGGTGGAGCCAACATCACTGTTTCTTTCAACTTTGACAACGCAACCTTCGACAACCAGGAGCCGCTTTCATCAAAGTACGGCAACCTCGCAGAGCTGGTTGCCAAAGTGCCCCAAAACTTCATGCAGGGCTTCTCGTCAAAGGCCAAGGGGTATGGCATAGTCGACAATGCTGCCAATGCCAAGTACGCCATCGCCATCAAGGTGGAAAATATGGACTTCTTCTACTCTGCCATGAGCTTCGTCCCCGGCTACATCACCAAGGTCTGGGGCACCATCACCGTCACTGACATCGCCACCGGCCAGAACGTTTGCGTTATCCGCGTAACCGAAGGCACCGGCGACCGCGACTTCAACATCGACGACAGTTTCGGCAAAACCTTCATCGAGCTTGGCGAAAATTTTGCCAAGATTATGAACAAGGGCAAGCTCTAAGCCTATGCATCTGTCAGAAGCGCTCAAAAAGCGCTATACCACAGACACCCTCACGGCGAGAGACGCCCAGCGGCTCGCAGAGTTCATTGCCTGGGGACCTGCGGTATTCCAGGCCTCGCGGCTTATGCTCAAATTCGGCATCCTTGACCTGGTCAGGGATGCCGAAGGAGGGTTGCCGGCTGCCGACATTGCCAAGGCCACGGGCCTCTCTGACTATGCCATAAAGTGCCTGCTAGAGGCCTCACTAAGCATCGGCATAGTCATCGTCGACCCCGAAACCGGACGTTACTCGCTCACCAAGACCGGCTGGTTTCTGCTCAACGATCGGGCCACGCGTGTCAACATCGACTTCAACCACGATGTCAACTACCTGGGATGGCACCGGCTCGAGGAGTCACTCCTTGCCGGCAAGCCCGAGGGCTTGAAGGTTTTCGGCTCATGGCCCACCGTCTATGAAGGGCTCTCAAGCCTCCCCGAAGATGCCCGGCGGTCATGGTTCGCCTTTGACCACTTCTATAGCGACTCATCATTTCCCGAGGCTTTGGAGATAATCTTCAAGCGCAACCATACCCGCACCCTTTACGACGTCGGCGGCAACACGGGCAAATGGGCGCTAAAGTGCGTGGAATATGATCCGGAGGTAGAAGTGACCGTAATCGACCTCCCGCAGCAGATCAAGCTGATGGAGAGTAACGTCAGCGGTCGGCCGGGGGCTGACCGCATCTCCGGAGTGGGCGCTGACTTGCTGTCAGCCGAGGCGAGACTGCCAAAGCGGGAGGGCGGCGTCGACGCTGTGTGGATGAGCCAATTCCTTGACTGCTTCTCAATGGAGCAGATTGTCAGCATCCTGCTTAAAGCCAAAGAGGTAATGGGCCCCGAAACACGGCTCTACATCATGGAGACCCTGTGGGATCGCCAACGCTTCGAGCCGGCGGCCCTGTGCCTGACCATGACCAGCCTATACTTCACCGCCATCGCAAACGGATGCAGCAAGATGTACAACACCGAAGACCTCTCGCAGTGCATTGCCCGAGCCGGGCTTGCGATTGAAGAGATATATGACCATCTTGGCCAAGGCCACAGCATATTAAAAGTTAAAAAAGCATGAAGAATTACATTGCAGCAATGATAGCCGCATTGTTGATTGCTGCCACTGCCTCTGCTGCCATTGTCAAGGTGAAGCTTAACTCAGGCGCCACTATCACGGGTGAACTGATTTCACTCGACCCCACATGCTGCGTTAGTGTGCAGGTGGGAAGCATACCCACGTCCATCGACATGTCGGAGGTTGCTTCCATAGAGACAGTGGATGCCTCAAAAGGCGCAGTCTCCACGGACTCAGACCTGCCCGCCGAGAAGATTGTCAACATTGCCGGACTGGATGTGAAATTCAAGTTGGTAAAAGGTGGCACATTCTCGTATGGTTTTGAGGGTGACGGCAGTCGACGAATAGACAGCGAGCCGGTGCATAACGTCACGCTCTCGGCGTTTTACATGTCAGAAGAGCCGGTGAAGGCAGCCTTGGTAGAACGCATAATGGGCACATACGACTTTGCTGACTATACCATAGTCATCAAAAACAAGAAACCGGCAGGGTATAAGAAACTTGTCAACTATCTCACCCCCCAGCCCGCGGTAACCGAAAGCAACCGCGATGTGGCTTTTCTGTCGCTGGCAGACAAAGAGAGTGAGATATTTGACTGTTATTTCAGCAATATCCCCAAAAACGTGTGTACTGTTAAAACATTTGTCACACGGCTCAACCAGGAGTGTCCCGGCATGAATTTCGACATCCCCACCGAGACGCAATGGTCATACGTCTATTTCTATAACCCTGAGGTGGTGACGTTTCATTTTCTGCCCGAGGCATGCTATTCAGTGAGCATGAACGAGAGCACCGACCCCCACAAGCAACAATATATGCTCAAGGGGCTGGAGGGTGTGCCTGCCCTGCGTTGGTTTGATACACAAGTGCCCATGCACGCCAACCGTGTCACCAACGGCATTGTCGCCATCAAGAAGAAACAGAAGGAGCTGCGCATCGGTCCGGGACAAGACCTGGTGGCACCGCTTCATTTGGTAATGCCCGCAAAATAACAACACATACAATAAACCAATCACAATTAATGACAAGAGAAGAGATCGAGGAGAAAGTACACGGCTTCATGGTGGAAGACCTTGAGATAGAAGCCGAAAGTCTGAAACCGGAAGCCACACTCAAAGAAGACCTGGGCATCGACAGCCTTGATTACGTTGACATCGTGGTAATAGTCGACAAAATTTTCGGCTTCAAAATCAAGCCCGAGGAGATGACCGGCGTCAAGACCCTCGCGCAGTTCTGCGACTACATAAAGGCCAAGGTGTCGTAATGCCGCGACAGTGGGCCGGAACGACCTACGGCAACGGATGGATGCACAAATGGCTTGTCCGTATGCTGCGATATTTAGACGTGCGCATCTTGTACGCCTTTGTGGCAGTGTGCATCATACCCGTTTGCATGGCCATCAATCCCAGCGCGGGCATCGCTTGCCGATATTTCCGCAAGCGGCACAGCTGCGGCGCGGTCAAGGCGGCATGGATGGCTTACGTCAACCATTGCCTCTTTGGCCAGGTGGTGATAGACAGGTTTGCCATGTACGCCGGCAAAAAATTTCATGTTGACATCGAAGGCTATGAGCACTATCAGCGTCTGGCCTCTCTTGAGCCCGGATTCATTCAGCTCAGCGCCCACGTGGGCAACTATGAGATTGCCGGATACACACTGACGGCCGACCGTAAAAAGTTCAATGCCTTGGTGTATGTCGGGGAGAAGGAGTCGGTCATGAAGAGCCGCAGTGAAATTTTTGCACACACCAACATCAGCATGATTGCCGTCCGGCCAGACATGGGCCACTTGCTCGACATCGAGGCGGCCCTGGGGCGCGGAGAGTCGGTGAGCATGCCGGCCGACCGCACCAACGGGTCGGAGAGATGCATCACTGTTGACTTTCTGGGCGCCCCGGCACGCTTTCCTTACGGCCCCTTTGCCCTGGCCACGTTGCACCGGTTGGATGCGATAGCCGTCAACGTCGTCAAGACCGCATGGAACCGCTATAAGGCCATAGTCACCCCCCTCCCTTACGACAAGACCGCCCCGCGCAAAGAGCAAATTCGGCAAATCAGTCTCGCTTACGTGGCAGAGCTGGAGCGTGTGGTCAGCCTTTATCCTCGGCAATGGTATAACTACTTTGAATTTTGGCAACAGGCATGATGGCATTGGAAGACTATAACACACCCTCCGACGCATTTGTGCAGAGCATAGATGTGCACACTCTTTTGCCGCAGCAGCCTCCCTTTGTGATGATTGGCAGGCTCGAGCACTTCGACCTGACTCTGGTGGCCACATCATTGGCCATAGAGCCGGACAACATCTTTGTCGAGGACAGCCGCTTCGCTGCATCGGGCCTTATCGAAAACGTGGCCCAGACATGTGCCGCCCGAATAGGGTACATCAACAAATACATCCTCAAAAAAGGGATACAGATAGGCTTTATCGGTGCCATCAAGAATATGTCGGTCGACCGCCTGCCCAAAATCGGAGATACCATACATACGCAGGTGACAGTCCGTGAAGAGGTGTTCGGGATGCTTCTGGCCACAGGAGCGGTCACTTGTGAAGGCTCGCCGATACTGACAACTGATATAAAGATAGCGATTAAGGAATAGTAGCACCAATGGAACTGAAAGCCTCAAAGACCATTGAAATAAGGTTCAGCGAAGTAGACATGATGAAGGTGGTGTGGCATGGCGCCTATCCCCTCTATCTTGAAGATGCCCGCGAGGCGTTCGGCGCCAAGTACGACCTGACGTACCAAGGTTACATCGACAACGAGCACTATGCTCCCATTGTCGACATGCAGATTCAGTATAAGCAGCCCCTGCGATACGGCACCAAGGCGCGCATCGATATAGTCTATCGGCCTACCGAGGCTGCCAAGATAGTGTTTGACTATGAAATTCGCGATGCTCAGACCGAGGCTCTTTATTGCAAGGCGCGCACAGTGCAGGTGTTTATGGATCTTGACTACAAGCTGATATTGAACAATCCGGAGTTCTTCGCCAAGTGGAAAGAGAGATGGCAACAATAATAGCCGACAATATTGTATGTCCGTTGGGATATGACACCGAGACAGCTTACCGCGCAGTCAAGGGCGGCGAGACAGGACTCCGTGTGCATGCCCCCTCCAGGCAGATCCCCTTTGCTTATGTCGCCTCGTTGTTTTCTGACAGTCAGTGGGCGGAGCTTGCCATGGACGGGTACACCCGCTTTGAGGCACTGGCCATTCGCTCCATCACCGGCGCCATGGAGAGATGCACCGTTCCCGCTGGCGCCAGGACTGTGCTCGTCATCAGCAGTACCAAAGGCAACGTCGAGGAGCTGTGCGGGGCGCGAGGGCGTCGCCCCGCTCCGGGGGCCGCGGCACGGCGCATTGCCGAGGCCGTAGGCATCCCGGGCACTCCGATAGTGGTCAGCAATGCATGTATATCGGGCGTGTCGGCATTGATTTTGGCCTCCAGGCTGATAGAAATCGGAGAGTATGACTATGCAGTAGTCTGCGGCGCCGACGTGCAATGTCCCTTTGTCATCTCCGGCTTCCAGTCGCTCAAGGCCCTCTCAGACTGGCCTTGCCGCCCCTTTGATCTCGAGCGGCTCGGCCTCAACCTCGGCGAGGGTGCCGCAACGGTCATTCTGAGCCATGAGCCTGCCGAAGGCCGCTGGTGCATAACGGGCGGGGCGGTGTGCAACGATGCCTACCACATCACCAACCCGGCTCCCAAAGGCACCGGCTGTGCGCGAGCCATTGAGAAGGCAGTTGCAGGTGACAGAGACGGAATAGCCCAGATTAACGCCCATGGCACCGCAACCATGTTTAACGACCAGATGGAGGCGAAAGCCATTGAGAGCGCCCGACTCTTGAATGTGCCCGTAAATGCACTCAAAGGGTACCTCGGGCATACCCTGGGCGCCGCGGGCATCATCGAGACCATACTTACCATGCATGCCCTCGACGACGGCATTGTCCTGGCCACCAAAGGATATGACCGGTGCGGTGTAAGCGCACCTGTTGACATCTCAGCCACTCACCGCCACGCCACGGCGACAGACTTCATAAAGATTATCTCCGGCTTCGGGGGAGGCAATGCCGCCCTGCGATGCTCGCGCCATCAAGCAAGGAGCGGGGCGCGAGGGCGCCGCCCCGCTCCGGCATTGTCTGCAACTCATTCCGTCAGGATAAACCCCGCTTCGGCCGAGATTGACGGCACCAACATTGGCGTCCGGTCTTCCGGGTTGCAGATCCTCACCGAGCTATACAAGCGATTTATAGGCGACTATCCTCGCTTTTACAAGATGGATCCTCTGGCCAGGCTCGGGCTCGTTGCCGCCGAGCTTCTGATACGGGCGGAGGTCTCTCCCGCCGCAGTCTCCTCCGCCAGAGGGGTGGTGCTGTTCAACCGCAGCGCCTCTGTCGCTGCCGACATCGAATATCTCAAAACCATTTCTGATGCCGACAACTTCTTCCCCTCCCCGTCGTTATTCGTCTACACTCTGCCCAATATAGTCACCGGTGAAATAGCTATCCGCCACCGCTTCTGCTCGGAAACCGCCTTTTACGTGCTCCCCGACAAAGATGATGAAGAGATGCGGCGGATAATCGCGGCCACCATGAGCGACCCCGCCATCGACAGCCTTGTGTGCGGGTGGGTGGAATACTCCGGCCCCGAGTGTTTCGAGGCCGACATAAAACTTATATTAAAAACAGAAATAACACATGGACCAACTAATTGACCAGCTGAAGGAGCAAATCATCGACGCCCTCAACCTGGAGGAGCTGACCCCGGCAGACATTGATGCCACCAAGCCGCTATTCGGCGACACCGGCCTGGGCCTGGACTCTATCGACGCCCTCGAGATTATTGTACTGCTCGAGAAGTGCTATGGCATCCGGCTGACCAGCGCCGCCCAGGGCAAGGAAATCTTCACCAGCATCGCGGGGATTGCCCGCTATGTGGCCGAGCACCGCACCAAATAAGCCGTTATGCAACAACACGTGGCCATAACCGGCGCAGGCATCGTCTGCTCTATAGGGGCTGACTGCCCCTCTGTGCTCCTCTCGCTCCGGCAGGCGGGGCGCGAGGGCGCAGCCCCGCTCCGGCCGGCGGTGCACCTTACCACTGCCCACCGAGACTTGCCGGTGGGCGAAGTCGGTCTCTCCGACGCCGAGATGAAGAGGATGCTGTCTCTGCCTGCCGACCGGGAGATCAGCCGCACGGCCCTGCTCGGAGCCCTGGCATTGCGGCAGGCTCTCGCTGACGCACACCTCGATCCGGCGCAACTGTCCGGCAAGCGTGTAGTCCTGATATCCGGCACCACCGTCGGCGGCATGGATGTGACGGAGCGCCACTTCGCACAAATGGTTTCAGGGGATGTATCAGCCGAATATATCTCAGGCCACGACTGCGGCAGCAACACACGCCAGATAGCCGGCTTGTGCGGCCTCGATTGCGAGCATGTCACCATCTCCACAGCCTGCTCGTCGGCTCTCAATGCCATCATCCTTGGCGCAAGAATGCTCCAAGCCGGCGAGGCCGACATCGTAATCGCCGGCGGCGCAGAGGCGCTCTCGCGCTTCCACCTCAACGGCTTCAACAGCCTGATGATACTTGACAACGAGCCGTGCCGCCCCTTTGACTCTCGTCGGCGCGGGCTCAATCTGGGCGAAGGGGCCGCATACGTGGTGCTGGAGCGACCAGGCGCCCCCGCGCCCCGCCTGCCGGCGCGGGGCTGCGCCCCCGCGACCCGAATCCCCCTGGCATATATTGCCGGTTACGGCAACCGCTGCGATGCATATCATCAGACAGCCACATCGCCCGGAGGCGACGGCGCCGCACTCGCCATGGCCGACGCCTTGGCGATGGCCGGCCTGCAGCCCGCACAGATAGACTATGTCAATGCCCATGGCACTGGCACGCCTGACAACGACCGCAGCGAGTCGGCTGCTCTCAGGGGCGTGTTTGGAAACATGCTCCCCCCGGTGTCGAGCACCAAGGGCTACACGGGCCACACCACATCAGCCTCCGGCGCCATAGAGACCATAATCTGTCTGTTGGCCATGCAATCGGGATTCGTTCCCGCAAGCATAGGATGCGCCTCTCCCGACCCTGAGTGCATCACACCCCTGCTGCAGTCAAAGTGCATGGACGTCAGGCGTGTGCTGTGCAATTCCTTCGGCTTTGGCGGCAACGACTCCTCACTGGTCTTGACACGCCACATCCCCTGTGGCGGCTCCGCTCCCGTCTCCATGCCGCAGGATGCCACCGTGGCAGCCGAGAGCTGTGTGACCGATACCGCCGACCTCGCCGACCTGCGTGAATATGTCTCTCCCCTGGAGTCCCGCAGGATGGGCACGCTTATGAAAGCCGCGCTCCTGACCTCTCTCCGAGTGCTCAAGGAGGCCCGTGTCGAGCGGCCGGACGCAATCATTGTCGGCACACGCTTCGGCATGCTCGAGCAGGGCGAGAAACTGCTCACCCAGATGGCCACTGTGGGTGAGGAGGGCGTCAGCCCCACCCTGTTTATGCAGAGCACCCACAACACCGTGGCCGGCGCATTGGCCATACGCCTCAAATGCCACGGCTACAACATCACCTACTCGCAAGGCGACGACACCCTCGACATTGCCCTGCGCGATGCGCGGCGCCTCATCGCCGAGCGGCGTGCCAAGACGGTGCTCGTGGGCATGCATGACTTCTGTCCCCCTCTCTTCCGCAAATTTTACCGGCAAGCCTTTGGAGATGCTCCGGCAGAGCTGTATTCCAAAAGCTTTCTTATCACCAGGGCACAAGGCAATGGATAAAGTCGGCATACTGACATTGGCGATAGTGCAAAGCGCAGTGTTGGCGCTTGGCCAAGTGTTCCTGAAAGCCGCCCTGATGAGGATGGCTCCTTTCGGGTGGAACTGGCGCTTCTGGAAGTCGGCCTTGATCAACTGGCAGTTTGCGCTCTCCGGTATCTGCTTCGCCGGCGCAAGCCTGTTGTGGATGTATATCATAAAGCATTTTCCCCTCTCCTCGGCCTATCCATTGGTAAGCCTCAGCTACGTCTTCGGCCTGTTTGCCGCAATGCTCTTTTTCCAGGAGCATGTGAGCTTGTCAAAATGGGTGGGCGTGATGGTAATCATTGCCGGGTGTATAATTGTTTCACGACCCTAAACGCCATTTATAATGAAGAATATAATCTTATCAATATTGGCTGTGCTCGCCAGCATGCCTGCGGTGGCGCAGTCTGTCAACCAAGAGAAAGCCATACAGGAGATCAGCAATGCCGCAGCCGGCATCACAACCATGCAGTGCAGCTTCGTGCAGACCAAGACGCTGAAGATGCTCGGCGACAAGATGGTCTCCAAAGGGGTGCTTTATTGCAAGCAGCCCGACATGCTGCGCTGGGAGTACACCTCGCCGTACACCTACACCTTCATACTCAACGGAGGCAAGGTGAGCATCACCAAAGGGAGCAAGAGCGATGTGATCGATGTCAACCAAAACAAGATGTTCAAGGAGATAGCACGCATCATGATGAACAGCGTGCTCGGCAAATGCCTTACCGACAAAAACTCGTTCAAGACGTCGGTCACCGGCAGCGGGCAGACCTACATCGCCACACTGGTCCCTCTCAAGCGCGAATTGAAGCAAATGTTCACCAAGATAGAGCTGTACTATGACCGGCAGGCAAAGGTGGTCAACAAGGTAAAGCTCTACGAACGCAACGGCGACTTTACTGACATTGAGCTGATAAATATCAAAAAAAATGTTTCGATAAATGCCTCTCTGTTTAAAATCGGTTAGCCTGCTGGTGCTTATGGTGTCGCTCGCGCTGCCGGGAGTGGCACAGACCACTTATCCCGACTCGGTGGGTGCCCGTGTGCGCTACGACATGGTCATCGAGATGCCCCGGGCCTATGTCAGCGGCATCTTGATAATGGCCAGGGAGGACTCCACGGCCGTCATCGGCAGCTTTGTCAACGAGTTTGGCGTGTCAATGATTGATTTCATGTTCGACGAGGCCAGGCAGTCAGTAAAACTGATAAGCGTCATGAAAGCCCTCGACAAGTGGTATGTCAAGCGCACCCTCAAAGCCGACATGCGACAAGTGCTGACGCTTATGCGCCGAGCAGAGACAGAGTATTATAATGAGAAACGCAAAATCAGATATATCTTTACCGTGACCGATGCTACTCCGTGACAACCTATATAAGATAGTCAGCCGGGACCCGGCGCTCCCCGGCAGCTTTGACATCGCATTGCTGCCGGACAGCTTCATCTTCAAGGCTCACTTCCCCGGCATGCCCGTCACCCCCGGCGTGTGCATCATACAGATGGCACTTGAGCTGCTCGGCATTGCCGTCGGCCGGCCGGTGTCGCTCCGCCAGGTCAAGAATGCTAAATTCCTGTCTGTAATCACTGCTGATGTCTCGCCGCTGACCGTGCAACTACGCAACCTCTCCGCGTCCGACGACATCGTCAGCGTGCAGGCTGAAATTAAAGACTCCACCACTATATATGCCAAACTCTCCCTTAAAGCAGCGCTTGCGTGACAGAGGCATCTGTGTCGTCATCCCTACATATAACAATGTGGCGACCATACGCGATGTGGTCTGCCGCACATTGTGTCATTGCGACGATGTGATAGTGGTCAACGACGGTAGCACAGACGGCACCGCCCGGCTGCTTCGCGAACTCGACGGGATAACTTTGGTCGACTGCAAGACCAATGCCGGCAAGGGAGCGGCCTTGAAGCGCGGTTTCCGCAAAGCCCTTGACCTGGGCTTTGCTTACGCCGTCACCCTCGACGCCGACGGCCAACATTACCCCGAAGACCTCCCTCTTATGCTTGAGGCAAACATCAAGCATCCCGGAGCCCTCCTGGTGGGACAGCGAGACATGGAAGGCGCCGACCGCACCCGCGGCAGCCGCTTTGCCAACGCGTTCAGCAACTTCTGGTTCTGCGTGCAGACCCTCCGGTATTTGCCCGACACCCAGTCGGGGTATCGCCTGTATCCCCTGCGCAGGCTCCACGGGCTGTCACTGCTCACCTCCCGCTATGAGGCCGAGCTTGAGCTGCTCGTCTTCGCTGCGTGGCACGGCGTCAAAATCGTGCCGGTGCCCATACATGTCTATTATCCCCCCCGCCGTGAGCGCGTGTCGCATTTCAGGCCCGCGCTCGACTTCACACGCATCTCCATCCTCAACTCCCTCCTTTGCCTCCTGGCCCTGGTATATGCCCTCCCGCTGGCTTTGGCGAGGCTCATGTACACCGCCGTATACACCACGTTTGCATTGTCAGTCTACCTGGTGGGGGCATTGGGGGTGCTCACGCCGTTTGCGGCAGTGTATGTACCCGCATGCCGGCGCATCCGCCGTCCGCCTGTGCGGTTACATTCATTGCTCCATTGGTTTGGAAAAAGCGTGATGAGGCTTTTTGGCCTTTTCGGCGTAAAATATACCGTCGACAATCCCGAGGGTGAAGATTTCCGGCGCCCGGCAGTCATTATATGCAACCATCAGAGCCATCTCGACCTGATGGTGCAGCTGAGCCTGACGTCCAAGATTGTGTTCCTTACCAACGACTGGGTGTGGCGCAGCCCGTTTTTTGGCTATGTGATACGCAACGCCGAATACTGCCGTGCTTCCGAGGGCATCGAGACATTGATGCCAAAGCTCAAGTCATTGGTGGCACGCGGCTACAGCATATCTGTCTTCCCCGAGGGTACGCGCTCGGCCGACGGCGCTGTCGGCCGGATGCACAAGGGGGCGTTTCATATAGCCGGGGAGCTAGGGCTTGACATCCTCCCCTTGGTGCTTTACGGCACCGGCAAAGTGCTGCCAAAGGGAGGGTGGTATATGCGCCGGCGACCCGTCTGCATCAGCGTATGCCCGCGCATGACTGAGGCCGAGCAGGCGGCCAAAGGCTCGTCGTTGCGCGACAGATGCCGATGGTTCCGCCAATATTATATTCATCAGTATGCTCTTCTGAGCGACCGTGTAGAGAGATATGTCTGACAAGAGTGTAGTGATCATAGGAGCAGGCCTGGGTGGCTTGATGTGCGGTGCACTTTTGTCGAAAGAGGGCTTCCGCGTGACCGTAGTCGAAAAAAACAGGAAAATCGGCGGCGGCCTTCAAAGCTATACCAAACATGGCGCCATATTCGACACGGGCATGCATGTGTTCGGAGGCATGCACCCCGGAGGCACAATGCGCCGGGTATGCGACTATCTGGGGATAACTGACCAAATAGAGGTGCTCGACCTGGGGCTGGATTACGACACCGAGGTATATGTGGCCGAGGATGCCTCATGTTATGCCTTCAGCCTGCTGCGCGGCAGGTTAGGGCAGACATTGGGCCGTTATTTTCCCCATGCCGCAGAGTCTCTTGACACCCTCGGCTCAGTGGCGAGGCAGATGGCAGACAGTTTCAGCCTTTTCAAACTGAAGCCTGCGGCTCCTTTCCGCGTCCACGTTTCTGACGAGGCCAAAATGACTGCGGACGCAATGATTGAGAAGCATATAAGCGACGGCAAGGCCCGCGCAATAGTGTCGATGCTCAACATGCTCTATGGTGGCACAAGAGGCGTCACACCGGCCCTGCTGCATGCCATGCTGACCGAGATATTCGCCGATGGCGCGTGCAGGATAGTCGGAGGATATTTCAAGATGGCCGAGGCTCTGGCCCGATGCATCACTGACGGAGGCGGCAACATCCTGACCGGCACTGCCGTAACAGCCATAGACTGCGCTCCCGATGGGGTCAGCAAGATAGTCCTTGCCGACGGTGGGGAAATCAAGGCTGACTACTACATTGCTGACATACCGATAACCGCTGTGCTGGGAATGGCCCAAGGGACACCTCCGGCTTCCAGGACCTATCAGGAGTGGCTTGACAGCCAAGAGCCCTCTTGCTCCGCCATGATCATAAACATCAAGCTGCGGGCCGGCTCGTTCAAATTTTTCAACCGCATGGGCTACTACCTTGACAGTTACAACAATGCCTGGACGATGAACGACGCATGCCACATACACCGGTTCATTTACTCTACCCCTCCTGCTGAAAATCAAGGTGAATATGCCAAGACATTGAATATTGTCGTGCCGATGGAGTGGAGCTCCTTCGACAAGTGGGAAAACTCGACAGTAGGGCGTCGAGACAAGGCATACTACCTCCTGAAGCAAGAGATATACGAGATGGTCATGGATCACCTGTCACGCGTTTACCCTGATGTCAGGGGTGCCGTCGAGTGCGTGGACCTGTCATCACCGCTGACCATCCGTGACTATACCGGCTCTGTATGCGGCTCGATGTGCGGGTTGCGCAAAGATGTCAGAAACTCTGTCTTGTTTCTGCCCGTTACAACCCGTTTGCCCAACCTGCTGCTGACGGGCCAAAATGTCAACCTGCACGGCTTTTGCGGTGTGACACTGACCTCCGTCCTCACCTGCGAGGCCATCATGGGCGACGGCACGCTGACAAACAATATTAACAGCCGATGAAACATTTGCTGACCATTATATTATGCGCATTGGCCATGACGTCACACTCGCAGATTAATATCTGGGAGGGCACTGACTGCACCAAGAAGGTGTGCCTCACGCCCATGACGGTTGCAGGCTCGGGCAATATCGGCATTGTGGTATGCCCCGGCGGCAGCTACTTCTGGCACGACACGGCCACAGAGGGCACCGCCGTGGCGCAATGGCTCGTGGAAAACGGCATATCGGCATTTGTCCTTGATTACCGCACAGCCAAGGTGCCGGCATTTATCTTCCATCACCGGTTGATATTTCGTGGAAACCGCTATCCCGATCCGCAAGACGATTTGAGGCAGGCAATAAAGCTCATACGCCAAAATGCCGGGGCATACGGAATCGACCCTGACAAAATAGGCGCAATGGGGTTTTCGGCCGGCGGCCATCTTGTAATGTCATCCGCCGAGTTGTTTGACCCGCAAGACCGTCCCGACTTCATAGTGCCGGTATACCCCGTTGTCACCATGACCGAGGAGTGTGTGCACAAGCGTTCTCGTCGCGGCCTGCTCGGCGACAACCGGCAGCATGACCCAGTGCTGTGCGACCTGCTGTCGCTTGAGAGACATGTCCCCTCTGACTGCCCGCCCGTCTTTCTGGTCAATTGCAAGGACGACCCGGTGGTAGACTACCGCAATTCCGTCCTTCTGGACTCTGCATTGACCGCTGCCGCCGTCCCTCACCGTTATATACAATATGCCACGGGGGGCCATGGGTTCGGTGCCTCTGATGAAAAAGGGACGGAAGAGTCGCGCCGTTGGAAAGCGGAGTTTCTAAAATGGCTTAACACTATTTTTGCAGACTGTAGAGATGACTAAGTTTGTCCTGAAAATATACGACTGGCTTTCGGCCCACAGGCGTGTGTGCCTTGTGTCATTTTTGGCCCTGACCACCATCATGGGGCTAATGGTGATGAGGCTTGGCTTCTCTGAAGACATTGCCGCCTTTATGTCCGGTGACGACCGTCAGCAGCAGGCCATGGCCGTCTATCAAGACGTCTCCGGCGCCGGAAAGATTGTCGCGATATTCCAGGCTGCCGACACGGCAGCCTGCGACCCTGACGTAATTTCAGGGGCCATAACCACATTCGCTGAATTCCTGGCCGACGCTGACACTGCCGGCATGGTCAAAAATTTGATGACTGAGTTTGACCTCGAGCAGATGTATGCGGTGACTGACTTTGCATACGAGAGCATCCCTTACTTCTTGACTGAGAGCGACTATGCGCGCATAGACTCGCTTCTTGCTTCTCCGGGGTATATCGCCACAAGGCTGGATGAGGACAAGCAGTTGCTGATGTTCCCATCCGGCGGGGTGCTGGGCGCAAATCTGCAGAAAGACCCGCTGAACCTCTTTTCGCCCGTGGTGGCACAATTGGGAGCCGGACAAGGCGGAGATTACGAGCTTTACGACGGGCATATTTTCACCGCCGACATGACTCGTGCAATAGCCATGCTTGAGTCGCCCTACGGCAACAGCGAGACCCGCAACAACGCACTCCTTACCGCAATGCTTGACGGTGTGGCCGACTCGTTAATGCAAGTCTGTCCGCAGGTGTCGTTGCATTATATCGGCGGCCCTACGATAGCCGTGGAAAACGCCTCACAGATCAAGCGTGACAGCACCCTGTCGATAGCCATAGCGCTGGTATTGATTGTGGCGTTGTTGGTGTTGGTGTTCCGTCGTCCGTTCAACATACTGCTCATCGTCGTGTCGGTGGGATGGGGATGGCTGTTTGCCATGGCCATGCTGTCAGTCATCCATGACAGTGTCTCCCTGATAGTCGTCGGCATCTCCAGCATAATACTTGGCATCGCTGTCAATTACCCGCTACACTTGATAGCCCACATAGCACACACGCAGTCAATGCGCCAGGTGCTAAGGGAGATTATATCCCCCTTGGTGATAGGCAATGTCACCACGGTCGGCGCTTTCATAGCCCTTGTGCCCATCAAGGCCACGGCGCTGCGCGACCTCGGCATCTTCAGCGCGTTCATACTGATCGGCACCATAGTGTTTGTGGCCATATATCTGCCGCATATTGCCTCGTTAAGAAGGTCACAGACGGCGCGGCCGGTAAAATTTCTTGAACGTCTCGGCAACCTCTCCCTCGAGAAGCACCGTTGGGCCGTCATAGCTGTGTTATTGCTAACGTGCGTGCTGGCATATTATGCCACCCGCACCACCTTCGACGCCAACATGAGCCACATCAACTATCTGACTGAAGAGCAGCGTGCCGACATGGAATATTTCAAGCAGTTTGCTTCTGCCGAGTCACGCGACGTGCAGAGCATCTATGTGGTCTCGACGGGCGCGTCTGTCGACGAGGCTCTTGACCGCCACAGGCAGCTCACAGCATCGTTAGACTCCTCCCTGGCCAAGTATCCCGGGGTCGCCGTCGCCGGTTGTGCACGCTTTATGCCGTCAGTCTCTGAACAGCAGAGGCGCATTGACCGATGGAATGAGTTCGTAGACGCCCACAGGGAGGAGCTTATGGGCACTTTGGCGATAGAAGCGCGCCGGCTGGGGTTTGAAGAACATGCTTTCGATGATTTTGTAAACATACTAAAATCAGACTACACCCCACGGGAATTTGATGATTTCAGCCCCCTCCACAACCTTTTCAGTCGGCATCTGAGCCTCGACGCCGACAAGGGGCAGTATCGCATAGTCAGCGTGGTGTCAGTGCCCCAGGCTGAGATGGCCGATGTCAAGCAGGAGATTGACAGTCTGTCGTTTGATGGCTTTGCCTTCGATGTGCAGCAGATGAACAGCTCCATGGCCCGAAGCCTGTCAGACAACTTCAACTATATCGGCTGGGCCTGCGGTATTATTGTGTTCCTCTTCCTATGGTTCTCGTTCAGCTCGATAGAGTTGGCCATGCTCTCGTTCTTGCCCATGGCTGTGAGCTGGATATGGATCATGGGCATTATGGGGTTGACGGGGATACAGTTCAACATAGTCAACATAATCCTGGCCACGTTTATCTTCGGCCAGGGCGACGACTATACCATCTTCATCACTGAGGGGTGTTGCTACGAGTACGCTTATCGCAAGCGGATGTTGGCTTCATACAAGCAGTCGATCATAGTCTCGGCGCTGATAATGTTCATCGGCATAGGCACTCTTATCCTTGCCAAGCACCCGGCGCTTCATTCACTGGCTGAGGTGACGATTATCGGCATGAGCTCGGTGGTGCTGATGGCATGGATGCTTCCGCCGTGGGTGTTCGGGTGGCTTACGCGCAGCCACGGCCGGTATCGCCGCCGCCCGCTCACTCTCGGGCCGGTGATGCGCACGTGGTTTTGCGGGGCCTGGTGGCTGTTTCAGCTGTTACTGGCCTATATCCTGGGTTTCTTCCTGTTTGTGGTCGGGCGCCGGACTCCGGCCACCGAAAGGCTCTTCCACAAATTTGTCACTTTCAACCACCGGCTCGACGAGCGGCTGCTGCCGGGCGTGCGCATACGCATGCACAATCAATACAATGAACAGCTTGACAAGCCGTGCATCATTGTTTCCAACCACCAGTCGCTGCTCGACCCAATGTTCTTTATGGCGTGGAGTCCCAAGATTATCATAGTGGCCAATGAGCGCTCGAGCATGAATCCCGTGGTGCGGGTGATGTTTAGATGGCTTGGGTTTTACACTATCCGCCAGTCAAACTTTACGGCGTGGAAAGACTCGTCGCTGCAGCGCGACATGGAGAAGTTCCGCTCATTTATAGCGCTGGGCTACAGCATCGCCTTCTTCCCCGAGGGTGAGCGAAACCCAAAGTCATCGGTGCTGCGCTGTCACAAAGGGCCGTTCTATCTGGCCACCCGACTTGGCGTGGATGTATTGCCCGTTTTGCTCCATGGCGTAAACCATTTGATGCCCATCAAGAGTTTTGCTTGCTACAGCGGATCCATCAACATACACATCGGCAAGCGCATCTGTCCGGGCGACGAGCTCTGGAGCGACCACTACGGCAAGATGGCCATCCTGGTGCACCGTCACATGGCGGCGGAGTACGACACGTTGTGCCGCCGGTATGAGACGGCCGGTTATTACGCTTCGCTGGTCATTGACCGATACCGATACAAAGGCGCCGAAATCACCAATACCGTACGCCGGAATCTCAAAAAGAACCATAACTACTCCTCTGTCATCGACCGACGGCAGCCTGCGGCCATCATCATCACCGGCTGCGGGTATGGCGAGATGCCGTTGCTCATGGCGCTGGTGCATCCGCAGTCTCACATAGTGGCCACCGACCCTGATCCCGACAAGCTTGCCGTGGCCCGCTATGCCGCGCAAGACATTGTCCGCAACCTTGAATATACACACTCTGTACCCTCCAACGACGATATAACGTATGATGTTGCACAACTTTCTTAAATGCCTGCTGTCGACGGTGGCGCCCTTGGCCGCTTTGCCGGCTTTGGCCGACGTGGCGCCTGTCACCGTCAATGACGACATGTCGGTCACCATCACTTATGTCAATCCTTCGGCAAAAGAGGTGACCATACAAGGAAATATCTTTGTCAAGGGCAAGTCGGTTGTACCGTTCTCAGGCATGCTTGCCAAGGATGGCAAGGATGACATGACCCGCGACAGCTCCGGAGTATGGACATATACTACCAAGCCGCTGCCGCCGGAGCTATACTGGTATCGCTTCATAGTGGGCGACTCGACTATCTACGACAGCCGAAACCCCAATATTGTGAGAGACATAGCCACTGTCAACAATTACTTCATAATCCCTGGCGAACCGGCCGACGACTATGTGGACAATGCCTCAAAGGGCGGCTCCCTGCAATATGTTTGGTATCCCTCGTCGCTCAACGGCATGACCAGGCGGCGAATGGCGATATACCTCCCACATGGATACTCCAAGTCGGCCAAGCGCTACCCCGTGCTCTATCTGCTGCATGGCAGTGGCGGCGATGAAACGGCGTGGGCCGACTGCGGACGCCTGGTGCAAATCATGGACAACCTTATCGCCTCCGGCAGATGCAAGCCCATGATAGTGGTGATGCCAAACGGCAATGTCGACTTGGCGGCCGCCCCGGGCGACGACCCAAACGACCCTGACGTCATGCCATCGGGAAACAATGTGTCGTCGATGTTTGGCAAGTTTGAACGGTCATTCGTGCCTGAAATTGTATCGTATGTCGACTCAAATTACCGCACCGCCGCCGACAAGCATCACCGTGCCATCGCCGGCTTGTCATTAGGTGGACTCCATGCCCTTTACACGACCGTCAACAACCCGCAGACTTTCGATTACCTGGCACTGTTTTCCGCCCAGACCACCAATGCGCTGTCTGACGGCAGCATTGGCGGCCTGAAGTCAGTAGGGGAGGGCTGGGATGCCCTGAAGAAGACATTCCCGTTTCTCGGCGGCGGCTCTGTCGACCGCGCCATCAGCAACATCGCCGGCTCGCCCGAGGCTGATGCCGACCTGGACATTTACAGCGATTTCGACGAAAAACTCAAAACATTCTTCGACGGGCAGCCCGCGCTGGTATACATCGCGGTGGGCTCTGACGACTTTACCAAGAAACTCAACGACGACCTTCGCAAGAAGCTCGACAAAAACAAGTTTGAATACACATATAACGAATCGGAGGGAGGACACACCTGGACCAACTGGCGCCGTTACCTCGTCGACCTCCTTCCCAAACTCTTTGATTGACATGAAAGAACGCCTCCGCACACTTTTGCAAGGAATTTTGCCATTGGTAGACTTCGACTCAGAATACCTCTTCAGCGAGCTCGACTCGTTGGGCATAACCACCATTCTCATGGTGGTGTCACAGGAATATGGCGTGGAGCTGACAGCATCTGACGTAACGCCGAAAAACTTCATGAACCTTGACAGCATCGTCTGTCTGGTGAAATCAAAACTGCCCGGCGCCGATGAGAACGCTTGAGGATCATGTCAGGCAGGCGGCTGCTTCACACCCGGGCCATCCGGCCGTGATATGTGGCGATGTCACGCTCACTTACGGGGAGTTGTGGGCCCGTGTGTGTGCCCGCGCCCTGACGATGCGGTGTGACGATGAGCGGGCGCTGGTCATGCGCGCCAACCAGACCCCGGACTTCATAGTCACGTACCTTGCCGCTCATTTGGCCGGCAAGGTCATGGTGCCTCTCGAGCATGATGCCACAGAGCGTCAGGTGGAAGATGTGAGCCGTGTGATAGCCGGCAGCCATGTCCCTGCAGAGGTGGCCGACATACTGTTCACCACCGGCACGACGGGTCGGCAGAAAGGCACGATGATCAGCCGGCGCGCCATCCTGGCCAATGCCGAAAACCTCATTGACGCGCAGGGATTTCACGGCGACCTGACCTTCATCATCTGCGGACCCCTCAACCATATCGGGAGCCTCAGCAAGATATGGCCGTCGCTCATGGTCGGGGCCACCATAGTCATCCTTGACGGGGCCAAAGACCTGGGCGCACTGTTTGCCGCTGTCCGCAACGCCCCCTCCCGCGCGGCCACCTTCATGGTGCCTTCCGCCATACGCATGATGCTGCAATTCGGCAAGGATGAACTGATAGCATTGAGCGGCAAAATCGAGTTCTTGGAGACAGGCGCCGCGCCAATCGCGCAGTCCGACATGGAGGCCATCTGTCGGGCACTCCCCGACAGCCGGCTCTTTAACACCTACGCCTCTACAGAGACCGGCATAATTGCCACTCACGACTTCAACCATGACGCGTGCGTGGCCGGCTGCCTTGGCCGCACTATGAAACACTCCACGCTCTGCATAAGCCCTGACGGCCTGATCAGATGCTCCGGCGACACGGTGATGACGGGATATGTCGGCGACGACGCCCTCACCCTTTCGGTACTTCGCGACGGGGTGGTATATACCCGCGACCGAGGAGAGGTAGACGATGCCGGGAGGCTGCACCTGACGGGCCGCGACGACGATATCATCAACTGCGGCGGATACAAAGTCAACCCCGTTGAGGTGGAGGACGCCGCAAAGGCGTTTGCCGGCATCAAAGACTGCATCTGCATCGAGAGCCCCCACCCAGTGCTGGGCAGCGTGTTGGGCCTGCTCTATGTGGCCGAAAACGGCTGCTCGGTAGATGTAAAGACATTGGGCCGACACCTGGCAGCCAGGCTTGAGAAACACAAGATACCTCAAATGTATGCAGCCGTAGACGCCATCGCACGCACCTATAACGGCAAGCTAAACCGCAAATATTACCGAACCCGAGATTGATGTAGATGTCGTAGTGTCTTAAATTCTGTTTACGCTGGCCGCGGTATCAAACTTTTTTCGTAACTTTGCACTTTGGATGATAGATACCGCGCAAAATATAGCAATACTCGGAAGCACCGGCTCCATTGGCCGGCAGACGCTCGACGTGTGCCGCCAATACCCCAACCTCTTCCGCCCCACCATACTCGCCGCCGGCAAGAATGTCGACCGGCTCATCGAGCAGGCCATGGAGTTTCGGCCCCGTCTGGCCATCATCGCCGACGAGCGCCGCTACCGCGAGCTGCACAATGCCCTGTCACACCTGGGCATAGAGACAGCCTCGGGCGACGCCGCGCTGGCCGGTGCCATGGACCGCGACGACTACTCTACCGTGGTCACCGCCACCGTGGGCTACAGCGGCCTCGCGCCAACCATACGCGCCATACGCGCCGGACGCCGCATCGCCCTGGCCAACAAGGAGACATTAGTGGTAGCCGGCGAACTGATCACCCGCATGCTCGAGCGCTCAAAGAGCCGCATCGTCCCGGTCGACTCGGAGCACTCTGCCATCTACCAGTGTCTCGAAGGCGAGGATCGGAGCAGTGTCAGCCGCCTGATAATCACCGCTTCCGGGGGCCCCTTCCGCACCAAGCCGCAGAGCGAGCTTGCCACGGTAACCGTCGCCGACGCCCTCAACCATCCCAACTGGAGCATGGGCGCCAAGATTACTATCGACTCCGCAACGATGCTCAACAAGGCCTTCGAGATTATAGAGGCACGCTGGCTCTTCGACATACCCCCCGAGCGCATCGAGGCCGTGGTGCACCCCCAGTCCATCGTCCACTCGATGGTGGAGTTCACCGATGGGGCCATAAAGGCCCAGCTCGGCATACCCGACATGCACCTGCCCATCAGCTACGCCCTGGCCGACACCGTGCGCCTGCCCGGAGCCGAACGGCGCCTCTCTATCGCCGACTATGCCCGTCTGACTTTCGAGCAGCCGGACACTCACCGCTTTCCGTGTCTTACACTCGCCGACTATGCCCTGCGCCGCGGCGGCAACACGGCTTGCATCATCAACGCTGCAAACGAGGTAGCCAACGCTGCCTTCCTCCACGGACGCATCAAGTTTACCGACATATACACATCTATTATAAAGACTCTCGATGCCGTCAGCTTAATAGCCGCACCCTCGTATGACGACTACGTGGCCACCAACACCGAGGCCCGGCGACGCGCTGAAGAGATAGTCAACAGCATCGCAACTCTGTAAATGGAAACATTCCTCATCAAAGCCGCGCAACTTATCGTTGCACTGGGCTTTCTTGTAATGATACATGAGCTCGGGCACTACACGTTTGCCCGAATTTTCGGCATCCGCGTCAACCGTTTCTACCTCTTCTTCAACCCCTGGTTCTCCATCCTCAAATATTACCCCGACAAGGGGCGCATGGAGATTATCGCCTGGAACAAAAAGACTTACCGTGAGAAGATAGAGGTCGACCCCGCCACCAACAAGCCCCGCACTGTCAAAGATCTTGTCAGCGACGAGCCCCGCGCGCTGCTCCGCTTCAAGTGCGGAAAGCCGCATGCTGACCTCAACAAGAAGGGCCGTCCATCCTGGGCCGCAACCCTTTACGGAATCGGCTGGCTGCCCCTCGGAGGCTACTGCGACATCGACGGCATGATCGACGAGACCACTTCCGCCGACCAGCTCTCGGCCGAGCCCAAGCCCTGGGAGTTCCGCACCAAGCCCGCGTGGGAGCGCCTGCTCGTCATGGTCGGGGGCGTTCTATTTAACTTCCTTCTGGCCATCGTGATATACGCTGCCATAGCTTTCACCTGGGGCGAGAAATACATACCTTTGCAGAACGCCACCGAGGGCATGGACTTCGTGCCCTCGGCCATAGCCGCCGGTTTCCATAACGGTGACATAATGCTCGCCGCCGACGGCAAGGTGCTCGACGGCTCGGAGAGCGACTGTCTATATCAGTTCGCCGACGCGAAGGTCATCACCGTGCTCCGCAACCACACTGACACGGTTGACATTACCCTTCCCAAGGACTTTCTGATGCAGCTCAACAACGACAAGGGATTCTTTGCCTACCGAATGCCCGTGGTAGTCGACCGCGTGGTCAAGGGTGAACCGGCCGACCTGGCCGGACTGCTCGCGGGCGACCGCATCGTAGCCATCGACACAATCAAGACCCCGAGTTACACCGAGCTGACACCCGCCCTCGAGCAGTTCAGCGACAAGGCTACCACAGCCACCGTCATCCGCAACGGCAAGGAGGTGGTCATCCCCGTCACCCCCAACTCCGCCGGCAAGCTCGGCTTCCAGCTCAAACCCATAACCGACGTCTATGAGCCTGTGGTCGTGGAGTATGGCATTTTCGAGTCAGTGCCCAAGGGCATCGAGATCGGCACCACCACCCTGTCAAACTACGTTTCATCGCTCAAGGTCATTTTCACCCGGCAGGGCGCGGAGAGCCTCGGCGGTTTCGGCGCAATCGGACAGATGTTCCCCGACGCCTGGAACTGGTATTCGTTCTGGAATATTTGCGCCTTCCTCTCAGTGGCTCTGGCGTTTATGAACTTCCTTCCCATCCCTGCCCTTGACGGTGGACACATTATGTTTACCCTCTGGGAGGTCATCACACGCCGCAAGGTGCCCGACAAGTTCCTCGGCGTCGCCCAGACTGTCGGCTTCGTGTTCCTGCTGTTGTTGCTCGTCTACGCCAACGGCATGGACGTCATCCGAGCCCTACGTTAACCACCTTTAAACTATCGCTTTGAGCCAATATAGGACCATAACACTGAAGCGCGGCAAGGAGGAAAGCCTCGAGCGCATGCACCCCTGGGTATTCTCCGGGGCTCTCGCCCACGTTCCCGATGGCATAGAGGAGGGCGACACCGTCATCGTCGAGACCGCCGACCACCGCACTCTCGGCGTGGGCCATTATCAGATAGGCAGCATTGCGGTGCGCATGCTTGCCGACCATGTCTGCGACATCTCCCACACCTTCTTCGCCGAGCGCCTGCAGGGCGCGTGGCAGCTTCGTCGCACCCTCGGTCTCGTCGACCCGCCCCGCAACACCGCCTACCGCCTCGTCCACGGCGAGGGCGACTTCCTCCCCGGACTCATCGTCGACGTCTACGGCCCCACCGCCGTGCTACAGGCTCACTCCGTAGGCATGCACTATGCGCGCCAGACCATCGCCGAGCAGCTCGTAAGCCTCCCCGGTGCCGGCATCCAGAACGTATACTACAAGTCAGAGACCACTCTCCCCTTCAAGGCACGCCTCGACCCCGTAGACCAATATATTATAGGTGACTTCACCACCGACGTCGCCACCGAGAACGGCCTGCAGTTTCGCATCGACTGGCTCCGCGGACAGAAGACCGGATTCTTCATCGACCAGCGCGACAACCGCGCCCTGCTCGAGCGCTTCAGCCGCGGACGACGCGTGCTAAACATGTTCTGCTACACCGGCGGCTTCTCGGTCTACGCCCTTCGCGGAGGCTCTGAGAGCGTCGATTCCGTCGACTCCTCCGCAAAGGCCATAAGCATCACCGACGCCAACGTGGCCCTCAACTTTCCCGGCGACACCCGCCACCACTCGCACGCAGAAGACGCCTTCAAGTTCCTCCAAAACATGGAGCCGGGCGCATACGACCTGATCATTCTCGACCCGCCGGCGTTCGCCAAGCACCGCTCGGCCATCAAGAACGCCCTCCAGGGCTACCGCCGCCTCAACGCACGCGCCCTCGAGAAGATCGCACCCCACAGCATCATCTTCACATTCTCCTGCTCACAGGCCATCAGCCGCGAGCAGTTCCGCCTCGCAGTCTTCACCGCCGCCGCGCAGACACGCCGCAAGGTGCGCATCCTTCACCAGCTCACCCAGCCGGCCGACCACCCCGTCAACATCTATCACCCCGAGGGGGAATACCTCAAGGGTCTAATCCTATACGTCGAATAATCAATCCGTCAAGGCTATGTTAAAGAAAATATTAATCGGCTCGCTCATCTATGCAGCCACCATCTCTTCAGCAATGGCAGCAAACACCGACTCACCAAAATTCGATTATACCGTCGACCGCTTCGCCGACATCGAAGTGCTGCGCTACCGGGTTCCCGGCTTCGAGGACCTTACCCCCCGCCAGCGCGTGTTCATCTACTATCTCACCGAAGCCGCCCTCTGGGGCCGCGACATCCTCTGGGACCAGAACGGCAAGTACAACATACCCCTCCGCAACCTCCTCGAGGCCATCTACACCAACTACAAGGGCGACACCGAGAGCGCCGACTACAAGGCGTTCGTGAAATACCTCAAGCAGGTGGAGTTCGGCAACGGCGTCCATCACCACTACTCCATGGACAAGTTCGTCCCCGAGTTCTCCGAAGCTTTCTTCGACGCCCAGGTAGAAGCCCTTCCTGCCCCCAGCAAGCCCGCTGACATCGCCACCCTGCGCCGCCTGGTCTTCGACCCCGCGTTCATGGCCAAGCGCGTGAACCAGGAGGCCGGAGCAGACCTCATCGTCACCTCTGCCGGCAACCTCTACGAGGGCGTCACCCAGGCCGAGGTCGAGGCTTATTACAAGGCCCTAAGCAATCCCAACGACTCAACGCCCGTCTCATACGGCCTCAACACCCGCATGGTCAAGATGCCCGACGGCTCCATCGTCGAGCAGCAATACCGCCTCGGCGGACTCTACAACGAGCCTATACGTCACATCATCGACTGCCTCACCAAGGCACGCGTCTTCGCCGAAGATGCCGACCAGGCTGCTGTAATCGACAAACTCATTGAATATTACACCACCGGCAACCTCCGCACATTCGATGAATACTCTATCCTCTGGACAGAGAATACCGAGCCCACCGTCGACTTCATCAACGGCTTCATCGAGAGCTACGGCGACCCCCTCGGATACACCGGCGCCTGGGAGTCGATCGTCAACTTCCGCAACGCAGACGCCACGCGCCGCACAAAGGCCATCAGCGACAACGCACAGTGGTTTGAAGACCGCTCGCCAGTAGACCCCCGCTTCCGCAAGCCTGTCGTAAAAGGCGTCAGCGCAAAGGCCATCAATGCCGCAATACTCGCCGGCGACTCTTATCCCGCAACCCCCATCGGCATCAACCTCCCCAACGCCGACTGGATTCGCGCCGCCCACGGCTCAAAGTCCGTGACCATCGAAAACATCACCCAGGCCTACGACGAGGCTTCGCACGGCAACGGCTTCAACGAAGAGTTTGTCATCGACGCCCCCACCCGCGAGCTGCTTGAGAAATATCTCTTCATCACCGACAACCTCCACACCGACCTTCACGAGTGCCTCGGCCACGCCTCCGGACAACTCCTCCCCGGCACCGACCCCAACGCCCTCGGCGTCCATGGCTCTACCCTCGAGGAGGCACGCGCCGACCTCTTCGCCCTCTACTACCTCGCCGACCCCAAGCTCCTCGAGCTGGGCCTCCTCGACAATCCTGACGCTTACAAGGCTGAGTATTACAAATATATCCTCAACGGCCTCATGACACAGCTATACCGCATCGAGCCTGGCAAAGACATCGAGGAAGCACACATGCGCAATCGCATGCTCATCGCATCCTGGGCCTACGAGAAAGGCCGGGACGCCAACGTCATCGAGTTCGTCCAGCGCGACGGCAAGACTTATATTCAAATCAACGACTACCAGGCCCTCCGCGGACTCTTCGGACAGCTCCTCGCCGAGATACAGCGCATAAAGAGCGAGGGTGACTTCGCCGCCGGTTGCGACCTCGTCGAGAAATACGGCGTCAAGGTCGACCCCAAGATGCATCAGGAGGTGCTCCGCCGCTACGCCTCGCTGGACATCGCCCCCTACAAGGGCTTCGTGAACCCCGTATACACCCCCGTCACCGCCGACAACGGCAACGTGGTAGACGTAACGGTCACCTACACCGAAGACTACATCCCACAGATGCTCCGTTACTCCAGCCAGTACGGCACACTAAACAAATAAACTTATGAAACGCTTTGTCATCGCTTTGGCCCTTGTGGCCACACTCGGCCTCGGCTCAGCCTCCGCGCAGATGCGCTGGGGCGCAACCGCCGGTGCCACCATCACCAACCTTCACTTCAAACAAGATCTCTTTACCGTCGACCAATCTGTAGGCTACTCTGCCGGTGTCGTGGGCGAGATGATGTTCCCCGGCATCGGCTTCGGCATCGACTTCGGACTCCTCTACGAGCAGCGCGGAGCCAAGCTGCACCTCGGGGAGAAGGAGCTGTGGAGCTGGCAGGGATACGGCACCGAGCGCTCATACCTCCACTACATCGACATCCCCTTCCACCTCCGCTTTAAATACACCAACCTCAGCGGACTTGAAGACATCGTCGCGCCGTTCGCCTTCGGTGGCGTCGATTTCGGATTCCTCGTCGCCCACAACAAGCTGAAAGCCCTCGACTACACCGGCGGCCAGATAGGACTCACCGTAGGCGCCGGCTTCGAATTCTTCCAGCGTTGGCAGCTCAGCGGCTCATACACCTGGGGCGTCACCTACGCCCTGAAGATGGCCATCCTCACCAACGACAGCGCCCAAAACCGCACCTGGAACATCCGCCTCGCCTACTTCTTCTAACCCCGGAGCGGGGCCGCGCCCTCGCGCCCCGCATCCCGGCGTTGCCCGCCAGCATTTGGAGGCGACGGCGCCCTCAAATCGGGAGCGCCATCGCCTCGACGGCCGGCAGCCGGAGGCTGCCAATACGCACTCGCGTCGCCTCCCAAAACATTCCTCCATTGCGTGTACTTCTCCACCAACGTCTACGCCTTGGACTCTGTCTGGGTAAACATCAACGATTCAGTCGCATCGTCGTTCCGCAACCGCGAGGATGGCAAATATGTCATCAAGCCCATCGCGTTTTCTGAAGCAGCCATAGTCGGCGCTCCTGTGAGCCTTGACACCATCCCTCAATCATTCCAAAATGATAACGATCGCATAATGTCAGAGTTGCATTCAGTAGCTTGCGCTTTCTTAACCGGTGGTTATGGTTATCCCAATTATAGATATAAATACGCGACCGGAGAATGTCTCGCTAAATTAAAAAAAGGGATGCATTTCCCGGATATGGGCACAGAGTATGGAGATGAAGGAATGATAATTCGAGCCACATTTAACCCTATAGATGCTCGGCACGGCAAATTCAAGGTTATTGGCCGAGATGCGCATAATACTCCTCTGCGGTCGAATTTGACTTTTGTAATCGAAGACGGCCAATTTATGGTGTCAGAGGCCACAGGGTTGGGTTATTGGCCCATACCATAAACGGTTTATACATTATAACTTAACGGAAGTAACAGGCCGTAATCAGAGCCGCGTAGCGGCTCAAGAATGTAGCCGTGGGTGAGACGCGCGAAGCGCGGCCACCCACGGACTCGACGGGTCGGGAAACAAGCGACCGCGTTAGCGGTCGAATTTACACATTTGCTGAACGTTCGACCGCTAACGCGGTCCGTTAATTGTTGGTGGCAATGCCCGTGGATGGCCGCTCGCTGCGCTCGCGTCTCACCCACGGCTACAATATTTGAGGGCTACGCCCTCATTTCCGCTAAAAATTTGGCGGCCAATCGCAGCTGAAATCAAAAATTAGCGTTACTTTTGCATACAAAAACGTTAATCGGATAATAGGGTAAAGTTTTCAAGCTGAGAATGGGACAGTCAAAGATAATGACAGAGGGCAAGAACCTGGCGGTCATAGCCCTTGGCATCACGGTCTATTCGCTGGGATTTTGTGCGTTCATCCTTCCGCATGAGGTGGTGGTCGGGGGCATGGCGGGCTTTTCGACGCTCGTCTACTATGCCACGGCATGCAAGGTGCCTGTGGCAGTGACGATGTACGGGGCCAACCTGCTGCTGCTTGCCTTGGGGTGGAAGCAGCTTGGGAAGGCGTTCGTGGCGCGCACGATATATGGAGCGACGCTTATGTCGCTGATAATCGGCGCGGTGGAGGGCTACTTCGTGCATCACCCGCCGCTGGTGACTTCGGCGCCGGTAAGCATAGCCATCGGGGCGGTGATAATGGGCTTTGGCATAGGCCTTTACTATTCGCACCACGGCACAGCCGGCGGCACTGACATCGTGGCAGCCATCATGGCGGGGCGCACGAACGTGACGATGGGGCGCGTGATGATGGTGGTGGACTTCTCGATAGTGACGCTGTCGTTCCTGCTGCCGTTCGATGGCGACATGGAGGAGCGCCTTCAGGCTCGCGCACAGACGATTATCTTCGGATGGATAGCCATCTTTGTCTACAGCTACATCGCCGACCGGTACGTCAACAGCGGGCGCCAGACGCTGCAGCTGATGGTCATCTCGAAGGACTGGGAGGCCATCGCGCGTCAGATTACGCACGAGACGGGTCGCGGCGTAACGTTCTGGAAGGGTACGGGTTACTGGACGGGAGAGGGGCGTACGCTGATGATGCTGTGGTGCCGGCGATACAACCTGCACGACATGCTGCGCATCATCTATGGCATTGACCCGGGGGCGTATATCGCCACGACGTATGTGAATGAGATTTTCGGCAACGGCTTCGACCACCTGCGTGTGAAGTCGCGTGCCAAAAGCTATTGAGCGACTTTGTAATTCGCGGACGGTATAATGTAAACTCCCCGCGGGGCGTGGAGCCGGGTGGGGAGGGAGAGATATGATAGGAGAGGCTACAGTGTCATTTCATGGCGTCCCAGATGGAGCAGTCGTAATTGTCGCGCTCCTTGGTGAGGAGCCAGTAGATGATGGCCAGGCCGATGAATCCGCCGATACCTATGAAAGAATGTGCGATGATCATTACGGCGAAGAAATCGATAACTACTGAAGCGGCGAGGATGTAGAAGCCTGCGCGGTATTTCATCAGGATGCCGGCGGCGCCGCCGATGCGGCCGAAGGTGGTGATGGTTGAGATCTGGCCCAAGGTTGGCATGTATGACATCAACTCGTCGATGGACTGGAAATAAGAGATCAGGTTTCCGGCAATGATGATGACCATCCAGATGACGATGCCGATGGTTACGGGGGGCTGGCTGAAAGTCTCTTCCTCGATTTCGGTGCCGGGGATTGCCGGGGGCTTGGGGAGTGCGTTCTCGGTGTCGTAACCGCAGTAGTAGCAGAAGGTGGAGTCTTCCTGGAGCTCGGCTCCGCAGTGATTGCATTTCATGATGTCTGTGTTTTTAGCAGGGTTTGGTTTTTGTTTCTGATGCAAAGGTAGTAACTTTGCGGGCAAGGAACAAGTTTTTTTGAGGAATGATGATGAAACAGAGGGTTTAGATGGCGAGAGCAACCGTTTTGGCACAATATTTGTTTAAACAAGAGATACACATAACACTCTTACATTATGACTGAACAACGACTCGACGGTTACGTCACCAACATTCGTCACTATCTGTCGGCGCGTCGGCTGACGATGGCGCTGAGCACGCTTGAGCAACTATTGGCTGAGATACAGGCGCCGTGGCAGATGCGCCAACGGCTCGAGAGCCTGCAACAGGAGTATGTCCTTTTGTCACAATATGCCCTCGACGGGGCTCCGGACCCTCACCGGCGGGAGGTTTATGAAGGGATAACGGCGGGGATACGCGACCTGGTGGCCGCTGCCACGCGCGAGGTGGAGTTGCCGAATAACTATTCACTGTATTACAGTACGTTGCGCTACGAGCGGTCACGGCCGGAGGAGACAATACCGGCATTGGTGGAGGCTGTGGCGAAGGGTGCGGACCGTCTGCAGCTGATGCAGCTGGCTGACGATGCTTCGGCCGACGCCCTCCGGCCTCTGCGCGCTGACTTGGAGAAGGCGCGCACGCGTCTGTTCAATCGCATCTGGGTCACCTATCCCATCGGCGTTGACGACCGCGAGACCCTCTCGGCCATGCTGTCAGACGCCACTGCTGACACTGCCACACAGGCATTGACAATCAGCGCATTGCTGCTCAATCTGCTGCACACTTACGACCGGCGCGCAATGTGTGTGCTGCTCCACACATATTATAATAGCGGTGACGAGGCGCTGCGGATGCGCGCGCTTGTGGCATATCTGATAGCGCTGAGCATACATCGCGAGCGTCACCCTGACAAGCATTTGCGCGCACTGCTGGCTACGGTGGCGGAGTCGCCGCGGTGGGGTGACGACGTGCGGCTGGTGTTCATGCAGTTCATACGCACGCGCGACACGGAGAAGATTACGCGACAGATGCGCGACGAGGTTATCCCGCAGATGCTCAAGCTGCGGCCTGACATCTACAAGAAGATCAGCGAGGCGTCGGATGCCGTGGCCGACGTCGCCGACGGCGAGGAGAACCCGGAGTGGGAGGAGCTGCTGGAGAAGAGCGGCTTGGGTGAGCAGATGCGCAAGCTGCAGGAGATGCAGGAGGATGGCGGCGATGTGATGATGAGCACGTTTGCCCACCTCAAGCACTATCCTTTCTTCAACGACCCGGCCAACTGGTTCCTGCCGTTTTCGGCCACCCACACTGCCGTTGCCGACGGCGGCGAGATGGCCCGCATGCTCGAAGCCACGCCGCTGGTATGCGACAGCGACAAATATTCGATTGTTCTGTCGCTCAAATCTATACCTGAGTCACAGAAGCAGCTGCTGCGCAGCCAGTTTGACGGGCAGCAGGAGGCTATCGAGGAGTTTCGCGCCCATGAGCTCAACGCCGAGGCTGAGGAGCGCCGTCGGCTTGTGGCATACTATGTGCAGGATCTATACCGCTTCTTTCGCCTGTTCCGGCGCAAGGGGGAGTTTGCCGACCCGTTTGCGACGACGCTCAACTTGGCCACTGTCCCGTCGCTCGACGATGTGATAGACGACGAGACGCACCTTGCCGCCATCGCCGAATTTTACTTCAAGCGCGGGTATTACGAGGACGCGTTGGCGCTGTTCCGGCGGCTGCCTGACAGGGATGATGTGCGCACGGCGGCGCTGCTTCAGAAGATGGGTTTCTGCCTGCAGAAGATGGGGCGCACGGCGGATGCCGTGGAGCTGTACCTGCAGGCGGAGGTGCTCGACGCCGACAGTGTGTGGACGCTTCGTCGCTTGGGTGCATGCTACCGTCTGCTCGGGCGGTCTGCGGAAGCGCTGCCGCGCTACCGGCGGCTGTGCGAGCTACGGCCTGACGACCTTGGCGCTGCGCTGCAGTTGGGCCACGCGTACATGGAGCTTGGTCGGTACAAGGACGCTATGAACCAATACTTCAAAGTTGAATATCTCGACCCCAACTCCACGCGCGCTCTGCGCCCGATAGCGTGGTGTGCCTTCCTGTCGGCTGACTATGAGCGCTCTGCCGACTATTACGGGCGCATCCCCGAGGATCAGCTCACCTCTGCCGACTACCTCAACATGGGCCACCTGGCCATGGCCTCGGGACGCTATCGCGACGCCGTGGACCTTTATCGCAAGGCGATGGCCGCCGAGGGTGACGACCGCACCAAGTTCACGCAAATGATGCAGGCGGATCTGCATCACCTGCGGCGGGCGGGGGTTGACGACCTGCTGACGGGGATAGTGCTTGACAGCCTGTAAGCTGACAGTAAGGAAATTAAGGAGATTAAGGAAATTAAGGAGATTAAGGAAATTAAGGAGATTAAGGAAATTAA
>CAYOUJ010000015.1:18599-47849 GCA_964407165.1 uncultured Muribaculaceae bacterium | reverse complement strand
CGGTGAGAGCGGCACTTGTCGTATCGGCCTCGGCTCAGAAGTCGAAGTCGAGGGTTAGCTGCTGCGCCTCAGGGCGTCGGGGCGACTGCTGCGCGATGTCGGCAGCCGCCGTCTTCACCTGGTGAATGGCGGCCTCGATAGAGGGCTTGGGCTGCTCGGGGAGCGCGGGCGTCACCAGCTCGGTGATGCTGCGCTTGCCGAGTTTCTTCTGTATCTGCGGCGAGTGGATTTCCTCGCAGATGGCCACTCGCTTGCCGGCGCGGACGAGCTTGGGCAGGTACGTGTCGAGGGCGTGGTGGGGGAAGCCGGCCAGCGCGATCGGCTCACGGCCGTTTGCGCGGCGGGTGAGCGTGACGCCGAGGATTTCGCTGAGGGCCACGGCGTCGTCGTGGAAGCTCTCGTAGAAGTCGCCGACCCTGAACAGCAGCACCGCGTCGGGGTGCTTGCGCTTCATTTCCTCGTACTGGCGAAGGAGCGGAGTTTGGGTGATTTTAGTAGCCATAGGGGTGTGAGTTAAGGAGTTGGTGAGTGTTGAGTTGGTGAGTGGAGAGGGAGGAGAGGAAGGGAGGGCGCCCGCGGGCACCCTCCCCGCCCCAATGTCAGCAGGCGCGGAACACGTAGCCGTCGTCGTAGTGGAAGTCGCCCATGAACAAGTCGCGGGCGAACTTGGAGAAGTCGAAGTAGTAGCGGCAGCTGTCGGGCATCTGGCCCAGATAGCCCAGCTCGTCGGCGATGTGCTCGGCGAAGTCCTCCTCCGAGTCGAAGTGGCCGTAGTAGAGCTCGTCGAACTTGTCTATGTCGTCGAAGAAGGTGAAGAAGGCGTCGACGGCCTCGCGCCCATGCTCCTCGCAGGCCTCCCAGTAGGCCTTGATGCGGTCGAAGTTGTCGCGGCCCAGGAAGCCCTCGGAGTAGTACTCGCGGGGGAAGCACTCGAAGTCCTGAGCCATGAACTCGGGGTCATCCTCCTGATAGTGGAGCAGGCGGCACACGTCCAGCAGCTCGTCGTAGCTGTCGAAGGAGGTGAGGTCGAGCCAGGCGCCGCCGAGGCTGCCGCTGTTGTACTTGCCGTACGTGCCGACGTAGATTGCCGGATGTTCGAGCTGATAGTCTGACTGATGCTCCTGGATAATCTCGTTGCGCTCCTGCATCGTAGTCACTTCTCCGAATGTGTCTGTGGTGGGAAACATTGAATTGGGATTTTGAGGGTGAAACTTTGACTGCCCTTCGGCAATCGTTAATTTTTACATGCAAAAAACCGAGGGGCGCATAAGGGGCGAAAGCGTCAAGGGAAGGTTCGGGAAATCTCACCCGGAGGGCGCGCAAAAATTTTGAGCCGGGAACCGGCGTGCCCCTGCGGACAAAAATTTTGTGAGATTTTTTGAAAGCCCTTTACGCCGTCACTGCGTTCCCGACCTTTGCTATGGAAAAATAGGATTGCCAAGGGTGAGGCAAATCACTCTCGGAAGACCATGTTTCCCGCCACGACCATTCGGCAGAGAAGCGACGGCCACGATGCGGGGGTGCGGCGAGTGGGAGCAACAGTCAGCGGCTCGACCGCCTCGGCAATGTCGGCGCTGTGCGGCGAGTGCAACGGCTGCGTAGCAGGCGGCTCGACCTCGCCCCTTCGGCGGCGCAGAGGAGATGAGTGTGACCGACAGCCCACGGCCATCGGGAGGCCGACACCGGGGGCTTGGCCTTTGCAGGCCGAGTGTGTCCCCTGCGGCTATGGAGAGGGATTTGGTGTCGCAGACAACCGACTGCATCAAGGCGGGAGGCCGACTGCGAGAGCGGGCGCGGGGCGGTCAACGCCTTTGCCTCTTTCCGACATAGGCCGACGAGATATGCTGCGGCCTCGGCACGGAGGTGGTCAACGGAGCGCACAGCGCCGTGGAGGTGCGGCTGTCAAAGATGCCCCACGGCTGACGTGCTTTGACTTCTGCGTGTTTGCCCACCTCGACCTATGGGCGACCGCTACGGCCACGGCTGCGCCGTGGCTGCCGACCTCGGCGGCGAGGGGGCGGGCTGCCCTCTCATCAACTCCTCACTCGTCAACTCATCAACTCTCACCAACGAAAACCGCCGAACTTCACAGCCCGGCGGTTCCTCTAAAACTTCAAAATCTGTGCGTAGACAAGTTGGGAGGTATGATGTGCAAACATGAAGAACTGTCAGATGAGGCAGGCGACGAGCGACTTCAGCGAGCAGTGCTCCACCTCGTAGCGGTAGCCTGCGGGGTCGCCGTCGGGCTGGCCGCAGAGCGTTTCGACCTTGACGCGCGGAAAGGGCGGCTCTTTCTGCCCGATGAGCCACGTGCGCCCTTGCGCGTCCGTGACGGCAAAGCCGAGGCGGCGGTGCAGGGGAAGCAGCTCGCCGCAGAGAAACGAGAGCGTGGCGGTGTCCTTCGAGCCCCGCCCCTCGCGCTCGGTGACGCACGAGCACTCGGGCGTGTCGAAGAACTCCACGGCGGTTACGGCGGTGAGCACCGGCACCGGGGTGCGGGTGATGCCGTGCAGGTCGACGCGGCGCGGCAACTGCTCGCAGTCGAGCCAGCCTATGAAGGTCACGCCGGGGAGTGTCTGTGTGGTCGTTCTCATCGTGGGAAAGCGGAAAAGGCGGAAAGTGCGATTTTGGCCGGGGCCGAAATCAACGAGAATTTTTCGATTTTTTGCGCTGGCGGTCGAGGTATAGGTCACGCTGCCGCTGGTATCGCTTGGCGATGGCGTTCCAGTTTGCCTCCGTCAGGTCGATGTTGTGCTTCTCCATCCAGGCAAATATCAGCTCGTCCTGGCGGCGGCCAATTTTGCCGAAATGGTGCAGGTCGTTCCAGAGCGCTATGTCGAAGCGGTTGCGAATGGAGGTGAGCAGGGCCGTCATCGCGCGGCTCGGCAGATAGTTGTAGACTTCTGCCGGGCGGTGCCGGAAAGTGGGTATGACGATGCCCACCTTCCCCGGCCCTGCGAGGTCGGGTGCCACCGAGGCCGGACGGCGGGCAAGGTACACCTCGAGTATCTTGCTCTCGACGCTCCCTTTTTGCAGCGTGACCGGCTGGCTGCCGCCGCAGTCGTTCACGAACCACTGCCGCAGGTAGTCGTCCATCGCCACATATATGCAAATCTCGCTCATTCGGTCGCTCATTTACCCTACAAATTTACCGAAAATCAGCGAGTTAACGAGCGATTTGAGGGGCTTGCGTTGCCGAAAATCGGCAACGTCACAGCCTTTGTATGGCAATGAGGACAGGAGGGAAAACAGAAATTTTTCAGACGGGAAAATTTCGTGGATTTTCCCGGAGCCGCACGACCCTTAGACAACACAGCCGGGCAAGCCACAGCCACGAACAGAGCGTGAAGCCCCTATTATACAGATAGATATATTTCTTAGTCAAACAAGAAATATATAATAATGGTGGCTTTTCGTGGCTGAATTTGGCTTGCGTTGCCGATTTCTCGGCGGTTTTGTCTAACGGCGGCTGACGTTTGGCAGTGGTGTCAGGGGGTCTAACCCGCTGACCTGCTGCGTTGTCTACGTTGTCTAAACTGTCTAACCCGAATTTCGCCAACTTGGCGGCAAAAAATTTTTGGCACAAAAAATTTTTTAGGTCGTGTTCCCGGTATCGGTGAACACGACCTAAACGTGAGGGTTAGAAGGGCAACTCCTCCTGCCTTGCAGGTGGTGGCGAGGCCGGGGCCGGCGGCAGGTCTTCCTCGGAGAGGTCGTTCTCGCCGTGGGTTTCGGTCTGGAGGTTGAGGTCATAGCTCTCTTTGAGCAGGTCGTAGTCGAAGACGAAGGCCATCGGCCTCACCTCGACCACGCGGCGAGCCTGCTGCGTGCCGTCGCCGTCGCGGCGCACCTCGTAGGTGTACTCCGGCGTTCCGTTGGCGGTGAGTTTCCAAAACCGCTCCTGCTTGGTGCCCAGGAAGGCCGGGTGCGTGCGCAGGTACGACTCCAACGAAACGATGTCGAGCTTGCCGACGACGTTGGAGCCGCTGACGCGCTGTCCGAGCACTTCGACGGTGCCCTTGTAGTTGAGGTAGAGCAGCATCTTGTCGCGCTCGAAGTCTATGACCGTGCCGTCGGTGCGCTTGAACTGCGAGCGGTGGCGCAGAATGAAGTGTGCCTTGGCCACGATGCGCCCTTGCATGTGGTTGGAATCGAGAAGGTTCCAGAACACTGCAATGTCGCTGTTCTTCTTCAACTGCTCGTTCTGCCTCCGTATGCCGCCGACGCAGATGTTGAAAAGGTCTGTGTAGGTGTACGGCAGGTCGAGCGAGGTTTGGACGGTGTGGAACGCCGCCAACGGCGCCAGCCAGTTGTTGAGCAGGCGGTCTTCAACGTTGTCATCCGCGAGGGCGGCAATCAGCTCGCGCTTGCAGACGGCGTAATGGGTGGCGTAGTCGGCCTCGAACAGCTTGCGGAGCTTCAGCAGTTGGATAGTCAGGTGCGACGCGCCCTTGGCGCTGATCGCCTGGAACTCCTCGAAGTTGCGCTTGGCCTCCTTCGAGAAGGTGGCCTCGGAGTACGAGAGGTGAATGACGCGCGAAAAGAGGGCGTCATCGCGAATGGGGGCGTCCTGCCCCGAGAGCACCACCGACGAGCGCACAAAGGTGCGCTGCACCTTCTTGTCGCCGTCCATGTTCTTCTTGGTCTGTCCGCTGCCGCCCCAAATCTGCTTTAGGATTTCGATTTTGCGGAAGTCGAGGTCGTTCTTGTACTCGTCGAGGTGCACCAAGTTGTTCTCGGCGCAGGAGAGCATGTCGTTGAGCGAGGCCAGCGAAGTGGTGGCGAGCGAGGGCGGGTCGTTCTGCCGTATGAAGAACGACATCAAGGCCGTGCCCAGCTCAGTCTTGCCGGTGCCCTTGCGCCCGAATATGTTGAGCAGGGCCAGGCGTTTCGACGAGAGCTTCACGATGTCGAGAAAGAGCGTGGCCAGCACAAAGGCGAAGCCCACCTTGGCGTTGTCGCCGAATACAGTGACCATTCGGTCGACGTATTCGTAGAGCGACACGTCGCCGTGCTGGCGGCAGGAGAAGGAGCGCTCGAACTGGAAGGCGTCCTTCTGGTCAATGTGCATCTTGGAGAAGGCCGGCAGGTAGAATGTGCGGTCGCCAATCTTGACAATGCCGAGGTCGTTGATTGGATAGAGCACGTTGTCGGCCAGTATGCCGTCGCCGAAAGCATACACCTCCTCGGTGCCGTTCCAGCCCATCTTCGTGAGCTGCACGGCGCTGTCGGTGATGCTGTAAAGGTACTCCTTGAGGTTCTGCAACTTGGCGACGTCTCCCTTGAACACGAAAAAGCCGCTGCTCTCGACGCGGCGCTGGAAGGCGGTGAGGGAGATTAGCTCGTCCTGGCGAAACTCAATCTCCCGGACTGAGCCGCGCTCGTTCTTCAGCCGGAAGATGCGAATGGCGTTCTCGCCGTCGATGATGTGGAACAGCGGCTCCATCGTGAAGTTGCTCCAACGTTCAAGGTCGCCTTCCTTGTCGTAGGAGCAGTAACAGCCGTTCTTCACGATGATGCCCAGCTCTCGCATTGCGGCCTCGTCGCCGGTCAGGGCCTCGCGGGCCTTGCGGCGCCGCTCGCGGTCGCGGTCGTCCACCGCCTTGCGGGTGGCGTCGCGCCAGAGTTTGAGCCTGCCGAAAACCTGCGAGAGGCGTTCCTGAATGTAGTTGAGCACGTTGTCGTCGGCAACGTGCACCAGCACCTCGGAGGCGATTTGGTCAACGGCCTTGGCCTTGTCAAGGTCAGTCTTGGCCGCGGACAAGACCTTGGTGCCGTACCACAGCGGGAAGGGCACTTCTTCGAGGGCGTTGAAAGCATCGCCGGATGTGACGTAGGTGTCGGGGTCTTGCTTTTCGTAGCGTATGAAAAGCTCGCGGGTGCGCGGTATGGCCTGCACCTCGGCGTCGGTGAGCGTGATGTTGTCTCGCTCCTTCTTGGGCACTCCGTCCTTCTTGGCCGCCGCGACTTTCTTTTTGAGGATCTGCTCTTGCAGTTCCTCAATCTCGAAGTCGAACAGCGGCACCGTGGTGGTTTTGCGCCCAACGGGTATCTCCCGGACGTAGACGTCGAAGCCCAGGTGAAGGGCCTGCAGCCCGTTCTTCATCACTGCCTTTATGCCGGGGCCGAAGTCCTCGCCCTCCTTAGGCGGGTCGGCGTCGGGCAGGAACACGAGCTTGGAGGTGTAGCGTTGCAGTTGCTTGAATTGCTCGTCGTTCCAGGCAGTGCCGAGGGTGGCGACGGTTTCAGTCAGCCCCACCTCGTCGGACTGGAGGCGCAGCACGTCGGGTGCGCCCTCCACGATGATGAAGCGGTTGTTGCGCGAGGCGTTGCGCTGCGCCGTGCGCAGGCCGAACACCACGCTGCCCTTCTTGAAGATGTCGGAGTCGGGCGAGTTGATGTACTTGTGGTCGGGGTCGCCGCCGAGGTCGCGGGCGGTGAAGGCGATTACCTTGCCGTAGCGGTCGGCTATGGGAATGGTGACGCGGCCACGGAAGAAGGAGTAGAGTTTCTTGGCCTTGTCCGAGAAACGCAGGGCGCCTGCGTCAACGAGCAGGTTGGTGCTTATGCAGCGGCTCTTGCAGTGGTCAACGAGGGCGTCCCAACTGTCGGGGGCAAAGCCGATGCCGACAGTCTTGCAGTATTCCTCGCCCCAGCGGCCATAGGCGTAGCGCCGGGCGTTCTCGGCCTCGGGGGTGTCGGCCTGGAGCTGGGCCACGAACCAGTCTTGCACGGCCTCCACGGCAATCTTCATGCTCTCGCGGCGGCGAGCTGCCTCGCGTTCCTCGTCGGTCTGTTGGCGCTCGTTGTGGGTGACGGTGATGCCTAACTTGCCCGCGAGGTATTCTATAGCCTCGGGGTAAGTCTTGCCGTCGATGTTCATGACGAAGGCAATGGCGTCGCCGTGGGCCTTGCAGCCGAAGCAGTGGAAGGTACCCCGGCCGGGGCTGACGATAAACGAGGGTGTCCTCTCGTTGTGGAACGGGCAGCAGCCTTTCCAGTTGGCTCCAACGCGCTTTAATTGCACGTTGTAGCCGGTGACGACATCGAGAATGTCGGCGCGGTCGTGCACCTGGCGGATAACCGAGTCGTCAATCATTGCTCACACCATTTTTGGTTAGTACAGAGTGCAATATGAGGATTTCAGAGCCGAGATAGTAAATCTCACGGCTCGTGACCCTTATGCACACAATCGTTTCGTTGTGGGTGTACTTGCGCACAGTGTCCCGGCAAATGTTAAGGAGGTCGCAAACCTCCTTGATGCAGTAACGTCGGTCGGGGTCGACGTCGGGTTTTGGTCTTGTCATGCAGAATTACAGTTCTTCAGGGTTAAACACCGGCTACTCGTCTGTGAAGTAGTCTTGTTGCACACGTTGCAGCAGGCGCAGGTCGGCGGTGCGGTACTCGACGCGACCGGGGCGCTTGCACGGCTCCACCTTGCCTTGTTTCCTCCAGCGCTCGACGTTGCGGCGCCCAAACATGGCAAAAGCCCGTCGTTGGCTTACAAACTCGGGGTCTTGCCGGTCGTTGTGCATCATCTGCACGACGGTGGCCGCCACGTCGTTGAGGAAACGGTCATAGGGCACGAGCCGGTCCAGGAATTGGAGCAGGGGCATGGCGGTGGCTTTAGCTAACGCGCTTGACCTCAATGGTTCGCTCCACGCGGTCGGTGGTCGTGGTGTAAACGCGGTCGTAGATAGCGCCCAGCTCGGAGGCCTGGGTGCGCACGGTTTTCAGTCGCTCGATAGGGAACACTTGGGTGTCCCCGGGCTGCATGGCCTGGAGCACAGGCCGAATCTTTGAAGTCGTAGGTGTCATTTTGTTGTGTATTTATTTTCTGGATTGATGATTAATGACTAACTTTGCAGTCGGGTATCGGCTGCTAAGTCGTAACGCAAAGTAACGGAATATAGTTGGCCCAAACCTAATTTTGGCTGATTTATTAAGAATAAATCACAGTTTGATGTTTGATATTTAACCATGAACATAGGACTAAAAGAAGTACATATCGGCGAGGCCATCCTCAAACAGCTCGAAAAGCAGAAGATGACCAAAACCGAGTTCGGGCGCCGGATTGGGGTGCCCCAACAGCACGTTAACCGCATTTTCGAGCGCGAGACGATTGAGACTAACAGGCTCATCAAGATATGCCACGCGCTCAACTATAATTTCTTCGCCCTATTCTGCGAGTTTCCCACCAACGTGTCGGCCTACCTCGCGGCGGTGTCGCTCGGCGACGGCGACGCCTTCAACAGCATCGGCGACGCTGCCCTGCTCGCCCAGTTGGAGGTGATGAAGGAAAAGGTCAAGGGACTGGAGGAAAGCAAGCAGGGCCAACGAGAGCAAATCGAGCAGTTGAAGAGTCAACTACAAGATAAGATAGAGATAATCGAACTGAACAAGAAACTTCAAAATCATTAACCCGAGATGAAGTTTTAGCGTAAGACAAAAGCGCATTAGTTGCCATAGATAAATGTGGTAGGCAGGTGCCCTTGGGTTTGCACTTACACTTCACTTACACCGACTGCATAAGTGCCTGAAATGGCGAGGTGTATTGAAGTGGCCCAAGCCGCAATTGAGTAAAACGCTCAATTTCAGCGGATTAAACCTTAAATATTAGTTCCTCACCACTTACACTTCACTTACACTTTGAGGGTAAGTGATTGTAGTGGAGGACAATATCTTAGGGGCCCAGGCAGCGATAGAGGACTAAGCACATATGCTATCACCCAAAAAGAGCGCGAGCCGTATGGATCGCGCTCTTTTGCTGTTTGGCTATATGGCTGGTTCTATGGCTTTTCGCACACAGGTCGGATGGTAAGGCCACGCGAACGTTGTACCTCATGACCGGTACCGACCCAGTGCCTGTCGCCATTCATAAAGAAGAGGCATCTGGCCGACTCGTCACCCCCGTAACTCTTAACCGTAGAGCTCCAATATTCGCTGCGCTCGTTTTGGCAGTCAAGCTCGCCCGAGCTAGCCGAATTATACCAGCCTGTAGCAGGGAGGAAAATACAGTTGCCATTGGGGCCTGTCACTTTATAACCGTTGACTGAATTGATGGTGGCCCATTCCCATGTGCAGAGGTTGTTCAGTTCCACCATCTCCTCCATCGTGGGGATGCGCCACGGCCCTCCCCACAGCAGGCGGGCGGCGTCGCACGCGTTGGTCAAGTTGCCTATGGCATCCACTATGCCGTTTGACTGCAGGAAATCCAGTGCCTTGTTGTAAAACAGGGAGTTGTCATGGGTGTAAACAGGCTTGGGGAGCACTTCGCCCCACGCGTAATAATTGCCCCAGTCGGCGGGGGTGGTGGCGCCGACATTGCACGTGGCCCACAGGAGTCCCGAAGGCAAGCCCAGATCGACATACTCGTGGCCGCTGATGTATTGCTCCGTCCGGGAGGACGCGCTGTTTGCGCCTTTGGCCAACCGGCTCAAATCCTCATTCCCGGATTTGGACTGACACTCTGGCGACTGTGCACCCGCAATGGTTATCGGAATCAATAGCATGCAGATGCAGCTGATTGCAAGCCATTGGCGCAACGCCAGCTTGCGAGCGGGTGCGTTGGGTGTGGTTCTTTTTGTATTCATTCGCTCTCAAAATTTTGGCTCTAAAACGGGTCTTACGGATTATGGTCCAATCTATGAAACCCGTCAATTCTGTTGTTGGGGGGTGGGGGTCAGGCGGTGAAGGCTTCGGGGTTGTCGAAGTCTGGCTCGTCATAATCGTTGGGGAAGGGCTGCGAGGGAAGGAGCATGAGCACGAGCAGCCAAATGCTGCCGACTATGGGGAGGAGTGGGGGCCAGCACCACCATCCGCTGCGGCCTGTGTCATGGAGGCGGCGCACTTGCACGCAGATGCAGGGCGCAATCAGCCCCATGTAGACTATAAATGAAATGGCTAAGTAGGCGCGGGGGCCGATTAAGGCACCGATGAAACCGGCAGCATAGCCGCAGATGAAGTAGAACAGGATGAACCACCAGTACTCCAGCGGGAGGCGCGGCCGTCGAAAGAGGTGTACTTGCGCAGGCACGTCGAGATGGATTGACCGAAAGTCATAGTGTTGATTGGTTTTGGGGTTGGTAAATGTGGGTATTGTGTGTGGGCCGTCGCCGCAATGGCGATATGCACTGCAAAGTTAAACATTTTATTACAATCTCCTCATTTTAATGCTGAAAATTTTGGGCTCCGAGCCAAAAGGGTGCGCGGCGACTTTCTAATTTCACTACCGAAATGCGAAATATGTATTTGATGAGTGTATATCGGGGAAAAATTGTAACTTTGGGGAAAAATTTGTGAATATGGGCATGCTACATCATATAGGGCTGTATGTCAAGGATCTCGAGGGAGCGCGGGCGTTCTTTGAGAAGTATTTCGGCGGCGTCAGCGGCGAGCACTACTACAACCCCCGCACCGGCTTCCACTCCTACTTCATTCGCTTCGGCGGCGGCAGCGCCCTGGAGGTGATGACGCGGCCGGAGGTGTCGGGATCGGAGTCCTCCCCCTTTGGTGTGGGATATGCACACATCGCCCTTACTGTGGGCATGCGCGCCGACGTCGATGCACTGGCCGAGCGGCTCCTTGCTGACGGTTATGAAACGGTGAGCGGGCCGCGCATGACCGGCGACGGCTACTATGAGTGTTGCGTCGCCGGTCCCGAAGGCGTATTCGTTGAGATAGCCGCCGAGAGGGCCATGGATTGAGTTTGCATCACCACATCATGCCCAACAGCCAGAAGGGAATGACGCCGAGGGAGGGGAAGTCGATGCCGTCGCGCCGGGCGTAGTCGGCACTTTTTGAGCGCTTGCGGTCACCCCGGACCTCAATGGTCAGCGGCCGGTCGCCGCTGCGCCGCAGGTCGGCGGGGGTAGCGGCGCGATGGCGCCTAACCCCAAAATATTTCTGTGACAGAAATTAGAGGCGCACCCTCAAATACGGAGGGCGGTCGCCTCGGCCGCACCTCCTTACTTGAGGATGGCCGAAGGGGGCGCGGGCTGCTCGGTGGCCTCGTCCCCGAGGCGAACTTTGCGGCCGAAGCCGAAGGTGTAGGTGACGGAGGCGTAAAGAGCCTTGAAGGTGGGCCGGTAGGTGCGACGGCGCAGCGTGCCGTCACGTTGCAGGGATGTGCGCGTGACAATAGCTTCGGGGAGGCGGAAGGTCTCGTATGTGTCAGCGCCGGCGTGCGCCTGGTTGATGTAGAATACGCCGAGGCCGATGTCGAAGGTCATGCGCCGGAACTGCAGTTTGGCAAAGAGGGTGGCCTACGTCGGCGCCCATACGGCGCAGGGCAGCGACGGTGTCGGCGCTGGTGAAATAGTCTGCGCGGGCGGCAATCATCGAGGCCACGGCGCGGTCGAGGTCGGCCTTGAGCGACGCCTTGGTGTCGGCGTACCCCATCGCACCCGTCACAATGGCGAGCGCCATGAGCACCGCCGGTACCGCCAGCGCCCACCGCATGCCTCCTCCGAGCCTGTATTTCAATCTTTATTATCCATCATCGGTTTGAGGTTTGTGTCGGCAAATATAACCAATATTTTCGGATTGGAGCAGCGCAAATGGGCAAATAATTTAAAGTGTTGTGCGTGTCGGAGGAAAGTTGTAACTTTGGGGTAAATTACTTGAAATATATGGAATGGAGCATAAAGAGTTTTGAGGAGCTTGGAAAGCAGGAGCTGTATGACATACTGCGGCTTCGGGCGGAGGTGTTTGTGCTTGAGCAGGACAGCCCGTATAACGACCTCGACGGACTCGACCGGACGAGCCGCCATCTGACGGCTACTGACGCGACGGGGGAGTTGGCTGTATACCTGCGCATCCTGCCGGTGGGGAGCGAGAGGGAGGGGATGGCGAGCTTGGGACGGTTTATTGTGGCGCCGCGGTATCGCGGTCTGGGGCTTGCTCGCGAGGCGATGCGCCGTGGCATCGAGGCGTGCCGGAGCCTCTGCCCCGAGGCCTCGGGGATAGCCATCCAGGCGCAGACCTATCTTGAGAAGTTCTACCCGGAGTTTGGGTTTGTGAGCGAAGGTGAGCCATACGAGTTGGAGCGAAGGATGCATGTGGACATGATTTTGCGGTTTTAGGGGCTTGATGTTCGTTTAGACGATTTTTGGGAGCGCGGGTTGAATATCTGCACTTTAGGCAATATTTTGTTTAGAATTTCGTTAGGAAAAGAGCGGGCGCATTGACAGGGGCGCCCCGAGGCCGTAACTTTGCAGCGACATCTCTAACATGACATCAGAATGAACATCTTTAAGACCCTCTGCTTCTGCACGGCATTGATGCTGCCGTTAGCGTCCACGGCTGAGACGCGGGGCGCGATGGCGCTGCCCCGCTCCAACAAGGATGACGTGCGCACCTCGACCAACCGTGTGATCTATGAAGTGTTTGTGCGAAACTTCTCACCCGAAGGCACCCTAAAGGGTGTTGAGACGCAAGTGCCGCGGCTGAAGGATTTAGGCGTGGACGTAATATGGCTCATGCCCATCTATACCCCGGGCGAGGCCGACCGCTGGGGCACGTATGCAAGTCCGTATTGCGTAAAAGATTACAAAGGGATAGACCCCGCATACGGCACCGCGGCCGACCTGCGCAGCCTCGTAACGGCGATACACGCCGCCGGCATGGAGGTGTGGCTCGACTGGGTGGCCAACCATACCTCCACCGATCACGCGTGGCTGAAGTCGCACCCTGAGTATTACGGCGGCACGCCTTACCATCCTTTCAACTGGAACGATGTCTACCAGCTCGACTACTCCTGCTCGGGGCTGCGGACGGCCATGATCGATGCGATGAAGTATTGGGTGACGGAATTTGACATCGACGGCTTCCGCTGCGACTACGCCGAGGGGGTGCCTCGCGACTTCTGGCAGCAGGCCCGCACGGAGATAAACGCCGTGAAGAACATCGCCTGGCTTGCCGAGAGCGGGGGCGAAGGTGACGCGGCGCTGCTCGTGGCCGAGACGTTCGACTACAACTACGCCTGGGCATACAACGACCAGCTCATAGCCATCGGCCGTGGGAGCGACGCGTCGTCTGTGGCCAACGCCTCATATGCGCTACGCTACCCTGCGGACGCCGAGCGCTATACGGGCAAGTCACGTATGGTATATCTGAGCAACCACGACGTGGTGCAGGACAAGAACGGCACCCCGGACCGCCACTTCGGCGACAACGTGTGGCCGATGACCGTGCTTGAGTTCACCGTCCATGGCATGCCCCTGATATACAACGGCCAGGAGGTCAACTACTCCTCCGGTGCCGTGAGTCTGGCGGAGAAGACGCCCATCGACTGGAATGGCAATGCCGACATGACCGCGCTCATAACCAAGCTTTGCGAACTGCGCCACACCGAGCCGGCACTTCGCGACGGCAAGGAGCAGGGCGACCTGATCAACTACTGCGCCACATCGTCGACGGTCTACGTCTACGAGCGCCGCCGCGGCGACCATTCGGTAATAGTGATGCTCAACTTCGGCGGCAGCGCCACCACGTTCACCGTCACCCAGACCCTCCCCGGCAAGATCTACACAGAGGCTTTCACCGGCACGGAATATAACTTCGCCGCCACGCGCACATTCACCCTCCCTGCTCACGGCTATGCCGTCTTCACCACCGACGGCACCGTGGGCGACGACCCCGACCCGGAACCACAGGAGACATACTCGATATACATTGACGACCGCAGCGGCTGGGACGCACTATATCTCTACGGGTGGGCCGACGGGTGCACGGAGGTGTTCGGTGGCTGGCCGGGCGCAAGCCCTTCGGGTACTGCCACGGTCGATGGTGTCAGCTACAAGCAGTTTCCCGTGCCCGCGGCCTATACCGGCACAACTTACAATCTGATATGCAATAATTACGCGGGCAGCCAGTTTGACCTGACCGCCGTGACTTTCGACCGCGACTATTATTTTTACATCACCTCCACGGGGGGCGCGGAGGTAGGTCGGGAGCTGCCCGCGGGGCGACACATCTACATTGACAACCAGACGGGATGGGGCGATGCCGAAGTGCGCCTTTACGGCTGGGCCAACGGGGAGGAGGAACTCTTCGGGGCGTGGCCGGGTGCGGCCTCCGAGGGCACGACGACCATCGACGGCACCGCGTGGCTGACGTTCACCATCCCTACGTGGGCCTATGGCAAGACTTACAATCTGATAGTCAACCGGGCGGCGGGCAGCCAGCTGGCCGACTACACGGCCACGCTCAGCGGCGACATCTACATCACGGCCACAACATCGGGCGTGACCTCCACAGACCTGAACGTTGCCGACGACTCGGCCGCTCCAACGTGGTACGACCTGCAGGGTCGACCGGTTGCCAACCCTATCCCCGGGCGCGTCTACATCCGCGTCGACAGCCGCGGGGCCAGCAAGCTCCGCCTCTGAAATTAGTTGAAAATGTCGCGGGCGTCGTCGTCGATGTCATCCATGTCATCGTAAGCAACCGAAGTTAACGCGAATTAAACGAATTACGCGAATTACGTGAATTATTACGCTAAGAAAATAAAGAATAAAAAGAAATTTTAAATTTTCTTTCTTTTCTTTTATTTTTTCGCGTGATACCCTGAGAAATCAGGTTATTTGGTGAGGGCGAGGAGGCGGCGGAGGAAGCGGAGCTGGTCGGGAATGAATGGTGAGGCGTCGGGGTCGCTCTCGGCTATTGCGGAGAGTATGTCGTAGGCCTTTTGGTATTTGTGCTGCCTGATGTATATGCGGGCGAGGCTTTCGGAGAGTGTGGAGGCAGGCATGGCGGCTCCCTTGGCGGGCGCAGGGACAACGATGTCGGCAGGGTCTGCGGGCAGGGTTGGGGTGCGGGGCGTGGGGGCGCCGCCCCGCTCCATCGGTGTTGCGGGGGTGCGGGGCGCGGGGACGCCGCCCCGCTCCATCGGTGTGCCCCGCTCCGCGAGGAAAGCGTCGATGGCGGCCATCTGGTCGTCCGGCTCCGCCCGCTGTTCGCTGTTCGCTGTTCGCTGTTCGCTTTCGTCTTCGAGGCGGTATTCGGGGGTGGGGTTGAAGATGAGGCGCTCGAGCAGGGCCGTCTCGCCTTCTGTGGGTTTGCCGTAGGTCTCGAGGAAGGTGTCGATGGCGTCGTCGGTGGTGGTCTCGACGGGGTGTTCTACAGGGTAGAAGTTGGCCAGATGGCGTGCGTCGGGGTCGACGAGGGCCATCATGGTGGCGGGGTCGGAGGCGTTGAGGGCGACGCGTGCCATCAGGTGCCGGCGCTCCTCTTCGTCGAGGGTGATGTCAGTGCGTTGCAGCACGAGCGATGCGGGGAGGGTGAAGAAGGGGTACTCGTGCATCAGCGTTTCCGCCATCTCGGGGGTGACGGTGGCGAGGTCATTGTCTTTCAGGGCAGTCAAAAAGGCGTTGAGCATAACGGGTTACCAGTCGCCGAGGGTGGCGTTGAAGATGAGTTCGACAAGTTCTTTGCTGATCTCCTCGCAGAGCTGGTCCTGGACGTCGGTGAGGAGTTCGGATGAGTCGAAGTCGCGGTAGGCGCTGAATGTCTGGTCGACGTCTTTGCCCTCGGCCTTGTTGTCGACGTATTTGATGCGCACCTGTATGGTCAGTCGCGTCTTGGATGCGTATGCGTCCTCGGAGACTGCCTGGGGCGATAGGCTGTAGCCGGTAATCTCGCCGGAGATCTCGAGGTCGGAGGCGCCGTCTATGACCTGCAGGCGGGTGTTGCGGGTCACGTAGTCGAGCAGGGTGTTTTCGAACGTCTGCTGCAGCGGGGGATAGACGAGTGCGGCGCGAATGGGGAAGTCGCTGATGTGCACCGTCTTGTAGACGGTGTAGTCGATGGCGGATCCGTTGAACTTATATGACGGTATGCACCCCTGCAAGAGAGGCAGCAGGCACGCACACACCAACAGATATTTTATCTTCTTCAGCATTACTTATTTATGGTGATTCAGTTAATCACTCATCGCTAATCACTCATCACTCCATTGATTTCTTTGCGGGCGAGGGCGTAGGACAGGCGCGCGCAGCGGAAGCGTTCGACGCTGATGGCACGTCCGGGTGCTCCGTCGAGTATGCCGCCCTGGCCTATGTAACACTCGAGGAAGGCGCCGATGCCGGCAAAGACGGGCTTAAGCGGAGGCACGCCGGTAGCGTGTGCGGCGATGACATGGCTGCGGAGCTCGGCGTGGTGCTCCTCCACGGCATGGTACTGCTCGGGGCTGTCGCAGCGGTAGTGGAGAATGTCGCCGTCGACCATCTCGGGTCGGACGCTGTCGCGGAAGATTACCTCCTCGCTGACGTCGCGGAGGTTCCAGTTGGCATATCGCTTGTCGAAGAGGCGCACCTGCACGTCGGGGTACCACCCGCAGTGGCGCACTGGGCGACCGCAGTAGAAGTTGAGGCGGCGCATGCAGTACACTCGGTGGGTGAAGCCGGTGCTTTTAAGGGCGATAAGACTTTCACGAAGAGCTGGCGAGAGCACCTCGTCGGCATCGATGGAGAGCACGTATGGGTGTGAGGCAAGGGAGGTGGCGTACTGGCGTTGGGCGCCAAAGCCGGTGAACTTGCGCTGGCGCACCTGTGCGCCTGCCTGACGGCAGATGTCGACCGTGGCGTCGGTGCTAAACGAGTCGATGACAATTATTTCGTCGGCGACGTCGCGCAGCGATTCGAGGCACGCTGCCACGCGCGCCTGCTCGTTAAAAGTGATGACCGTAGCTGTGATTTTAGCCATATCGGCACAAAAGTAGCACTTTTCGCCGAATTGCACAAATTTTTTAGCACGCAGAAACATCAGAAACAAAAGAAACTTAAATTTTTTGTTTCTTGTGTTTCTGAAGTTTCTGTATGAGATTATTGTTTATTCGAAGGAGTCGCCGTAGCCGGAGCCGTCGGTGGGCTCGTCGGAGTCGCCCCGGCGGTCGCCCTTGGGACGGCTCATGTTGCCGAAAGAGTATTTGATTGTGAACTGCACGCGGCGTCCGTGGCGCCACTGCTTGTTCTCCTGGCTGTAGCCGTCGCCGTAGGTGAAGTTGTGCCACTTGCGGGAGTTGAAGATGTCGCGGCAGTTGATGGAGAACGACCAGTCGCCCACCACCTTGCGCAATCCGGCGTCGACGCTCCATCCAGGCTCGCGCGAGCCTTGTGCGGTTAGTTGCCGGGAGTTGTAACGGCCCGTGGCCTGGAACGAGAGTTGCCAGGGCAAGCGCACGGAGGCCATGCAGCGGAGATCCCAGGCAAAAGAGTTCTGCTTGTCACCCGAGACGGCAAACGTTTGGTCGCCGGCATCCTTGTATGGACTGCGGAAGTCGAGATGCCACGCGCTGCGATGGGAGTTGTATAGGTTGACGGTGGTTGTGAGGTCCAACACCTTGAAGAACTGGTTCTTGCCGACGATCTCGACGCCTGAGTTGACCTCGCGTCCGGCGTTTGCCCAAGTGGTGTATAGCACGTCGCCGTCGAGGTAGCTGATGCGGTTGGTGACGCCGCTGCTCTGGCGCAGGTAGGCAGAGAGGCTGACCAAATGGCAGGTCCAGGTCTTTATGTAGTTGAGCTCGAAGGAGTTGGAGTATTGCGGTGAGAGCTCGGGGTTGCCGAATGAGAGGTTGGTGGGGTTGGAGATGTCGACAAACGAGTTTAGCTGGCCACCCCACGGGCGGCGTATGCGGCGGGTGTAGTTGATCTGTATCTCGTTGTCCTGCGGCAGGGAATAGGAGATGAAGGCTGAGGGGAAGAGTGAGAAGAAATTTTTGGAGAAGCGGTCGGCCTCGTCCTTGGCCTGGCCGTAGGCGAGCGACCAGGTGCGAACCTGCCAGGCCTCGCCGCGGAGTCCGGCGCTGAAGCTAAGCTTGCTGACCTTGCCGCCGAGGGTGAAGTAGAGGGCGTTTATATTATTATTGTATATGAAGCGGTTGAATAGTGCCGGGTCGAGGGCCATGTCCTCCGTGGTCGTTCCGTCCCAGGTGGTGGTCGGGGTGTTCTCGTGGTTGAAGTTGCCGTTGTAGCCTGCCTCGAGCTTGAGCCACTCGGTCAGCTGGTTTGTGTAGTCAATCTTTGCCTCGATGCTGTTGTTCTGTATGTTCATCTTCTGCTCCTGATAGACGAGGTCGAGGGAGTCGGCGGGCCACTCCTGGCGCTGGTCGTAGATGTTGTGCGAGGGGCCGCCCCAGTGGTTGAAGCCTACCATCATCTCCAGGGTGTGGGTGTCGGTCCAGGTATGCTTGTATGTCAGCTCGCCGTGGGCGCCGCGCATGTCACCGCTGCTGCGGGAGTAGTTGCGGTTTGTGAGCCACTGCGAGGGGAGGTTGCTGACGTAGTTGGTTGTACTGTGGCTCCAGTTGTGCCCGAGCATGCCGAACCCGCTGAGGCTCAGCTCGTTCTTGGCGTCGAAGTGATACGTCAGACCCAGACGCATAAACAGGCCGTTGCCGTGGCGTCGGCTGTCGCCGTCGCTGTTGAGAAACCAGTCTTCGGCGTGGTATGTGCGGTGTGTCTCGCTGCCGCCTTTGTTGTGTCGCATGCGCAGGCCGAGGCCCACGTACCCCTCCCACTTGCCGTAGTTGGCGTTGATATTGAAGTTGGCGTTTCCGCCGCCGGAGGTGTTGGCACCCAGCTCGGCGCTGCCGAAGTAGCCAGCGCGGCGGTCCTTTTTGAGCACGATGTTGATGATGCCGGCGGTGCCCTCGGGGCTGTACTTGGCCGACGGGTTGGTAATTACCTCGATGCGCTCGATGGTCTCGGCGGGTATCTGCTCGAGTATCTGCGCGCGGTTGTCAGAGCTGAGGCCGCTCTCCTTGCCGTTGATCCAGACAGTGACGGATGAGTTGCCGCGGAGGGATATTTCTCCGTCCTGGTCGACCTCGACCGAAGGGATGGACTCGAGCAGATCGGAGGCGCTGACACCGGCGGCGGCTATGTTTGAGTCGACGTTAAACACCTTTCGGTCAAGCTCGAAGCGCATCTGCCCGCGCACGCCAACCACCTCCACCTCCTTGAGCATGGTGGTGTTTTCGGCGAGCTGTATGGGGTCGATGACAATGTTTGCGCCCTTGACGGTGACAGCGCGGGTCTGCGGCGTGGCGCCGACGTATGTCACGCGGAGCACATACGAGCCGTCGCGTACCGAGGGGAGGGTGTAGCAGCCGTCGTCGTCGGTGGTGGTGCCGGTGACATATTTGCCGTCGGAGGCCCGTTCGAGAGCCACGGTAGCATAGTCGAGGGGGAGGCCGGTCTCCTTGCTGATGACCTTGCCGGTGATGATGCCGTCGGCCCACGCGGCCGTCGGGAGCAGGAGCGCCAGCGCAACGCCGGCGTGTTTAAGATTCATAATTGTGTAGAATGGATTCCAAAATTCTTTGCTGTCATAAAGTGTGACTGACAAAGTGACCAAAAGTTTAATCTTTTCGGAAAATTTTTTCAATGGTCAGCGCCACGGCGTCGTCGGTGTTGCGGCCGATAACCTCCGTGGCCGCGGCCTTTACCTGGGGCTGGGCGTTGGCGACGGCAAACGACAGGTCGGCCACTTGCATCATGGGTATGTCGTTGAGGTTGTCGCCGAACACCACTATGCGTTCTGCGCCTGTAACCTCGGCCATGCGCTTCACAGCGGCGGCTTTGGAGACGCCTTCGTCGTACACCTCGAGGATGCCGGTGTCGGCGCCGAAGATGTCGATGTATGACGACACGTAGCAGCCACCGCCGGCCCTTATCTCGTCGGCGGCGGCAAAGATCTGCTCGCGGGGGCCGATGGCAAACATGAGGGTCGTACCAGGTATGTACAGCGCCTCCCCTTGGGATGTGTCGAGATTGAAATGCTTGAGGGTGAGGTGAATGCGTTGGTCGACGAACGCCTGCTCCGCGGGGTTCAACCGTCCGTTGTGGTACACCTGCATGATGCCGCCGCAAGCCCCCCCCATCCCCCCCCCAAGGGAGGGGGCTTCTATGTCGGCGGGGAGGGTGTAGACAAACGGGTTGATGCCGCGGCGCCGGCATGTCTCGGCCACGCGCGCGGCAACGGGGGCATATATATAAGATGTGTTGAGGTAGCGGTGGGTGCGACGATCCCACCACGCGGCGCCGGTCATGACGATGGCGGGGACGGAGGCATAGACATCCCGGAGCAGGGGCTGCACCGTCGCGGGGGTGCGGGCGGTGGCGGCGGTTATGAGCGCGCCGTCGCGGCCGAGGTCGCTGAGGATGCGGGCGGAGCGGGCGCTGACACGGCTGGTGTCATCGAGCAGGGTGCCGTCGAGGTCGGTGACGAAGAGGGTCTTCAGGGAGTGATGAGTGATGAGTGATTAGTTATGAGTGATTAGTGATTAGTTCATCGATGATTATCGATGGGCTATCGGTTAGTTGGCAAGGAATTTTTCGGGGTGACGGCCTGTGAAATTTTTGTAGTAGGCTTTGATGGCGCGGATGTCAGCCTCGTTGTCGCCGGTAGGAGTGAAGGTGCGGGTGATGATGACCTTGCGGAGGGCATAGTCGATGACGCCGAGCACGATGGGCACATCGGCACCGCGGGCGATGTTGAGGAAGCCGGTGTGCCAGCGGTCGGTGGCGCTGCGCGTGCCTTCGGGTGTGATGGCGATGGCAAGCCGCTCGGCGGTGCGATAACGCTCTATCAGCGTGTCGGTAATAGATTGCGGGGCGCGAGGGCGCCGCCCCGCTCCGCGAGGCACGGGCACACCCCCTATGGCCTTGAGCAGCAGGCCGAGGGGGAAGAAGAACCAGGTGTCTTTCATCAGGAACCCCGCGCGGCGGCCGACGGAGGCGTATGCGAGCTTGCCCATGATGAAGTCCCAGTTGCTGGTGTGCGGGGCCACGCAGATGATTACCTTGGGATAGTCGGGCACGGTGATGTCGACCGTCCAGTGCATCCGGCGCAGTATCCAACCGGCGAGGCTCATTTCTTCGCTTCCTTGAGCGCCTTGTTGAGAGTGCTCACGGCATTGTTAAGACCCTCGTGAAACTCCTTGGTGAGCTTGGCGTAGGCCTTGCGATAATAGGCGCGGCGCGCACGGCGGTAGGCTTTGGCGTCGTCAAACTCGCGCTGACCCTTGTCGAAGGAGAACGACACGAGCTGCAGCGTTGCGTCCTGGAGGTCGGCGACCTCGACGATGGCCTGGCCGATGAGCTGGGGGTCGGCGTCGTCTATCGCGCGGGCGAGGATGCACTCGCCGGCCACGGAGCCGCACAGGTGGCGGACATACTTTTTGAGTTGGCGTTTGTTGGGCATAGTTTCTATTTTTTATCGATTATTGTCGATTATCTATCGATTGTCTATCGATTTGTTAATTGCTGATCAGGTAATTACGGAGGGCGTCGTAGTTGGGGGCGATGCGGTCGGGGCGGTGGTGGGTGCGCAGGGTCTGCATGTATTGCCTGGGTATCTCGACAGGGACGCCGGTGATGGACTGCAGCAGCTCGGCATGCTTGGCGGGATGGGCCGGTGCGAGCACTATGGCGGTCTCACCCGTGTGGCGCATCTGCTTGACGGCGTGGAGCGTGGCGGCGCCATGGGGGTCGATGAGGTAGCCCGTGCGCTGCAACACGTCGCAGAGGGTCACGTCCGACTCCTCGTGGGGCACTATGCAGGCCTGCACATCGGCGGCGAGGCGCTCGACCGAGCCGTCGTAGAGCGAGAGAAGGCGGCGGAGGTTGGAGGTGTTGTTGAAGTCGGCGGGGCGCGAGGGCGCCGCCCCGCTCCCGAGCAGGCGCGAGAGGTCGTCGGGGTGGCTGTTGGCGATGATAAACCGCTTGACGGGGAGCCCCATCTGCTTGGCCAACACGGCGGCGGTGAGGTTGCCGAGGTTGCCCGCGGGGATGCCGATGACCACTTGGTCAGCCGCGCGCTCGGCGTCGGTGAGCCGTGCGTAAGCCTGGAAGAAGTAGATGGTCTGCGGAAGCAGACGGGCGACGTTGATGGTGTTTGCCGACACGAGCGTGCAGTGTTCGCGCAGCTCCTCGTCGAGGAAGGCCTGGCGCACCATCGCGCGGCACTCCTGTATCGAGCAGTTGACCGCCACGGGGTGTATGTTGCCGCCGGGGGCTGTCAGCTGGGCGAGCTGCAGGCGGCTCATGCGCCCGCGAGGGAAGATGACGTAGACCTCGACGCCGGGGATGCTGCTGCAGCCGTCGGCGACGGCGCCGCCAGTGTCGCCGTGGGTGGCAACGAGCACTTTGACGCGGGATTTGGGGTTTGGGATTTGGGAATAGTCATTGTGAAGGGCGGGGAGCAGGCGCGCCATGAAGCGGGTGCCCACGTCTTTGTATGACAGCGTGGGGCCGTGAAACAGCTCGAGCACGCTGTATCCGTCGGCGAGGCGATGAAGGGGTATGTCGAAATTAATCGCCTCGTTGACTATGTGTTGCAGGGTATCGGCGGGGACGTCGGTGCCAAAGAGGGAGTTGGCCACCACGTAGGCTATCTCGTCGAGGGTTAGGTCGGAGATGTTGTTGAAGAACGCACGGGGTAGGCGCGGCACACTCGAGGGCATGTAGAAGCCGCCGTCGGGGGCAAGTCCGCTCATCACGGCTTCGCTCAGTGTGGCCCGTCGGCCTGTCCCGCTTGTGCTTATGTAGTCCATGTCAGGTTCTTGGTTACGGTAGTTAACCGGATAATCGGGTAACCGGTTAAAGGTTGGGTCGGTTTTATGGTGCAAATTTACTAAATTTGTGTCGGCGGTGCAAGCAATAATTGCTTAAATATTGTTACCTTTGTATCAATGAAACAAATCGACGAGAAAATTCGGCAAATAGACCTGCGCGTGGAGCCGCGCGTGGCGGCCACGGAGGCGCTGCTGCGGCAGGAGGCCGCGCGCACGTTAGGGGTCAGCCCCGAGCGTATCTCGGCCATGCGCGTGGTGCGCCGCAGTATCGACGCGCGGCAGCGGCGTGTGATGGTCAACGTCGGGCTCAAGGTGGCCGTCGGGGCGCGAGGGCGCGGCCCCGCTCCGGTCATCGCTCCCGAGGCGGTTGACATTGTCTATCAAGACGTAAGCCAAGCCAAGCGGACGGTGATAGTGGTCGGCGCAGGCCCCGCGGGGCTGTTCGCCGCACTGCGCCTTATCGAGCTTGGCGTCAAGCCGATAGTGCTCGAGCGTGGCAAGGAGGTGGACGAGCGCAAGCGCGACATGGCCGCCATCACGCGCAACCAGGCCGTGGATCCGGAGTCGAACTACTGCTTCGGCGAGGGTGGCGCGGGGGCCTTCTCCGACGGCAAGCTCTACACGCGCAGCCGCAAGCGCGGTAGTGTGGAGCGCATACTCAGCATATTCTATCACCACGGCGCCTCGGAGGACATACTCGTCGACGCCCACCCGCACATCGGCACCGACCGGCTGCCGGCCGTCATCCGCGCCATGCGCGAGACCATCCGCCGTCACGGCGGGGAGGTACACTTCGGGCGGCGTGTCGACTCGCTGATAATCAAGGGTGACGAGGTCTGCGGCGTCACCACAGCCGACGGCTCGCAAATAGCCGGCCCCGTCATACTCGCCACGGGCCACTCGGCGCGCGACGTCTACCGCTCGCTCGACGCCGCGGGCGTGGAGCTTGAGCCGAAAGGGATAGCCGTCGGAGTGCGTCTGGAGCACCCGCAGGAGCTTATCGACCGGCTGCGGTATCATATCGGGGCGCGAGGGCGCGGCCCCGCTCCGGGACGCGGCCCATACCTGCCACCGGCCGAATACACAATGCTCACGCGCGTGGAGGGGCGCGGGGTCTACTCCTTCTGCATGTGTCCCGGGGGCTTCATAATACCTGCTGCGAGCGGCCCCAATCAGCTTGTGGTCAATGGCATGTCCCCCTCCAACCGCGGCACGCGCTGGGCCAACGCGGGCATGGTGGTGGAGGTGCTCCCCGAAGACGTTGCGAGCGACGGGCCGCTGAAGATGATGGAGTATCAGGAGCAGATAGAGGAGCGATTTTACGACGACGCCGACGGGACGCAGAGCGCACCGGCGCAGCGGATGACCGACTTCGTAAAGGGGCGCCAGTCAGGCTCGCTGCCGCGCTCGTCTTACGCCCCCGGCGTGCACCCCGCGCGGGTCGATCTGCTGCTGCCCGTAGACGTCTCGCGGCGGCTGAAGAAAGGGTTTGAGGAGTTCGGCAAGAAAAGTCCGGGGTTCCTGACATCCGATGCACTCGTGGTCGGCGACGAGACACGCACGTCGTCGCCGGTGCGCATACCCCGCGACGGCGAGACGCTGCAGCACGTGCGCCTGCGCGGACTGTACCCCTGCGGCGAGGGCGCCGGATATGCCGGCGGCATCGTCAGCGCCGCCATCGACGGCGAGCGCTGCGCCGACGCTGCAACCACGAATTACACGAATTAAACGAATTACACTAATTATAATTTGTGTAATTCGCGTAATTTGTGGTTTTTCCTTAAATTCCTTAATTTCCTTAATTTCCTTAATTTCCTTATGCCCACTGAAGATTGGTGGACGGCGCCTGCGGAGGCCGACAGCGGCCGCCTCATAATGGTCACCGGCCGCACAGACATAGACAAGTTTCGCACAAACCCCCGCTACGGCATCCGCGTGGAGGTGTCGTGGCCGTACACCGGCGACGTCTCGGGGATGCCCGTGGAGGCCGACGCACAGCTTATGGAACAGGTGCAGGAGGCCCTTACGGACACATTCCGCCGCGACCCTGTGGCCGTGATGGTCGGCGTCATCACCGGCGACGACCTGCGCCAATGGATATTCTACACCACCTCCACCCACATCTTCGGCCGCAAGCTCAACGAAGCCCTGGCCGACCTGCCCATGCTCCCCCTGCAAGTGTATTGCGAGAACGACCCCATCTGGGGCGCCTACGCCGAAATCGCCGCCCTCGAAATCCAATAACAAATCAGGAGGGCGGCCGTCTCGGCCGCACCTCCCCGCCCCACGGCGTCAGGCGATGACGTTGTGGGGCGGGTAGTCACCCTCCATGGTGTGCGGCCGGGACGGCCGCCCTCCTTACTTGTTATTTCGCTATTTTGCAGGCAGATGCTGCGGTCGGGCCGATGGCACGAACGATATAGACGCCCGTGGGAAGATCAGCGATGCCGAGGGTAGTCCCCTGCCCTACTGCCACTTGCACACCCGTGAGGGTATACACGGCGATGGCGCTGGCGCCGGGGGCTGTCACTTGGCCGTCACGAAAGGTAATCACAAGGTCAGGCGCGAGATCGGGGCGCGAGGGCGCCGCCCCGCTCCATTCGGTGACACCCGTGGCAGTGACGCGCAGGTAGTAGTCGCTGCCGCCCTTCACGGTATAGTCGGGAGCCTGGCTGCCATTGTTCCAGTTGTTGAAAATCAGGTTGTAGGAGCCGCTCTCGGCCTCGAAGAGGAAGACCTTGTAGGTCACGCCGTCCTCCTCGCGCACGTCGACGCTGCCCTCGCCGGGCCACGAGCCGAACAACTCGCTATCGCCCCAGGCGTAGAGGCCAAGGTAGTCCCAGCCCGTCTCGTCGAGGGCATAGATGTAATGCGAGGCGGTGGGTATCTCGGGCAGCGAGCCGGAGAGGGTGAAGTTGTCAATGGCCAAGGCGGGTGCGGAGGCGCAGTTGTCGCCCGAGGCGGCGGAGATGTTCCACGCCAGGTAGAGGTCGCAGCCGCGGTAGATGACGGTCGGCAGGGTGTCGCTGACGGCGTAGACTTCGCCGGGGACGCTGTCGTAACCGGCAGTCTTCGACTCGGGTGCGACGTAGGTGTAGAAGCGGTCACCGGCGCTGGTCCAGTTGCGGCCGTCCATGCTGTAATAGAGCTGCACGGCAAATCCGGCCGTGTTGGAGCCTGAGCGATACTTCTCCACGTCGTAGCTTACCACCACGTTTTCAATGTTTTTGGCACCGGTATTGAGTAGGTGGGTGTAGACGTTGATGGCGCGGGAGCCGTTGTCTACGCCCGTGGTGATGCCGCCCACGGCGCGGTCAGTGCCGGCGTTGTCGCCGAAGTTCCACGTGCCGTTCTTGGCGTTGGAGGCCAGCGAGACGCCGCCGGCATACATGGTCACGGTGTCGGCCACGGCGTATGTGCCGAGCGTGCGGGGGCCTACGGTCTGGCGGTCGATGCGCCAGGCCTCGGGGAGGCGGGCGTCGGCTGCGTCGCCCATCTCGTCGAAGTTCTCAGAGGCAGTCAGCGTCTCCTCGTCAAGGAGGATGGCGGGATAGGTAATAACCTGTGTCTCAGCCTTCGCCACCTTTACTTTTGCCGTGCGGGTGAAGGTGCCATTTACGGCGGTCACGGTGTACTCGCCAAGGGTGCCGTCGGCAGTAAAGACGCCTGTGTCACTGATTGTTCCGCCGCCGCTGACGGTGTAGGTGAACGGCTCGGTGGCGTCCATCTCAAGTCCGTTCTCGTCGATGAGACGGGTCTGGAAACGGACGGTGGAGGCGTGGTGGTCGACGTTGTTGACGAAGCTGCGGAAGGTCTGCGAGGCGTACTTGCGCATCTGCTCTGCCTCGGCGTCGGTCACGGCCGACGGGTGCCACGTAATGGTCGCAGGATCAACGTTATAAATCACGGCATACTCGAGCAGGGCGGCCATGTAGGTAGCCTTGTCGGTGGGGTGACGGTCGTCCTGGAACATCGTGGCCATCTCCTCGCGGCCCTCGGCGCTGAACATGGCGGAGTAGGCGTCGCCCACGGGCACCACCACGGCACCCGTTTCGGTGGCCACGTCGAGGGTGTTGGCAGAGAATTGTGCATTGTTGGTCAGGAAGTTATCCCAGTCGCTGGAGTAGCCCCAGTTCTCGGGGATGATGATCACGACGTTGGGGTTGGGACAGTTCTCGCGGATATACTCCACCCACGTGCGTATGTTCTCGCGGAAAGTCTCGACGTTCGTGCGGGGCAGCCCGCTCTGTTCCTGCAAGATAATGTGGCTCCAGGCGTCGGAGCGCACCATCATCTTGGCGCTCGGGGTGCCGTCTTCTGCCACGCCGTCGCCCTCGGCCCAGTGTGTGGCCAGCGACTTGCCGAGCAGGGTGTGCTTGGTCCAGGAGCCGTCACGTCCGATGGCGGCGCAGAGGCTGTTAAACACGGCCGCCTGGTCGTTGTAATATATCAGGGAGTTGTTGAGCGACAGCACTTTGACAGTCTCGGGAAGCTCGGGCACGAGGGTCACGTCGGCGGGGTTGAGCGTCATGTCGACCACCGATGCGGCCTGTTTCTCAAGGGTGTAGGCGCCGGTTTCGAGGTTGAAGGTGAAAGCGTAGGTGCCCGGGGCCACGGCGGCGTTGTAGGTGCTACCCTTGACAAGGGTGCCGGAGAGGGCGCTCTCGGTCATGTCGGCATCGGCTGCACCCCACGGGCCACCCATGCCAAGACGCTGATAGATACGCCAATGGCTTAGGCCGTCGGTGCCCTTGGGCATAGAGACGGTGCCCTTGAACAGGCCGTCGGCGGTGTCGAGCGCCAGCGCCCCGGAGTCGTCCATATAGTTCCAGCTGTTGTTGTCGCCTATCACATAGACAGTTGTGAGACCCGTCGGGTCGTCGTCGCTCTTTATATATAATGTGGCGGTGCTGTCGTTGACTATGGTCAGCCGTATCTGCTTGGCAGTGTAGGCGTTAGAGCCGCAGGAGATATTGTCGTCTGTGCGTGCCTTAAGGGCATAGTCGGTGTCGGGGAGTATGCTCGAGCCGTTGGAGCCCCAGTTGCAAGCGGACGACCAGGAGGCGTCGGCAACTTTGAACTGACCCGACAACGTCTTGTTATACAGCGAATAGACGCCGTCGCCCTCGTCGGAGAACTCCCAGGCGGTGTCGGCGCCCCACGAGTTGACCTCGCCGCGCAGGTAGATGCCGGAGGACTTGAACGGCGGGATGGTCGGGTCTACCCAGCCGGTGTACGTCGTCGGGTCGGTGATGCTGTCGAGGCCGTAAGGCGACGCGCAGAAGTAATAGTCGCGCAGCGCGGCAATGTCAACGGAGTCATACTCCTTGCCCAACGTGTTGTTTATCACGGCCTTGAACGGCGCCTTCTCGAACTCGAACAGGCGGTAGCTCACGCCGTTGACGGTCTTTGTGCCGGCAGACGCGGCGCCCGGATACTCGCCCAGTGTGCCGTCGGTGGCATAGACGGCCATGTTGGCCCAGCCGGTTACGTCCTCCACGTAGATACCGTATTTCTTGGCACTCGGGTCAGTGAATGTGGCCGTTATGCTGATATTGTCGAGGGCGAGGCCCGGGGCGAGGTTGGGCGACGAGCCCGAGGCAACGGAGATGTTCCACGCCAAGTAGACGGTCTGGCCGACGGCCACGTCGATGAGCATGGGCACGTTATTGACGGACGTAGTGGATATTGGCACCTCGGCCGCGCCCTCGGTGGCGCCGTCGGGGCTGAAGAGGGTGTAGAAGTCCTCCCCTGCCGCCGTCCAAGTCGTGCCGTCGGCGGAGGTGTAGAGCTGCACGGCAAAACCGGCGGTGTTGGAGCCTTTGCGATACTTCTCGATGTCGTAGCTAAAGGTCAGGCGCTCTATCGGTTGCGTGCCGTTGTTGGTGATGGCGGTCATCAGGTTGAGCCCGCGCGTGCCGTTAGATACTGTGGTGGTCAGGCCGCCCACGGCGCGGTCAGAGGGGTCGGCGGAGCTGCCGAAATTCCACGTGCCGTTGGAGGCGTTTGAGGCCAGCGACGTGCCGCCGCTGTACATGAGAGTGGTAGAGGCGGCGTCAAAACTGCCGACAGTGCGCGGCGCGCTCATGTTGCGCTCCATGCGCCACCCGGAGGGCATCTCCAGGGTAGCCGTCTGCGTGGAGGCGTCATACATGCTGTCGAAGTTCTGCGTCACCGTGGGCGTCTCGGCAGTCACACCCAGCCCCTGCGCGTACGACGCAAAGGGGAGGGTGAGCGCCAAGACCATCGAAGCGATGATAGACTTGTAGTTGTGCATAATGTAGGTGTTAGAAAAGCAAAAATCAGGTATGTGCCCCTTGGCACACCGCAAAGATAATACACAAACCGCCCCACCGCATTTCCCAACAAAATAATGTAGATGCGGCTAAGGCTTAATAGCTTGGTTTAATTATAATTATAAGAATATTGTAATAAAATATTGTAGATTAATTATAGACGAACGAGCCACCAATAAGCCGCCGTAGGCGGCTTCGATGCACTCTTAGCAAGGGGCGCCGGGAGCGGGGGGGCGCCCTCGCGCCCCGCCAGCCTTGGAGCGAGGCGGCGCCCTCGCGCCCCGCCAGCCTTGGAGCGGGGCGGCGCCCTCGCGCCCCGACAGCCTTGGAGCGGGGCGGCGCCCTCGCGCCCCGCCAGCCTTGGAGCGGGGCGGC
>CAYOUJ010000015.1:0-18499 GCA_964407165.1 uncultured Muribaculaceae bacterium | reverse complement strand
CGGCGCCCTCGCGCCCCGCCAGCCTTGGAGCGGGGCGGCGCCCTCGCGCCCCGCCAGCCTTGGAGCGGGGCGGCGCCCTCGCGCCCCGCCTCCCCGCTGTAATCGGTAATTTTGCAGCGGCGAAGCGCCCGGGGACGCCCGTCCTCCGCACTTGTGGATGCCATCTGATTTGTGAAATTTTTTTGCAATAAGTATTGCTTTTTATAATTTTTTTGTAACTTTGCCGTCGCAATAAGCGGCCACGGCCGCTTGCCCCTTTCACTCGGTCGGCGGACCGGCAGGGAGGGTAACAGACATAATAAAAAGGCGTTATTCTAAACGCTGTCTTCGACTGTGGAAACTTAGGACACTTCCCGATGAGTCAGAAGATAGTGCAGAAGGATACGCCCAGGGCTGATTATATAATCACGTCCATTGGTGAGCCGTAGGGATACGACTTGCCCTTTTGGGCAACCTATATAATCAACACGTGGGCTGACCGACTGCTTATCCCGACTCATAGGCAGTCCTAAGGCCTCCACAGTGGGATAAGCGAGAAGTGCTACCCACGTCTTTTTTTGTACTATACTTAACCGCCGAATCAGGGTAGCAATAGGCAACAAAATACAATGGATAACACTCTGCAAAAACTCATTGTGGATGTTTGCCAAGGCTTCAAGACACAAGATGTGGAAGTGAGCCAAATATTCGACGCACGAAGGTTTGCGAGGATGGCTCACTACGCATGGAAGCAAGAAATTTGCTTTCATCCCGACATGTTCAAAGAAGCACTGCAAAGCAATGTGGCGTTTTCTAACCTTTCCGAAGAAGATTTGGAGGATAAAGCACATGAGCTTTGCAATCAAGCCGACTTCGCCAAGATGATGTTCCACACCGCCTTCGATATTGAAGGCCTAACTCCCTGAGGCCATGAAGAAACTGATACTCATCCTCATGAGCTTTGTCTCCTTTATGGCTCATGCCTACGACTTCGAGGTCGACGGCATCTACTACGACGTGGTTTCCATCCCCGATCTCACCTGCGAGGTAACCTACAAGGACCAAAACTACAACTCCTACTCCGGCGACGTGACGATTCCGGCAACTGTTATCTACAATGGTAGAACGTTCAGTGTCATCGCTGTTGGAGACAGTGCTTTCCGCGGATGTCGCAGTTTAACCTCGGTGAGCATGCCCCAGGTTACATCAATAGGTCGTTTGGCGTTCTGCGCCAGCAGTTTAACCTCGGTGAGCATGCCCGCGGTAACATCAATAGGTGTGGAGGCGTTCCGCTACTGTAGCAGTTTAACCTCGGTGAGCATGCCCGCGGTTACAGAAATATGGAATAATGCCTTCGCTAACTGCGAAAGTCTTATTTCTATTAATCTGCCATCAACGGTTTATATTTCGACCGGTTCTTTTAGAGGGTGTACATCATTGGTTGAAGTTATTTTGGGCCCCGGAGAAGATGAACTTTCGTTTAATGGTAATAGTTATTTTACTGGATGCCCGTTGAAGAGATTGTCTGTTGGGCGTCCATTAAAATATTATGATAATTATGAAGTTAGTTCGGTATCTCCATTTCGAGGTAAACATCTTGACAAGCTGACAATAACGAGTGCTTTTACCGATGACACGTTTGAGGCAGACACGGTGTATTCGGATGTGGAATCAGCTTATGTTGGATGGAGCGCAAAAGTTGTCATACTTGGTGCTAAGACGCAAGAAATTACGGTGTTCCCTTCTACGGCTGAGAGCTTGACGCTTGAGTGTGCGACACCACCGTCGGTTACAAGCAGCATGTTTACTAATGGTCAGTACATGAACATGCCGGTGACTGTGCCCGCCGGAAGATTGGCGGCGTATCAGGCGGCTGAAGTGTGGAAAAATTTCTGGTGCCTGCAAGAGAGCGGCGTGGAGAATGTTTTGCCGGACTCAACTGCAGGCGTCTACCGTGTGTATAACCTGCAGGGTGTGCTCGTACTCACCACCGAGGACGCCGAGGCTGTCAACCGCCTCCCCAAAGGCCTCTACATAGTCAACGGCAAGAAGATGTTGATAAAGTAAAAGTTAAAGAGCCGGAAGGGGCAAGGTGCTTCTTCCGGCTCTTTTGTTGCCCAGACGTTTGGAAGCGACGCGCCCCGCGTCGCGGCGCCAGGCGTGTCTATCCGCCCCACGTCGTCTTCGCTATCGGACAGCCCTTGCGGCCAAGGCGGGGAGCGCGACGCGAGGGCGCGTCGCTTCCAAATTACGGCCGTCCCGGCCGTGCATCCCCGCCTTGGCCGCTTGGTTTGGAAGCGACGCGCCCTCGCGTCGCGGCGCCAGGCGTGTCTATCCGCCCCACGTCGTCTTCGCTATCGGACAGCCCTTGCGGCCAAGGCGGGGAGCGCGACGCGAGGGCGCGTCGCTTCCAAATTACGGCCGTCCCGGCCGTGCATCCCCGCCTTGGCCGCTTGGTTTGGAAGCGACGCGCCCTCGCGTCGCGGCGCCAGGCGTGTCTATCCGCCCCACGTCGTCTTCGCTATCGGACAGCCCTTGCGGCCAAGGCGGGGAGCGCGACGCGAGGGCGCGTCGCTTCCAAATTGGGGCGCGAGGGCGCGTCGCTTCCAAATTGCGACGCGAGAGCGCGTCGCTTCCAAATTGGGGCGCGAGGGCGCGTCGCTTCCAAATTGGGGGCGGGGCGCGTCCGGCTCATTTTCATTATTCGGGGGTGATGGCGCGGTCGAAGGCGGAGCGGTCGAGGGCGGCGTTGCGCAGGCGGGTGCGGTAGTTGTAGACGGTGGAGGCGGAGCAGCGCAGGAAGCGGCAGATGCTCTCGCCGTCGGTGATGCCCAGGCGCATGAGGGCGAGGATGCGCAGCTCGGTGTTGAGCCGCTCGCCATTCTTGAGGCGCGGGCGCCCGTCGGGGCGAAGCAGGGCGTTGACGTCGTCGACAAAGGTGGGGAAGAGGTTGAGGAACGCCTCGTCAAACTTCTCGTAGAAGTCGGCAATCTCCTTGTTGACGTAGCGTGTCGAGCGGATGGTGTCGTAAAGTTTCTGCCAGTCGCCGGTAGCTGCGACCTTGTTGAGGTGCCCGCGGTAGTGCTCCATCTTGCCGAGGTACTCGAGGCAGAGGTTCATGAAGCGGGTGACATACTCCTGCTTGATACGGTCGGAGGCTTCGAGACGCTGCGCGGACGCCTCAAGGCGGCGGCTTATCGAAGCCAACCGTCTGTTTTTACGGCGGATATAAAGCAATGCGATGGCAAGGACAACGAGCAGCAGCCCCACGGCGACGCAGGCGAGGATGATAGTAAGGCGTGTGCGGCGCTGGGCGGCGTCGTAGGCGTTGTCGATAATCGGCAGTGTCTCTGACATCTCGAGCATCCGCAGCTTGGCATTGCACGCCGTGGCATCGGCTATGGAGCGGTGTATGTATCGGTAGGCGCGGGAGTAGTCGCCGTCGTCGTACAGCAGCATCGCCAGCGTCTGCAGCGACAGATATTCGCGGACGCCGTTGGAGAGGTCGCAGATGGCCGACTGCGCGAGATACTTCTCCTGCAAGTCCGTACGTCCCTGACGTTCATATATTTGCGCCAGCACGTTATACTTGATAGCCGCCTCGCGCGTGGTCTGCCCGTCGCGCACGTTGCCGAGCACCTGCAGGGCGCGACCATAGTCGCCCAAGTCCATGTATTTATTGGCAAGCAGCACGTCGTTGTCAGGCTTTAGCGTGAGCGCCGAGTCACGCCACGCGGCCTTGGCGGCGGTGTATTGTGCCTTCAGCTCTTCGTCGAGGGAGTGCACGGCCAAGTTGCGGTTCACCTGAATGCCCAGGCAATACCAGTCGAACAGCATCGCGCTGTCGGTGAGCAGACTGCGGTCAATGCCGGTAAAGATGTCGTACGCCTCCTTGTACATGACGCCGGAGGTGTTGTAGACGTACGCCAAGGCGATGTCGGCACGCACTTGGAGCGGGGCGGCGCCCTCGCGCCCCGCTATCTCCCGCGCCCGCTTGACGTGCATAAGAGCCGAGTCGAGCGAGCGGCTCATGTACTCGTCGTGGAGCGCCATCTCACGCTCAAAGGGATCTTGGAGCGGGGCGGCGCCTTCGCGCCCCGCGGTGCCACGTTCGGGGGCATCGGTGGTGCGGGGCGCGAGGGCGCTACCCCGCTCCACTATGCTGTCAAGCTGACGCAGATACCGCTCTGTGTCAGCCTCGCGCCGGTGCTGTCCGCACCCCGCCAGCAATAATATGAAGGGCAATGCCCACGCTCCTCTCATGCTGCAAATATAGCAAAAAAACAGATTACGAGCCACAAACTTTCACAGGAAAGCTCGTAGCTCGTAGCTCGTAGTTCGTAGTTCGTAGTTACTCGGCGACTACCTCGAAGGGTATTTCGGCGGTGACGCCCTTGTAGAAGGTTGCGACGGCGACGTAGCTGCCGGCCTCCTTTACGGGGTGGGCGATCTCGATAATCTTGCGGTCGACGGTGTGGCCGGCCTTCTCCAGGGCCTCGGCGACCTGTGCGGCACCAACGCCGCCGTAGATGGTGCCGGCCTCGCTGATCTTGGCAGCGATGGTGAGGCTTACGCCCTCGAGGGCAGCCGCTGCGGCCTGTGCCTCGGCGATGGCCTTCTCGACCTTGTGGGCGCGCTGGCGCTGGGTCTCCTCGAGCTGCTTGAGGGCCGAGGGAGTGGCGATGACAGCCTTGCCGTAAGGTATCAGGTAGTTGCGGCCGTAGCCGTTCTTTACTTCTACGACGTCGTCCTTGTATCCAAGGCCGCGGACGTCTTCTTTAAGTATAATCTTCATAATTTTCCTGATTTTCTGCGGGGTTATTTCATCAAGTCGGTCACGTAGGGAAGCAGGGCCAGGTGACGGGCGCGCTTCACAGCCTGGGCAACGCGGCGCTGGAACTTCAGCGAGGTGCCGGTGATGCGGCGGGGCAGTATCTTGCCCTGCTCGTTGAGGAACTTCTTGAGGAACTCAGGATCCTTATAGTCGATATACTTGATGCCGCTGCGCTTGAAACGGCAATATTTCTTCTTCTTCACGTCCACCGACAGGGGAGTGAGGTAGCGTATCTCAGAGTTTGACTGTGCCATGGTTTAGTCCTCCTTCTTCTCTTCGTTAGCGGGTTCTACTTCGGGTTGGGCCTCTGCGGCGGGGGCAGCGGCGGCTTCGGCGGCCTTGGCGGCACGGAGCGAGCGGCGCTTTACGGCGTACTCGGCGGCGTACTTGTCCTGACGGAAGACGAGGAAGCGAATGACGCGCTCGTCGCGGCGGAATGCGGTCTCGAGCTTGCGGGGCAGGGTGCTGTCGCCCTCAAACTCAACGAGAGCGTAGAAGCCGGTCGACTTCTTCTCGATGGGGTATGCGAGCTTGCGGAGGCCCCACTCCTCAGTGTTGCAGATGGTGGCACCGGCGTCGGTGAGCACCTTGCTGAACTTTGCTACCGCTTCCTTCATCTGTTCATCAGACAAAACGGGAGTTAAAATGAAAACGGTTTCGTACTTCATAAAAGATTAGTAATTAAAAGAATATAGTTCTTTGGTGCAAAATGCGGTGCAAAGGTAGCTATTTTGGGGGAATTATGCAAATAATTTTTTCGAGAGGGTCGACAATCTATCGAAATTGTCGATTTTCGGTCGAAAGTCGAGATTACCGATTGAAGGTCGGGATTGGCTACTGGCGATGGCCGTTGCGGGGCTCGGCGAAGACGAAGTAGCGCTGCAGCAGGAAGTTCCAGAAGATCGACACCGCAAGCGACACACTCACTCGTGCCACGATGAAGCACAGGTCGCGCGACAGCGCGGTGAGCACCATCTCCTGCCCCACGAGCCACTTGGTAAAATACTCCGTGCCTACCGTGTTGAGTATCAGGCTGCCAAGCCACACGAGGAAAAACTTGACGGCGATGGCCCACTTCGAGCCATGGCGTACGCGGAAGGTGTAACGGTAGTTGAGGCAGCAGTTGACGATGCCACCCAAGACGGCGCCGCAGACGGTGGAGACCGCGGCGCTGAGGTGGAGGAAAGCGAATGCCACGAAGCTGCCCACATAGTCGGTCAGCCCCGAGATCTGGGAAACCACCATCGACTTGAGGTAGAGCCTCACCCCGCGCCGGCGTATCACCGTATGCATCCTCCGCATGCTCTTCATGTCACATATCCAGCGCATTGGGCAGTTCTATGAGAGAGCCGATTGCGGGCACATCTTCGCGGGAGAAGTCCGATGGCTCCCACTCGGCGCCTTTGACCCACACGGCCCGGCAGCCCAATGTGAGGGCGGGCAGAAGGTCTTTGCCCACGCTGTCGCCTACGACCACAACCTCCTCGGGGTTGAGTCCCAAAGCCTCCACCCCCATCGCAAATATCCTGGGGTCAGGCTTGCGCACGCCCACCACCGCGCTCTCGACCACCTTGTCAAACATCCCGGCAATGCCCATGTCGGCGATCACGGCGTGGAGGTTGCCGTAGAAGTTTGACACAAGCGCCGTCGGGTAGCGCTCATGCGCCATCTGAAGCACCGGCGCGGCTTCGGCCACGGCCCGGCGCGCATAGCAGTAGCACCAGTCGGCTATCGGCTCCGACAGCTTCTGGCACTGATCCGGCGAGATATGCCCACCGGCTGCCAGGTCGGCAAGCTGACGGGCAAGCTTGACACCCATCACGTCGCGGAACGTAAACTCAGGCTTTATCAGCGGATTAACCGCTAACATGCGCTCCACCGTCACGTAACTTTGGCGGAAGATAGCCTTGTCGACATGCAGCCCGCACGCCTCATAACCCTCGCGCATCACCTCGCTCCAGTGATTGCCGCGGGAGTCGATGGTGCCTCCGTAGTCGAATATTATGCCTCGTATCCTTTCAATCTTCATCGAGCAACTGTTTGCACATCTTTTCATGGCGGCGCACCATATATATCAAAATACCGTTGAACACACTGATTTCCACCGCGAAATATATCCACGGCATACGCATCAGCAGCGAGGCGACGAGCACTATGCAGCGCCAGTTGAACGACAGTATGTTAGTGTATTTCATCAGCGGCAGGCTCATGGCGCGCACGCGTGCGCGGAGCTCCTCCGGCACCTTGCCGGAATACGTCTGCTCCCACCGTCCAAGCAGCCGCTGCATGGTGGGCGACAGGCGCGCCTGCTGCCGCGAGTAGTTGAGGTAAAACTTCAGCAGCAGCCGCTGCAGCAGCCCCTTGTCGGCGCTGTCGGCCACCTGACGCTCCAGATCCTGGAGGTTTTCAAGCTCCGACACCCCCTTGTCAAAGAGCAGGAAGAGATGAAACTGACGGTAGCGGTCGGCCATCTGCGCCTGCAATATGTGGCTCAGCCCGGCAACGGACGCCAGCATCCATATCGCCCACGCATGAGCCTCGAAAAAGCCTGAGGTCACCACCTCGCGAAGGCATATCGACACGTAGATGGTGATGAACCACAAGTCGCCGGCCATGCCGTCGAGTATGCGCCCAAGGCGCGAGAACTGGCCGGTGAAGCGCGCCAGCTGGCCGTCGGCGCTGTCGAGGATGTTGGCGCTCACCAGCAGCACTATGCCGCACACGTTTATCCAGAAGTTGCCCGGATAGAAGGCCACGCCCGCCCCGACCCCCAAGAATATCGACAGGAACGTCAGGAAGTTGGGTGTCATCCCCAGGCGCGCCGACACCTTGGCCACCACAAACCCCACAGGGCGATAAAACCACAGGTCGATGTGCTCCTCAGTGTCGGCCGACTTGAGCGTGCTCTTGTATTGCTCCTTCAGCCGGCTACGCGACTTGTTGATTGCTATGCTGCTCATTGTTTATCTGTTATGTGCTTCTAAATGCCGGGCCTCCGCGCGCACCTCCACCGCGCGCGCTATAGCCCGGGCGGCCTGCGCTCGGCACGGCGCGAAACTCGGCCAGTCGTTGAAATCGATGATGCTCACCTCACCCTCGGGGGTGACTATGCAGTCGCCACCATAAACGGTGACGCCCAAGATGGACGCAAATTTCTCGCACACGCGCTGCAGGCAGGTCTCGTCGAAGGGGTAGCGGTGGCTCGCCCCGTTCTTGCGCTCCAGCCCAAACTTACTGTGGCCGTGGTCGTAAGGATAGAAGAAATAGAAGAAACCGGTGCCGCACACGCCGTAAAACTTCACCAGGTCGCCTGCCAGATGACGGTTAATCACGGCACGGCGTATGCCGCGCAGTCGGTACTCCTTGAGTATGTCCTCCGCTTCCTCGGCATGACGTACGTATGTCACATCCTCCTTGTGCAGCGAGTAGCCGTCGCCGCGTTTCACCCAGCAGTTTGAGAACCCGTTGGCCTCCAAAATCCCCTCCAGCGGGCAGTCAGTGTCGACTATCAGGCTCTCGGGACACGGGATGCCGTGCTCGAGCATCAGCCGCGTGAAGTGCTCGCGTGCGCACCGCTCTATTCCGAAACCGGAGTTCACCACCAGCCGCCCCTCGCGCTCAAGGGACTGCAATTTGGCTATCGACTCCGGCAGGCGGCACATGTTGACCACTATCGGCTCCGTTATGTCCGCGCCAAGAAACTCCTCCTCGGTCAGCCGCCTCACCGGCCCCACTCCGGCCTCCAAGATAGCGGACACGCCCTCGAGTATCGCCGCGTCGTTCTTCACATTGTTGGGCGAATATGACCGGCAACGGCCCACGGCCGCGATGATGCTTTCTGACTGCGCCATACCCTACCGACCCTGTATGAATTGCTCAGCAAGGGCGATGTCATCGCGGTGGTCCACGTCCATCACCTTGCCAAAGTCCCACGCCTCAACATTCATGCCCGTCTCCACAAGAGCCCGCTGGAAATTGCGCATACGGCTGACGCCCGCGTCGAGGCACTCCTTGGCCACGCGAAACACCGGCGCCGTCAGCCCGTAAATGCTGCCCGACACAAACACCGGCTCTGCCGCCGCCGTGTCAGAGAAGCCGGTGACACGCATGTTGGAGTCGACCTCCACATACAGCGGCTTCTCGTCATCGACATACGCGGTGACCGCCATGAACGCGTCCACAGCCCCGCGGGAGACAAACGCGCGCACATACCGGCGGAAATCCTCTGTGCGAAAGACGGTGTCGACCGTGGTCACCACAAAGCGGTGCGAGGTGATGAGCTTGCGTAGCTCGTAGAACGTGTGCAGGGAACTTGGTGTGGAGACCGTGCGCACCCGCAGGGGCACCGGCAACCGCTTGGCAAGCTGTTTGAGATAGGCCGCGGCCTCGGCCATGTCGCGGTTGAGCAACACCGATATGGCCTCCGCGTCACATTCGGCCAGCTGTACGATCAGGCGCCCGACCATAGGCTCGCCGCACAGATTCACCAACGGCTTTGGCTCGGCCACTCCCTCCCGGGCCAGTCTTGAGCCTTCGCCGGCCGCAAGAATACAATATTCCATAAGGAACTATAAACCTGCCTATTGCTTCCCTGATTCGGCATTGTGGGTATAAAATAAAGAACGTGGGAAACTCTATCCTGCTTTTCCCCACGCTTGAGGCCCTGAGACTGCCTTTGGTCGAGGAAAAGCAGTCGGTCAGCCCACGTGAGATTATATGCCCACACCGGCACCTGTGACGTGTCACCACGTCACTGCCGGGGTCTATATAATCTACCCTGGGCGCCACCCACTGCACTATCTTCTGACCAATTAGGGAATTTCTCAGGTTCCAAGCGAAGAAGATAGCGTTTGGATAAACGCCTTTAAATATGTCTTTTATCCTTTATGGCCGCTGTCGCGGCATCAAAGGTGCTTCACAGGGGCACGCTCCCGTGCCTTGAGTAAAGCGCTGCAAAGTTACGAATTTAATTTGACTTTACGCTAACGCCGCGTAAATTTTCCGTGATGACGACGGCGGCGGAGGTGGAGGGGTCGGAGGTGCCCAGGCGCTCTTTTATCTCGGCGTAGCCGTCTGTCTGGGCGCGGCGTGCCGGGGTGTCGGAGAGCAGGGGTGTCAGGCGTGCGTCGACCTCGTCGGCGTTGCAGTGGCACAGCAGCATCTCGGGGATGACCTCGCAGGCGGCTATCAGGTTGGGGAGCGTCACGAAGGGTATCTTCAGCACCAGACCGCGCAGGTTGTAGACAAGCCGTGAGCCGTTGGAGCGGTAGCAGGCCACCTGGGGCGTGCCAAGCAGGGCGCACTCGAGGGTGGCCGTCCCGGAGGTGACCAAGGCGGCACGGGCCTGGCGCATGAGGGCGAAGGAGTCGGCGGCGCGCTCGAAGTCGCCAAACTGATCGTAGAAACTCGGCTCTATCCCCGGGGCGATGCTCACCACCGCCCGCAGCTCGGGATGGCGTCGCGCAACCTCCAACATGACAGGGAGATTGTTGCGTATCTCGCCGCGCCTACTCCCCGGAATTAATGCTAAAATATTATCATTTGTGGCGGTATCGGGATGCTCATTAAGGAAGTGAGCAATTTCGCAGGCGGTGGGGTTGCCGACATAGTTCACATTCATGCCGTAGCTTGCGTAAAATGCAGGCTCAAAGGGAAGTATACAGAACACATCATCAAGATAACGGCGTATCTTGCGCACGCGCCACTCCTTCCACGCCCATATTTTCGGCGGGATATAATAATATGTACGCGCGCGCGCGCGTAGAGCCACGGGAGCCAGCCGGAGGTTGAACGACGGATAGTCGACGAATATTACCGCGTCGGGGCGCTCCTGCTCGATGATGCGTCGCGCCACCTGCAGGTTGCGGCGCACCTGCGGCAGGTGGCGAAGCACCTCGCTGATGCCCATGTATGCCATCTCGCGGTAGTGCACCACGGGGGCATGGCCGGCGGCGTCGGCCATCAGGTCGCCGCCGAAAAAGGTGACGCGGGCGTCCGGGTCGGCCACGCGGAGGGCCCGTATCAGCCCGGCGGCGTGTATGTCGCCGGAGGCCTCTCCGGCTATCATGAAGTAATGCATGGCACAAAATTAGAGAAAAAAATCTGCAATGGCAAGAAAAAGCGTTTCAGCGCCGACACCGCGCCGACAGTCAGCGAGTTATGACTAACGGAGAAGCGTATGAAAAATTATCAAAACGCCGCGAAATTAAGGTTTTTTTTAAAAAAATTTTGTCAATATGCACAAATGTATTATCTTTGTGCCGATTTATCAACGTTAACAACTTACACAGAATGAAAAAACTTTTCCTTATCGCTGTTGCAGCCGTTGGTATGATGACTGCAAACGCACAGACGGCTTACGAGGCTACCAACTTCGGCTCGAACTGGTCGGTCGGCCTCGACGGTGGTGCAACCACCCCCCTCAAGGGACATAGCTTCTTCCAGAACATGCGCGGTATCGTTGGCGTACACGTCGACAAGCAGATATCTCCCGTAGTCGGCCTCGGCGTTGAGGCTGCCTGGGGTATCAACACCTCCACCACTCACGGCGACCGCTCCGCTCACAGCGGCAACGTATTCGACAGCCAGTATGTCGGCGCTTACGGTTCGTTCAACCTGATGAACCTCTTCGCAGGCTACAACTGCGCTCCCCGCTTCTTCGAGATTGAAGCAGTAGCCGGCGCAGGCTGGGGTCACCTCTACTATCCCGACCGTGCCGACCACAACTACTTCGCAACGAAGGCCGGTCTTAACTTCAACTTCAACGTATGCCCCAACTTCACCGTTGCCCTCAAGCCGAGCGTAACCTGGGACATGACCGACGTCAACGTCAGCCAGACCAGCGCTGCATACGACATCCGTGGCGCACACTTTAACATCATGGTGGGCCTTACCTACCACTTCGGCAAGGGCTTCCAGTGCACCCAGGGCTGCGACCCCGACCTGATCGCTTCTCTGAACGGCCAGATCAACGCTCTCCGCGCCGACCTCGAGGCTTGCAACGCAGCCCTCGCACAGGCACAGAGCCGCACCCAGGAGGTTAGCGCCGAGCTCGAGGCTTGCCAGAGCCGTCCTCCCAGAGTTATCGAGAAGGTTAAGGACAACCTCGAGAGCGTACGCTACATCTACTATGCTCAGAGCTCCAGCACCATCAGCAACGACCAGGCTCGCACCGTCGACATCATCGCTTCGTTCATGAAGAACCATCCCGACAGCAAGCTCGACGTCAAGGGTTACGCTTCTCCCGAGGGCAACCCCGAGTTCAACAACAAGCTCGCTGCTGCTCGTGCACAGTCTGTCAAGACCATGCTCGTCAACAAGTACAAGATCTCTGCCGACCGCATCGACGCAGAGGGCCAGGGCATCGGCAACATGTTCTCCGAGCCTTCTTGGAACCGCGTAGCTATCTGCACGCTTGACAAATAAACCCCCACTCACTCCTTATCCGCGATAATTACAGATCAAGTTAGTATCAATCGTTGATAATTGCAATTGCCCCTCGGCGCTGTGAAAGCTCCGAGGGGCTCTTGTTTTTGGGAATTGGGATTTGGGAATTGGGATTTGGGGGCTGCGCAGCAGCGGCCGGAGGCCGCTGCCACTGTGGGGCGCGGCTACGCCGCGCCCTGTGGCTGCGAGGCGTGGCTTCCAAACGCTTGCGGCCAAGGCGGGGATGCGCGGCCGGGGACGGCAGCCCTCCGGACTTAATAGAGCAGGCGCCCCACACACGTTGGGGCGCCTGCCGGATGTTATATTTGTCGCTTAATGCGGATGGCCACTGTTCGCTGTCCGCTATTCGCTGTCCGCTGTTACTGCGGCTGGGCGAAGATTACGATGCGGTTCCAGTCGTTCTCGGTGTAGACCTGGGTGTCGGAGCCGTTGGCCTGGATGGTCAGGCGGTCGCCGGAGATGCCGTAGTCTTTGGTGAGGATGTTGTAGACTGCCTGTGCGCGGCGCTGCGAGAGTTCCATGTTGTAGTCGCTGGTGCCGGTGTCCTTGTCAGCATAGCCCTTGATGACCACGTTGACCGACGGGTTGTCCTTCATCCACTGTGCCACGTTGTAGACATTGACCATCTCCTCGGGGGTAACTACGTCGGAGTTGATGGTGAAGCGGACGGCGGAGAGCATGGGAGGCTGCACATAGACGTTCTCGACAGTTGCGTCGGGGCAGGGAAGCTGTGCCTCTGCGGCGGCGAGGGCGGCAGCGGTGGCGGCGAGGTCGCCGCGGAGGGCGTTGACCTGGTTGTTGAGCGAGGCGATGTAGCCGAGGTAGTCGCAGGGATTGTAGCTCTCAAACTCGCGGCCTCCGAAGTTGATGTTGAAGCCGCCGATAGCCTGGATGTTCACGTCCACGGGGTCGTCATAGACGCAGTTGTTGAAGTTGTCGCCGTAGAACGATGCGCGGCCCTCGAGGAAGAAGTCGGCGTACTTGCAAAGGCGGAAGCGCAGCTGTATGCCGGCGCTGACTGGGAGTGTCCACTGGTTCTTTTTGATCTTGCCGTCTTTGTAGCAGTTTGAGTTGGTGGCGTCATAGTCCCAGCAGAATGTGCCACCTACGCCCACGAAGGGCACGATCGAGAAGACGCGCTTGCTGTTGACGCCGCCGAGGGAGTTAAACATGTCCCACATTAAGTCGAAGTTGAGGTTGGCCATGTTTGCCGTGGAGGTGGTGCCGTTGTCCCAGCGCATCTTGTTATAGTAACCGCTGAATCGGAATCCGATGTAGGGGGAGAACCAGCGGCCGAAGCCGAGGTTGTAGGTGGCAGTGATGTGGTGCTTGGCGTCGCCTTTAACAATCTCGTTCTCAACGAATGGCGACTCGATGCCGGCACCGATCTGGAGGAACCAGTTGTCGCGCCAGGTAGAGGTGTAGTAGTCCTTGCAGGTGGCGTTGATCTCGGTCACGGAGACGCTTTCGTATGTGATCACATCATCCCCGTTACTCTGGGCCACGGCAGCGACAGGCGCAAGCAGGCCGATGCCCAATGTCATAAGTAAATAGTTCGTTTTCATCTCTTCTGTGGGATTTAGTTTGTAGATAACATTATTGAATTTTGATTTTGAGGAGACTGAATTTTTTACCAATTAAACGCGTCGCGTTGAATGATTGTTCAAAAATGCAAAAAATATTACTACCTTTGCACCGCAAATGGGCGGGGCGCGAAGGCGCAACCCCACTCCCGGTAACCAAACGACCTAAAACCATGACATACAACAAGCGGCGGATGTGGATGACCGCCAAAGACTACATCTTCATCATCCTGGGCATACTGCTCTACTCCTTCGGCTTCACCGCTTTCATCCTGCCGGAGAAGGTGGTGATTGGCGGCGTGTCCGGTGTGGCCTCGATACTCTACTTCACTCTCAACGTGCCCGTTGCCGTCACCACATACGTCATCAATATCATCCTGCTGGCGATGGCATACAAGACGGTTGGGAAGACATTTGTCATCCGCACACTCTTCGGCGCGACGGTGCTCTCGCTGTTCATCGGCATACTCCAGCCCATGTTCCCCGAGCCGTTAGTGCACCAGGAGATGTTCATGAACGTGACCATCGGCGGCATACTCTGCGGCCTGGGCCTGGGCCTGGTGTTCGTGCACAACGGCTCGACGGGAGGCACCGACATCATCGCGGCCATGGTGGCCAAGTATACCAACGTAAGCATCGGCCGCACAATGATTTACGTGGACTTCTGCATCATCTCGTCGTCATACCTGATCTTCCACCAGGTCGACAAGGTGGTCAGCGGCTTTGTCATCCTGTTCATCGTGTCATACCTGACTGACTATATCATCCACACCAACCGCCAGGCAGTGCAGTTCACCATCTTCTCGCAACACTGGGAGAAGATAGCCAACGCCATCATCGGCGACGCCCACCGCGGGTGCACCGTCTGCAAGGGCATCGGGTGGTACACCAAGCAAGAGACACATTACCTGCTTGTCATGTGCCGCAAGATAGAGTCGGTGACTATCTACCGTATCATCAAGAGCATCGACCCCGACGCGTTTATCACGCAGACCAACGTGGGCGGTGTCTACGGCAAGGGGTTCGACCACCTGAAGTTCAAAGAGAAAAAAAAACAAGAGAAAATCGAAGAAAATCGATAATCATCGATTAAAATTATGGCTGACAACTATTTGGAGAAGCGCATGGAGGACTACCGCCGTCGCGGTGCGCGCCCCTTCCGGCGCCCGGAGCCTGACAAGGCGGCCTTCGTGGTTGACGGCGACGCGGCCACCGTCGAGCGGCTGCGGGCCACGGGTGAATGGCACGTTGCCTTCGCCGACCCTGACGTGAAACGCGGCCGTGCGTTGGCCCAGCGCACCGGCGCCCGCCACTACCCTGTCGACCCGACGGACGCCGACGCCCTCCGGCGGGCCATTGACGACACCCGCGCCCGCTGGCCCCAACTTCAAGTGATATAATCAAGTAATGAGGGCGGCCGTCCCCGGCCGCCCTCATTACTTGATTATACGGTGGTTTCGAGAGCCGGGGTGGGCACCGGCTCGGCCAGGCGCTCGAGCTGCACGGTGAAGTGGCGCATCAACGGGGCCTCCCAGGCGATGCGCACACCGCGGGTGATGCTGTCGCGGCGGTCGTAGACGTTCTTGATGGCTGCGGCGATGACGCGGATATGGTTGTCAGTGTACGTGCGGCGCGGGATGGCCAGGCGCACCAGATCGAGTCCGCCGAAGCGGTTCTCGCGAGTCTCCGGGTCACGGTCGGCGAGGATGTAGCCGATCTCGCAGGCGCGGATACCGGCCTCGAGATAAAGCTCGATGGTGATGGTCTGTGCGGGGAACTCCCCCTTGGGCACCTTGGTGAGTATCTTCGATGCGTCGAGGAAGATGGCGTGGCCGCCGGCGGGACGCTGGTAGGGCACGCCGTACTCGTCGAGCAGCTTGGCCAGGAACTCCACCTGGTGGATGCGGGTGTGGAGGCTGTCAAACTCGGTGTTCTCATCCAGGCCCACGGCCAGGGCCTCCATGTCGCGGCCGTTCATGCCGCCGTATGTGAGGTAGCCCTCGAAGGGGATGCAATACTCCTTTGCGGCCTCGTACCAGTCGGCATGGCGGGTGGCTATGAAGCCGCCCATGTTGACGATGGCGTCCTTCTTGGCCGACATGGTCATGCCGTCGGCGTAGCTGAACATCTCGAGGACTATCCCCTTGATCGAGCGGTCGGCGTACCCCTCCTCGCGCGTCTTGATGAAGTAGGCGTTCTCGGCGAAGCGAGCGGAGTCGTAGATGACGCGCTTGCCGTAGCGGTCGGCTATCTCGCGCACCTTGCGCAGGCACTCCATCGACACCGGCTGGCCGCCGGCGGTGTTGTTGGTGATGGTGACGATGATGAAGGGGACGCGGCCGGCGTGCTCGCGCAGGCAAGCCTCGAGCTTTGCGGGGTCGACGTTGCCCTTGAAAGGAAGCTCTGCCTGGGTGTCGCGGGCCTCGTCGACGGTGCAGTCCCAAGCTGTGGCGTGACGGCTCTCGATATGGCCCTTGGTGGTGTCGAAGTGGCTGTTGCCGGGCACTATGTCACCGCGCTTGACCAGGGCGCTGAAGAGAACGTTCTCGGCGGCGCGGCCCTGGTGCGTGGGTATCACGTGCTCAAAGCCGGTGAGGCGGTGTATGGTGTCGCGCAGGTGGAAGAACGAGCGGGCGCCGGCATAGCTCTCGTCGCCCATCATCATGGCCGCCCACTGGCGGTCGCTCATGGCTCCGGTGCCGGAGTCAGTCAGGCAGTCGATATAAACCTGTTCGGCAGGGAGTTGGAAAACGTTGTAGTGTGCGTCGCGTATCCATTTCTCGCGCTCGTGGCGGGTGGACTTGTGGATAGGCTCCACCATCTTTATGCGCCAGGATTCGGCAAAAGGTATCTCCATAATAGTTATATAGTTTATAGATAATAGTTTATAGTTTATAACTTATAACCGTGTCGTGATGGCTGGGAATAAGGAATTTAGGGAATTTAAGGAATTTAGGGAATTTCCCGACCAAACAGTTATAAGTTATAAGTTATAAGTTGGTTAGCCGCAGTAGAGGTTCTCGCGGACGAGGCGCGTGAGAGCCTCGGGGTCGGCGGTGAGGCGCGCACGGAGCCCCTTGTCATTCTGTCGGCGCAGGTGGTCGATGATGCCATCGATCATCTCCGGGCTGAACACGCCCATCGCCTCGTACGCCTCGCGCTGCCCGGCGAGACGCTCGGCAGAGTCGACGCAGCAGTCGGGGAGGCTGTCAAACTTCGACCGGTCGGTATTGCGGTCGATGAACGTCTCCTCCGCTTTCTTCAGGGCCTCCGTCTCGGGCATCTCCAGGCCGCGGCGACAGGCCACGGCGAGGGCGGCCATGAGCTGGTATACGTTGGCCGAGCCGTCGGGCGAGCGCATCTCCACCGTTTGCTTCACGCGGGCGTCATACCCGCTGTCGCCATTCTGTATAGGATTGGCTATCAAGCTCATGTCCACTCTGGAAGTCCAGCCGAGAGGCACGCGCACGAGAGCCGTGCGGTTGCTCACGCCCCAACATACGTCCGTAGGCGCCTCCTGGTGGGGCACCAGGCGCAGGTACGACGTAGGGTTCTTGTTGCCGAAAGCGGTGATCGAGGGCGCCAGCTCCATCATGCCGGCTATGGCACGCTTGGCGGTGTCGCTGAGCGTGCGGTCGTCGTTGAGCATCATGTTTGTGCCATCCTTCATCAGCCGCATGTGTATGTGGAGACCCGAGCCGGCCTTGCCCGTGGTAATCTTCGGGGCGAAGGTGATGTCGAGGTCGTTGAGGTAGCCGAGGTTGCGGATTACCCACTTGGCCAGCATAAGCTGGTCGGCGGCCTCCTCGGCCGGGGCGGGGAGGAACTCTATCTCGTTCTGCTCGTAGACTGTGCCGTCGGCGGTGAAATTGCCCACCTCAGAGTGTCCGTATTTTATCATGCCGCCGGTCTGGGCTATCAGGCTCATGCACTGCACGCGGAAGTCGTTAAACTTTGCAAACGGCATGCTCTCGTGATAGCCACGCTGGTCGGTTGCGGGGAAGGCGTCCTGGGCCGGAGCTATGACGTAATACTCCAGCTCGCCCATGGCCTGGAACTCCAGACCGGTGGCGTCGCGCAGGGCGTCGCAGGCCTTCTTGAGCGTGTGCTCGGGAGCAAGCTCGAGCGGCGCGCCGTTCTTGTCGAAGTAAGAGCAAAGCATGGTCACCGTCTTCACCGGCGCGAAGGGGTCGACGAAGGCGGTGCGGTAGCGGGGGATGGCGTAGAGGTCGCTCGAGCCCGCGCTGATGAAGGGGAAGAGGCTCGAGCCGTCGACACGCTCTCCGTATGTAAGTATTGTCTCCAGATAGTCAAGGTCGTTGATGACGAAGTTGAGGGTCTTGAGACGACCGTCGGAGGCCGGGTACATGAAGTTTATCATCTCCACTCCCTCCTCGGTGACGAAGCGGATGATGTCGGCCTTAGTAAACTCGGCAGCAGGCTTTTGCAGCTTCTGCACGAGTGCGTTTTTGTTAAGAGCCAGATGTTTGTCCATATGTGGATGATTTAAGGTTGATTCGGGTTAGGGATAGTGTGCGTAAAGATAGCCAATAAATCGACTCGCACGGCGGTTTTAATAAAATTTAACCCGTCAAAGGGGCTTGGTAACTATTCAGCGATTCAAGAGCTGCTATATAGGTTTGCAGACCAAGAATGA
>CAYOUJ010000014.1:0-48106 GCA_964407165.1 uncultured Muribaculaceae bacterium | reverse complement strand
ACAAATTTTTGTGTTAAAAATATAATTTTTCTTGCCCGAATGGTGCGTTTTTGTTATTTTTGCCCACGGAATCAGCGTCAACTTTTTCCAATACCATGAAGCGATAAACCATCATTTACTTTCAAAAGCAATGAATAACAGATTTTTACGGACAGTGATCACGCTCGTGTTGCTGATGCTTCCGGTAGCCGTGCTGTTTGCGCAGTCCACCATCGATGTCCGAGGCACCGTGGTCGACGAAGAGGGGGAGCCTATCCCCGGCGCTACGGTGCGAGTAGTGGGCTCGAAGCTCATCCAGGCCACCGACCTCGACGGCAACTTCGCGTTCCCGAAACTTTCTACGCAGTACAAGACCATCACCGTCAGCGTGGTGGGCATGAACGAGGCCAAGGTGAAGATCCAGCCTCAGATGAACATCGTCATGACCGCCCACGAGGACATGCTCGACGAGGTGGTCGTGGTGGCTTTCGGCAAGCAGAAGCGCGAGGCGTTCACCGGCTCGGCGGCAGTGGTCAAGGCCGACGACATCACCAAGCGCCAGACCTCCAATCCCGTGGAGGCGCTGGAGGGCAAGGTGCCGGGCCTGTCGATGATCACCTCCAACAACCCCGCCAACGAGTCGACCATCAACATCCGCGGCCTCGGCTCCATCAATGCATCTACCTCGCCGCTGATCATCCTTGACGGACAGCCCTACAACGGCGCCCTCAAAGACATCAACCCGGCCGACGTAGACAACATCTCGGTACTCAAAGACGCTGCTTCCAACGCACTCTACGGCGCCCGCGGCGCCAACGGCGTCATCATGATCACCACCAAGAGCGCCCAAAAAGGCTCTGTGAAGGTGAACCTCAGCATGAAGTGGGGCGCCAACACCGACTCGAAGGTCGACTATGACGTCATCGACAACATCGGCGAATACTACGAGGCACACTACCTGGCGCTGTATAACTACAACCACCGAGCCCTGGGCTACACCTCGGCACAGTCGTATCTCAACGCCAACACTACGATGATCGGCACCGACACCGACGCCGGCGGCCTCGGATACATATTATATACTGTGCCCAACGGCCAGACGCTCATCGGCTCCAACGGCAAGCTCAACCCCAGCGCCATGCTTGGCAACCGCGTGTACAACAACGGGCAGTTCTACACCCTCTATCCCGACAACTGGAAGGACAACGCGATACGCACCGGCCTGCTGCAGGAGTACAACCTGAGTGTTTCGGGCGGCAACTCGCAGTCGAGCACCTACTTCTCGCTGGGCTACTACGACAACGAGGGTGTGAGCTACGGCTCCGACGTTACGCGCTACAGCGCCCGTCTGAAGGCCGACCTGCAGGCATACTCCTGGCTGAAAGTCGGCGCCAATGCCAGCTACTCGCACACGGAGTATGACTCCAACACCACCTCCTTCGAGGCCGTGCACAACATCGCGCCCATCTATCCCCTCTACCTGCGCGATGGCAACGGCAACGTGATGACTGACGCCCGCGGCCCGATGTATGACTACGGCGACGGCACCGTCGGCTTTGTGCGCGTGCAGCAGAAGAACTCCAACGCCGTGCAGTCTGACAAGCTCGACACCTACAAGCGCAACGCCAACGCGTTCACCATCAACGGATTCGCCAACATCGACTTCCTCAAGGACTTCCGCTTGACCATCAACGGAGGCGTCGACATCTACGAATACCGCAACAACACGGCCTACAACCCCTACTACGGCTACTACGCATCGCTGCAAGGCTCGGTGAGCGTGTCGCACTACCGCCGCACCTCCACCAACTTCCAGCAACTGCTCAACTGGAACCACGACTTTGGCAAGAACCACGTGGAGGCGCTCCTCGGCCACGAGTACAACCGCTACAGCACCGTCAGCCTCTCGGGCGGCAAGAACAACATCGCGATGTTTGACCAGAACCAGGAGCTCGACGGCGCCATCACCAACGGCGACGTGAGCTCGTCGAACACATTATATAATGTGGAGGGCTACTTCATCCGCGGCCAGTATGACTACGACTCGAAGTATTTCGCATCTGCCTCCTACCGCCGCGACGGCTCGTCGCGCTTCCACCCCGACCACCGCTGGGGCAACTTCTGGAGCGTCGGCGGCGCGTGGATCATGACCAAGGAGGAGTGGTGGCCGCGCAGCCCGCTGGTAAACATGCTGAAGTTCAAGATCTCCTACGGCTCGCAGGGCAACGACGGCCTGGGCAGCAGCTACTATTGGACTGATTACTACAACATCACCAACTCAAACGAACAGGTGGGCTACTCCTTCTACTGGAAGGGCAACCCCGACATCACCTGGGAGACCACGGGCAACCTCAACACAGGCTTCGAGTTTGAGTTCTTCAACAACCGCCTGAGCGGCTCGCTGGAGTACTACAACCGCAAGACCACCGACATGCTCTACTACAAGACCGTGCCGTCGGCCCTGGGCTACACCGGCTACTATGACAACATCGGCGACATGGTCAACAACGGCCTCGAGGCAACCCTCAACGGCGTCATCCTGCAGATGAAGGACTTCTCGTGGAGCGTCAACGTCAACTTCTCGTGGGAGAAGAACCGCATCACGCGCCTGCCGGAGGACTCAAAGGGCCAGACCCTCGACGGCCACCAGGGCTACCAGGGCAGCTACTTCTTCTACGGCGAAGACCTGCCGATGTACACGTGGTACATACCCCGCTACGCCGGCCCGGACGAGAGCGGCCAGCCTACATGGTACGTCACCAATGACGACGGCACCCTCAGCCGCACCACCAACTACGACCAGGCCACCAACTATAACTGCGGCTCGGCACTGCCCAAGTTCTACGGCGGCTTCGGCACCACGGTCAACGCCTACGGCTTCGACCTGACGGCCAACTTCACCTTCAGCGTCGGAGGCAAGAAACTCGACTATGGCTACGCCTCGCTCATGGGCAGCCCCTACGGCTCGACCATCGGCATGAACATACACCGCGACGCCCTCACCGGATGGAGCGAGACCAACACCGACGCATGGCTCCCCCGCTGGCAGTATAACGACACGCAGAACAACGTGGTGAGCGACCTCTTCCTCATCAACGCCAGCCAGCTGACGTTCAAGACCCTGCAGCTGGGCTACACCCTGCCCAAGACACTCACCAAGAAATTCTTCTGCGAGCGCCTGCGCGTCTACTTCTCCGTCGACAATGTGGCCTACTGGACCAAGCGCAAGGGCTTCGACCCGCGCGGCTCGCGCCACACCTACGACGGCACCGAATACTCACCCATGCGCACTTTCGTGGGCGGCTTCAACGTGACTTTCTAAGCCTCGTCAACTTCCTTAAATTCCCTAATTTCCTTAACTCCTTAAGGCAATGAAAAAATACATTAGCATACTCACCGCCGTGCTGCTCATGGGCGTAGCCATGACCTCGTGCCTCGACGAGCAGCTGCCCAACGACGACGGCGCCACCGCCGACCAGGTGGCGGCAGCCGACAAGCTCGGACTGGTCAACGGCCTCACACAATATATGAACACCCCGTATGCCGACTACAGCAGCTCGGTGTACACCGGCATCGGCTACCCCGAGCATGTCATCTGGCACGATGTAATGACCCAGGACATGCCCATCCTCTCGACCGACTACAACTACTGGCAGGCCTACACCGAGTGCCTGTACATGGGCAACTACGCCTGGCAGTCGTACTACTGGTGGTACTATTACGCACTCGCCTTCAAGGCCCAGCTGGTTATACAGAACTGCGAGCGCGGCAACGAGGCCGACGCCCTGGCCTACGCCACGGGCCTGGCCTACCGCGCCTTCACCTACTTCGACATGACCCGCATGTATGAGTTCAAGAAGACCGGCACCTCGCTCGACAGCTACTACGACGACCTCAAGGGACTCACGGTGCCCATCATCAACGAGAACTCCGACGAGAACCTGGCCAAGCAGAACCCCCGCGCGCCGTTCTACGAAATGTACCGCTTCATCCTCAACGACCTGCAGCTGGCTGAGGAGGCCATACTGCTGACCAAGGACAGCGGCGACAAGAACTATGCCTCCCCCGGCATGATCTACGGCCTGGCAGCGCGCTTCTGGCTTGAGTTGGGAACACGCTTCGACCGCCATCCCGAGGACCTGGCCGAGCAGATAGCGCACGACGCCGACCAGTGGGCCGAGCTTGGCGAGGGCTACCAGGAACTTCCCGCCATCGGCTGCACCAGCGCCAACGACGCCTTCGCAAAGGCCGCCGAATATGCCCGCAAGGCCATCAACTGCGGTTACTCGCCGCTGACCGAGAGCCAGTGGTACGACACCTCCACTGGCTTCAACACCGCCAACTCCGACTGGATGTGGGCTGTCATGATCTCCGCCTCCGACAAGATGGTGACCTATTACACCTGGGAGTCGTGGGTATCGTTCATGTGCCCCGAGGCATCGTGGGGCATGGCCTCCTGCAACTATCGCGCGACGTTCATGATCGACGCGGCGCTCTACAAGACCATTCCCGACGCCGACTGGCGCAAGATGACGTGGGTTGACCCGGCCGACTGGGTTGACGACAACGCCACGGTGGCGCAGCAGCAGGCTTTCGAGCAGACCTTCGAGGAGAAGTATTCGCCGTACACCCTGCTCAGCTTCGACGACTGGAGCCAGCTTGGCGCCTATGTCGGATTCAAGTTCCGCGCCGGCAGCGGCAATATCATTTCGAGCACCACGGGAAACAAGGTTGACATACCGCTGATGCGCGTCGAGGAGATGTATTTCATCGAGGCCGAGGCCATAGCCCACACTCAGGGCATCGCCGCCGGCGCCTCCGCGCTGCAGAGCTTCGTCAACTCTTACCGCTACACCGACGGCAGCTACAAGTGCACTGCCTCGAGCCAGCGCGCGTTTGAGACCGAGCTTGTGCGCCAGAAGCGCATCGAGTTCTGGGGCGAGGGCGTCTGCCTGTATGACTACAAGCGCCTGGAGATGGCCATCGAGCGCGGCTACACCGACTCAAACCATCCCAAGTCATACCAGTACAACTCCTACGACGGCTACGTGGCCCCTTGGACCACCCTCTACATACCCCTGTCGGAGAGCCAGCTCAACACCTCGCTCAAGCTCAACCCCGACCCCTCTACCGTCATGCTCAGCCTCAAAAACATCTAAACCTACCCGCATAATGAAAACATTCAGATTTATATATAACACTGTGGCTGTCCTGGCCGTGGCCACCCTGCCGGTGCTCACCGCCTGCTCTGACGACGATGACTACACCGTGGGCGCCGCCGACGCCGACGACGTCATGGGCGTCTATTTCGACGCCGACAACCCCGTCGACTTCATCTTCATCCCCGGCGAGGGCACCGATGTCACGCTGACCATGCACCGCCTCAACACCACGGCGGCCGCCTCCGTGCCCCTGCTGCTCACCGGCGACACCGAGGGCATCACCTGCCCGTCGACTGTCGACTTCGAGGCCGGCAGCGCCGACGCCACCATCGCGCTCAACTTCGACGGCATTCCAGTCAAGCAGACCGTCAGCTTCGCCATTGGCGTGCCTGCCGAATACACCAACCACTATTCTGCCACGCTCTACAACTACGAGAGCACGGCGCTCATCTCCGCCTGGGAGAGCGCCAACACCGACGGCTCGCCCGTGACCTTCTACTTCACCTCCGACGACGGCATCAGCCTTGGCACCCTCGACGTGACGCCCGTCGTCTACGAGCCGATACAGTGCGAGATGGAGGTGCTCCCCGGCGCCGGGAAGATACGCATCCAGAACTTCATGGGCGCCGGCAACGAGATGGTCTTCTCGTTCACCCCCTCGCCGATAGCCGACTATGAGGGCCTCTACCGCGTCTGCCCGGAGACCACCGACCTGATTTACAGCTTCGTTGACGCCTACGGCGACGAGAGCTATGCCGAGACGTATTACAACGCCTACTTCATCATGGCCGACGCCTCGACCTACGGCACCTGCTACCTCAACATGCTCAGCGACGGGTCGGCCACGACGCTGTCATATCCGTACGTCTTCTGGTACAGCTCGACGGCCGAGTACAGCTACGCTTCGCTCAAGAGCACGTCGCAGGCGTACAACGCCGTGTGCATGGGCATCGGTGGTACCCCTTCGGGCGTCAGCCTCCCCACCTACTTCAACCTCTTCTTCAGCTGGGACGGCAACTCCGGCCTCTAATCTTTAAATATAAAGATCATGAAAATCAAGATATTTCTGACCGCCGTGGCAGCGCTGATGCTCACCACCGCCTGCAACGACACCGATATCGACCTGTTCAGCTCCCCCTCTGAAGACCAGGGCCAGGGCACGCTGCGCCACACCGGCTCTACCGTGTCGACCCTCGACTTTGCCTGGGAACCTGTCGACAACGTATACCAGTACGGCTATACCCTCTATATGGACGCCTCTGCCGTGCGCCAGGGCGTGACGCAGGAGACGTCGATACACTTCGACAACCTCGAGACCGACACCGAGTACAGCCTTCACATAGAGTGCTTCGGCTTCAACGGCGCCAGCACCAAAGTGTATGTGCTGACAGCCCGCACCAACGGCGTGACGCAGCTCGCCACGCCCGACCTGTCGGCTCCAGAGTTTGCCAACGCCGACGGCGTGGTGACCATCTCGTGGCCCGCAGTAGAGAACGCCGGTTACTATACCTGCACGCTCACCTCCGAGCTGCTTGACGAGCCTACCGTCACTATCGTGGAGACTTCGTCGGTAAGCTTCTCCGACCTGGCCAACGGCGACTATACGCTCACCGTGGTCGCCGGCTCTGACGACGATAACTATGTCGACTCCTACGCCGCCACCTACGAGTTCAACCTCGACCGCGTGGCCGTGGCAACGTATACGGGCACATACTCTTCCATTTTGTTCGGCTCGTATGAGTGCCAGATAGTGATCTACGACGACGGCGTCTACTCCATCAAGAAGTTCTACGGCTTCGAGGGCTACGACCTGGAGTTCTCGCTCGGCGCCAATAACGTGGTGACTTTCACCAACCACTACTACCAGAGCGGCGCCTACAAGTACATCGCCACGGGTTATCCCACTGACGGCGACTACTACGCCGTGGCCATCTACGAGAGCACCGACTACGTAGAGTACACCAAGTCAGGCTCGACCTGCACCCTCGAGTTCTACGTCTACGTCGGCGACACCGGCCAGGGCGGATACGAGAAGTTCGTCTGGACCGAATAGCATAAAAATAAAACCACGAATTACACGAATTAATCTAATTACACGAATTTTATTATTCATTAGTGTAAATCGTTAAATTCGTGTAATTCGTGGTTTCAAAATTCATGGCTATAAACCATAATATTATGAAGAAGTTTTTACTTTCAGTTATCTGCACGATGGTCGGGGTGTCGGCATTTGCCGTGACATTCGACGACCTCTGCACCACATACGTCGCACGCCGCTCGTGCACTGAATATTACGTGCTCACCGGAGGCTCCAACTGGGCCGTGATCAACGACACCTACCTTGTCGTCGCCGAAAAAGCCACTGACGTCAACAACCCCTACGCAATCCGTTTCAAATACTTCCTCAACTATGAGAGCCTGACGGGGAAGACCACCGACTATGAGGAGCTGGTGGGCATCGCCGACATGGAGGCCAAGACCATCACCTTCGAGGAGCAGCGCCTCGGCCCGAGCAGCAAGTACACCTTCCGCAAGGAGGACGGCACGACGCCCTTCGTGGCCACATTCGACGACGACGGTGTCATCACCCTCGACGGATGGACCGTCTGGACAGGCTCCTACGCCGGCATCGTCTACGCGCAGATGAGCCTTACCCCCGGCCCGAGCGTGAGCCTGCTGTGCGGCAACAAGACGATGACCATGAACGTGCTCGACGGCACCGACGCCAACGGCGTGAAGTATCTCACCCAATGGGACGCCGACAGCATCTCAATCACCATGCCCGTGGAGGCCGCGGGCGACAATGCCATCTGCATCACCGCTTTCGACGGAATGTTTGACGCGCCCGTCACCGGCACCGTTGACTGGAGCACGCTGACCGTCACCGTGCCTCCCACGGGCGTGCAGGGGATGTATGTCTGCGGCACCGGCGGACTTGACTTCTCCGGCGACGTGGTCCGCGACGCCGATGGCAACGAGGTCAGCGCTACCATGTCCTTCATGGACTCCATCCGGCCCATGATCATCCGCATCCGCCCCGACATGGTGATGGAGTATGAGGGCTGTATATGTATGAACTGGTCGGAGATCAACGACGCTCCCTACACCGGCATCAGCACAATGGTCTACTTCAACGGCGACATCACCGACGCCATCGTTGACCTCTCGGCTTACTGCGGCACATACCACAACGCCGAGTTTGACGGCTCCGACGCCGGCGCCCTCGACCTCAAGCACACCAACTGGACCGACTTCGACTACGCCGACCAGTGGGACATCAACGTGACGCAGGAGGGCAACCTGCTCAAGTTTGAGTGCGCGTTGGTCAACCCGACGAGCACCTACGCCTATTGCGACTTCCTCTACGGCTCTGTCGACGAGGAGGCCGGCACCGTCACCTTCCCCCTCGACAACAACCGTGGCGGCGTCATCGGCGCCTACACCCTTTTCCCGTATGTCGACGGCTCGATAGTCACCGACACCGACCTGGTTGCCACGCTCGCCCCTGAGACCGGCGCCATCACCATGCCCCCGTACGTGATACACTACATCGGCTACAACGCCACCTACTGCTACGTCTATAACCACGTGATAGCCCGCGGCGCCAGCGGCATCGAGAGCGTCGGCGCCGACAGCGACGTGAATGCGCCGGTTGAGTATTACAACCTGCAGGGCATCCGCATCGCCCAGCCCACCCCCGGCACGGTAGTCATCCGCCGCCAAGGCTCCACCGCCACGAAACTTCTCGTAAAATAGTCCCTTGTACAAATCTGGTCTTTAACCGGTTAACCGATTAACCGGTTAAAGACCAATTTACTATATTATCCATGAAACACCTGACCAGCCTTGCTTTGCTCCTCGGCACCGCCTTGTGGTGCCCGGCGCAGACCATATCCCCCGACGGCGGCATCTCCCCGGAGATGCTCCAGCGCCTGCAGCAGTCGTATGAGAACACCTCCTCCGACCGCGCCCTGCGCAACGCCATCAACAACTCCCCAATCGACGTCCTCGCCCTCAACTCTGAGAACGCCGGCGCCGTCGACACCCATTTCAGCCACCGCGTCCCCTCAAAGGGCATCACCAACCAGAAGTCGTCGGGCCGCTGCTGGCTGTTCACCGGCCTGAACGTGCTTCGGGCCCAGATGATGGCGGAGCACGACCTTCCGGAGCTGTATCTCTCGCAGTGCTACGGCTTCTTCTACGACCAGCTCGAGAAGGCCAACCTGTTCCTTCAGAGCATCATCGACACGTCGGCGCTGCCGGAGGATGACCGTACTGTCACCTTCCTATTCGCCAACCCCATCAATGACGGAGGCACGTTTGTAGGCGTGGCCGACATCATATCGAAATACGGCGTCGTTCCCGCCGAGGCCATGCACGAGACCGTCAGCAGCGAAAACACCGCCAAGATGCGCCAGCTCATCGCCACCAAGCTCCGCGAGGACGGCCTGCGCCTGCGCGCGATGTGCGCCGACAAGAAGGTGACCGCCGAGCAAGTCGCGCAGGAGAAGGAGCGCATGCTCGGCGAAGTATACCGCATGCTTGTGCTCACCCTCGGCAACCCGCCTCAGGAGTTCACCTGGACGCGCCGCGACGGCAAGGGCAACGTGGTCGACACCCGCACTTACACACCCCTGTCGTTCTATCAGGAGTATGCCGGCAACGACCTCCACGGCGACTATGTGATGGTGATGAACGACCCGCTGCGCCCCTACTACAAGCTCTATGAGATTGAGTATGACCGCCACACCTACGACGGGCCCAACTGGACGTATGTCAACCTGCCCATGGACGACATCCGCGACCTGGCCATCGCGTCTATCAAGGACAGCACGATGATGTATTTCAGCTGCGACGTCAAAAAATTCTACAACAAAGACCGCGGCACCCTCGACCTCAACAACTATGACTACGATGCCCTCTTCGGCGTGAATTTCGGCATGGACAAGCGCGAGCGCATACGCACCGGCGCCTCCGGCTCGTCGCACGCAATGACCCTCGTGGGCGTTGACCTCGACGAGAAGGGAAAGCCCCGCAAGTGGCTCATCGAGAACTCGTGGGGCAACCTGGCCAACAACGGCCACCTGATCATGACCGACGACTGGTTTGCCGAGTATATGTTCCGCCTGGTGGTCAACAAGAAGTACGCGCCCAAGAAGGTATTCAAGATACTCGAGCAGGAGCCGACCCTCCTCCCTGCGTGGGATCCAATGTTCGCCACCGACGACTAACTTATAACTTATAACTTATAGTTTATAGTTATGTATAGGAAGATTTTATTGGTTTTGATGGCGCTGGTGTGTGCGGCGGGTGTGGGGGCGCGGGAGTTTGCCGACGGCCTTGCCGACTCGACCATGCGCATCAATGCCACGCTTATAAACCATGGCCAGCGCACGATAACCATCGCCCCCAAGGCCAAGCTGCCGCGGTGGTACGGACGGCGCGTAAACCTCTCGACGCTGCACTATCCCTCAAACATGACCATGGTGCTCACCGACGCCGCCACCGGCGACACCATCTTCATCGACTCGAAGTATCTACCGGTCGACCGCTACACCCCCGATTCTCCCCTGGTCACACCCGTCATACTCCCCCTCCCTAAGCGCGACGCCGTGCTGACACTGTCAACGAAGGGCACCGGCAAGCACTCATTCCCCATCACCCGCGCCATGCTCGACACGCTGCAGGTGCGTGGGCAGACTCCTGCCAACCCCACGGTGACTATACGTGAGGCTCTTGACCCGAAGCATGCCGTCTACCTGGCAATTGTCGCCGAGGGGTATACGCCGGAGGAGATGCCGAAGTTTCTCGAGCGCGCCAACCAGCTCGATTCGGCGCTGATGAGCCACCCGGCCTTCGGGCGCTACCGCGAGCGGTTCACCATCACCGCCGTGTGCATACCGTCGGCCGAGAGCGGCGTCTCGCGTCCGTCGAAAGGGCAGGTTGTAAATACTCCGCTTGGGTCGCACTTCGACAGCTACAGCCTTGACCGCCTGCTCACCATCCCCGACATCATGCCCCTGTGGGATGCCCTTGAGGGCGCGCCGGCCGACCACGTGATAGTGCTGGCCAACACCGACAACTACGGCGGCAGCGGCCCCTACCACGACTATTGCATCGGCGCCGCCGACGACTACTGGGCCTTCCAGGTCATAGTCCACGAGTTCGCCCATACCTTCGCGCGCCTGGCCGACGAATACGAGGCCGGCTATACGATATATTACTCACCCGACCAGGAGCCTTGCGAGCCCAACATCACCACCAAGGCCGACTTCTCAAAGAAGTGGCAGCACCTGATTGACAGGGGAGAGGCCGGCCTCTACGAAGGCGCCGGCTACCAGTCGACGGGCGTGTGGCGCGGCGCCGAGACTTGCCTCATGCGCGCCGTGGGCGACCTCTACTTCTGCCCCGTGTGCACCGACGCCATACAGCGCACCATCCGCTTCTACACAGAAGAATCGGACCAGTAGCAAACACTAATCACTCAGTGGGCGTTAAATAAGAAAAAGGTTTGATATGCTGCAATTTGTTACACAGTGGCCGTGCTCCCGGAGCATACCGGAGCAGGTCAGGGAGGCCGTCGAGGGCGGCTGCCGGTGGGTCGAGCTGTCGGCTCCCGGAATGCCCGAGGCTGACCTGCGCGCCGTGGCCCGGGAGATTATACCGGTGTGCCGTGAGAGCGAGGTGTTTGTCATTATGCGCGACCACCTGCACCTGGCGGGGGAGCTGCGCCTGGGGGGTATCTTCCTCGACTACAGCGCCTCGCCGCGCAAGGTGCGCGAAGAGCTCGGCGGCGAGGCCATCATTGGCGTCGCCGTGCACTCCTTCGAGGAGATCATGGACATGCGAGCCGTCGATGTTGACTACTTGGTGATGACGCTCACCGACGAGGCCTCTACCGCCGCCGCCGTCACCGCCATGACCATGGCTCGTGAGAAACTAATGCTGAAGCCTATAGTTGCGCAGGGGGAATTTGACCGCGAGGAGGTCGCCATGCTCGTCGGCGCCGGCTTCTCCGGCATTGCCGTCAGCGCGACCATAGCCTCCGCACCCTCCCCCGCCGCCGCCGTCCGCTCCCTCCTCTCCGCCCTCCATTGCTAATTATAAGGTGGTTAACATTGTAAACTGCGATAATTTGGCGATTTTAACAGTTGCAAACTGCGATAAATCGGCTGTTTTAACAGTTGTAAACTGCGATAAAGTGGGATTCTTAATGTAATCGGGTGAGGGGGGTCAGGGGGTGTCTTCGGCGAAGGGGGTGCGGCCTTGGAGCGAGCGGGCGAGGGTGAGCTCGTCGGTGTATTCGATTTCGTTGCCTACGGAGACGCCGCGCGCCAGCTGGGTGACGCGCACGCCGGTGTCGCCCAGGCGGCGGTAGATGTAGAAGGCGGTGGTCTCACCCTCCATTGTGGCGCTGAGGGCCATGATGACCTCGTCGACGCCGCCGGCGCGGACACGGTCGATGAGGGAGTCGATGGCGAGCAGCTCGGGGCCGACGCCGTCCATGGGGGAGATGAGTCCGCCGAGCACGTGGTACAGGCCCGAGTAGCCGCGGGTGCGTTCAAAGGCCATGACGTCTTTGACATTCTCGACCACGCACACGGTGCGGCGGTCGCGGCGCGGGTTGGCGCAGATGTCGCAGACGTCGGTCTCGGAGATGTTGTGGCACACGCGGCAGTAGTGTATGCCCTGGCGCATGTTGATGATGGCGTTACCGAGGGCGAGAGCCTCGGAGGCGTCGCGGCGCAGCAGGTGGAGCGCAAGACGCAGCGCGGTCTTGCGCCCGATGCCGGGGAGCCGTGACAGTTCGCTGACGGCGCCCTCGAGCAGAGTCGATGTAAACTCATGTTCCACCAATAAAATAACTCGCAGCGGGGGCCATTTATTTTGCCGCGCGGAAAAAATGTGCTAAATTTGCACGTTTTCTCATACAGAAACAATAGAAACAAAGGAAACTTCTTTTTTCTTTGATTTCTTCGAGTTAATAATCTAACTTTTGGAGAATATGGAAAGGCCGGGAACTGATTCAGAGATGCTATTGGCGGCGGTAAACAAGGCTTACCGGCAGATGCTTGAGCGGAAGGCGCGGCTGGGGCAGAAGGTGTATACCGACGACGGTACAGGCGTGATGCGCACCCAGCGGGCCATAGACGTGTACAGGCGTGTCTACGGCGAGCTGCCCCCGCTCGACAACTGAAGCATATTACAGAGAAACGAAATAAACGGCAGGAGCAAAATAAAGTTTCTGCCGTTTCTGCATAGGATTGGCGGTTTATGGCAATATCGTGGCGGTTTTGTAATATTTTTCATAAAAAAGGTTGCACATTGCCAAATTTTGCTTACCTTTGCCGCCGTTTAACGGCACCGCCCCCGGGTCCGGCAGGTGTCTCACATGTTTCCAATAACGTTTCAATTAATCATATTCATCTAACCAAAAAGGACAATTATTATGAAAAAACTCCTTATTGTTGCTGTTATGGCTCTTGCAGCCATCAGTGCTTCGGCCCAGTGGTACGCAGGCGGCAGTGTAGGCCTGTGGCGTAACTCCTCCGCAAACGAGACCACCTTCAACCTCCTCCCCGAGATCGGCTACAACATCTCTGACGACGTTGCTGTCGGCACCACCATCGGCTGGTACTACAACTACGACAACGGCCTGAAGGTCAACCTGTTCATGTTCGACCCCTACGTTCGCTACAGCTTCTACCAGAACGACAAGGTGAAGGTGTTCTGCGACGGCGGCATCGACCTGGGCATCGGCTGGGCCAAGTACGGCGACGAGACATCTGACACTGCCTGCACCTACGGCTTCGGCTTCAAGCCCGGCATCTCCTACGCCATCGCTGACAACATGAGCCTCGTGGCCCACTTCGGCTTCCTCGGCTACCGTGGCGGCAACGACGCCTCCGGCGCTGACGACGAGTTCGGCTTCGACTTCTCCAACAGCATCTCCTTCGGCTTCTACGTAAACTTCTAATAGGCTCCCTGAGCTTAATAAGCCCTATAAGTCTATGCGACTTATAGGGCTTATTTCTGTTTTTTTTGGCGGTGAAATAATAAATGCGTAATTTTGCAGCCTGAAATGCACTGTCATTCGATCATGGAAATTATCCGTAAAGTCGACACTCTGCGCAGCCGCGTGGCCGATGCCCGCAGCCGCGGTTTCTCCATAGGCCTGGTGCCCACGATGGGCGCCCTGCACGACGGCCACCTCTCGCTCATCAACCGCGCACGCCGTGACTGCGACGTGGTGGTGGTCAGCGTGTTTGTCAACCCCACGCAGTTTAACAACCCCGACGACCTGCGCACCTACCCGCGCACTGAGGAGGCCGACGCCGCGCGCCTGCGCGAGGCCGGCGTTGACTACGCCTTCATGCCGTCGGTCGAGGAGGTTTACCCCGAGCCGGACAAGCGTGTGTTTGACCTCGGCCCCGTGGCCGAGGTGATGGAGGGAGCCATGCGCCCGGGCCACTTCAATGGCGTGGCGCAGGTGGTCAGCCGCCTGTTTGAGATGACGCGGCCCACGCGCGCCTATTTCGGCGAGAAAGACTTCCAGCAGATAGCCGTGATACGCCGGATGGCGGAGCTTGAAGGGTTTGACCTGGAGATAGTCAGCTGCCCCATCTGCCGCGAGGCCGACGGCCTGGCGCTGAGCAGCCGCAACATGCGCCTTAGCGAGGAGCAGCGCATGATGGCGCCGCTCATCTACAAGACGCTGCAGGGAAGCCTCGAATGGGCCGAGCAGCACTCCGTGGCCGACACCAAGCGCTATGTCACCGAGGCCATCAATGCGTTCCCGCACCTGCGCGTGGAATACTTCGAGATAGTCGACTCAAAGACCATGCAGCCCATCGCCCGCTGGGAGGACTCGGCCGAGCCCGTTGGCTGCATAACCGTTTATTGCGGCGACGTCCGCCTGATAGACAACATCAAATATCCCAAGAAATGATGCAAGTAGAAATGGTGAAGTCAAAAATTCACCGTGTCACTGTCACCGAAGCGTGCCTCGACTACATCGGCAGCATCACCATCGATGAAGACCTCATCGAGGCCGCCAACATACTCCCCGGCGAGCGCGTGTACATCGTCGACAACAACAACGGCGAGCGCTTCGACACCTACGTCATCCCCGGCCCTCGCGGCTCGGGTGTGATATGCCTCAACGGCGCCGCCGCACGGCGCGTGCAGAAGGGCGACATCATCATCATCATCGCCTACGCGACGATGCCCTACGAGGAGGCCAAGACTTTCCGCCCCGCCATCATCTTCCCCGACACAGCCACTAACCGACTGACCAAGTAGTTTTTATGTTTGAAAACCTAAGCGAGAAACTCGAGCGCGGCCTAAAGCTCCTCAAGGGCGAGGGCCGCATTACCGAAATAAACGTCACCGAAACCCTCAAGGAGGTGCGCCGCGCCCTGGTGGACGCCGACGTCAACTACAAGGTTGCCAAGACCTTCGTCGACACCGTCAAGCAGAAGGCCCTGGGCCAGCACGTGCTCACAGCCGTCAAGCCGGGCGAGCTGATGGTCAAGATAGTCCACGACGAGCTCACCGCCCTGATGGGCAGCACCGCCACAGCCCTCAACATCACCGGCAACCCCGCAGTCATACTCATGTCGGGCCTGCAAGGCTCCGGCAAGACCACCATGAGCGGCAAGCTCGCCCGCAAGCTGCGCAGCGAGAAGGGCAAGCGGCCGCTGCTCGTGGCCTGCGACGTCTACCGTCCCGCCGCCATCGACCAGCTGAAGGTATTAGGCGAGCAGCTCGACGTGCCCGTATACTCCGAGGAGGGCAACAAGAACCCCGTGGAGATAGCCCTCAACGGCATCAAATATGCCAAGGCAAACCACCTCGACCTCGTCATTGTCGACACCGCCGGCCGCCTGGCCGTCGACGAGGCCATGATGGAGGAGATAGAGGCCATCAAGAAGGCAATCAACCCCCAGGAGACGCTCTTCGTGGTCGACTCGATGACCGGCCAGGACGCCGTAAACACCGCCCGCGAGTTCAACGAGCGCCTCGACTTCGACGGCGTAGTCCTGACGAAGCTCGACGGCGACACCCGCGGTGGCGCCGCGCTCTCTATCCGCACCGTGGTCACCAAGCCCATCAAGCTGGTGGGCACGGGTGAGAAGATGGAGGCCTTGGAGGTGTTCCACCCCGACCGCATGGCCAAGCGCATCCTCGGCATGGGTGACATCGTCAGCCTCGTCGAGCGCGCGCAGCAGCTCTACGACGAGGAGGAGGCCAAGAAGCTCGAGGAGAAGATACGCCGCAACAAGTTTGACTTCGACGATTTTTTAGGCCAGATCCACCAGATCAAGAAGATGGGCAACATCAAGGAGCTCGCCTCCATGATTCCCGGCGTTGGCAAGGCCATCAAGGACATCGACATCGACGACGACGCCTTCAAGGGCATCGAGGCCATCATACAGTCGATGACCCGCAAGGAACGCGCCAACCCCGAGATTATCAACTCCTCCCGCCGCCAGCGCATTGCCCGCGGCTCGGGCACCTCTATCCAGGAGGTGAACCGCCTGCTCAAGCAGTTCGAGCAGATGCGCAAGATGATGAAGGACGCGACGTCGCCCAAGATGCTCCGGCGCCTCAAGGCCATGAAACGCTAAGAGGGGCCCACCCCAAACCCCTAAGCCCCCCTGTCCCCCCAAAGGGGGCGAAGGGGCTTCTAAGTTTCCCCCATCTCCTTAAATTCCTTAAATTCCTTAATTTCCTTATCCCCTTGCAACTAATCGACGGAAAGGCCGTCTCCGAGGCCATCAAAGCGGAGATCGCAACACAAGTAGCAGACATGAAGGCCCGCGGCGAGCGCGCCCCCCACCTCGTGGCAATACTCGTTGGCCACGACGGCGGCAGCGAGACCTACGTAGCCAACAAGGTCAAGGCCTGCGAGCGCTGCGGATTCGCCTCCACGCTCATACGCTTTGAGGACGACGTCACCGAGGAGACGCTGCTGGCCGAGATCGTCCGCCTCAACGCCGACCCGACGGTCGACGGGTTCATTGTCCAGCTTCCGCTGCCGCGCCACATCGACGAGCAGCGCGTCATCGAGGCCATCGACCCCGCCAAGGATGTCGACGGATTCCACCCCGTCAACGTGGGCCGCATGTCCATCGGCCTGCCATGCTTCCTCCCCGCCACCCCCGCCGGCATCGTCGAGCTGCTCCGCCGCTACGATGTGCCCACGCGCGGCAAGCGCTGTGTGGTGCTCGGTCGCAGCAACATCGTCGGCAAGCCCGTGGCCATGCTGATGATGCAGAAAGGGCAGCCCGGCGATGCCACCGTCACCGTCTGCCACAGTCGCACCGAGGGGCTTAAGGAGATCTGCCGCGAGGCCGACATCATCATCGCCGCCCTCGGCAATCCCGGCTTCGTCACCTCCGACATGGTCAAGGAGGGCGCTACCGTCATCGACGTGGGCACCACGCGTGTCCCGGACGCCACGCGCGAGCGCGGCTGGCGGCTGTGCGGCGACGTCGACTTCAAGAATGTGGCTCCAAAGTGCGCCTACATCACCCCGGTCCCCGGGGGGGTCGGCCCCATGACCATCGCAATGCTCATGCGCAACACCCTGCAAGCCCGCCAACAAAAATAATCGTAAGGTCGCCTACAAAGATGGCCGGCTTGCCGACCAAGATGAACGCGTCGCCTCCAAGGTCTGCGGGCACGCCTGGGGCCGCGACGCGAGGGCGCGTCGCTTCCATAGTCTGAGGCCGTCCTCCTTGCTTGCGGGGAGCGCGCATACAATAAAACAAGCAGCCCGGAAGGGCTGCTTGCTTTATTACTGGAGCCGCGAGTGGGACTCGAACCCACGACCTTTTCGTTACGAATGAAATGCTCTACCAACTGAGCTATTGCGGCAAGCTAACTTATAACTTATAACTTATAGTTAGGAGGGAGAGGTTTTTCGGGTGCAAAGATAGGCATTTCTGCCGTAGCGGCAAAATATTTTGCGAAGTTTTTGCATTTTTGCTATTTTTGCAGTCCAGAAAGAACTACGAACTACGAGCTACAAACTACAAACTATAAGTTATAAGTTATAAGTTATAAGTTATGAAGGAGACTCCTGTATTGCTGCTCACCGGATACCTCGGCAGCGGCAAGACCACTCTGCTCAACAATATACTCCACAACCGCCAGGGCATACGCTTCGCGGTGATAGTCAACGACATCGGCGAGGTCAACATCGACGCCGACCTGATACAGAAAGGGGGCATCGTCGGCAAAAAGGACGAGAGCCTCGTGGCCCTGCAGAACGGGTGCATCTGCTGTACCCTGCGCATGGACCTGGTGGACCAGATCACCGAGATACTGAAGATGCGCCGGTTCGACTACATAGTCATCGAGGCCAGCGGCATCTGCGAGCCTGCGCCCATCGCGCAGACTATCTGCTCGATACCCCGCATGTCGGGCGAGTTCACCAAATACGGCGTGCCGCGGCTCGACTGCATCTGCACGGTGGTCGACGCCCTTAGAATGCATGACGAGTTTGGCGGCGGCGACGCGCTGACGCGCCCAGACATCGACGAGGAGGACATCGAAAACCTTGTCATCCAGCAGATAGAGTTCTGCAACATTGTGCTGCTCAACAAGGCGTCGGAGCTGACGCGGCAGCAACTCGACCACGTGCGCCAGACCGTGCGCGCGCTGCAGCCCAAGGCGCGCATACTCGAGTGCGACTACTGCGAGGTGTCGCTGACAGCCCTGCTCGACACGCACCTGTTCAACTTCGCCCAGGTTGCCTCCTCGGCGGCGTGGGTCGAGCAGATCGACCGCCCCGTGGAGGAGCTTGAGGAGGAGATGCACGAGCATGAGTTACGAACTACGAACTACGAACTACGAACCACTCCGCACGAACATGACCACGAGCACGACCACGAGCATGACCACGAGCACGAGCATGACCACGGGCACTGCCACCATCATCATCACCACCACGACGAGGGGGAGGCGGAGGAATACGGCATCGGCACGTTTGTATACTATCGCCGCCGGCCGTTCTCGCTCGACCGCTTTGACGAGTTCATCGCGCGCCGGTGGCCCAGGGAGGTGATCCGCGCCAAGGGGGTGTGCTACTTCAAGGAGAACACCGACATGTCGTACCTTTTCGAGCAGGCCGGGCGCCAGAAGCGGCTTGGCGAGGCCGGGCAGTGGTATGCCACGGCGCCCGAGGAAGAGATCCTGGCGTTCATGGCCGCCGAGCCGTCGCTGGCGCGCGAGTGGGACGACGTCTACGGCGACCGGATGCAAAAATTAGTGTTCATCGGGCGCAATATGGACCGCGAGCAGATAACCCGCGACCTTGACGCCTGCCTTACCGACCTTTGATTATGGCAAATTACGCAAAGCGCACATACGCAGAGGTGGATGCCTGCCGGATGATGGAGGAGCAAGGCATGTCGCCGCAGGAGGCGTTCCTGGAACTGGTGCGCCGCGGCTGTCCGCCTCCGATAGCGCAGGAGGCCGTGCGGCGCGCGCAGCAGAGGCCCGACCGCTGGAGCACCATACTGCTCATGATAGTGCTTGGCATTGGCGGCATCGCCCTCGGCGTGGCCATGGGGAGCGTGGTGATAGCACTTGCATGCCTGGTGCTGTTGGTGTTTGGCGTCTGCACAGCCATCAACCGCCTCCGCGGCAAGTGACCGTACCGGTCGGCCGGCTGGCCGCGCTGTAATTTTCGGCCGACGAAACCCCGCATTTCATCCCTTAAACCTGACAATTTGGAGGATAAATATTAATTTTTCTTTGCAAAACGAAAAAAATATGTACCTTTGCAATCGGATAGCCACAAGAGAGTAGCAAATCCGCCCCCTCCCGAGCGCTGACGCCCCACACAGCGCCGGCGGCAAAGGAGGGTGAAAAACATATTTTCTAAAGACGTTCTTCCGAGCGATATCTTCTTCATTTGGGAACTTAGGAACTTCACAGTTGGTCAGAAGATAGTGCGGAGTAGACGCTCCAAGGTGGATTATAAACCCGGAGGCAGGTCATAGCGATATGACTTGCCCTTTCCGGGCATACAAGATATAATCATCCAACGTGGGCCTCTGACCGCTTATCCATCACCAACGGGCATCCTAAGGCCTCCAAATGAGGGATAAGACGCGAAGTGCGACCCACGTCCTTCTTTCTCAAAACTCTACCTACATTTGACTTAACCCGAGCCTGCAAGGTGTCGCCATGGCTTGACAACCAACGCATTGTGACACTATGAACAGAAGTGGCATCGGCATATCCCCACGCCTGCGCGGCGCCTACGCGGCTGCCGTGGGGGCGGTCCTTGTGCTGTCACTGGCCATGGCCTCGTGCGGCGGCGCCAACCAGCCGGACACCTCCGGCGGCGACACCACCTTGGTCATCACTGAAAACCACAAAGACCTGGCCAAGTATGAGGATATATACGCCAAGGCGTGCATCGCCCTGCACACACCCTCGACGGCCACCCAGGGCTACAGCAACATGATGTCGCTGAGCATGAACGTAAAAGCGCCGGTGCCCGTGCGCTACAAGGCAAAATATCTCTGCAGCCGCATCTGTTTCGAGAGCGGCCAGAGCGCCGACACCGGCAACGTGCCCGACTCAATCCGCCAGATGCAGACCAACCTGGGCCGTGCCTTCAAGCTCGACAACAAGCACGCACACGAGCTGCTGCTCGAGGCCGTGGAGATCTATCCCGACGACTACCACTCGCAGTATGACCTCGGCTGCGACTACAAGTCGCACGGCCTGCGCGGCACCGCCTACAACCGCCAGAAGGCCGTCGAGCACCTCACCCGCGCCGAGACCCTGGCGCGCAAGGCCAACGACCAGCAATACATGAAACTCATACAGCAACGACTCTCAAACCTAAGATAGACACATAGATGAAACACATATACACCTCCCTGACGCTCATCGCACTGCTCATGCTCCCCGCGCTGGCACACGCCAAATACATGGTGTGGGCCGAGCAGCCCAGCTACGAGAGCGTCACATACTACGGCGGCAACAGCTATATCTACACCAGCGGCGGCAAGAAGGGCCTCATCTCGCCTGCCGGCAAGGTTTTCCTCCCCGCCAAGTACGACTTCATCGACCCCTACACCTCAACCACGCGCCTTTTCGGCACCCGCGACAACAACGGCGACCGCATCGACGGCATCATACTGGAGGATGGCACCATCCGCACCTTCACCTCGGGCTGCTACCGCACCGAGTTCTCGATACTCTCCGAAGACCTCATCTGTGTGGCCAACGCCAAAGGCAAGCAGGGCTACATGAACCTGGAGGGCACCGTTGTGATACCGTGCAAGTATGACCTGGCGCACCCCTTCTCAAAAGGGTGGGCGTCGGTGACGCCGAGCAAGGATGAGAAATATGTGGTGTACATCAACCGCGCCAAGCCGTCGGAGGTGCTGCACGTCAACTTCAACATGGGCGACATCACCCTCGGCTCGACCTTCGACGACAACGGAACCGCCGTGGTGGGCTACGGCAACAACTTCGCCTACATCGACACACGCGGACAGCAGCGCGGCGGCTTCAAGCCCGACAAGAACACCATGTTCGACGACCTGTACCGCGTCACCACCAAGCGGCAGTGGGAGTCGCGCACCAAGCCCGCGGAACCGACCCCCCGCACCGACTCTAAATACTCGGTATACACCGAAGGCTCGCGTCGGGGCATCAAGTACCAGGGCAAGGTGGTGGTGCCGCCCAACTATGAGGACGTCACCGCAGTCAGCCCCGACGGATATGCCTTCGTCAAAAAAGGCTCGCGGTATGGCATAGTCACCTTCGTCGACGGTGAGTTCAGCTCGTCGTTCGCCTCCAACGGCACCGGCAGCGACCGCGCCGACACATACTATGCCGACAAGAAGCACGCCGGCGACGTGTCATACAGCCTCAATGTGCCCGCGGGCATACCGGTCGACCAGGTCAGCGTGTTTGTCGACTTCGGCTCGGGGCGCTCCACCAACATCACCTCGCGCATGACCCGCAACGGCGACCGCCTGACATATCGGTTCACCCCCGAGTTTGCCCGCAGCGACAAGCAGCTGCACTACGCCTTCACCGCCGAATATGTGGGCATGGAGGTAGACAGCCGCCAGGCCGACCTGTCGATCAAGCGTCCCGCCGTGGGCGTCGTGCTCGGCACGCCGTATGCCGTCGACTCGCGCGCCAACCCCGACACCCGCGTGCAGCACGTGGGCGCCACGGTGCGCAACCCCAACGACGAGGCTGTCACCGTGACCGTCACCCTCCGCTGCGACGGCGCCTCCAACACGCAGACTTACACCATCGGCGCCGGCAGCTCCGTCACCATCACCGTCGGCTGCGTGGTCAACGACTCACACACCGCCACCGCCACCGTCTCCACTTCCGGAGGCGAGAGCAAGTCGGCCTCCATCTCGCTCGTCAGCGGCTACTAACCATGAGCCAACTTTTTATAAACACATATAAACCAATTAGCTATGATCAAAAAACTTATCGCACTGGGCGTGGCTGCAATGCTGGCCGTGCCTTTCGTCTCGGCACAGAGCGAATGGGGTGGCGGTGGTGGCACCGTCGAGAAGTCGTACCGCGTGTCGGTCGGCCCCAAGGTTGCCGGCAACTATGCCATGGCATCGGAGAAAAATCCCAACGGCATGAAGCTTGACGTCGGCGGCTCTGTAGGCTTCGACATCGGCGTGGCCGGCAACGCACACTTCGGTCGCCGCAAGGCCTCAGCCCCCGGCGGCACAGGTTGGTTCGGCGTCCAGGTCGAGCTCATGTACTCGATGCGCCGCCTCACCACCGAGGCCGACAACCTGACGTTCAACAACTACAAGATCCCCGTGCTGGCACAGATCTACGTGCTTCCCCAGCTCGCCATCGAGGTAGGACCCACCTTCACCGGCTCGTTCTCCGTCAGCCCCAAGAACATGAAGCTCGATGGCACCACCCTCTCCCCCGAGAAGTGGGACGGCTCTGATGTGATGCTCACCTTCGGCGCATCCTACCGCCTCGACTGCGGCTTCACCATCGGCGCCCGCTACAACCTGGGCATGAGCGAGATGAGCAAGAAGAACTTTGCCACCAAGATCAGCACCGTCGAAATCGGCCTGGCCTGGATGTTCGACGTCATCAAATAACACACTCAACGCACACACTCACATTTATTAACCTGTCCAAATAAATCCAATGAAAAAATCATTCGCCCTCATGCTGGGCTGCCTGGCAGTGCTCGGCCTGTCGATGGCCTCCTGCTCCAACGACGACGACGATGCCTCGTACGACGTCACGTTCCGCATCACCACCGCAACCGTTGTAGACGGCCTCTACGAGTGGAACGCCGGTGACCTCACCGCCCTGTACTCCGATGAGCAGCTCAATGTCCGCCTCTTCATCTACAACAGCAGCGGCAAGCTCGTCTACAAAGACACCGAGGCCTACGGTGACTACTCCCACAAGATGACCTCCAGCACCTCCCTCGAGGAGGGCAGTTACTATGCCGTGGCTTGCACCGACATCACAAGCGATGATGTCCACTACTGGGAGTATTCCGGCACTGACGACATCAGCACCTTCACCATCATCAACCAGGGATATCTCGGCGGTGACAGCAAGATTCTCGGCATGGCCGTCAAGAAGTTCTCCGTCAGCGGCACAGGCACCTCTGTGGCCATCGACGTTGAACGCGCCGGCGTGGTAGTGGCTGTATATATTGCCAATTGGAAGAGCTACACCCTTCCCAGCGGATATACCCACTTCGCCATCGGCACCAACCGCACCTGCGAATCTGTCGGCATAACCAACGGTTCCATCGACTACTCGATTGACTCCAGCAACTCGATGAGCTGGATATTCTATGCCCACAAGTATGACTCATCTTATACCGGCGGTGTCGGCTATCAGTTCATCTTCCCCGTCAAGAACGCTTCGTTCCAGCTTGAATATGCCAAGTACGGCACCACGGGTTGGAATGGCGCAGCTATCGGTGCAACGTATGTAATGAGCTTCTCGGCCGGCAAGTCCTACCTGATGGTTGCCGACTGCTCCGACGGCTCTATCGCATACGCCGAGGTCAGCGACGAAGACATGGCCCCGGCTCCCGCAGGCGAAGTTTGCAACAGCGCCGCTGTCTACAATGCAGAGACCCGCAGCATCAGCATCAACGCCGCTGCAGTCACAGAGTAAACATCCCCATTGCTGACAAAAGCACGCACACAATAACTACGCAAGAGAAGCGACCCGCGACGGACGCTTCTCTTGTCTTTTTTACCCCCTTCTTTCGTTTCTTCGTGAAATCAAGCAAGCAGGGCAAGCAGGCGGGGGGCAGCGGCGGCAATGTCGGCGAAGTGCTCGTCGCAGCGGCCTTCAACGGCTTCCGCCGGGTTGGTGGTGGCGATGCCCACGACATGCGCTCCCGCGCGGCGCCCCGCCTCGAGGCCCTGCAGGGAGTCTTCAACCACTATGCACTCCTCGGGCGCCAGCCCAAGCAGCCGCGCGCCTATCTGATACCCCAGCGGGTCGGGCTTCGACCGCTCGACCATCGACCCGTCGACCGTCGCACGCACGACCGTGCGCAGCCACGGATGGCGGCGGTAGAGGTGGCGCATCTTCACGTCGTCGCTGCTGGTGACTATGGCCGTCGGCACGCCGCGCGAAGCGAGCGTCTCGAGCAACTCCCGTGCCCCCGGATATAGGGGATAGTCCATGGTCTGCTCATACTCGTGTATGCGGCGGCGCACGTCGGCCCGAATGCCGTCGGTGGCGAAGTGGCTGAGTATCATTGCCAGGTTAGTGCCTTTGATGGCCTGTGCAAAGTCGGGTATGCCGGTGGGATACAGGCGGTCAATCTGCTCCCAGAAGAGGGTGTATGCCCCTTCCGAGTCGACCAGCACGCCATCGAGGTCAAACAGCACGCCACGGTAATATTCAGGGGATTGTGCATTGTGCATAGTGCATTGTGGATTGATTAGGGCGCAAAATTACAAATTTTTGGGGAAATATTTTGCCGTTTCGCCCAAAAGGCGTACCTTTGTGCCGCTAAAAAGCTATCATATATAATTTATTCACTCAATAACACTCTGAAAGAATGCATCTCAGTTCTGAAGACAAAGTCAAGATCTTTGAGAAGTACGGTAAGGGCAAGACTGACACCGGCTCCCCCGAAGCACAGGTGGCATTATTCTCCATCCGTATCGCTCATTTGACTGAGCACCTCAAGTCAAACCACAAAGATCATACCACTGCACGCGCCCTGAAGGCTCTCGTCGGCAAGCGCCGCCGTCTGCTCGACTATCTGGCCAAGAAGGACATCAACCGCTACCGCGCCCTCATCGCGCAGAAAGAGCTCGGCATCCGCCGCTAACCGTAGCGAACAGCGAATAGCGAACAGCGAACAGTCTATCAAACTGTTCGCTGTTCGCTATTTGCTATTCGCTGTTACGAGCGCTCCATGCCGCGCCACCAGTCGTCGTCGGTGATGGTCTCCTCGGCGAGCTCGGTGACGGCCTCCGTGCCGTACTCCTCGTCGTGCTGGCTCTTGTCAAGGCCGATCATCTCGCTGCGGCGAGACACACGCATCGGTATCATCTTGTTAGTCAACCAATAAAGGGCGTAGCTCATGCCGAAGGTGTAGACAAAGACTATGGCTAATACCAGGATGTGCATCCAGAAGAACTCCGTATGCGAGATCATGTCGGGGTCGTCGGCGGCAAAGAAGCCGTAGGCGAAGATGCCCGTGAACACTGTGCCGAGTATGCCGCCAAGGCCGTGCGTGGGAAAAACGTCGAGGGCGTCGTCAAACGAGTGCCGGGCGTTTTTCCACGTCACGGCCAGGTTGCAGCAAATAGTTACTATGAAGGAAATGAAAATGCTCTGGCCCACGGTGACCCATCCGGCGCAGGGTGTTATGGCCACCAGGCCGACGACGGCGCCGATGGCGGCTCCCATGGCCGACGGCTTGTGGCCGCGCAGGGCGTCGAAGACCACCCAGGTGACCATGGCGGTGGCGGCGGCAGTGTTGGTGTTGAGGAAGGCCGAGACGGCTATGCCGTCGGCTGCGAGGGAGCTGCCGCCGTTGAAGCCGAACCACCCGAGCCACAGCAGTGCGGCGCCGAGGAGCACGAAGGGGACATTGGCGGGCTTTGCCTCCGAGGGGTCGGAGCGACGCCCCAGGAACAATGCTCCGGCGAGGGCGGCGATGCCCGAGGCCGCGTGAACGACTATGCCGCCGGCGAAGTCATGGACGTGCATCTTGGCGAAGAGTCCCTCGGGGTGCCACGTGCAGTGGGCCAGCGGGCAGTAGACTATAACCACCCACAGCATCATGAACACCAGGTAGCCCGAGAAGCGGACGCGCTCGGCAAACGAGCCGGTGATGAGGCTCGGGGTGATGATGGCAAACTTCATCTGGAAGAGCGCGAAAAGCGCCAGGGGGATGGTGGTGGTGGCCATGTCAATCTGCGACAGGGTGGCCACACGCTCGCTCTCGGCGGCAGTGACGTTGGCGGCGCCGACCTTGTCAAACATAAAGAAGTCGACAGGGTTGCCGATGACGTGCCAGATGTCGTCGCCGAAGGCCAGTCCGAAGCCGAACACCACCCACAGCACGCTCACCACACCCATGACGATGAAGCTCTGGAGCATGGTGGAGATGACGTTCTTGGCGCGCACCATGCCGCCATAGAAAAAAGAAAGGCCTGGAGTCATCATCAGCACGAAAATCGTGGCGGTGATCATCCAGGCGATGTTGGCGTAGAGGGTAGGCGAGCCAAGCTCCCATTTCCCTTCGTCGGGCGAGGCCCACAGGCCTGCCACACTCACGCATAGCAATAATGCGAACATTATCACCCAGCGCTTTTTCAATCTTTTACCGTTAGAAATACCCATTGTAAGAATAAAATAAGGTGAATTTTGGATGTTTATTCGCCGCCAAAGGTAGCAATATTCTATAAACCGACAAAATTTTTTGGCAAAAATCCACAAAAACCCACTTTCGCTAACCGGCGAGATCTTAAATTCTTACCCGGTTATCCGATTACCCGATTATATACCAAGCCCTTAATCGGATAATCGGATAATCGGGTAACGGGGTCAGTTGAGGGGCAATGTGAAGGTAAGGCGGAGGCCATGGGGGTGTCGGCGTGAGGCGCGGATGGTGCCTCCGTGGGCAGCGACGGCGCCACGGACTATCGCAAGACCTAACCCCGTACCACCGAGCGCCCTCGAGCGGCCCTTGTCGATGCGGTAGAAGCGCTCGAAGATGCGTTCAAGATGCTCGTCGGGGACACCGACACCGTCGTCCTCGACGGTCACGGTCACCCGGGCGCCCTCGTCCCGGCGAGCGTTGACTACAATCTCTGTACCTCCGGAGTATGCGTTGGCATTCTGTATCAGGTTGCGGAAGATGCTGCCGAGAAGCTCACGGTTGCCGCGCACCACCATGTCGTCGGGCACGGAGCCGCGCACGGGCAGCGTCTCGGGGAACTCCGCCACCACCTCTTTTACAATCTCGCGCAATACCACAGGCTCCATTGGCTTAGTAAACCCCGCCCCTTGGGGAGGGGTTTGGGGTGGGCCGACTTCGTCGAGCCGCGTGAGGGTGGCCACGTCGGTCATCAGCGAGGCGAGGCGCCGGCTGTTGGCATGACACTTCTCGACTATCTCGCGGCGCGTGGCCTCGTCAAGGTCGGGGCGCCGCAGCAGCGTCTCGGTGCAAATCTGTATGGCAGCGACGGGGGTCTTGATCTCGTGGTTGATGTTGTTGGTGAGCTCGCGCTTGATGCGCATGCGCTCGGAGACCTGGCGGTCGCGGTCGCGCAGCAGATAGAATACGAGCCAGGCGAACACCCCCATGATGGCAACCACGGCACCCATGAGCCAGAGGAACCCTCGGTCGGGCAGCAGCATGTCGGTGACGCGCAGGCGGTATGGCACGGCCGTGCGCACCACGGTGCCCCCGTCGGCCATGGCGGAGTAGAAGTATGTGTCGCCGGTCGACTGCGAGTGCCGCCGCACGGTGTAGCCGGTGCCGTCGCGCAGGGCTGCGGCAATCTCGGGCCGCTCGAGATGGTTGGCCGAGGGGAGGGTGTCGAGGGTGTTGTCAAACACCACCTCACCGTCAGCGTCTATCACCGACACGCGCAGGCCGTCGACCGGCGGGGTGTGGCCGTCGATAAACGCCCTGGGGGTGACGCTGTCAGCGAGGGCGTCGATGAGTGCGCGGTTATACTCCTGCAGCCGCGCGTTTAGCGTCTCGGCCTTGAGCGTGGTCTCGCGGTGATACTGAAACAGCAGCAGGCAGGCGAGTATGCCCGCCGAAAACAGCAGGAACGCCGTTACCAGCCGCCGCTGATACCTACTCCTGGCTGAATCCATAACCGAAGCCTGAGCGGGTTACCAAATACTTGTCATACGGGGCTATCTTGCGGCGCAAGCGGGTGATGTTGACGTCTACAGTGCGCTCGAGCACCACCACCTCTCCCTTCCATACACGGTCAAGTATCTCCTCGCGCGAAAAAATGCGACCGGGGCAAGATATTAGCAGGTCGAGTATCTCCAGCTCCTTCTTCACCAAGGCCACGGGGCGCCCGTCGACGGTGCACTGCCTGAAGCCCCTGTCAATCGTTACCCCCATATAACTCACTCTGTTATCATCATCGCTCACAGCTTGTAGCCCGTAGGTCGTAGTTCTGCGAAGCACCGCCTCCACGCGCGCAAGCAGCACGCTGAGGCTGAACGGCTTGCCAATATAGTCGTCGCCGCCGAGCGACAGGCCCTCCACCATGTTGGCGTCGTCGCCCAGGGCCGTGCAGAATATGATGGGTATCCGTGCGGTGGCCTCGTCGGCGCGCAGGCATCGCGCCAGCTCGAAGCCGCTCATGCGTCCCATCATCACGTCGAGTAAAATCAAGTCGTAGCCGGCGATAGGCAGCCGTAGTGCCTCCTCCGCCGACGCCGCAGTGTCGACCGCGTACCCTTCGGCTCGCAGGTTGAGCGACATCATCGAGGCCAGCGTCTCGTCATCCTCCACAATGAGTATTCGTGCGCCGTTCTTGTCCATGGTGCAAAGATACGCATTTACACGCTCCTGCCGCACCCCCGGCCACACATTTCACAAAAATTTCACAACTCACACGAGCGGGCAACGCGGGGATGTGCGGCCGGAACGGCCGCCCTCCTGATTAGTTGTAGCCGCGGAGGATGCCGCGCTTGGCGTTGCGGACAAAGAGGATGATCTCGTCGCGCTCGGGGCTGGCGGGGAGCTCGGCCTCGATGCGGTCGATGGCGTCCATGAAGTTGAGTCCCGAGAGGTAGAGGAAGCGGTAGACGTCCTGAATGGCGTCGATGGCCTCGGTCGAGAACCCGCGGCGGCGCAGGCCGATGGAGTTGACGCCGGCATAGCTGATGGGGTCGCGCGCGGCCTTGACAAACGGGGGTATGTCTTTATTGATGAGTGCGCCGCCCTGTATCATGACGTGGGCGCCGAGATGGCAGAACTGGTGGATGAGCGTGCCTCCGCCGACCACGGCGTAGTCGTCGACCTGCACCTCGCCTGCACACTGCGTGGCGTTGGAGATGATGACGTGGTTGCCGATGACGCAGTCGTGGGCGATATGGGTGTATGCCATGATGAGGTTGTCATGGCCGACTACGGTGCGGCCGCGGGCGGCGGTGCCGCGGTTGACGGTGACGCACTCGCGCAGGGTGCAGTTGTCGCCGATAATGGCGACGGTTTCCTCGCCCTTGAACTTGAGGTCCTGGGGGACGCCGGCTATGACGGCTCCGGGGTATATGGTGCAGTTCTTGCCTATGCGCGCGCCGTCCATGACGGTGACGTTGCCGATGAGGCGTGTGCCCTCCCCTATCTCCACGTTTCCGAAGATGTTGCAGAAGGGGCCTATCTCAACCGACGGGTGAATCTTTGCGTCGGGGTGAATAAATGAATTCATATCTAAAGTATTTAGTTTTTAGTTTTTAGTTTTCAGTTATCATTTCACTAAAAACTAAAACCAAAAACTTAAAACTATTTGTTTTTGACTATCTGTGCCATGAACTCGCACTCGGTGACTATCTTCTCGCCGACGAATGCGTAGCCCTTCATCACGGCGGTGCCGCGGCGCAGCTCGGTCATGAACGAGACGTGGAAGAAGAGGGTGTCGCCGGGGACCACTTTCTGGCGGAACTTGACGTTGTCGATCTTCATGAAGTAGGTGGAGTAGCGCTCCGGCTCGTCGACGCTGCTGAGGACGAGCAGGCCGCCGGTCTGTGCCATAGCCTCGATCTGCAGCACGCCGGGCATGACGGGCTCTTCGGGGAAGTGACCCTGGAAGAAGGGCTCGTTGACGGTCACGTTCTTCATGCCCACGATGTAGTTCTGGCCCATGTCTATCACTTTGTCTACAAGGGCGAAGGGGTAGCGGTGGGGCAGCAGCTCGCGTATGCGGTTGATGTCCATTACCGGGGGCACGTTGGGGTTATATGTCGGTGCCTGCACCTCCTGGCGCTTGATCTCGCGGCGGATGCGCTTGGCCAGGGTGGTGTTGATGGAGTGGCCGGGGCGGGTGGCGAGCACCTTGCCCTTGAGCGGACGGCCGATGAGCGAGAGGTCGCCGAGGATGTCCATGAGCTTGTGGCGCGCCGGCTCGTTGTCGGAGGTCAGCGGCCGGTTGTTGATGTAGCCAAACTCGGTGACGTTTTTGTGCGGCACCTTCATGATGTCGGCGAGACGGTCGAGCTCGGTCTGCTCCATGGGGGAGTCGTAGATGACGATGGCGTTGTCGAGGTCGCCCCCCTTGATGAGGTTGCCCTTGACCAGCGGCTCTATCTCGCGCACGAAGACGAAGGTGCGGCTCGAGGCGATGTCGCGGCCGAAGTTCTCGAGGTGGTCGAGGGTGGCGTACTGGTTGTTGAGCACGGGTGAGTCGAATTCGACCATGGCGTCGATGCTGAGCTCGTCGTCAGGGACGACGACTATCTTTGCGCCGGTGGTGTCGTCGCGGACCTCGATCTTCGACTTGACCACGTAATAGTCTTTGTCGGCGTTCTGTTCCTCGATGCCCACGCGGGTGATCTCGTCGATGTAGACCTTTGCGGAGCCGTCGAGTATAGGTATCTCCGGGCCGTTGACGCGTATCAGGCAGTTGTCGATGCCGGAGGCGTAGAGGGCTGCCATGGCATGCTCGATGGTGCTGACGGTGACGTCGCCCTTGCCGATGACGGTGCCGCGGTTGGTGGCCTTGACATTCTCGGCGACGGCGTCGATGACGGGCATGCCGTCGACGTCGATGCGCTGTATCTTGTAGGCATGGCCCTCGGGAGCGGGCATGAACTCGGCCTCTATCTCCAGGCCGGTGTGAAGGCCTTTGCCTTTCACTTTGAAGGAGTCCTTCAGTGTAGTCTGCTTCATATATAATGCGGTGTAATTTCTGATTTGGGTCTTCGGGGCACACCCCCGAAGCACGGGGACCGGTTGGCTGCAGATTAGAGATTTTTGGTCTTTTTCTCGAGGGCTGCGACGCGGTCCCAGATGTCGTCGAGATGCTTGATACGAGCGCTCTGGCGCATGAACATGCGAGCGTCGACGGCGGGGGAACCCAGAATGGTGCTGCCCTCCTTCACGTTATTGTGAATGCCTGACTGGGCGCCGATATTGACATTGTCGCCGATGGTGATGTGCCCGGCGAGACCCACCTGGCCGCCCATCATGCAGTGGCTGCCAACCTTGGTGCTTCCGGCGATGCCGCACTGCGACGCCATGACGGTGTTCGCTCCTATCTCCACGTTGTGGGCCACCATGATGAGGTTGTCGAGTTTCACCCCGCGGTGTATGCGCGTGGTACCCATGGTTGCGCGGTCGACGGTGGTGTTGGCGCCAATCTCCACGTCGTCTTCGATAGTGACGGTGCCCGTCTGCGGTATCTTCTCATACGACCCGTCTGGCAGCGGCGCGAAGCCGAAGCCGTCGGCGCCGATGACAGCGCCGGCATGGATTATGCAGCCCGCGCCGATCGAGCAGCCGTAATAGACCTTGACGCCGGCGTTGAGCACGGTGCCGTCGCCGATGGTGACGTTCTCGCCCACGTAGCAGCCGGGGAAGATCTTCACTCCGCGACCCAGGCGGACGCCCTTGGCAACGTATGCGAAGGCGCCCACGTATGCGTCCCCGGGCACCTCCACGCCCTCGGCTATGTGGCATGGCTGCTCGACGCCCACGTGCTGCGGCTGCATCATCTTGCTGACCATCTCGAGCAGGTGGGTGACAGTGGCGTAAGGGTCCTTGACACGTATGAGAGTGGCTTCGACGGGCTGCTCGGGCACGAATGTGTCGGCCACGAGCACCACGGAGGCCTTGGTGGTGTAGATGTAATGGGTGTATTTGGGGTTTGCCAGGAAGGTTATGCTCCCCGGGGTGCCCTCCTCTATCTTGGCGACAGTGCTGACGCGTGCCTCGGGGTTGCCCTCTACGGCGCCCCCGGCCATCTGCGCTATCTGACCGGCTGTGAATTCCATATTGGCTGATTGTGTTGTTACGGTGCGGCTATACTGCCTCTAAATTACGGTGCAAAGTTGCAAAAAAAATTTCACATTTCGCATACTTTTGTGCAATAATTTTCAGTATACATTATTTTAAAGAAGGATTAAGGTTTTTAAGTTAATTTCGTTAACCGTTACCCAAAGTTCGTTAAATCAGCACGATGAATTAAACTTCACGCATCCTTGGCGGTCAAAGAAGCGTAACAAGAGAGAAACGAAACAATTTTCAGAAACTTCAAAAACCAAAACAAGTAAACCAATATGAAGAAGATCATTCTTAGCGCAGCCATCATTATCGCATCCATGACCGCCGGCCTCAGCGCCAGCGCCAAGTCTAACAACGGCACCACCACCGACAGCACCAAGAAGGAGTGCACCCGTGGCGAGCGCGGCGACCGCCAAGACCGCTACATGCAGCAGTTCGAGGGTCTCAACCTCACCGACGCCCAGCGCAGCCAGCTGGAGGCCATCCGCCCCGAGAAGGCCGGCCGTCCCGAGAAGAAGGACGGCGAGAAGCCCCAGGAGCTCACCAAGGAGCAGCGCCAGGCCATGCGCGAGCAGGCACGCGCCGAGCGTACCAAGCGCGTCACCGACTTCCTCGCCCAGGTAAAGGCCATCCTCACCCCCGAGCAGTACACGCAGTTCCTTGAGAACAGCTACGTCAGCGCCCGCGACCACAAGCAGGGCAAGGGCGGCAAGCACGGCAACAAGCAGAGCAAGCCCGGCAAGCAGGGCGGCGAATCCGCTGCCAAGAAGGGCAAGACCCCCAAGAACTCTTGACCTCGCTCATAACCAAAACACCGCAGGGCGCGTGCTGAAAGGACTCATACTTTTCGGCCCGCGCCCCGCTTTGTAACCGGCAGGCCGACCGCATATAGGCATTTTTTGCAGGAGATACCGCTTTTTTGCGTATCTTTGCACCCACATAACCCCATAGCACATTTAAGACGATGTATCAGAACAACAACCAACTCAACGTCACCCCCAAACTGATCAAGTGGGTGGTCACCGCTATCATCGCCATCGTGGTCTTCTTCGTGGCCATGGCTTTCATACGCCCGTGGTATAACGTGTGGTCGCAGGAGATGGAGGGCAAGGCCGAGTTTGCCAAGGCTGAGCAAAACCGCAAGATCAAGATCGAGGAGGCCAAGGCCAACCTCGAGGCAGAGAAGCTTAACGCCCAGGCAGAGGTGGAGCGCGCCAAGGGCGCCGCAGAGGCCATACGCATAGAGAACGGCTCACTGACACCCACATATATACAATACCTGTGGGTGCGCCAGCAGACCAACCTTAACAACAAGACGGTAATATATATCCCCACGGAGTCTAATCTCCCCATTCTCGAGGCATCGCGGCCCCTGATCAACCAACCGCAACAGTAACCCCGCCTGTCAACCGAACGACGTATAATGGGAAAAAAACTCACCGGCCTGACCGAGGAGCAAGTCCTCGAAAGCCGCCGGAAGCACGGCGCAAACGTGCTCACCCCCCCTGAGAAAGCCCCTTGGTGGAAAGAGTTCCTCGACAAGTTCTCAGATCCCCTCATCATCATACTGCTCGTGGCAGGCGTGCTCTCAGTGGGCATTTCATTCTATGAATACTTCGGGCTGGAAGAGGAGTGGACCGTCTTCTTCGAGCCCATCGGCATATTCCTGGCCATACTGCTCGCCACAGGCCTGGCGTTCATCTTCGAGCAGCGCGCCAACAAGGCGTTCCGTATACTCAACCAGGTCAATGACGACGAGCCTGTCGAGGTGGTGCGCGACGGCACCGCTACCACCATCCCCCGCCGCGACGTGGTGGTGGGCGACATCGTCATCATCAACACCGGCGACGAAATTCCCGCCGACGGCGAGCTGATTGACGCCTCCGCACTGTCGGTCGACGAGTCGTCGCTCACCGGCGAGCCTATGGCCCACAAGACCCTCGTCGAGGAGGAGTTTGACCCCGATGCCACCTATCCCTCCAACCATGTAATGCGCGGCACTAAAGTGATGGAGGGGCACGGCGTGATGCGCGTGCTAAAAGTTGGCGACGCCACTGAGATGGGCAAAGTGTTTGTAGAGGCCCAGATTGACGACTCTGTCAAGACGCCGCTCAACGAGCAGCTTGACGGCCTGGCGCACTGGATTACCAACGCCAGCTATGCTGTAGCCGGACTCATCATCGTTGGCCAGCTCATCCACTTTTTCCACTGGAACTGGCTGGCGTTCACGCTCATAGTGCCCGTTGCCCTGTTCTTCTGGCTGGTGATATGCAAGTTCCCCGCCTGGACCGGCCCCCGCGCCAAAGCAAAGATCACATGTGTCATCGCGGGCCTCTTTGTGGTGTTCTTCGCCTGGGTGGCCATGGTGCAATGCCTCGTGCCCGACGAGCTGGAGCACACTTGGGCCGAGCTCCTGGCCCACACGCTCAACACGCTCATGGTGGCTGTCACGCTCATCGTGGTGGCCGTGCCCGAGGGCCTGCCCATGGCCGTGACCCTCTCGCTGGCCTACTCAATGAGCCGCATGCTCAAGACCAACAACCTCGTGCGCAAGATGCACGCCTGCGAGACCATGGGCGCCACCACCGTCATCTGCACCGACAAGACCGGCACCCTGACGCAGAACCAGATGCAGGTGGCCGAGGCGCAGTTCTACGGCGACACAGACCCGCGCATCGTCGACGAGGGCATCGCCGTCAACTCCACGGCCACGCTCGACCTCTCCGGCAGCAAGCCGGTAGCGCTGGGCAACCCGACGGAGGGCGCGCTGCTGCTGTGGCTCAACGGCCGCAAAGTCGACTTCAGCGCGCTCAAGGCCGATGCACCGCGCGTGGCCGAGATACCGTTCAGCACCGAGCGCAAGTTCATGGCCACCATCGTCAAGAGCCCCGTCACCGGCAGGCTCACGCTCTATGTCAAGGGCGCCCCGGAGATAGTGCTGGCAATGTGCAAGACCGTCGCCGGGGGCGTCAGCCGCGCCGAAATTGAGAAGCAGCTCCTCGGCTACCAGTCGAAAGCCATGCGCACGCTGGGCTTCGCATACCAGACCCTCGACAGCGCCGACGGCGTCATCGACGGCACAAAGCTCAACGCCCCCGACCTCGTCTTCGAGGGCGTGGTGGCCATCAGCGACCCCGTGCGCGCCGACGTGCCCGCCGCCGTCGACGAGTGCATACGCGCCGGCATCAACATCAAGATAGTCACCGGCGACACCCCAGCCACCGCCCGCGAGATAGGCCGCCAGATTGGACTGTGGACCGACGCCGACACCGACCGCAGCATCATCACCGGGCCGGAATTTGCCGCCCTGACAGACCAGGAACTGGCCGACCGCGTGCTCGACATCAAGATCATAGCCCGTGCCCGCCCCTCTGACAAGAAGCGCCTGGTGGAGGCACTGCAGGCCAAGGGGCAGGTGGTGGCCGTCACCGGCGACGGCACCAACGATGCCCCGGCACTGCGCCAGGCCCACGTGGGCCTCTCCATGGGCGACGGCACCTCCGTGGCAAAGGAGGCCTCCGACATCACCATCATCGACAACTCGTTCTCATCAATCGGCCGGGCCGTGATGTGGGGACGCTCGCTGTACAAGAATATCCAGCGCTTCCTCCTCTTCCAGCTCACCGTCAACGTCGCCGCCTGCCTGCTGGTGCTCTTCGGCTCGTTCATGGGCGCCGAGTCGCCGCTGACGGTCACTCAGATGCTGTGGGTCAACCTTATCATGGACACCTTCGGCGCCATGGCCCTCGCCTCGCTCCCCCCGTCGGAGAGCGTCATGCGCGACCGCCCGCGCGACCGCCGCGCCTCAATCCTCACCCGGCCGATGATGTCGGAGCTGATGGGCGTGGGCATTTTCTTCTTCGCCATCACACTCGGCTTCTACTGGCTCTTCAACCACGCCGACGTCACCTCGATACCGCAGATGTTCCACTGCGTCGTCGGCGCCGAGAGCGAGATGACCACCTACGAGGCCACCCTGCTGTTCTCAATATTCGTGTGGACACACTTCTGGTACATGTTCGACGCCCGCGTCTTCGAGACGGACGAGAGCATCTTCAAGGCCCGCATGAGCAGCGGCTTTTGGAGCATTGTCGCCATCATAGTCCTCGGCCAGCTTTTCATCACCGAGATAGCCTACCGGTTCTTCAATGTCGAGCCTATGCTCCACACCCAAGACTGGTCGTTCAACCCCTCGGGCGCCCTTGACCTGCTGATCATCGTCGGCGCGTCGTCGCTGGTGCTCTGGATACGCGAACTCTGGCAGGCCATCCGCCACTGACCCCCCCTGACAAACAATCGATAGACAAACCGACAGCCCACCGATAAACAATCGACAGCCCATCGATAGATAATCGATGGGCTGTCGATTGTTTATCGGCGGGTTGTCGAGCGGGCCCGGGTCAGGAGTAGAGGAATCGCTTGATGGATTTCTTGGGGGTCTTCTCAAACTCTGAGCCGACGAGGCGTATCTCGGCGATGCGCTCGTATGGGGCGACGATGCGGTTGAGCTCCTCAAGGTTCTTGTCCATGTGGGGCTGCAGGGCCTCGTAGGCCACGCCGTCGCGGTCCATCACCTCCAGGTCGGGGTAGACCAGGGCGACGAGCTTGTTGCCGCGCTCCACCACGAGGCTCTCGTTGACATACGTCATGTTGTTGAGCTTGGCCTCGATCTCCTCGGGGTAGATGTTCTGGCCGTTGGCGGCGAGTATCATGGTCTTGTAGCGGCCCTTTATGAAGATGGTGCCGTCGGCCGAGCGGGTGCCCATGTCGCCGGTGTGCAGCCAGCCGTCGTCGTCGATGGCGGCGGCGGTGGCGTCGGGGTTCTTGTAATAGCCCGTCATGACGTTCTCGCCGCGCACGCATATCTCGCCGGGTGCGTTCTCCGGGTCGAGTGAGCCGTCAATCTTGCTTTCCATGTATCCCACGAGGGTCTGGCCGGAGGAGAATGGCTGGAAGTCGCGCCAGTAGGTGTAGCTGATCAGCGGACCGCACTCAGTCATGCCATAGCCAACGGTGAATGGGAAACGTATGCGGCGCAGAAACTCCTCGACCTCGGCGTTGAGGGGTGCGCCGCCGACTATCACCTGCTCAAACTTGCCGCCGAAGGCGTTGACCAACTTTGAGCGTATCTTGCGGTAGAGCACCTGGCGGAAGCCGGGTATCTTCATCATGCCGCGGAACGACGCCTTCTTGAGCAGCGGCTGCAGCTGCTTGCGGTAGATCTTCTCGAGCACCAGGGGCACGGAGATAATCAAGTCGGGCTTGACCTCGTTCATCGCCTTGACGATGACGGCGGGCGAGGGGAGGCGACCCAGGACGGTGATGTGTGAGCCGACGGCGAGGGTGGTGAGCATGTCGAACGCGCAGCCGTAGGCATGGGCGAAGGGAAGGAACGCCAGGGCGCGGGTGCCGCGGCGGTGCAGGCGCGAGTTGATGCCGAACACCACATTGCCCGCCAGATTGTTAAGGGTGAGCATGACGCCCTTTGAAAATCCGGTGGTGCCGGAGGTATAGTTGATTTCGGCGAGGCTGTCGGGCGGCAGCTGGGGGTATACTATGTCGTCGGGGTTGAAGCCGCCCGCGTAAGTCTTGCGCCAAGCCTTGTCGGCATTGGCGAGGACCTTCTCCATGTTCAGCCCCTGCTCGGCCAGCACGCGAGCCTTGGGCTCGAGAGCCATCACGGCGCGTATCTGCGGCATGGAGGTGATGTCCATGTCGCGGTTCCAGATGCTCTCGTCGACCCACAGCAGCCTGGCGTCGGAGTGGTTGATGATGTGCTGGGCGTCAGTGGCCGAGAACTCGTTGAGCACGGGCACTATGACGGCACCGTAAGTGATGACTCCCATGTAGAGCTGCACCCACTCGATGGAGTTCTTGCCCATTAGGGCAATCTTGTCGCCCTGCTTTATCCCGGCGGCCTTGAAGGTGGCGTGCATGCGCGAGATGCGGCGCGCGAGGTCAGAATACGTCAGCGTCGAGCCGGTGCCGTAGGCCGTAAGTGCCGGCAGGCTCCAGTTGTCGCGGAAGCTCTGCTGGTAGATCTGGAGAAGATTTTCTTTTAACATTTAGCAAAAGTAGCCAAAATATTTCTTTTGGCCAAACAAAAATGATAAAACAGGCAAAAATCGGCCAAAAATGCCACCGAGGTCTTTAACCGGTTAACCGGTTAAAGAGCGGCTGTGAAAGGGTTCGTTACATATTGTCGCGAAGCAGGCGCTCGAGGTCGTCGGCGCGGTGAACGCCGCTGGCGCGATACTTCACCTGGCCGTTCTTGAACAGTATGAGCGTGGGCACCGACTGTATCTGTAACTGGTCGGCGAGCTGGCGGTTGCGGTCGACGTCGATGGTTATGATCTTGGCGTCGTCGCCCACGCGTGCCTTGACGTCCTCGAGTATGGGGTGCATCATCTTGCAGGGGCCGCACCAGGTGGCGAAGAAGTCGACAAGCACGGGCTTCGACGAGTTGATGATCTGCTGGAAGTCTGTCATGGGTATATCAGGTTTTTTGGGTTCCACATTATATATATAACGCGGCGCTCCCCCGATTAGTTTGTCTGTCGACCGATAATCGACTGAATATCGAGTTTTGCGTTAATTTGTGGCAATTTGGTCATGGTTTCGATAATTTTGCGTAATTTTGCAGGTTGAAAAACAGCGCTTATATGGAAGACAACAACCTTAAGCAGCACCAACTCGACCGCCGCTACCTGCGCATGGCCGCCATCTGGGCGGAGAATTCCTACTGCCGCCGCCGGCAAGTGGGAGCGCTGATAGTCAAGGGGCCGATGATCATCTCCGACGGCTTCAACGGCACCCCCTCGGGCTTTGAGAACGTGTGCGAGGACGAGGCGGGGGTGACCAAGCCTTACGTGCTCCACGCCGAGGCCAACGCCATCACAAAGGTTGCGCGGTCAAACAACTCCTCCGACGGGGCCACGCTCTATGTCACCGCCTCGCCCTGCGTGGAGTGCTCGAAGCTCATCATCCAGGCGGGGATCCGGCGGGTGGTCTACAACGAGGAATACCGCATCACCGACGGCCTCGACTTGCTCCGCCGCGCCGGCATCGAGACCGTCCACATCCCCGACCTCAGCGAATAGCGAACTACGAACTACGAACTACGAACTACGAACAGGTATAAGTTATAAGTTATAAGTTATAAGTTATAAGTTAAATTGGACAAACTCAAAGACATACGCACGTGGACGCCCGTGCTCGTGGCCGTCGCCCTGATACTCGGCGTCTGGATCGGCCGCACGGGATTCTCAAAAGGCTCCGCCGGCAGCTTCACCTCCCACGCCGACGGCGTGCAGGAGATTGACGCCTCCAGCAAGCTCGACATGATCCTCGACTACATCGGCAGCGAGTACGTCGACGCCATCGACGTCGACTCCCTGCTCGAGACCATGCTCCCCGACCTGCTCCAGGGCCTCGACCCGCACTCCACATACATCCCAGCCAAAGACTTCCGCGCCGTCAACGACGAGCTGGAGGGGTCGTTCAGCGGCATCGGCATATCATTCAACATGCTCACCGACACCATCAACGTGCTCGAGGTAATCTCCGGCGGTCCGTCGGAGGACGTGGGCATCATGCCGGGCGACCGGATAGTGACCATCGACGACTCCGTGGCCGCCGGCCAGGGGTGGAGCAACGAGAAGGTGATCACCCGCCTGCGCGGCCCGGAGGGGACGAAGGTGAAGGTCGGCATCAAGCGCGGCTCGTCGCCGCAGCTCATCGAATACGCCATCACCCGCGGCGAGATACCCGTCACCAGCATCGACGCATGCTACATGATAAATGACACTGTCGGATACATCAAGGTCAACAAGTTTAGCCGAAACACCGGCACGGAGTTCTTCCAGGGCCTCTACAAGCTTATGGACGCCGGCGCCTACAGCTTCATCGTCGACCTGCGCGGCAACGGCGGCGGATACATGGAGATGGCCGTGGAGATGGCAAACCAGTTCCTCCCCACCGGCTCCCCCATAGTGTCGACGCGAGGCCGTGACCCGGGAAGTGTATCCGAGTTCAACGCCGACGCCGCCGGCGGCCGTTTCCAGGAATATGGCCTGGCGGTAATCATCGACGAATACTCCGCCAGTGCCTCCGAGATCTTCGCCGGCGCCATGCAGGACAACGACCGCGGCACCATCGTCGGCCGCCGCTCCTTCGGCAAGGGCCTCGTGCAGCGCCAGGAAGTGCTCCCCGACAGCAGCGCCATACGCATCACCGTCGCTCGCTACTACACCCCCTCCGGACGCTGCATACAGAAGCCGTACACCCGCGGCGACCAGTCGGACTACCAGCACGACTTCCTCGACCGCTATGACCGCGGCGAGCTTTACAGCGCCGACTCCGTCAAGCTCGACAAGAGCCAGACATTCCACACCGCCGGTGGTCGTCCCGTCTACGGCGGCGGCGGCATCATGCCCGACGTGTTCGTGCCCAACGACACCACCGGCTACACATCTTATTATATGTCGGTGCTCAACGCCGGCCTGCTCCAGCGATTCTCGTTTGACTACTTCGACCAGAACCGCGAGCTGCTCTCCTCGGCCGAGGATGTGTCCACGCTGATGGTGCGTCTGCCCGACGACGGCACGCTGCTGCAGCTCTTCGCGGAGTATGCCGAGAAGGAGGGGGGCGTGGCCCAGCGGTGGTATTACATAAACATTTCGCGCGACGTAATCGTTAATCAATTAAAGGCACTGATAGCGCGCAACGCCCTGGGCATCGAAGGCTACTACCAGGTAGACAACCTTACCGACCCGATGGTGCGCGCCGCCGTCCGCGCCCTGCAAAACAGGTAATTAGTGAGTAGTGAGTAAGAGTCTGGCAAGAGCAGTTAAACCCCTAAACTCCTAAACTCCTAAACATCTAAACTCCTTACCCGCGATGAAAAAAGAGGACATACGCCGCAAGATCAAGGCCCAGAAGAGCCTGCTCACCGACGCCGAGCGCACCTCGGCCGCCGACCGCGTCTTCGCCATGCTCGAGCGCACGGCCGCCTTCATGCTCGCCGACACGGTGCTCATGTATCACTCCCTGCCCGACGAGCTCTCGACGCGCGCCTTCCTCGACAAGTGGCACACGCGCAAGCGCTTCTTCCTGCCGCGGGTCAACGGGGTCAACCTCGACATCCTCCCCTACGACCAATCTCGCCTGCGCCTCGGCGCCTTTCAGATCGAGGAGCCGACGGGGGAGGACATGGTGCCCATCGACGACATCGACATGGTAGTGGTCCCCGCTGTCGCATACGACCCGCAGGGCAACCGCGTGGGCCGAGGAAAGGGCTACTACGACCGGATGCTGGGCGACTGCCGTGCGACGAAGGTGGGCGTGGCCTACAACTTCCAGATGGTCGACAGCATCGACGCCGAGCCGCACGACGTGGGCGTCGACATAGTCATCACCGAGAGCTCATACATCTACACCCACCACAAGTAAGTGATTAGTGATTAGTGATTAGTGATTAGTGATTAGTGATAAGTGATTAGCCAATACCTCCTCTGACAGTTATAAGTTATAAGTTATAAGTTATAAGTTATTTGATGCCCAAGCGAGCCCTGATCGTCGACACCGACACCCTCCGCGCAATAGGCCTGCGCAGCATCCTCACCGAATACTTCGGCGTGGAGTGCGCCATCGCCCTGCCCGGGAGCGAGCTCACCGAGGCACATCTATATATCGTCACCCCTGACGTCATTGTGGCCGCCCCGGAGTTCTTCATGCCCCGCGGACGTCGCACCATCGTGCTCTCCACGGCCCCCGCCGCCGAGCGCCACACCTTCCCCACCATCAACCCAACCGACGACGAGAACCGCATCGCCGAGACCATCGGCCGCATACTCACCGCCATGCCCGACGCGCCGGCGTCGCCTGCCGACCGCCTCGCCCTCCTCACCGCCCGCGAGGTGGAGGTGCTGCGCCTGGTAGCCGCGGGGCACATTAACAAGGAGATAGCGTCGGCGCTCAACATCAGCTTCAACACCGTGCTCTCGCACCGCAAGAACATCACCGCCAAACTGGGCATACGCTCGTCGCAGGGCCTGGCCGTCTTCGCCATGATGAACGGCCTGCTGCCCCCCTCCCACTAAGAAAAGAAAGAAATGAAAGAAAACCATAACGAAAATGCCCCAACGGGGCAATTCGGTAAATAGCTACATTTCTTTTGTTTCTTCGTGAGACCACACCGATAGACCAGTCATGATTTCGATAAACAACCTACACGTTGAGTTTTCGGCAAAGCCGCTGTTCGACTCTGTCAGCTTCGTCATCAACCGGCGCGAGCGGATAGCCCTCGCGGGGAAGAACGGCGCCGGCAAGTCGACTATGCTCAAGATTATCGCCGGGCTGCAGCGCCCCACCTCCGGCAGCGTCAGCGTCCCCAACGACGTCACCATCGGATACCTCCCGCAGCAGATGCAGCTCACCGACACGCTCACCGTGGCCGAGGAGACGCGCAAGGCATTCAGCCATCTGCACGAGCTGGAGCGCCGTATAGCCGACGTAAACGCCGCCATCGCCGAGCGCACCGACTACGACTCCCCTGAATATGCCGAGCTGATCGACCGCCTGACCACGCTCACGGAGCAGCAGGCGCTGCTCGGCTCCGACAACTGCGAGGCGGAGCTTGAGAAGACCCTCACGGGCCTCGGTTTCCGCCGCGACGACTTCACGAGGCCCACGGCGGAGTTTTCCGGCGGGTGGCGCATGCGCATAGAGCTGGCAAAGATATTGCTGCGGCGGCCGGACGTGCTGCTTCTCGACGAGCCTACCAACCACCTCGACATCGACTCCATACAGTGGCTGGAGCGGTTCCTGCAGACCTCCGGCAGCGCCGTGGTGCTGGTGAGCCACGACCGCGCCTTCCTCGACAACGTAACCACGCGCACCATCGAGATATCCCTCGGCAAGATCTACGACTACGCCGTCAGCTACACCCGCTACACCGAGCTGCGCCGCGAGCGTCTCGAGCAGCAGCTCCGCGCATACCGCAACCAGCAGAAGCAGATACAAGACACCGAAGAGTTTATCGAGCGCTTCCGATACAAGGCCACCAAGGCGGTGCAGGTGCAGAGCCGCATCAAGCAGCTCGCCAAGATAGAGCGCATCGAGATAGACGACATCGACACCTCGCACATTAACCTGCGGTTCCCGCCGGCGCCGCGCTCGGGCGACTATCCCATAATAGCCGACGGAGTGGGCAAGGCTTACGGCGACCATCAGGTATTCTCCAACGCCACGTTCACACTGCGCCGCGGCGAGAAGGTGGCCTTCGTCGGCCGCAACGGCGAGGGCAAGTCCACCATGGTCAAGTGCATCATGGGCGAGATACCCTTTACCGGACAGCTCCGCCTGGGTCATAACGTCAAGATCGGCTACTTCGCCCAGAACCAGGCACAGCTGCTCGACAAGTCGGTGTCGGTCTTCGACATCGTCGACCGCGTGGCCGTCGGGCCCATACGCACACGCCTGCGCGACATACTCGGCGCGTTCATGTTCGCCGGCGACGACATCGACAAGCCGGTGCGCGTGCTCTCCGGCGGCGAGAAGACGCGCCTGGCCATGATACGCCTGCTGCTCGAGCCGGTCAATCTGCTCATCCTCGACGAGCCCACCAACCACCTCGACATGGCTACCAAAGACGTGCTCAAGCAGGCCATCAAGGAGTTCACCGGCACCGCCATCATCGTCAGCCACGACCGCGAGTTCCTTGACGGCCTGGTCGACAAAGTATACGCCTTCGGCGACGGGCGCGTCCGCGAGCACCTCGGTGGCATCTACGACTACCTGCAGGAGACACAGCCGCAACCCGCCGCCTCTCGGCCCACCCCCAACCCCTCCCCAAGGGGAGGGGCTTCAAACATGGTGTCCCCCCCCCTTGGAGGGGGGTCGGGGGGGGTCGCGGCCGCCGGGCAGGGGGGGGCTGACTACCGGGCACGCCGCGAGCGCGACAAGATGCTCAAATATGCACGCCGCCGCGTCGAGGAGGCCGAGGCCGAGGTCTCCCGCCTCGAGGGGGAGATAGCAGCCATCGAGCAGCAGTTGGCACAGGCCACCGAGGCCCCCGACCCCGCCGTCTACGACCGCCATGCCGCCCTCACCCGCCAGCTCGAGAATGCCATGAGCGTCTGGGAACTGGCCTCCACCGAGCTCGACACCCTCGCCGACCGCCTCTCCTAAACCTCACTTGGACGCGACGCGCCCTCGCGTCGCGACGTCAGGCGTGTCTACCCGCCCCACGTCGGCAGGGCTGGCGGCCAAGGCGGGGATGCGGGGCGCGCCCTCGCGTCGCGACATCAGGCGTGTCTACCCGCCCCACGTCGGCAGGGCTGGCGGCCAAGGCGGGGAGCGCGACGCGCCCTCGCGTCGCGACGTCAGGCGTGTCTACCCGCCCCACGTCGGCAGGGCTGGCGGCCAAGGCGGGGAGCGCGACGCGAGGGCGCGTCGCTTCCAAAGATGCTTTTTTTGCAAAAATTTGCCGGGGATGCTTGGCGGATGGCAAATTATTACTATATTTGCACCGTGCTATCGGCGCCGCAAGCGTGCGGCCCGCGATAGCCCCTCCGGGTCAGCCCCTGCGGGCACGGGAGGGACAACAGACATATTAAAAGGCGTTTATCCAAACGCTGTCTTCTTCGCTTGAAACCTGAGAAACTTCAAACCGGTCGGAAGATAGTGCAGCGGGTGACGCCCGGGTCAGATTATATCGACCGCTGTGCGCCGTAGACCTACGGCTCATCGCACGTATATAATCTAACGTGGGCTGACCGACTGCTTTTCCCGACCAAAGGCAGTCTCAGGGCCTCAAGCGTGGGAAAAGCAGGATGAAAGTTTCCCCACGTTTTTTGTATGTCTTTTTCTTACAATCAATCACTTTTGCCGACACTTGGGGAAACAACGGCACACAAACCCCATAATGAAACGACTGCTGACCCTCGCCGGCGCCTCCCTTTTCACACTTGCTTCATTCGCCTCGGGCGACGTCGACTATTCCGTAATCTCCGTGCCCGAAGAGCGCGGCATCGAGTTCACCTGCATGACGCAGGCCAACGACTATGTGGCCATGCCCTCTGTCAAGCGCCGGTCAAACCGCGTGGAGTGGCTTACCAACCGTATCATCAACCTCTCGCCCGACGGCAAGCACATCGCCTTCCTCTCTGTCCGGGACGGCAAGTCGAACATATTCATCAAGGAAGTGGGGAAGGTGCAGGGCGCCACCCAGCGCACCAACCGCAGCAAGGTGATGGACTTCAACTATTCGCCGGACGGCAAGGAGATAGCCTTCAGCGAAGACCGCGGCAACGGCTACCAGATATTCGTCACCGACGCAAACACCGGGTTTGTGTGCCGTCAGCTAACCAGCAGCGCACAAGACTATTCCCCGGTCTTCTCCCCCGACAAGAAGACCATCTATTTCGCCCGCGCCGAAGACCAGGGGTCGAGCATCTGGAGCTGCACCGTAGACAACGGGATGCTCTCGAGCTACACCTCCGGGCTCAACCCTTCCATCGTCAAGCTCGCCGACGGCTCCACCGCCATACTCTGCACCCGCATCAACGGCGAGGGCAACGGCGAGATCTGGCTCTTCGACGCGGCCAAGGGCACCGAGAAGTGCGTGATCTCCGACCTCGAGCACAGCTTCACCACTCCGGCCCTGTCGCCCGACGGCCGCTGGATAGTGTGCACGGGGAGCAGCGCCATACCCCTTGACGACAAGGGCCGCAAATATTACCACAACACTGACATCTACCTCGTCAGCCTCGACGGCTCGCTCGTGCGCCAGCTCACTTTCCACGCCGCCAACGACCTCAGCCCCGTCTGGAGCCCCGACGGCAAGTTTATCTACTTCATCTCTGAGCGCGGCAACGCCGAGGGGCGCGCCAACGTGTGGCGCATACCCTTCAACGCCGTCAATTTCATATAACACACACATTGAGACCTTCAACTTATATTTTTCCAACATTAACACCAAACACTACAGCATGAAAAAGTCTGTTTTTGCCCTGGCCATCGCCATGGCAGCCCTGGCGCTCCCCGCACAGGCACAGTTCTCCGGCGCCGGCGGCTCCAAGTCGGCCGCTGACGTCCCCGAGTCGTACAACCGCATCAGCATCGGCTACAACGCCGACTTCTTCGGCGGCAACGGCTCCACCCTATACAACGAGGATGGCGACAAGGGCGCCACGTTCAACGGGTTGTCCGTACAGTACGTCCACGGGTGGAACATCACCGACCGCCCCCTCTACATCGAGGCCGGACTCAACGTCACCATGGGATTCCACAACGTGCTCGCTTACGAAAACTTCGACGGTGACGGCGGCGACTTAAAATACAAGTACACCAAGATGTCAGTGGCCGTTCCCGTCAACGTCGCCTACCGCATCGCCTGCGGCGACGGTATCTCCGTAGTTCCCTACACCGGCATCAACTTCAAGGTCAATGTCTTGGGCAACCTAAAGATGTCGTACGACGGAAAATATGATGACGCCTGGGATATAGTTGTCGATGAATTATATGACGGCGACGACTCCTTCAGCCTCTTCGACAAGGACTACATCGGCAAGGACGCCCAGTGGAAGCGCTTCCAGATGGGCTGGCAGATAGGCTGCGGCCTCAACTACAAGGCGTTCTACGTCGGCCTGGAGTACGGCATCGACTTCATCTCCCTGGCCAAGAAGCTCAACACCTCCCACCTCGGCATCAACCTCGGTTATAACTTCTAAAGGCACCCTCAATCATGAAGAAAGTCTTTAAGTGGTGGCTGATGGCGCTGCTCGTCTGCCTCCCGGCGGTCGCCCTGACCTCCTGCGGGGACGATGACGACGAGCCGTCATCCTCCACCGGCGTGGCCGGCAACTGGTACACGGAATACGATGACGTGTGCGTGCTCAAGAGCAACGGCAAGTTCGTGGCCTACGCGGATGTCAACCTCACCCTCGGCACCTACGAGGACATATGGGACGGCACCTGGACCTACAACAAGGACACCGGCGTCCTCACCACGACCGACAGTGACGGCACCGTCGATATTTACAAGGTCATCTCTGTGTCGGATAACACGATGACTCTGATGTGGTACGACGACGAGGGTGACGAGTTCGACGATACCGAGATCTGGACACGCATCAAGGACAGCCAGGTCCCCACCACCTACGTCCCCTACTGATGCTCATCGCGCTCCTATGATTCCGAGGGGCGGGGCAGTTTCTGTGTAGTTTGTCTTGTCACGGCCTCCGCCCAACGTAATTGTCCTTTATACCCCCGTCCCCGCCGGCCTCTGCGCCTGCGGGGACGGCTTTCGTTTAGTCGGCGGGGGGCGGGGCGCGAGGGCGCCGCCCCGCTCCGGGGGCGCGGGGGGCGGGGCGCGGGGGGCGGGGCGGGGGGGGGGGGGGGGGGGGGGGCGCCCCCCCCCCCGGGGGGGGGGGGGGGGGGGGGGGGGGGGGGG
>CAYOUJ010000013.1:0-49812 GCA_964407165.1 uncultured Muribaculaceae bacterium | reverse complement strand
ACTAGACTTTGAAGAGGTGCTTGGCAATCTGCTCGGCGTTGAGTGCGGCGCCCTTCTTTATCTGGTCGCTGACGGTCCAGAAGGTGATGCCGCAGTCGTCGGCAAGGTCCATGCGCAGGCGTCCGATGTATACGGGGTCGTGGTGGGCCAGGTCGAGGGGCATGGGATAGACATTCTTCTCCGGCTCGTCCATCATCACCACGCCGGGGGCATTCTCAAGAGCCTTGCGAACTTCGTCGAGGGTGACGGGTCGGGAGGTCTGTACCCAGGTGGCCTCGGAGTGGGCGCGCATCACGGGCACGCGCACGCAGGTGGCGCTGACGCGCAGGTTGGGGGCGTGCATGATCTTGCGAGTCTCGTTATACATCTTCATCTCCTCCTTGGTGTAGCCGTTGTCCTGGAAGACATCGACGTGTGGTATGACGTTGAAAGCCAGCTGGTGGGCAAATTTCTCGACGGTAGGTTCCTCGCCGCGCACTATCTGCTCGTGCTGCATCTGAAGCTCCTTCATGGCCTGTGCGCCGGCGCCGCTGGCAGCCTGGTATGTGGCCACATGCACGCGCTCGATGCCGGCCAGGTCATAGATGGGCTTGAGCGCCACGACCATCTGGATGGTGGTGCAGTTGGGGTTGGCAATGATGTTACGGGGGGTGTCGAAGGCGTCGTCGCCGTTGACCTCGGGAACTACCAGAGGCACGTCGGGATCCATGCGGAAGGCGCTGGAGTTGTCGATCATGATGGTGCCATGGCGGGTGATGGTCTCGGCGAAGCGCTTTGAGGTGCCGGCGCCGGCGCTGACGAAGGCCACGTCAACGCCCTTGAAGTCATCGTTGTCCTGCAGCAGCTTGACGGTGTACTCGCGGCCGCGGAAGGTATAGTTGCGGCCGGCGCTGCGCTCCGAGCCAAACAGCAAGAGATTGTCAACGGGGTAGGCCTGCTCGTCGAGCACGCGGAGGAACTCCTGCCCTACGGCGCCGCTGGCGCCAACTATCGCTACATTCATTTATATATTAAGTTTTAAGTTTTAAGTTTTTAGTTTTTAGTGAGCTAAAAGTGAGTGCAAATTTACGAATTTTCACACTAATAACGCCTATATTGCCAAGAAAAAGTCAAAAATAATTTTGCCAATTGGCCAATGGTTGCTACCTTTGTGGACTATGGGAAAGATAGAGTTACCACCACGCAAAGACGGCACGCGCGAGACGGTAGACACCTCCCGCGGCCAAGTGATAGTGATCGGCGCCAATGGCGCCGGCAAGTCACGGTTTTCAGACTACCTCCTGGCCGAGCACGGCGACAAGGGGGTGCGCCTGAGTGCGCTCGACGCGGTGGCCCCGGGCGCCCCGGGGACCGACTCGCCTTTCGAGCAGCTGCTAAAGCGACTGATGCACGACGAGCTGCTTTCCCTTATTCAATATAAGGTGCAGGCCAACGACGACCCGGAGGCGCGGCCCCCGCGCACTCGCCTCGACCGGGTGATAGACTTCTGGCACCAGATCTTCCCCGACAACCGCATACTCATCTCCAGCGGCGAGATGCTCTTCTCGCGCGAGGGCGATGCCAAGGATGACGTCTACGCCCCCACGCGTCTGTCGGCCGGCGAGCGCACTGTGCTATACTCCCTGGCCAAGACACTCTACGCCCCGCAGGACGCGCTCATATTCGTCGACAACTCGGCCAACTTCCTTCACCCCTCCGTGCTGGCGCAGCTGTGGAACATGCTTGAGGACTGCCGCGCCGACTGCACGTTTATCTACACCACACATGACCTGGACTTTGTGGCCACCCGCAGCCACTCGGCCGTGGTGTGGGTGCGTGACTACGACCCCTCGACTGTCACGTGGAACTACGACGTGCTGCCACCCGACACGGGCCTGTCAGACGACATCTACCTGACCATATTAGGCGCCCGCAAGCATGTGCTCTTTATCGAGGGCGACGGGGTCAACAGCATCGACGCCAAGCTCTACCCGCTCGTGTTCCAGGACTTCACCGTCAAGTCGTTAGGCAGTTGCGGCAAGGTGATAGAGGCCACGCGGGCGTTCAACAGTCTCAACGGCTTCCACCACCTCGACAGCTACGGCATTGTCGACCGCGACCGCCGCGATGCAGGAGAGGTGAAATATCTGCGCGACAAGAAGATATTCGTTCCGGAGGTGGCGGAGATAGAGAACATACTGATGCTTGAAGATGTTATCCGCACGGTGGCCGGCTCGCGCGGGCGCAATGAGGCTCACGTCTTTGGCAAGGTGAAGAAGGCTGTGCTTAACCAGTTTACGCAAGACCTCAAGAAACAGGCGCTCCTGCACACGCGCCACCGCATCAAGCGGACGATGGAGTATCGCATCGACGGCCGCTTCAAGAGCATCAACGACCTGGAGGATCACATCAACGACCTGGTCAAGGAGATCAACCCGCGCGGCCTCTACGAGAAGTTCTGCCGGGAGTTCCGCGGCCTGGTGGCCGACGACGACTATGCGGGCGTGCTGAAGTATTACAACGAGAAGTCGATGCTGACCACGAGCAACGTGGCCGGCCAGTGCGGGCTGCGCAACAAGGATGAGTACATCAAGGCCATCCTCGACCTCCTCCGCCACGACGGCGCGGCGGCCACGCGTATACGCAAGGCGATTAAACGTTGCTTCAACTTGCAAGTCTAACTTAAAACTAAAAACTCTCAATCTATGAAAAAGTTATTGATCTTTTCGCTGATAATGACGGCCGCGCTGATAGCCTTTGCGGCGGGCAAGGCGAAGATAGAGTTTGCCAAGACCTCGCACGACTTCGGCACGATACAGGCCAAAGGTGGCACGGTAAACTGCTCGTATGAGTTCACCAACACCGGTGACGCACCGTTGCTGATAGTCAATGTTACCAATGGCGGCTGCGGATGCACCACGCCCACGTACCCCAAGGAGCCTATACAGCCGGGCAAGAGCGGCGTCATCACCATACACTTCAATCCCTCGGGACGCAAGGGCGAGTTCAACCGCACCGTCACTGTGACCACTAACGGCACGAAGAAGAATGTAAAGCTCAAATTTTCAGGCACAATCATACCTTAACGCACTATGAAACGACTGCTCACGGCACTGCTGCCGCTCTGCTGCGCTGCCTCGGCATGGGCCATGCCGGAGGTTAAGTGGACATCGACTGACCACGACTTTGGCGTAATCCGCGAGGATGACGGCCTGGCGACGTGCCGCTTCACGCTGCACAACACGGGCAACGAGCCCCTGACTATCATGGACGCGCGGGCCACGTGCGGCTGTACCACGCCCATCTACTCGTCGGCGCCGATAGCGCCCGGCGACAGCGCGACCGTGGAGGTGAGCTTCGACCCGGAGGGGCGCCCGGGACGATTCGACAAGAAGATTTACATAGACACAAACGCCAACCCCGTGCGCTCTACCTTGCGCGTCCACGGCACTATCATCGGCTCCGAGCAGACGCTTGCCTCGCGCTACCCATATACCGTGGGACCGATGCGGCTGAAAGCCAAGTATCTGATATTCGGCGACTTCCTCGAGCACGAGTCGCGCAGCAACTATATCGAGGGTTACAACGCGTCGGCCGACACGCTGCGGCCGGTGTTTACGACCGACACCAAGTTGCTGAGCATCAAGGTAGAGCCGGAGGTAGTGCCGCCGGGTGAGCAGTTTATCTACTCCGTGGTGGTGCGTTCAGACAAGGGTGGGCGCTACGGGCCGCAGCATGAGCTGTTTACGGCGTATCCGGCCAAGGGGGCTGAGGAGTCTCTGACCCTGGAGGTGACGCTGAACGTCAATGAGGACTTCAGCTATTATTCCGAGGAGAAGCGTGCGAAGGCGCCGGTGATCATAGTCGACAACACGCGTCTTGACGCGGGCACCCTGGAAGGAATGCCCGATGAGCCTATAACGCTCACGCTGACAGTGGAAAACCGAGGCCAGGAGCCGCTCGTGTTCCGCCGGATATACCTGCCGGAAGGCTCGGGAGTCACAGCCGAGGTGAAGGACAAGGCGGTGAAGAAGGGCAAGAGCACTACGGTGACGTTCACCGTCAGCCCGGAGGCCTTTGAGGGAGGCATCCTCAACACCACGGCCGACCTGATCACCAACGACCCTGCCAAGCCCGTGACGCAGATCCGGCTCGTCGGACTGTGTAGGTAATTAGTGAGTAGTGAGTAGTAAGTAACTTTGTGCAGCTTGCGAAATATACTCACTACTCACTACTCACTAATTACCTACACACTACTCACTACTCACTAATTACAGACACACCACTCACCATTCACTACTCACTAATTACCTAAACCATGGATCACCCTGAAAACAATGCCGAATACAAGGGCCTGACCGTCAACGGCGGCGTGGCACAGCCCCCGTCAGTCAACCCCTACCTAAAGAAGCGCGGCCCGCGCCGTCTGCCCTCGGCCGGCGATCTTGTCGAGGGAATACTCAAGGGGGACGTCACGCGCCTGAGCCGTGCCGTCACCCTGGTCGAGAGCCACGCGCCCGCGCATCAGGCCATCGCGCAGGAGATTATAGAGAAGTGCCTGCCCCACAGCGGCAACTCGCGGCGCATCGGCATCACCGGCGTCCCCGGCGCCGGCAAGTCGACCTCCATCGACGTCTTCGGCCTTCATGTGTTGAAGCAGGGCGGCAAGCTGGCCGTGCTGGCCATCGACCCCTCTTCGGAGCGCACAAAAGGCTCGATATTGGGCGACAAGACGCGCATGGAGAAACTTTCGGTACACCCCGACGCTTTCATACGCCCCAGCCCGTCGGCAGGGTCGCTCGGCGGCGTGGCCCGCAAGACTCGCGAGACGATAGTGCTCTGCGAGGCCGCAGGCTACAACAATATCTTCGTCGAGACCGTGGGCGTAGGCCAGAGCGAGACAGCCGTGCACTCGATGGTAGACTTCTTCCTGCTCATCCAGCTTGCCGGCACCGGCGACGAGCTGCAGGGCATCAAGCGCGGCATCATGGAGATGGCCGACGGCATAGTCATCAACAAGGCCGACGGCGACAACGTGGACCGCGCACGCTTGGCGCAGGCGCAATTTCGCTCGGCGCTGCACCTGTTCCCGCCGACCACGTCGGGGTGGATGCCCGAGGTGCTCTGCTACTCCGGCTATTACGGCCTGGGCATCGACGAGGTATGGGGGATGATCGACCGCTACTTCGCCCTGACCAAGCACAACGGCTACTTCGAGGAGAAGCGCCTGAGCCAGTCGCGCTACTGGATGTACGAGACCATCGACGAGCAGCTGCGCCGCAACTTCTACGAAAACCCCACCGTGGCCGAGATGCTCCGCGAGGCCCAGGCCCGTGTGCTTGCCAACCGCCAGAGCCCCTTCACCGCCGCCCGCGACATCCTCGCCGCCTACCGCAAAGTAAGTAATTAGTGAGTAGTGAGCAGTAAGTAGTAAGTAACCTTGTGCAGCTTGCGAAAGTTACTCACTACTCACTACTCACTAATTACCTACTCACTACTCACTACTCACTAATTACCTACTCACTAATTACCTACTCACTGACAATCATGCCCAAGCTACCATTTACTGAAGAGCAACTACGCTACCTGCGCCTGCTGTCGAAATCATTCCCGACGGTGGCCGCCGCCTCCACCGAGATCATCAACCTCGAGGCGATACTCAACCTGCCCAAGGGCACCGAGCACTTCCTGACCGACATCCACGGCGAGAGCGAGGCCTTCCAGCACGTGCTTAAGAATGCCTCCGGCACCATCCGCCGCAAGGTCGACGAGATATTTGCCAACTCCCTGTCGCAGCACGCCCGCCAGGACCTCTGCACCCTCATCTACTATCCCAAGGAGAAGATGCGGCGCGTGCAGATGCAGGACGGCAACCTCGACGAATGGTATCACCTGACGCTCAACAAGCTGGTCAAGGTGGCGCGCAATGTATCCTCCAAATACACCCGCTCGAAGGTCAACAAGGCGCTGCCCCCCGACTTCAGCTACATCATACAAGAGCTGCTGCACGAGAATGAGTTCGACCCCAACAAAAACAACTATTTCGACCAGATTATAAGCACCATAATCTCCACGCGCCGCGCCGATGCCTTTATCGAGGCCATCTGCAACCTCATCCAGCGGCTCTCCATCGACTCACTGCACATCGTCGGCGACATCTACGACCGCGGCCCCGGCGCCCACGTCATACTCGACACCCTCTGCTCTTACCATAACGTCGACATTCAGTGGGGCAACCATGATCTGCTGTGGATGGGCGCCGCCGCCGGCTGCGATGCGTGCATTGCCAACGTGCTCCGCATCACCATGCGCTACGCCAACCTGTCGACCGTCGAAGACGGCTACGGCATCAACCTGCTGCCGCTGGCCACCTTCGCCATCGACACATACGGCGACACCGACCTGAGCGTGTTCAGGCCCAAGCTCAAAAACCTCGAGCGGCCGCTGACGGAGAAGCAGCAACGCATCATCGCGCTGATGCACAAGGCTATCACCATGATCCAGTGGAAGCTCGAGGGCGCCATCATACGCCGCAACCCCGACTACGGCATGACCGACCGCCTGCTGCTTGACAAGGTTGACTGGGAGAAGAAAACCGTCACGCTCGAGGGCGCGGAGCACCCCCTGCTCGTGGCCGACTGGCCCACCGTCGACCCCGCCGACCCCTACCGGCTGACCCCCGAGGAGGAGGCTCTGGTGCAGACCCTCCACGCCTCGGTCATGCAGTCGGAGAAGCTGCGTCGGCACATCTCCTTCCTGCTAAGCCACGGCTCGTTCTACCTCGCTGCCAACGGCAACCTGCTCTATCACGCCTCGATGCCGCTTAACGAGGACGGCACGCTGCGCGAGGTCAACGTCCTGGGCCATCGCTTCAAGGGCCGGGCCCTGCTCGACCGCCTGGACGCGCTGGTGAACTATGCGTGCACGGAGGGTTCGGCGGGGCGCGAGGGCGCCGCCCCGCTCCATGGGGGCGCCGTCGACTATATGTGGTATCTGTGGTGCGGACCTGACTCGCCGTCGTTCGACAAGGCGCGCATGACCACGTTTGAGCGCTACCTCATCGCCGACAAGGCCACACACCGCGAGGAGAAAGGGTGGTATTACCGCCTCTCTGACAACCCCGAGGTCGTCGGCATGATCCTCGAAGAGTTTGGCCTAGACCCCGATCACGGGCACATCATCAACGGCCACGTCCCCGTCAAGACCATCAAGGGGGAGAAGCCCGTGCGCGCCGGCGGCAAGCTGCTGGTGATCGACGGCGGGTTTTCAAAGGCCTACCAAAGCGAAACCGGCATCGCCGGATACACCCTCGTCTTCCACTCCCGCGGCCTTCAGCTCGTCCAGCACACCCCCTTCGAGTCGCGGCGCAGCGCCATCGACCACGGCGACGACATCATTTCGACGACAGTGCTTGCCGAGTACAACGCGCAACGGCTGCGCGTGGCCGACACCGACAAGGGCGCCGAGCTGCGCGAGCAGATTGCCGACCTTCAGGACCTGCTCGCCGCCTACCGCTTCGGCCTGATCAAAGAGCGCAACTGACGATTAGTGATTAGCGGTTAGTGATTAGTGTTTAGTAATTAGTTGTTAGCGATTAATGATGAGCTAAATTTTTGCAGACTAAGCATTTAACCAATCACTAATCACTAAACATTACTCACCTAATGAGGGCTTTGCCCGTCATAAACCCCATCGCCGACACCTCCCGCAAGAAAGGCTTGCAGGAGCTGGTGACCCGTCGCCTCCGCAACATGGGCTGGGAGGTCGACGTCAAGCTGACGCCATGCCACGGCGACGCCACGCGCCTGGCACGCGAGGCCGTCGACGAGGGGTATGAGTGCGTCATCGCCGCCGCCTCCGCCGGCACCGTCAACGAGACTGCCGCCGCCCTGTGCGACACCGGCGTGGCTCTCGGCATAATGCCCCGCAGCCCTCGCGCCCAATAGGAGGCGGGCGCCGCGGCCGCCGCCCCCGCGCCCGCGCCCCCGCGTCGCTTCCTATAGGATGCGTTGCCTCCAAAGAGGCCGCCTCCTTAGAACGGGGGGCGTCGTCGGTCGTTGGGCTCAGGTTGACGGAGGCGGGCGGCGCCCCCGCGCCCGCCGCCCCCGCGCCCGCGCCCCCGCGTCGCTTCCTATAGGATGCGTTGCCTCCAAAGAGGCCGCCTCCTTAGAACGGGGGGGCGTCGTCGGTCGTTGGGCTCAGGTCGACGGAGGCGGGCGGCGTCCCCGCGCCCGCAGCCCCCGCGCCCGCATTCAGGAACGGCAGCTTCGACTCGACGGTGTGGGCCTCGCCGACGGTGAGGCCCTCGGTGGGGTTCTCCGACCAGTTCTCGAAGCGGGCGAAGTTGTGGCGGAAGCGCATCTTGACATCGTCGACTTTGCCGGAGCGGTGCTTGGCGACGATGAACTCGGCCAGCCCGTGTATGTCGTGTCCCTCGGCGTCGACTTTCGACCGCAGATAGTACTCGGGGCGGTGTATGAAGCAGACGATGTCGGCGTCTTGCTCGATGGCGCCTGACTCGCGCAGGTCGCTCAGCTGGGGTCGCTTCTGGTCTTTTGAGGCGTCGCCGCGACTCTCGATGTTGCGGTTGAGCTGCGACAGGGCTATGATGGGTATGTTGAGCTCTTTGGCGAGCTGCTTGAGCGAGCGGCTGATCATCGACACCTCCTGCTCGCGGGAGCCGTATTTCATGCCGGAGGCGTTCATGAGCTGGAGGTAGTCGATGACGATCATCTGTATCTTGTGCTCGCGCACGAGGCGGCGCGCCTTGGTGCGCAGCTCGAAGATGGAGAGGTTGGGTGAGTCGTCGATGAACAGGGGCGCATTGTAGAGGTGTTTGACGCGGGCCATGAGGCGATCCCATTCGGCGGCGGAGAGCTGGCCGGACTTGATTTTTTCGCCCTCGAGCTCGCAGATGTTGCTGATGAGCCGGTTGACCAGCTGCATGTTTGACATCTCGAGGGAGAAGACGGCCACGGGGGTGGCGTAGCGGGTGGCCATGTTAAGAGCCATCGACAGCACGAACGCGGTCTTGCCCATGGCAGGGCGTGCAGCGATGATGATGAGGTCGGAGCGCTGCCATCCGGAAGTGAGGCGGTCGAGATCGTGGTAGCCGGTCTCGAGGCCGCTGAGTCCCGACTTGCGGTTGGCGGCCACCTGTATCTGCTCGAGAGCCTTGTCGATGACGGGGTCAATCTGGGTGACCTCCTTCTTGACATTGTTCTGGGTGATGCTGAACAGGCGCCCTTCGGCCTCCTGCATCAGGTCGTCGACGTCGATGCTCTCGTCGTAGGCCTTGCTGACCATCTCGGTGGAGAAGGCGACAAGCTCGCGGGCGAGGTATTTCTGGGCGATGATGCGGGCGTGGGTCTCGATGTGGGCTGCGGAGAGCACGCGCGTTGTGAGCTCGCTGATGTGGGCGGGGCCGCCGACCTCGTCGAGGGTGCCGTCGCGGCGCAGCTGCTGGGTGACGGTGAGCATGTCGATGGGCTGCTGCGACGCGCCCAGCGACTGTATGGCGGAGTATATCTTCTGGTTCTCTGTAGAGTAGAAGCTCTCGGGGCGGAGCATGTCGCATACGGTGGCGTAGGAGTCTTTCTCGAGCATCATTGCGCCGAGCACGGCCTCCTCGAGGTCGATGTCCTGCGGAGGGCGCTTGCCGCCGTATTCGAGCAGCTTCTGGCCGTCGGCTATGCGCTGGCGGCGCTCGTATTCCTCGCGGCTGAGCCGCGGCTTGCTTGGTTGGAAATCAGCCATTTTAGGTAATTAGTGAGTAGTGAGCAGTGAGTAGGTAATTAGTGAGTGGTGAGTAGTGAGTAGGTAATTGGTGAGTAGTGAGCAGATAATTACCTGCTCACTACTCACCACTCACTAATTACTAATTACCTAACGCGGCGATGGCGGCGCGGAGGGTGGCAATCTTGTCGGTGGCGTCGGCCATCTTGCGGCGCTCGGCGTCGACCACGGCCTGCGGGGCTTTGCTGACGAAGCGCTCGTTTGACAGTTTCTTCTCGACAGACTTGAGGAACCCTTCCTGATATTCAAGGTCTTTGCGCAGCTTGGCCAGCTCCGCCTCCACGTCGACGGCGTCTTTTAGGGGCACGCAGAAGGTGGTGGTGTCGACCATGAACGTGGCGGCGGCGGGGTCTTTCCCGGCCACGTTGGTGACAGAGTCGACGTTGCCGAGCTTCTCAATGAGAGCCGTGTAGGGGGTCGTCCAATCGCCGACTATCTGCAGCGAGAGCACGTCCTTCGACGGGATGTTCTTGGCCGCGCGCACGCCGCGTATGCCGTTGATTATCTGCTTTACAACATCGACGTCGGCCAGCAGCTTCTCATCGACGGGACCGGCCTGAGGCTGCCGGGCGAGCATGATGGACTCACCCTCGGCGCGCTCCTTGAGGTGCTGCCAGAGCTCCTCGGTGATGAAGGGCATGAAGGGGTGCAGCATGCGCAACAGTGCGTCGAAGAAGTCGATGGCCTGCGCGTAGGTCACGGCGTCGACGGGGTGCTGGTAGGCCGGCTTGAGCATCTCGAGGTACCACGACGAGAACTCGTCGCGGAAGAGGCGGTAGACCGCCATGAGCGCCTCCGAAATGCGGTATTTGCCGAACAGGTCGTCAATCTCGGCCACGGCGCGGTTCAGTTCTGAGGCAAACCATTTGGCGGCCTCCTTCGACGCCTCGGGCTGCGGCAGTGTGGCGTCCATCTCCCAGCCTTGAAGCAGGCGGAAGGAGTTCCAGATCTTGTTGTTGAAGTTGCGGCCCTGCTCGCACAGCTTGTCGTCGAAGAGTATGTCGTTGCCGGCCGGGGCGGAGAGCATCATGCCCATGCGCACGCCGTCGGCGCCATAGCGGTCGATAAGGTCCAGCGGGTCGGGGGAGTTGCCCAGCTGCTTCGACATCTTGCGACCGAGTTTGTCGCGGACGATGCCGGTAAAGTAGACGTTGCGGAAAGGCACGTCACCCTCATACTCCATGCCGGCCATGATCATGCGGGCCACCCAGAAGAAGATGATGTCGGGGGCCGTGACCAGATCGGCCGTCGGATAGTAATATTTGATCTCCTCGTTGCCGGGGCGGTTGATGCCGTCGAAGAGCGAGATGGGCCAGAGCCAGGATGAGAACCAGGTGTCGAGGGCGTCCTCGTCGTGGCGCAGGTCGCTCATCTGCAGCTTGGCATTGCCAGTCTTCTCTCGGGCGAGCTGAAGCGCCTCCTCCGGGGTCTCCGCCACGACAAACTCCTCAGTCTCAGCCCCCTCGAGCGAGAGGTAATAGGCGGGGATGCGGTGGCCCCACCACAGCTGGCGGCTGATGCACCAGTCCTGGATGTTTTCGAGCCACTGGCGGTAGGTGTTGACGTATTTGGTGGGGTGGAACTTGATGCGGCCGTCCAGCACCGGGGGCAGCGCGATGTCGGCGAAGTGCTTCATGCTCAGGAACCACTGGTTGCACAGGCGCGGCTCAACGGGCACTTTCGTGCGCTCCGAGAAGCCCACCTTGTTGGTATAGTCCTCGATGCGCTCCATCAGGCCGGCCTCTCGTAGGTCCTTGACTATCTGCTCGCGCACATCCATGCGGTCCATGCCCACGTAAAGCGGGCTCTCGGCGCTGATGGTGCCGTCGGGGTTGAAGATGTCGATGGTCTCCAGCGAGTGAGTCTTGCCGAGCATGAAGTCGTTGACGTCGTGCGCCGGTGTCACTTTCAGACAGCCGGTGCCAAACTCGATGTCGACGTAGCGGTCCTCGATGACGGGCACCTCGCGGCCCACGAGGGGGACAATGACGCTGTGGCCCTTGAGCCACGTGTTCTTCGGGTCCTTGGGGTTGATGCACATGGCCGTGTCGCCCATGATGGTCTCCGGGCGAGTGGTGGCCACCACGGCGTAGTAGCGGCCCTCGGCGTCGCGGTGCACCACGTTCCCCTCCTCCACTACAACCGGCTTGTCGTCAGCCACGTAGTAGCGGAGGTTGTAGAGATGGCTCTGCTCCTCCTGGTAGATTACCTCTTCGTTTGACAGCGCCGTCTGTGCCTTCGGATCCCAGTTGACCATGCGCTTGCCGCGGTATATCAGCCCCTTGCGGTAGAGGTCGACAAACACCTTGTTGACTGACGCCGAGCGGGTGGCGTCCATGGTGAACGCCTCGCGGTCCCAGTCGCACGAGGCGCCAAGCTTGCGCAACTGCTTGAGAATGATGCCGCCGTGAGTGTGCGTCCAGTCCCAGGCGTGCTCGAGGAACTGCTCGCGGGTGAGGTCGAGTTTGCGTATTCCCTGGTCGGCCAGCTTCTTCACCACCTTTGCCTCGGTGGCTATCGATGCGTGGTCGGTGCCGGGCACCCACACGGCGTTGCGGCCCTGCATGCGCGCGCGGCGCACGAGTATGTCCTGAATAGTGTTGTTGAGCATGTGACCCATGTGGAGTATGCCCGTCACGTTTGGCGGCGGGATGACTACGGTATATGGCTGGCGGGCGTCCGGTCGGCTGGCAAAGAGCTTGCCCTCCTCCCATTTCTTGTACCATTTGGCTTCTACGGCTTGCGGCTCGTAGTTTGGTGCGAGGTCTTGTTTCATATCTTGTGTAGGTATTGTTTGCGTGTATTGGCCTGCAAATTTAGTAAAAATTGCCGACACGTGCAACACATCTAAATTATGGGCACCGGGGTTTCTTGTGGCAGAGGCGCAGGATTATGTATAGCACATAATAAGCGCCGATGGTCGACAGCCCCGCCGCGGCCGTGGCGCGGGTGCCGACGCCAAACAGCGGCAGCATGGCGCTGACGGCTATGAGCAGTGCGCAGGGAATGATTATGGTGTAAATCATGCCGCTGCGCCGCGGTTTCGCGCCCCCGCAGGCAGAGGCCAGGCCGCAGCAGTTGCACTCGGGGGGGCGTTTCGCTTGCTTCATCTGTAAAACGCTTTGCCTACGGCGGTTAATACATTCGGCCCGAGATACGAGAGCGCAGCGCCGATGTGACTCTTGAGGCGCACGCGGGGATTGAGCAGGCTGCCGCGGCGCCGCTCCTTGATAATCTTTAGGCAGCGCTCGGCCAAGTCGTCGCGCCCGTGCTGGCGGCAGAGTATGAGCATATTGCACGCCGCGCTGAAACTGCGCTCCTGAGCCGCCGGCAGCAGCTCCGGATGCTTGCGCTTCATATATTTCTCCATCTCGGCCGTGACATCGAGCACATCGAGGCGTTGATCGCTGAAATTGCTCAGAAAGCTCGCGCCGTTGTCGCGGTAATAGTACACGGGCATCGACGTGCCGGCAACCTTTTTGGACTTGTCATAGAGACGGTAGCACAGGTCAAGGTCCTCATATCGAATCCCCTCGCGGAAGCTAAGCCACTCGAAAAGACGCCGGTGCCACAGCTTCCCCCAGACAGAGTTGAGCGAACATTCGCTGTCCTCGCGGCCGCGCTGATACAGCGCGCGTTCTATCATCGCGCGGCCGTCGGCCACCCAGGCACGGCCGCGGCGCCGTGGCGGGGCAGGGGAGCGGTAGATTGCGCCCATGGCCACATCGGCGTCCGCCTGGCTTGCCAGCTCGAGCAGCGTGGCCACGGCGTCCGGGGCCAGTGCGTCGTCGGCGTCGACAAACATCACATACTCCCCGCGGGCCTCGCGCAGACCGTGGTTGCGCGCCGCCGAGACGCCGGTGTTGGCCTGCCGTATGACACGCAGCCGCGGCTCGTTGACAGCCATCGAGCGCAGCAATGCCGTGGTGCCGTCGGTGCTCCCGTCGTCCACCACTATCACCTCCATGTCGGCATGCTCCTGGGCCAGGACACTCTCCAGACATTCAGTGATATAGTCTGCCGCGTTATATGCCGGAACTATGATGCTAATGTCCATCGTAAGGGCAAAGGTACGAAAAAGTTTTCAGTTTTCAGTTTTTAGTTTTCAGTGAAATGTCCAACCCAAAACAAATGCTCGCTATCGTATGTTTTAACTATAAACTAAAAACTATAAACTGAAAATGGGAGACATTAAGACAACACCCGCCAATATCAAAGGCACGCGCACCGAGCGCAACATCATGGTGGCATACATGAGCGAGTCGACGGCTTACACCAGCTACATCTACTTCGCCAAGCAGGCCACTAAAGAGAACTACTATCCTATCGCCCAAATGTTTACGGAGATAGCCGAGAACGAGCTTCACCACGGCAAGGTCTACTTCAAGCAGCTGCTCGGAGGCCCCGTGGGCGTGGCCATGTCCATAGACCCCGGCACGGAGTCAACCACCGAGAAGTGCCTGGAGACTGCCGTGCGCGACGAGCGCGACGAGTCGGCCACTTACAAGGGGTTCGCCGCAATCGCCCGCGAGGAAGGGTTCGACGACATTGCCGAGATCTTCGACGCCATCGCCGCCGTCGAGTCACACCATCAGGCACGCTTCCAGCAGTACCTCGACCAGGTGAAGGGCGGCACCGTCTGGAAACGCGACAAGCCCATCACCTGGCGCTGCATGGTCTGCGGCTACGAGTATACGGGAACCGAGCCACCGCAGCCCTGTCCTGCCTGTGCCCATCCATACCAGCACTACCAGGCCCTCGACATGCTCCAGTGACCACCTGTCACGCGAAGAAACAAAAGAAATTTAGCATGTTGATAAAAGCTTGTGGCTCTGCCACAAACCTCGAAAATTGAATATTTGTGTAATTTGCGTAATTTGTAGTTGATACACGCGTTTATTTTATAAACGATAAAAGTTATGGCTCTTGACGAGGTAAGGAAACTGTGGAACGTCTGTTTCCCCGGCATAAGCCCCGAGTGGATGGACCTGTTTTTCCGCACGCGCGTGCAGGAGGATGACTTGTTGCTCAACGCCGATGCGCGGGGTACGCTTGTCAGTGCCCTGCTTCTCGAGCCGTATCTGATGACGATGTGGGGCCAGACGCTGCCGGTCAGCTACTTGTCGTTTGCTGCCACGGCCCCGAAGTTTCGCGGGTTGGGCAACATGCACGGGCTGCTCCACGAGGCCCTGCACACTGCTCGCGGGCGAGGCGACGTGGCCGTCTGGCTTATCCCCGGCGCCGACTGGCTCTACGGTTACTATGCCTACACCGGCCAGTGGGCCACCGTGGCTTACTCCCGCGACCTCAACTATACGAGCGTGCATCACTTTGACACAGGGGATTACATGGCCGTGGAAAACCCTGAGCCGGAGGCGTTGTATGACGCCTTCTCGGCGTTTGAGCACGCCTTGGGCGAGGAGTATGCCGTGGTGCTGCACTCACGCGGCGCCTTTGATGCCATCCTCGCCGACTGCCGCATGGACGGCGGAGACATGCTGGCTGTGTCAGCCCCCGATGGCGCGATAGCCGGCGTGGCGGTGGCCGTGCCCGACGACTTCTACCGTCTGGTTCACGTCAAGGCTGTGATGGGAATCGACGAGCACGCCCGCGACGCCGCGCTCGAGGCCGTGCGCCGACGCTTCCCCGACAAGCGCATCATGGTGTCGTATCCCCCCGACGACGACACGCGCCTGCGGCTCACCCGCCGCGGCATGGTGCGCATAACCAACGTATTGGAGCTGCTCGATGCCGTCGGGCGACGTGCGCCGAAAGGATGGCGGTCGGTCATCAAGGTTACAGACCCCGTCATCGACGCCAACACGCACACATATCTGGTAGAAGGCGCCCGCGGAGCCACCGTTGACGACGACCTGCCTGTAGACCCGCTGAATCGCCCGGACTTCGACGTGTCCGTCAACGTGCTGGCAACGCTCATCTTCGGCTCGCCGCACATCGGCGCCCTCATCTCGCTCCCCGCCCAGCGCCCCCTCCTGCGCCTCATGCTCGAGTGAGAGTTAACAAGTTAAAGAGTTAAAGAGTTAAAGAGTGACTTCTCTTTAACTCTTTAACTCTTTAACTCATTTACTCATACCACTTGGAGTAGAAGAGGTAGTTGCGGGCTATTTTCTCGTTCATCTCCTTGGCCTTCTCCGGCTCTACCATCTTGATGAACTTGGCGGGGGTGCCACCCCAGAGCTCGTGGGGGCCGATCTTGGTGCGCGAGAGCACCACGGCGCCGGCGGCCACCATGGCCCCTTCGCCCACCTCGGCGTTGTCCATCACCACGGCGCCCATGCCTATGAGTGCGTAGTCATGGATCTTGGCGCCGTGGATGGTCACGTTGTGGCCTATCGACACGTCGTCGCCGATCTCGATGGTCGACTTCTGGTAGAGCGTGTGAAGCACCGAGCCGTCCTGTATGTTGACACGGTTGCCGATGCGTATCGAGTTGACGTCGCCGCGCAGCACGGTGTTGAACCACACCGAGCACTCGTCGCCCATGATGACGTCGCCGATTATCGTTGCGTTTTCGGCCAGGAAGCAGTCGCGGCCGATCTTGGGGTCGATGCCCCGCAGGGGGATTATCAGAGCCATTTGGGTTTATTTTTTCGATAATCCATCGATTATTATCGATAGTCAATCGATGGATTATCGATGGGTTATCGATTAGATTTTCTTGCACTTGTCTTTGAGCCAGGCGGCTTCATCGGCGGTCAGGCGCGGTGAGAGGCGCCGGTAGACCTCGGTGTGGTAGTCGTTGACCCACGCGATCTCCTGCGGCGACATCATCGACGTGTCCATAAGCGTGGTGTCGAAGGGGTAGAGCGTCAGCGTCTCGAAGCGCAGGAACGAGCCAAACTCCGTGGTCATCGCCTCGGTGGTGAGCACCAGGTTCTCGCAGCGCACGCCCCAGCATCCTTCGCGGTACACACCCGGCTCGTCGGAGGTGATCATGCCGGGTAGCAGCGGCGCCGGGGTGTTGTTGAGACGGATGGTCTGCGGACCCTCGTGGACGTTGAGGAAGTGGCCCACGCCGTGGCCGGTGCCGTGGAGGTAAGTCATGCCGGCCTTCCATAGAGGCATGCGGGCGAAGGCGTCGAGCTGGGCGCCGCGGGTGCCGACGGGGTATACGGCGGTAGCGAGGGCGATGTGACCCTGCATGACCAGGGTGAAGTCGCGGCGCTGCTCAGCCGTGGGGTTGCCGAGGCTGACGGTGCGGGTGATGTCGGTGGTGCCGTCGAGGAAGTTTGCCCCGGAGTCGACCAGCAGCAGCCCGTCCGGCTGCAGGGGCACATCGGTCTCCGGCGTGGCGGAGTAGTGGACGATGGCGCCGTGGGGGCCGTAGCCGCAGATGGTCTCGAAACTGATGTCGAAGAACAGATCCTGCTCCGAGCGGTGGCGGCGGAGTATGTCGGCCACGTCGAGCTCGGTGGTGCGCACGCCCTCGGCGAGTCGCTTCTCTATCTCCATGAACGAGCGGACCAGCGCCACGCCGTCCTTCTCCATGGCGTTGCGTATCCCCTCGATTTGCACGGGATTTTTGACGGCCTTGAGGATGGCCACGGGTGACTCGCCGAGCACGGCCCGGTCGCCGAGGATGCTCAGGAACGCGCCTGCCGACTGCGTGGACGACAGCAGCACGCGGGCCGATGCGGGCAGCTCGCCGAGGAAGGCGCGCACGTCGCCGTAGGGACGTGTGACCACGTTACACTCTTTAAGATGGTCCTTTACTTCGTCGGTGAGCTTGGCAGGGTCGATGAACAGCGTCGAGCCGTCGGGGCTGAGGTAGAGGAAAGACATGACCACCGGGTTCTCCGGCACGTCGTTGGAGCGGATGTTGAGCGTCCAGGCGATTTCGGCCAAGTCGCTGATAAACACCTCGCGGGCGCCCTGCATCTCCACCTCCTTGAGCACGCGGCCGATTTTGTCGGCGGCGCTCTCGCCGGCATACTTGATGTCGTGGATAAACACGGGGTCGGCTGGGAGGGCGGGGCGTCCGGCCCATATCTCGTCGAATGGGGTGAAGTTCACCTCCATCATTATGTGCTTGCTGCCCAGCGTTTTGATAAGATCGTTGGTGCGCTCGATGGGGAAGACGAGTCCGTCGATGCCCACCCAGGCGCCCTCGGGGAGGGTGTCAAGTAGGTATTGGTCGATGGTGGGGGTGCCCTCGATGCCCTCCTTCATCATCTCGACGGTCGAGCCATCGAGCTGGGCGGCGGCTTGGATGAAGTAGCGTGAATCAGTCCACAACAGCGCCTTGTCGGCTGTGACTACCATCGTGGCGGCGGAGCCGGTGAAACCTGACAGCCAGCGTATTATCTGCCAGTGGTCGGCGAGGTATTCACTCTGGTGCGGGTCGGTCTTGGGGATGATGACGGCGTCGATGTGGCTCGCGCGCATGGCGTTGCGCAGGGCCTCGAGCCGGCTGATGATCTCTTGTTTCATGGTCTTGCAGATGTTTTATTTTACCCGCAAATTTAGCGAAAATCGCGCGAAGAAACAAAATAAACAACAGATTTCACGGATTTCACAGAAAATCTGCGAAATCCGTGAAACCCGTTGTTCCCAGAGTTAGTTGGCGGAGAGGGTGTATGACTGGCCGGAGGCAAGCGCGGGAGTGCTCACGCAGACGGTGCCTCCGGAGATGGTGCGCGGGGAGGTGAAGGTGTAGACCGTCGCGCCTGAAGCATCGACCACGTTGACCGTGGCGCCCTTGGCGATGCTGACGTTGCTGAAAGTGGCATGCTGCTGCTTGGAGGCCGACGAGGGCTGCGACTGCAGGCTGCCGGCGTAGCTGACGATGACGCCGCCGTTTAAGATGAGCTTTGAGGAGGCGTCGACGTCGATGCCGCTCTCGGGGCTGGAGCCACCGATGGCGGTAACGGTGCCACTGCTGACGGTCAGCGAGGTGTTGGCGTCGATGCCGTCGTTGGTGATTGATGCGGCGTAGAGGGTGCCGTCGGTGACGGTCATGACGGTGCCGCAGTTGATGGCGTCGTCGTAGGCGTAGACGTAGATGTCGCCGCCGCTGACGCTCATTGTGGTGCCGGTCTCGATGCCCTCGCAACCCTCCGTGGTGCCCGTCACAGCCACGCGCAGAGTGCCGCCGGTGACGCTCATGGAGGCGTCGGTCTTGATGCCGCGCGGCGAGCTCTTGATGGCCTGCGTGTAGACGTAGCGGTCGCCCGAGGTGGCCACCGTTACGGTGCCACCGGAAAGGGTGACGTTGCCAGTGGCGTTGATGCCCTTGCCGCCGGAGCCGGTGGACTTGAGCGTTACGGCGCCGGCGCTTATGCTGACGGTGCCTCCTGCCTTTATGCAAGCGGGCGATGAGGTGTCTTGCTCAGATGAATCATAGATGGAGCCCCCGGAGGTGTTGAGCAGCAGCGTGCCCCCTTCGATGCTGACGTTGTAGTCGGTCTTGAGAGCCTTGCCGGCGTCGCTCTGCACCCAGGCGTAGAGCAGTCCGCCGAGCATGCGCACGCCGTTGGAGTCGTCGGTGTCGCCCTTGATCTGGAAGCCGTTTGACGCTGCCTCGGTGACCACGACGGTGGCGCCGGGGCGCACCGTAAGCGATGCGTCTACGGCGAACGCGTGCTTGCACTTGCCTGCAACCTTGAGCACGCCCGAGCCGCTGACTATCACGCGCCCCTCGCAGAAGAAGGCGCCCTTGCGGTCTTCCGACGCCGCGGTGGCGCCGGCATAATAGTAGATGTCGTCGGAGTATGTCGCGCAGTCGGTCAGCGAGTTGACCGTGCCGTCGGCAAGCTCGAGGAACACGCGCTTGCCACACTGGATGTTGACCGCCGGGCCGCGCTGCGAGGTCAGGTCGAGGCCCTGCATCGACAGCATCCACTTGCTGCGGCCGTAGACTTTGAGCGAGCCGTCGGTGCTCGTGCCCTTGGCAACGATCTTGACGCCGCTGACGGAGTTGGTCTGCGCGTCGATGACCACATGTGCGCCGCTGACATACGAGAGTATGCGGGTGTTTGCGCACTCCACGGTGGCCGAAGTGCCGGAGTAGGTGACGGTGACAATGTTGGTGAACGAGTTGGCCTCGTGGTAGATGTCGGCGTCGGTGCCGGGGACGTCGGCTGAGGCGTCGTCGGCGGTGGTGCCGTCCCAGGCCGAGATGTCGGCGTTGAAGTCAGGAGGGGTGAGGTCGTTTGCGGCCGTGCCGCTGCCGGAGGGTGTCGGCGTCGGGTCGGGAGTGGGGGTGACCGGGGTGTCGGGGTCGTCTGACGAGCAGGCGGCCATTACCGTCAGGGCTGCCGCGATGGTCGCTATTCGCAAGATTTTCATGATAATCGATTAAAGACTAAATTTGTAAGTATAAGATGCGCCGATGACGTTGCGGGCGTCGCCGTCGTCCCAGCCCCCGTTCTCGTGGATATAGCGGTAATAGACGCCGACGGTGTTGTGCTTGTTGATCTTGTAGTCGGCGCCGACGGTGTAGCGCGTCTTGTCGGTGGCGAAGCCGTCGTTGAGCGAGTTGTAGATCTCAAAGGAGACGTAGGGCGTCACGGGGCACTTGCGGATGTCATACTCCACTTGCAGGCGCGAGCGCAGGACACTCTTGTTGTCGCCACCCTCGTATTCCGGCGTCTTGGGCGTGCCGTCGGTGTCCCGTTTGGCCACGGTGACCCCCTCGCGGTGAGTCAGCTGGTAGCGCTCGCGTAGGCTGAAGGTGAAGCGGTCGACCTTCAGCTTGCCGGTGAGCGACACGTTCAGGCGGTGGCGGCTCTGCCAGAAGGAGTCGACGATGTTGCCCTTGCGGGTTACCGTCGAGGGGTTGCGCTGGTCGATGTAGGTGTAGCTTACGGCGCCCTTGAGCCACGGGCAGATCTTGTAGTCGAGGCCGGCGTCGATGCTCCAGCGGCTGGTGGCGTCGATGCCGTCGGCGCTGCGCCATTCCCCCTCGACGGAGGCGCCGAGGTGCTTTGTGATGGATGCGGAGGCGCCGGCGTCGAGCCACAGGGCCTGTGCGGAGGCTGCGGCGGGGGTTAGCGCCAGAAGCGCGATGATGAGTTTCAGCTTTTTCACAACGAGTATATAAGTTTTTAGTTTTTAGTTTTTAGTGATTAGTATTTTAGCTTGGAACCTGTTGGCAATTAGCTAAAAACTAACAACTGATTATGCTTTATTCTTCTGGCTTGGGGAGCTTGAAGGTGCGGTCAACCGAGTTGGGCTGTTTGCCGTCGGCGAGGTAGTGCACCTTGAGCATGGCGGTGTCGTGCAGGAAGTCGACGGCGCCTATCTCCACGCGCTCCACGTTGATGCCCAGGCGTGTGCGCAGATCCTCCATCAGTTCCGCTCGCCGCTCAGGCACTATCAGGTCGATGCGGTCGTAGAGCACCATCTTCTCACTCAGGTGCTTGAGCCGCTGCATGGCCTCGCCGAAGAGTATGCAGAGGATAAACAGCACGTTTGTCGCTGTCAGCTCGAGCCACGTCAGACTCACGGCCAGGGCGTTGATCACCGACACGGCGATGACCACGAAGAGATAGGTCATCTCGCGCACCGACATCGACTCGGTGCGGTAGCGTATGATGCCGAAGATGGCGAAGAGGCCCAGCGCGAAGCCAACCTTAATCTTCACGCTTCCAAGTAGGTAAATCAAGAAGAAGATGCTGACTGAAATGAGCGTGAAGGTGAAGTAATAGTCCGTGCGGCGGCTCTTGCGATAATAGAGCCAGCGGATTATTATCCAGCAGAACAGGAAGTTGAAGCCGAAGCGGAGGAGGAGCTCCAGCATGTCGCCGGTGCCGCTGATGGGGCCGTCCATGAGTTCGAGGTCTTCCATGACAGTGTGATGAGTATGATGAGAGTGATGAGTATGATGAGTAGATGAGAGGGACGAGTATGGAATTAATTATGCATTATGCATTGTGCATTATGTATTGTGCATTGTGCATTGGGAGAGGCGAGCGATGGCTCGCAGGCGGGGCTTGAAGCGTCCGCGGCGCAGCGAGGGGTCGGTCATCGCCATGCCCATGCAATATTTGCTGAATCCCATGGGCAGGATGTGCAGGTCGCGCAGTATGCCGAGGATAGGGGAGGGCACCCGGCCGTCGCGCTTGACTTCCACGATGGCGATGTCGGTGAGCGCCGCGCGGCGGTCGGTGGCAAGGTTGTGGAAACTGACGTTGAAATCGATGGTCAGCCGCTCGGTCATCTCTTTGTTTACCAAGGTGATGCGGCGGAAGCTGTTTTCCAGGCAATAGGCGATGTCCAGCAGCCCGAACCAGGCATGCTCGTGGAGGAATCCATCGGCACCTTCTGCACCAAGGGTCTCGCGCGATGTGACTTTCATGCGTCGCTTGTCGGTGCGCCCCCGGTTGCTTTTGTTCTTGATCTCAAGGAATGTAAGGTCAGAACTGACATACGTGCGCACGCGTATCTTCTCGCGCACGGCGTGTCCGGCGTGGTGCATCTGGTACATGCGGCGGTCAGGGGTGTCGAGGTAGGCGGTGCGATATTCCGAGGCACGCTCGTCGCCCACCACCTGCACGTAATAGCCTCCGGTGGCACGGCGCAAGATCTCACAAAGCTGGCTCGCACTGACCACAAACTTGGTGTCGATGCGGTTCATGAGCTTGATCCGGCCCATCTGCTCGAGGGTAATCGGCTCATATTGTGAGATGATCTGCTTGGCCACCTGAAGCATAAACTTTACCTACTGGTGATAAATTTTGCAAAATTATTAAATTTTTCGCCAATAAAGCAAATTTTTTCGACAAAATGCCAAAAAATCCCTACAAACAGTAGACGATTAGATGCCGGTGTAGGTGGAGGGGCTGAGGGCGTGCAGCTCGGCGCGTACCTCGGGGGTGACATCGAGAGTGTCGATAAACTCGGCTATGGTCTCGGCAGTCACGGCGGTGTTGGTGCGGGTGAGCTGCTTGAGGGTCTCGTAGGGGTTGGGGAAGTCCTCGCGGCGCAGGATGGTCTGGATTCCCTCTGCGACGACGGCCCAGTGGTTGTTTAGGTCGGCGTCGATGGCGTCGCGGTTGAGTATGAGCTTGCCGAGACCCTTGAGCGTCGACTCGATGGCGATGAGGTCGTGGGCCAAAGGCACGCCGAGGTTGCGGATGACCGTGGAGTCGGTCAGGTCGCGCTGCAGGCGGCTCACGGGCAGCTTGGCGGCGAGGAACTGCAGCAGCGCGCCGGCGATGCCGATGTTGCCCTCCGAGTTCTCGAAGTCGATGGGGTTGACCTTGTGGGGCATCGCCGACGAGCCTACCTCGCCCGCGCGTATGCGCTGCTTGAAGTAGTCCATCGATATGTACATCCACACGTCGCGGTCGAGGTCCATGATGATGGTGCCGATGCGGCGCAGGGCATCGCAGACGGCGGCGAGGTTGTCGTAGTTGCTGATCTGCGTGGTGTACTCCTCGCGCTCGATGCCCAAGGAGTTGCTTAGGAACGCGGCGGCGAACGCCTTCCAGTCGATAGCGGGGAAGGCTGCGCGGTGGGCGTTGAAGTTGCCGGTGGCACCGCCGAACTTGCCCGACATCGGAGTGCTGACCAGCTGCTCGCGCTGGCGCCGCAGACGGTACTCAAACACGCGCATCTCCTTGCCAAGGCGCGTGGGGGATGCCGGCTGCCCGTGGGTCTTGGCGAGCATGGGCACGTCGGCCCACTCGTCGGCGTAGGCGGCTATCTTGTCGATGAGACGGTCGAGGGCAGGGAGGAAGACGTTGTGCAGCGCCTCGCGCAGGGCCATCGGGAAGGAGGTATTGTTGATGTCCTGCGAGGTGAGTCCGAAGTGCACGTACTCCTTGTACTGCTGCAGCCCGAGCGCGTCCATGCGCTCCTTGATGAAGTATTCGACAGCCTTGACGTCGTGGTTGGTGACGGACTCTATCTCCTTGACGCGCTCGGCGTCGGCCACGGTGAACGTGGCGTATATCTCGCGCATGGCCTTGCGGTCGGCATCGGTGACACTGGAGAGGGCCGACAGAGGTATCTCGCTTAGGGCGATGAAGTATTCGATCTCGACGCGTACGCGGTAGCGTATGATGGCGTATTCAGAGAAGTATTCGCTCAGAGGGGCGGTCTTGGAGTGGTAGCGTCCGTCGACGGGCGACACGGCGGTCAGTGCGGTCATTTTTAGTGATTAGTGGTGAGTGATTAGTGATTAGTTTTTTGCGGGTGATTAGGCTTTGTGATTAATGACTAACGGCAGCTAATCACTAATCACTAAACACTAATCACTTTTTTTTGAGGAGGTTCTGGGGCATGAGCAGAGGGTCGTACTTGTCGGGGTAGGTGCCTCGCCGCAGGCCGGTGCGTATCTTGCGCAGGGTGTCGCCGTAGCCGCATATCATCATGTTGCCCATAAGGTCGGTCGAGGCCATGTAGTTTGTGAGACCGTCGATCTCGCTCTCTATCAGCGCCATGGCCAACTGCTCGTTGTTGGTGCGGATAAGCGACATGACTAGCAGGAGCATGCACAGGGGGCGGTTGGTGGCGGCCTCGCGGGCGTCGTGTGCCGCCCCGTTGTATTGCAGGCATCCCATCAGCTCGTCGGCAGAGGTGAGCAGGCGGATGATCTCGCCGGGGTCGTTCTCGAAGTAGAGCGACTGCAGGAGTATCAGCGGCTGTGTCAGCGGCGCGTGGGCGCGGTAGACGCTGAAGACGGTGATGACGCCGGCATAGTTGTGCAGCCCGAAGTGGTGCTGCGCCCAGGCGTTCCAGAAGTATTCGGAGTTCTCCTCGGGGTTGTTGGCGTAATAGTGATCGAGTATCTCGCGCACTCGCGGGTCTTTGGGGCAGTTCACGAGCAGGTAGTCGATGGCGGTCACGCTCATGGGGAAGCGCTCGATATAGCGCAGGAGCAGCTCGCGGGCCTCGTCGGTGTGGCCGCTCTCGGTCATGTCGACCACGGCGGCGGTGATGGGCAGCTCCTGCAGCTCGTAGGTCATGATTACGTCGTCGATGGCTTTGTAGGCCTCCACGGGATTGCCGCCGCGCATGTATGACACGTGAGCCATGAGCATGCGGGTGCGCGCGCTCTCGGGGTTGAGCGCCAGGGCATACTCGAGGGCTGTCGCGGCTCCCTCGGCGTCGTTCTTGGCGATGTAAAGCTCGGTGAGTATCTCGTGATACTCCACCTCAAACGGCTCGAGCTGCGACATCTCCTCGGCGTAGGCGATGGCCGCGTCAAATAGCCCGCGGTCACGGGCAAACTGGGTCATCTCGAAGTAGACGAGCGAGGCGTAGTCGGTGTGCTCGCAGAGGGCCTTGACGTGGTCTGCGAGCCACTCGTATCCGCCGTCGAGGTCTATGGCGGTGTTCATCACACGCAGCATCTCCTCGTCGTTGAATTTCTCATGCGACTTGACTATCTTCTCCAGGCGCCGTATGGCCTCGGCGCTGTCAAGGCCGTCGTCGATGGCCAGGAGCAGGTCAAACACCTCGCGCAGGGGGAAGTCGGCTTTTACCTGCGCGGCCACGGCGATGGCATCGGAGCGTTGGCCGTCGTCGAGCATGTTGAGGGCCTTGCGGATGATTAGCGGCGGGAAGTCGGGGTAGCGGCGCAGTGCGTACTCGATGATGTGGTCCTGGAGGTCGTTGTCGGCCTTGTCGCCGGCGTAGTCGAAGGCCTCGACGAGCTCATACTCGTCGAAGTCCGGGGCGTCGGCACCGTCGTAGAAGTAGGCGCGGAGGCGGTCAAGCAGCTGTTTGCGGTGGTCTGTGGCCATAAGATGGTTAGTTTTTAGTTTTTAGTTTTTAGTGATTAGCTTTTTAGATTGAAGTAAAAAGCCTATTAGCAAGGCATTTTACTAAAAACTAAAAACTAAAAACTTATTTCTTGGCTTTCTCCCAGGAGTCTTTCAAGGCCATGGTGCGGTTGAACACCAGGGCGCCCTCCTTGGAGTCGTAGTCGGGGGTGAAGTAGCCGATGCGCTGGAACTGGAAGCGTCGGCCCGGTTCGGCGTTCTCTGCGATGAAGGGCTCTATCTTGATCCCCTCGACCACCTTGAGCGAGTCGGGGTTGAGCATGTCGCGGAAGTCGCGGTCAGGCTCGGCGGACGGATCCTCGACGGCGAAGAGGCGGTCATAGAGGCGGGCGGTGGCGTCGACGGCGTGGGCGGCGGATACCCAGTGGAGCGTGCCCTTAACCTTGCGCTCGGCGCCGGGGAGGCCGCTGCGGCTCTCCGGGTCGTAGGTGCAGTGGATAGTCGTCACGTTGCCCTCGGCGTCCTTGACGACGCCTACACATTTAATAATATAGGCCCCCTTGAGACGAACCTCCTTGTCGGGGGCGAGGCGGAAGAACTTCTTCGGCGGACACTCCATGAAGTCGTCGCGCTCGATGTACAGCTCGCGCGAGAACGGCATCTCGTGGCGTCCGGCGTCCGGCTCTTCGGGGTTGTTGTCCATATAGACGGTCTCCACCTGGTCCTCGGGATAGTTGTCGATGACCAGACGCACGGGGTTGATGACGGCCATGGCGCGGGTGGCGTGGGCGTTGAGATCCTCGCGCACGGCGTGCTCGAGCAGGCTGATGTCGTTGAGGGCCTCGTATTTGGTGTAGCCGATGCGGTCGATGAAGTTGCGGATCGATTGCGGGGTGTATCCGCGGCGGCGCATGCCCGAGATGGTGGGCATGCGCGGGTCGTCCCAGCCGGCCACCAGTCCCTCCTTGACCAGCGTTAGCAGCTTGCGCTTGCTCATGACGGTGTAGGTGAGGTTGAGGCGGTTGAACTCTATCTGTCGCGGGCAGTAGCTCTCGTCGGCAAGCTCCTTGACGAAATATTCGTAGAGCGGGCGGTGCACCTCAAACTCGAGGGTGCATATCGAGTGGGTGACACCCTCGAAGTAGTCGCTCTGGCCGTGGGCAAAGTCGTACATGGGGTAGACCTTCCACGTGGTGCCGGTGCGGTGGTGGGGCGTCTTGATGATGCGGTACATGATGGGGTCGCGGAAGTGCATGTTCGGCGACGCCATGTCGATCTTGGCGCGGAGCACGCGCGAGCCTTCGTCAAACTCGCCGGCGTTCATGCGCTGGAAGAGGTCAAGGTTCTCCTCCACCGACCGGTTGCGGTAGGGGCTCTCGGTGCCTGGCACCGTGGGCGAGCCTTTTTGCGCAGCTATCTGCTCGGAGGTCTGGTCGTCGACGTATGCCTTGCCCTCCTTGATCAGGCGTATGGCCAGGTCGTAGAGCTGCGGGAAGTAGTCGGAAGCGTAATACTCGCGGTCGCCCCAGTCGCAGCCCATCCAGCGGATGTCCTCACGGATGGAGTCGACGTATTCTACATCCTCCTTGACAGGATTGGTGTCGTCGAAGCGGAGGTTGCAGGTGCCCCCGAACTTGTCGGCGACGCCGAAGTCCATGAGGAATGCCTTGGCGTGGCCGATGTGCAGGTAGCCGTTAGGCTCGGGTGGGAAACGGGTGTTCAGGCGTCCGCCGTTCTTGCCGGCTTTGAGGTCGTCGGCCACTATCTGCTCAACGAAGTTGAGGCCTTTTTTCTCGGTGTTTTCAGCTTCCATGTATCTAACTTATAACTAATAACTTATAACTTATAACTTGTTGCTCGCTGTTCGCTGTTCGCTATTCGCTGTTCGCTATTTCTTGATGCCGCCCTTGACGCCGCCGCCCATCGAGAAGATGTTCTGGTCGTAGCTGACTGTCTTGCGCGCACGGTCGCGCTGGCGCTTGAGAGCCAGGCGCATCAGACGGTCCATAAGCTTGTCGAAGGGTATGCCCGAGGCCTCCCAGAGGTAGAACGACAGGGAGCCGGGGATGGTGTTTATCTCGTTGACGTATATCTCGTTGGTGTCGGCGTCGACTATGACGTCCACGCGGCTTACGCCGTGGCACGAGAGCACGCGGAAGGTCTCGGAAGCGAGGTGGCGTATGCGCTCGCTCATCTCCACAGGCAAGTCGGCAGGTATGCGACGCTCGGAGGCCTGCATGCCCTTTGCACCCTTGGTGCCGCCCATGTACTTGTCTTCATACGAGAGTATCTCGCCGCTCTTGATGGGCTCCTCGCAGACGCTCGCCTCATATTCGTCGCAGTCGCCCAGCACCGAGCAGTTGATCTCCTTGAGGTTCTCGACCATGTGCTCCACGATGATGCGGGGGGAGTATTTCTCCGCCTCGTTGACGTGCTCGATGAGGCTCTCGCGGTCGGCTGCGCGGCCGATGCCCACGGATGAACCGAGGTTGGCAGGCTTGACTATGACGGGGTAGCCGAGGGTCTTCTCGATGCGGTCGATGATGGCGTCGCGCTCCTTGAACCACTGCTTGTCTGTGAACCAAGTATATGGCACCACGGGAATGTCCGACGCCTGCATGATCATCTTCATGGTGATCTTGTCCATGCCGTTGGCGCTGGAGAGCACGTCGCAGCCGGCGAAGGGTATGCCCACGCTCTCGAGGATGCCCTGGAAGGTGCCGTCCTCGCCGTTCATGCCGTGGAGCACGGGTATAACCACGTCGAGCTTGGCGGCCACGGGGCTGCCGAACATCTTCTTGTTGCGGCGGTAGAGGTTATAGTCGCCGTATGCGGTGGCCATGTACACCTCGTCGCAGCGGGCGAGCAGGGCCTTGATGTCGCGGTAGTTCTTGACGTCCATCAGGGCTTCGCCGGTGTACCAGCGGCCCTGCTTGGAGATATAGACGGGGGTGACGTCGTAGGCCGTGCGGTCGATGGCGTTCATGGCCTGCGAGGCCGAGATGACGGATATTTCGTGCTCGGTGGAGCGGCCACCGAAGAATACGCCGATGTTTGTTTTCATCTTCTAAATTTCGCTAAGAAACAAAGAAATATATGTGTAATCTGTTTAATCTGTGAAATCTGTGCTTTTAATCTGAGAAATCTGTGCTTGCTCACTTGAACGTGTCGGGCAGGTCGTTCTCGTAGAGCACCGTGTCGCCCGCGCGAGCTATCGACTGCAGCAGTTGCTGAGCCTCGGCGAAGGTGCCGACGGCGTGCACGTTGTCATCGTTGGGCCGCGTCTCCTCAATGCCCGAGAGCAGCGCTTCGCGGTTGTATTGGCCGACGATTATGGCCACGTCGGCGCTCTCGGCAATGTGGCGCCCAAGCTCCTGGTTGAGATCCTCTTGCTCGTCGCCAAGCTCTATCATGCCCGGAGTGATGATGATGCGCTTGCCCCCCTTGAACGTGCGCAGCACGTCGCAGGCCATGCGCGAGCCGGTGGGGTTGGAGTTGAAGGCGTCGTCGATGATGGTCAGTCCGCCCGGGGTGCGCTTGACGTTGAGCCGGTGCTCCACCTGCTCGATGTGGCTGACGGCATACTGTATCTTCTCGTCGGGCACGCCTAAGCGCCGGGCGATGATGACGGCGGCTATGAGGTTTGACACGTTGCACTCTCCCACCAGGCGCGTATGCAGCCGCAGGTCGGGGCCGCAGCCGGTGACGGTGAACGTTGTGCCCGTCGGGTCGTACTCGATGTCCTTGACGCTCACGGCAGGGTTGGTCGAGGCATCGACGCCGTAGCGGATGCACTCCACGTTGTCCACCGGCCGGTTGGCCACATACTCAAAGTCGTTGTTGACCACCACCAGACCGTCGGCGGGGAGTGCATCGGCAAGCTCAAACTTGGTAGCCTGCACATTTTCAATGGTTTTGAACGACTCGAGGTGCTGGCACCCCACGGCGGTGATAATGCCCATCGAGGGGTGGACGAGGTCGCATATCTCCTTTATGTCGCCGGTCTGCTTGGCGCCCATCTCGATGATAAACACCTCGTTGTATGGCTTCAGGTGCTCGCGGACGGTGCGGATGACGCCCATGGTGGTGTTGAAGCTGCCCGGGGTCATGAGCGTGTCGTAGTGTTCCGAGAGTATTCGCTGGAGGTAATGTTTGGTGCTTGTCTTGCCGTAACTGCCAGTTATGCCGATAATTTTGAGGTCGGGCATGGAGGCCAGGATGCGTGCTGCGTCGTTGTAATACTTGCGGTTGATGCGCTTCTCGACGGGTTTTAGCAACCAATTGGCCAACAGCAGGATAGGAGTAGAGAGTATAATTACCTCGCACACTGACATGAAGGCGCCCATGGCCAGGTCGCCGAGGGTCCAGCCCGACAGGGAGACGATGGCGAAGATGTTGATGGCGAAGACGATAAGCTCCAGCAGGGTCATCACTCCGTAGATGCGCCAGGCGCGGCGCGTCATAACAAGCGGCTTCTTGTAGTGCGTGGTGGCCATATTCCAGGCATAAAAGCAGAAGAGCACGACGCCCGGATAGGCCATCCACCACCAGTCCTGGCGCAGGTACATCCCTGCAAACCAGAGCACGAGCACCAACATGTGGGGCAGGCTCGTCGAGTCGCCGGCCTGGCGGCTCCAGCGGCGGTAGCGGTCGGGACGGTATGAGTTTTGCTGGAACATCTGCAGCACGCGCTTGAGCTCGAGCGCGGCCATCCAGATGCCGGCGAGCAGCATCAGGCAGACTGTTATTTTATTGACTATCGGCATAGAGTCAGGATTTTAGGAATGAGCGAAGCACGGCGGCGAACTGTGTCGGGCGGTCGAGGAACGAGTAATGGCCGGCGCCGGGGAACGAGACAAGTCCGGCGTCGGGTATCTCGCGCTCCATTATCTTGGCGTCGCGCATGGGGGTGGCGGTGTCGGCCTCCCCCCAGACCAGCAGCGTGGGGGCCTTGATCAGGGGCAGGCGGTCGCGGAGGTATTCGTTGACCACCTTGACGAAAATACGGCGCATGTGTGGGTTGAGGGCGCGGTAGTCTGCGCTGCCGGCCTTCGACTGGCGCTCGCGGATAATCTTATCAACCTTGTCGCGGCTGCAGGTGAGGCGGATAAGGCGTTTCCATAGCTTGTAGCTGTACACCTTATAATAATACTTCAGGCCGCGACGTGGTTTGAGGCCTGCGGCATCGACGAGTATCAGCTTGCTCACAGGGCGGCGCGAGGCGTAGAGTATGCCCACGCGGCCGCCGAACGAGTGGCCGATGAGCACGGGGTTTTCAATCTTTTCGGCGTCTACGAGTGCCTCTATGGCCTGCGTGTATTCCTCAACGCCCCAGACGGTTGCTGGATCCGGGGAGGCGCCGAAGCCGGGGAAGTCGACGTTGTAGACACAATGCGTCTCAGCGGCCGTGCGCTCGATGGAGGCGACGGTGGCACTGGTGCAACCCCAGCCGTGCATGAGCACCAGGGGGGGATTGGCCGGATTGCCGCTCACCGAGTAGCAAAGACGGGTGCCGTTGATGTCGATTGATTTCACCTTTAGTTTTTAGTTTTTAGTTTTTAGTTTTTAGTAATCAGCGTTTTAGTGAGTGATGTTCTATCAGATTGGCATTTCACTAAAAACCAAAACTAAAAACTAAAAATTTCCGTTTTCGAGGGGCAAAGTTACTGCTTTTTGGCCGAAATACCAAGAGTTATTTTTTAAATAGGAGAAACGGCCCATGGGCATCCCGTCGGCGTCAAACAGGCGCCGCCCATGGGAGAATCGCTTGGGGGAGTAGTCGGGGCTTGTGGGGTCGAGGCTGCTCAGGTGCACGCGGCCCGACGAGTGTATGAAGTAACCGTCGCCGACATAGATGCCTACGTGGTTGATGCGGCCCGTCTTGGGGTTGGTGAAGAACATGAGGTCGCCTTCGCGAAGGTCTTCGGTGCGACGGATGAGAGTGCCCACGCGTGACTGGGCGTATGAGTTGCGCGGCAGCAGTATGTGTGCGCCGTGGAGATAGCATAGGCGCGCGAAGCCGGAGCAGTCGTTCATTTTGGTCGACACGCCGCCCCAGAGGTATGGCACGCCCATCATCGAGAATGCCAGTTCCATGACGCGGGGGATGGAAGGGGGCATGCGCCGCCACGCCTCGAGCGACATTACAGCAGCGGTGTCGACGTAAGCGGTTCGGCCGTCGGGGAGGCGCACGCTGTGACGCCCGGCGAATACGCTGTCAGGCCGGGCGTTGACCACAATGCAGCCGTTGGGCAGGTCGGTCACGCGGTCGCGGGGCGCGGCAGAGAGGCTGTCTCGGTATGCTATGGCCTCGCTCAATGAGGTGACTATAAGTCGGGTGGTGTCACATCTCCACTCCATCATTGGGCCGGTGGAGGTACGCACTATGGCGCTTTCGTTGCACCACGCCTCGCAGCCGGCAGGCAGCTTGCAGCGATACCATTCGCCGCTCTGGCGGAGCACCTTGACGGGCGTCCCCATCATGGACTGCACACACATCTCGGCGCCCTGCGACGGTGCCACGCGGAACGTCCCCACAGGCACGCGCACCCACGCCCAGTCGTCGGCCAAGACGTAAAGCGGTATCAACAATAAGATTAGCAGTGTTTTACGCAATATATATGGGCGTTTATTAACGGGTTGTGGCTCTGCCACAACTTGTCAGCTTGTTATCTTGTCGACGATGGCCATCACTTCGTGAGCCAGGGCGTTGGCGCGCTCGATGGTCGACGCCTCGGAGTAGATGCGGATAATAGGCTCGGTGTTAGACTTGCGCAGGTGCACCCACGAGTCCTCGAAGTCGATCTTCACGCCGTCGATGTCGGTGATCTGCTCGCCTGCATAGTGCTCCTTGAGCGCCTCGAGGATTGCATCGACGTCGGTGCCTGCGGTGAGCTGAATCTTGTTTTTGGCTATTGCGTATGGGGGGTAGCAGTCCTTCAGCTCCTTCACCGTCTTGCCGCTGTGGGCAAGCAGGCTCAGGAACAGGGCGACGCCTACCAGCGCGTCGCGGCCGTAATGGGCCGCAGGATAGATCACTCCACCGTTGCCCTCGCCGCCGATGACGGCGCCCGTGCGCTTCATCTCGGTGACTACGTTGACCTCGCCGACAGCCGCGGCGGTGTACTCGCAGCCGTGGGCGTGGGTGACGTCGCGCAAGGCGCGCGACGAGCTGAGGTTGCTGACGGAGGAGCCGGGGGTGTGGCTAAGCACATAGTCGGCAACGGCCACGAGGGTGTATTCCTCTACGAACATCTCGCCGCCGTTCATCACTATGGCGAGGCGGTCGACGTCAGGGTCGACCACGAAGCCGACGTCTGCGCCGCTGGTGCGCATCAGCTCTGAAATCTGTGTTAGGTTCTCGGGGATAGGCTCCGGGGTGTGGGCGAAGCGGCCAGTGGGTTCGCAGTTCAGCTCGATGATGTTCTTTACACCGAGGGCGCGAAGCAGTTGCGGTATGACCACGCCGCCGACAGAGTTGACCGCATCGACGGCCACGGTGAAGTCACGCTTGGCGATGGCCTCGCGGTCGACCAGCTTGAGGCCGAGCACCTGCTCTATATGGCGGCGGTTGTAGGTATTGTTGGTAAATACACTGCCCAGGTCGGTTACCTCTGCGAAGGTGAGGTCCTCGCGGGCAGCGATGTCGAGCACGCGACGGCCCTCCTCGTCGTTTAGAAACTCGCCGCGGCTGTTGAGCAGCTTCAATGCGTTCCACTGCATGGGGTTGTGGCTGGCGGTAAGGATGATGCCTCCGAGCGCCTTCTCTCCGACCACGGCTATCTCCGTGGTAGGGGTCGAGGCGAGTCCTATGTTTACCACGTCGAGTCCCATGGCCGTGAGGGTGGCGCATACAAGGCTGTCGACCATCGGCCCGGAGATGCGGGCATCGCGGCCCACCACTATCACGCCGCGGGCGTCGCACTGTTTGCGCTCTTTCATGAGCGTGGCGTAAGCGGCTGTAAACTTGACTATATCGACCGGGGAAAGCCCCTCGCCGGGGCGTCCGCCGATGGTGCCGCGGATACCTGAGATGGATTTGATTAGTGACACTTTAAGTTTTAAGTTTTAAGTTTTAAGTGATTAGTTTTTTAGCGTGAAGTCTGCCATCAGCGAGGCACTTCACTAAAAACTAAAAACTAAAAACTGCTTAGATCATTGATTTGTAATACCGCACGTGATATACGTAGGGGTAGACGTACGACTGTAGGCTCGTGGGGCCGTACTGCGACTTGATGACGATGTAGACCTCGCAGTTGAAGCCCAGATATTGCATCGGCACCTGCAGGCCCGAGCCCCATTGATAGGAGGACTCCAGGGAGTAGTTGCCGTAGCGGAAACTGGTAGCTGTCACCTGGTCGAGATTGAACGAGTTGCCGCTCCAAAGCAGGTCTTCGTCGCTGGTATAGTCTGTCAGGCACGCAGCGAGGAAGCGGAAGTAGACAAGCTGGTCGTCCTCAGGTCGGTCGTCCAGGTCGCCCGTCTCGATTACCTGCATATACACGTTGCCGTCCTCGTCCATCTGATAGTAAGGGGCGTCGATGCCGGTCTCAAAGACGGTGTCGGCGGGGATGTGGTCTATGACGCGGTGGTTTGCCAGGTAGGCGTTTACGGCGAAGTTCTCGTCCTGTAGCAGGTCGGCGTAGCTCTCGCTGTCGCTGCATGCGGTGAGGGCGAGCATGATGGTTGCTATCGCAAGAAAGAGTGATTTTTTCATAAGGGTTTTTGAAGAAGAGGTATGGATATTTGGTTATTGGTTCTTTAAATAATTGTCATATAGGGGCATCACGGCCTCCAGTCGGCTTACAGCTTCGTCAAGGGTGCAGTCGAGCTCGCCGCCTGCGGCGTTGAGGTGGCCGCCGCCGCCAAACTGCTCCTGGCATATTTTGTTGACCGGGAAGCGTCCCTTGCTGCGAAACGAGAGCTTGACAAACTTTTCGTCGTCTTGCCGCAGGAAGCACACCCACGTCACCTCGGGGATGCCTAAGGGCTGGTTGACAAGCCCTTCGGTGTCTCCCTTCTGGTAGTTAAATCGCTGCAGGTCGGAGCGGCTTAACGCTATCACGGCGCACCGATGCTCGGGGTAGAGGGTCATGCGCTCGGCCACGGCGAAGCCGTTGAGGCGCAGACGGTCGGCGGTGGTGGTGTCGAACGCCAGTTTGTATAGCCGGTCTTTGTCGATGCCGTAGCCCAACAGCTCGGCTATGCAGCGGTATAGCTGCGGGTCGTTGGAGTTGTATGAGAAGTTGCCCGTGTCGGTCATCATGCCGGTGTAGATGCACTCGGCCGCCTTGCGGCCCATGTAGCGCTGCCCACCGGCACGCTTGATAATTTCGTAGAGCAGGTAGCACGTCGACGAGGCCTCGGGGTGCGAGATGATGACGTCTGCAAACTTCTCGGGGCCCAAGTGGTGGTCGATGAGCACTTTGGGTGCTGTCGCCGCCGTGATGAGCGGGGCGAGACGGTCGATGCGGTGCAGGGCGTTGAAGTCGAGGCACACTATAAGGTCGGCTGCCTGGATGTGGACCATCGCTCGCTCCGTGAAGCGCGACGCGGGTATGATCTGGCGCGCCCCGGGGAGAAACATCAAGGTCTCTGTGGGCACATCGGGGGTTATAACTGCGGGCCGTTTGCCCATGGCCTCGAGCGTATGGCTCAACGCCAGTGTCGAGCCTATGGCGTCGCCGTCGGGCGAAAGGTGACAGGTGATGACCACCCGCGAGGCGGCGTCCACCAGCTCTTTGAGGCTGGCTATTGCCGCAGTGTCTTTATCTAATGTCAGGAATGTCTGCATACGTTTCAAGCCGCAAATTTACGAAAAAATTTTGAAATGCCCGCGATAACCCGTAACTTTGCAAGAGATATTTCACAGACATGCTTTTCAAGGATATACCTGCACACGACGAGATCAAATGCCGCCTGCGCCGGATGGTAGACACCGGCCGCATTCCTCACGCGCTGCTGCTGGAGGGGCCTACCGGCTCATACAAGCTGAGCCTGGCGCGTGCCATGGCACAATACATACACTGCACCAACCGCACCACCGACGGCGACGCCTGCGGGCGGTGTCCGTCGTGCCTCCAGCATCAAGGATTCAACCACCTCGACACCATCTATTCATACCCCTTCGTCAAGCCGGACGGCAGCCAGAATGCCGTCAGCGACGACTATGCCGCAGAGTGGCGCTCGTTTCTCGACAAGTGGCCGACGGCGCCTTTGGAGGAATGGGCCGCTGGCTTCGACAAGAAAAACGCGCAACCAATCTACTACGTCTCTGAAGCCGTAAACCTTCAGCACAAGCTGGTGATGAGCAACCGCGGCGCGCGCTTCCGCATAGCCATACTATGGCTGGTGGAGCGCATGAACACCGAGACGGCCAACAAGCTGCTCAAGCTCATCGAGGAGCCGGCTAAGGATACTCTGCTCATCATGACGGCCGACAATCCCCGCGACATACTCCCCACCGTCTACTCGCGCCTGCAGCGCGTCGAGGTGCCGCGGCTGGGTGACACAGTGGTAGCGCAGGTGCTGACCGCCCGCGGTGTCGACCCCGTGGAGGCCGCCGCCATAAGCCATACCGTCGACGGCGACGTCAACGCCGCCATACGCTCGACGCTGCGCAACTCGCCGACAAAGAAGCGCTTCGACCTCTTCACCCAGCTCATGCGCCTGGCTTATATGCGCAAGGTGCACGATCTCAAGCTGTGGGCGGCCTCCATCAACGACCTCGGCCGCGAGGAGGCGGTGCGCTTCTACCGGTATGCCCAGCACTTGGTGCGCGAAAATTTTGTGTATAATTTCCAACATCCCGAGCTCAACACACTCTCAGCCACTGAGGCCGCTTTCAGCAAAAACTTCGCGCCTTTTATCAACGAGGCCAACGTGGAGGACTTCGCCCGGGTGTTCGACGCTGCCATCACCGACATCGCCGCCAATGGCAACGGCAAGCTCATCAACTTTGACGTGGCTCTAAAAACCTGTTTTCTGGTAAAGAAAGGGCGCCAATAAATGCTCATTATGAAGACATTCCTTACCCGCGTGGCCGAAGCGTATCTCACGCACGAGCCGTTGGAAAATTTGATGGACTATGCTTTCGTGCTGCCCAACAAGCGCAGCCGCGACTTCATGAAGCGTGCTCTCGAGGAGGGTGTGCGGCGCCGCGGCCTCAAGGCGGTGCTGATGCCGGAAGTGACCAACATTGACCGCCTGCTCGAGGCGATGGTGCCCGACCTCACGCCGGCCACACAATACCAGCAGCTGTTTACATTATATAATGTATATAGGCGCCTGGAAGGTGAACATGCGCGGGAGTTTGACCGTTTCCGCTTCTGGGGGGAGATTATCCTCAATGATTTCAATGACATAGACCGCTATCTGGTTGATGCGCAGGAACTGCTGAAAAACATAAGCGACTACAAGGATATCCGCTCGCAATATCTGACCGAGGAGCATTTGGACCTGCTGCGCCGCTATTGGGGCGACGTTGAGCCTCAGTATAGCGAGGAGCGCTTCTGGGTTCACACCGGTCCTGACGGCGAGGAGCTGCCCTCACCCCCGGAGAACCATCTGTGGGGTCTGTTGCCGAAACTTTACTCGGCGTTTCACGAGGAGTTGCTAAAGCAAGGGCTGGCTACGCCGGGATACATGCAGCGCGTGGCCGTGGAGCGCATGGGGCGCCGCGGCAGCGACCGCCTGACAGCCGCACGCTACATATTTGTGGGCTTCGGACTGCTGACAGGTGTTGAGCAGCAACTCATGTCGCGGCTTAAAGCCGGTGACCGCGCCGACTTCTACTGGACTTGGAGCAAAGGCGACTGGGACGAGCAGAACGTTTTCCGCCAGTACTATAACCAGACGTCAGAGTTCAAGTCGCGCTACACCCTGGAACCGGCCAATGAGCCGCATGAGACGGAGATCAGCATCGTTGGCATCCCGTCGCGCGTGGGCCAGACGGCATACGACACGCTGGCGCTGGAGCGCTGGGCCGAAGAAAAATCGATGGCGTCTCCTGCCGACGCCATTGACACCGCCATTGTGCTCCCCGACCAGGGGTTGCTCGAGGCGACAATCAACGCCGTGCCGGAAGTATACACCACGCTCAACGTCACAATGGGTCTCCCGCTGCGACTGACGCCAATGGCGTCGCTGCTGCGCCACATCATCAGCATGCATCTGCGTGCGCGCACAGCCGACGGACAGATGCGCTACTTCCGCGACGACGTGCTCGCCCTCGTCGGCCATCCGCTGCTCCATAGTGTTGAGCCGGAGGAGGTTAACGCCCTTAACGAGGAGGTCAAGCGCCGGCGCCTATTCTTCCTGTCGCAGGAGGAGATAACGGCTTGTGCGCCGACGCTGGAGCCTGTTTTCAAGTCTATTGCTGACATCCACAGCTTCACGGAGGTGCACGACTACCTGAAAGGCGTGCTCGACTTCCTCAAGGCCGACCTTAGCAAAGCCGGGCAATACGGCACGGGCGCCATGAAGGTGCTCGATGAGTATTCAAAGGCGCTCAAGGACCTTCACCGCGCCGTGGCCAAGTATCACATCACCATGGAGGAGTCGACAATGCTGCAGATGATTGAGAGTGCCTTCGCCTCACGCGAGCTGCACCTCAGCGGCGAGCCGCTAAAGGGTCTGCAGGTAATGGGATTGATGGAAACGCGCGCGCTCGACTTCGACAATGTGATAGTAACTGCCATGAACGAGCGCACGCTGCCGCGCCGCTCGTTTGGCGGCACGTTCATTGCCGAAAAGTTTCGCTATCACTACCTTATGCCTACCGCCTCGCGTCGCGACGCCGAGCAGGCGCTCATGTTCTTTCGTCTCGTGCGCAGCGCGCGTCGCGTGGTGCTTACTTACGACAGCCGCCCCGCATCGACGCGTACCACCGAGCGCTCACGGTTGCTCAACCAACTGCTATACAGCAATATCCCCGGAGTGAATGTCTCTCATACCGCCGTGTCGCTTGGCATGGCCGCACCCGAGGAGATGCTCCCGTCTGTGGAGAAGACTCCTGCGGTGATGGCCAAGCTGGAGGGGTTCCTTAAAGAAGGCTCAGGCCAAAACTTCTCGCCAAGCTCCATCAACCGCTATATCGAGTGCCCGCTTAAATTCTACCTCGGCACAGTCGAGCGCCTCGAGCCGCCGGCCGACGATGCCGAGTTCATCGACTCGTCAAACTATGGCACTATCGTTCACGAGATTGCCGAGCGTCTGTACAAGAGCCTGAGACGTAATCCTGAAAACCGTGACGAGGAGGCACTTGTCACCCGCGAGACCTTCGATGACTGGCTCAATCGTCGCCATACTGTCATCGACCCGCTCATTACTCAGGTCATCAATCGCATATACAATAAGCTGGAGGAACCGGACCTCAATCGACCGCTTGCGGGCAACGCCTATGCCATAGGGCACATTATCAGCAAGTTCATCGGGCGCATGCTCGAGGTGGAGCGGGAGCAGGCTCCGTTTGTATTCGTCGACGGCGAGCGCCGTAACAATCCCAAGCGCTTGCGCCTAAGCAGCGACATGACTGTAAATTACAGCCATATTATCGACCGTATTGACCGTCACGACGGATGCCTGCGCATCATAGACTACAAGACGGGCAGCGACAAGACATCGTTCACCTCCGTCGAGCAACTTTTTACCCCTTCCTCGAATCGCCCGAAGGCCATTCTGCAGATGATGCTCTATTGCAATGTCTATGCCCGTGAGGAGGGCTGCGAAGGTGAGCCTATTGCTCCGTGGATATACAAGCTGCAGGAAATCAACCAAAAAGGGTTGCAGCCCATTACTCTTAACTCGCAGCCTTTCGATGACTATAACGTGGTAAATGCGGAGTTCCTTGGACGGCTTAAGGGCCTGTTCGATGAAATCTTCAACCCCGAGATACCCTTTGCCGCTTCAGCCGACGATCACGCGTGCAAATATTGTGCCTTCAAAGCCATCTGCCACCGCCAATAAGTAATTAACGAATTGTGAGTAGTGAGTAATTGTGCGAAATCTCACTACTCACTACTCACGACTCACTTATTACCTCCCTTTACGTACATATTCCCTTCTGTCACGCAAAGTGTTATTACTGTGACTTCTGCTCACGGCCGGACAAGTCGGTGGCCGATGATGTGCCCGAGCGGTACGTGCGCCGTGTGGTCGAGGAAATAGGGGAGAGGCTGACCGACCCCCCTATGACCGTGTATCTTGGCGGCGGAACACCTTCGATATTGTCTCAGCGGTTGCTTGACGCTCTTTTGCACGGCATCCCCTTGGAGCGATGCGAGGAGCTGACTATCGAGACAAACCCGGAGGATGTCACCGTAGAGTTTTGCAAATGGCTAAAAAACACCCCGATAAACAGGGTGTCGATGGGAGTGCAAAGTCTCGACTCTGCCCTGTTAAAAGCCATCGGGCGGCGTCACACTGCCCCCGAGGCTGTCGAGGCCTACCGGCGATTGCGTGAAGTGGCAGAGATACGGAACATCAGCCTCGACCTTATATATGGCCTCCCCGGCCAGGATTTGATCTCGTGGCAGCAAAGCCTTGAAGGGCTGCTCGTGTTGCGGCCCGAGCACCTGTCGGCATACCTGCTCAGTTACGAGCCGGGAACTGTGCTCACGCGGCGCCTTGAGCAAGGTCGCGTCAGTGAAGCCTCCCCCGAACTTGCCTCGCAAATGTATGATGTACTGTCTGCACGCGCCGGTGAAGAAGGCTATGAACACTATGAAATATCCAACTTCGCGCTCCCAGGGCTCCGCGCGCGCCACAACTCACATTATTGGGACGGCACCCCTTACTTAGGGGTGGGCATCGGCGCCCATTCACTAATGCCTGACGGGGTCCGCTGCTATCACGCATCTGATTTAAAACGCTATTTGGCAGACGGTTGGCGTGCAACTCTCACCGAGGACGTCGAAACGGCCATAGACCGTTTCAACGACTTCATTATCACTCGCCTGCGCACCGCCGAGGGCCTTGACCTCGACGAGTGCCGCCGCCTCCATGGCTCGCGCCTTACTGAGGCCCTCGTACGCACGGCGCGCACCCTCGACAGCCTCGCCCTCACCCCCACGCGCATAGCCATCCCTAAGCGACTGTGGCTCACCTCCGACACCTTCCTGCGTGCCCTCATGCAATAATAAACCGCTGATAATCAATGATTATCAGCGGAATGGTATGCCCATAGGGAGTCGAACCCTAATCGTCGGAACCGGAATCCGAAATTCTATCCATTGAACTATGGGCACAGTATAGCTTCTTTGCGTGCGCAAAGGTAGCAATTTTCTTCCAATCGTGCAACTTTTGTTTGCCTGTTGCTGTAATGTGCAGGTTTTTAGGATTTTTTAGTAATAAGTTATGGTGCGCGTCACATAGATGGTCTCCACGCAGGTGTCCTCCTCGGGAGAGTCTTCGTCGGCCTCTTCGCCGTCTGTGCAGTCGTCATAGCTTTTGGTTACGATGCGGCGCGTCCAGTTGCCGTGGTCGTCAAACTCGAGGTAGCGGTAAGTGATGGTGTTATCCTCCATCGAGCCGGTAGTACGTTCGCTGGCCAAGCGGCCGTCGGCATCGTAGGTGTAGGCGGTGCTGAAGGCGCCGTCGAAGTCGGAATAGGGGTTGTAGGCGCGCTCCACGCGGCCGCCTTTCCAGGCGTAGAAAACGGCCCATGTGTCAACCTCGCCGCGGCGCACTATGCGGTCGGCGTCGTCGCGGGTGACGCCGTCGCTCTCGACGCCGGTGTAGTATCCTTCGCGGTCGAAGGCGGTAGTGTATGATGTGCTCTCGCCGTGTGGGGTGACGGAGGAGCCGTTTTCGGTAAATGCAAAATATTGTGTGGTCTTGACGGACTTCACGGGTCCGCGCAGACCCTCGAAGTCGCGGTCGGGGCCGTCGGCAAGAGATGTTGCGGTAGCGCAGACGGCAAGCAGCGCGTATGTGATAATGCGTTTCATGGGGGCTAAGTTAGCAATATTTTTTGATACAGTGTGAAAATTGGGGCAAAAATTACTATATTTGCAGTATGAAGAAAATTCAGAAGACAAATGCGGCGCGGTTGCTCGACCAGGCGAAGATACCATACGAGCTGGTCAGTTACGCTGTAGACGAGAACGACCTCAGCGCCGGCCATGTGGCCGAGACCATGGGCCAAGTTCCCGAGCAGGTGTTCAAGACCATCGTGCTCCGCGGCGAGCGCGTGGGCCATTTCGTGTGCGTGGTGCCCGCGCTGACAGAGATTGACCTGAAAGTTGCTGCCAGGGCCATCGGCGACAAGAAGGTCGAGCCGATAGCGATGAAGGAGTTGCTCCCCTTGACCGGATACATTCGCGGCGGCTGCACGGCCATAGCCATGAAGAGGCCGTTGCCGGTGCTTGTCGACGCGTCGGCTGCGTCTCTCGACAAGATGTTTGTCAGCGCGGGCCAGCGTGGGCTGCAGTTGCATCTTGCCTCCTCTGACTATATCACTTTCACCGGCGCCACCCTCGTCGAGGGCCTCGGCTCCACAGAGATTATCAATGTCCGCAAATGAACACTTTTGGCACTAAATATCGCTTCACCACCTTCGGCGAGAGCCACGGGCCGGCTATTGGTGGCGTCATCGACGGCATGCCACCGTGCGTAAGCATCGACCTCGCCCGTGTGCAGTCAGAGCTTGACCGCCGCCGCCCGGGTCAGTCGTCGCTGACCACTTCGCGCAACGAGCCTGACCGCGTGCGCATACTCTCCGGCATCTTCGAGGGCAAGACTACGGGCACCCCCATCGGCTTTGTTATCGAGAACACCAACCAGCGCTCCGGCGACTACTCCGAGATGGCCGACAAGCTGCGCCCCAACCATGCCGACTTCACCTATATGGCCAAGTATGGCATCCGTGACTATCGCGGGGGGGGGCGCAGCAGCGCCCGCGAGACTGCCTGCCGAGTGGTGGCCGGAGCCTTCGCCCGTCAATACCTCGAAGCTCAGGGTATTGAGATTGTGGCCTTTGCCGAGCGAATAGGGGCGATGCTCGCTGACGTTGAGTATGCCAAAGTCACGCATGACATGGTGGATACGAGCGCGGTGCGCTGCCCTGATGCAACGGCGTCAGCCGCCATGGAGGCTCAAATTCGCAGCGCACAAAAGGCAGGTGACACCCTCGGCGGCGTGGTCACGTGCATAGTCCGCGGCGCTCCTGCCGGCCTTGGAGAGCCTCTCTACGGCAAGCTGTCAGCCATGATTGCCTCTGCCATGTTCTCGATAAATGCATGCAAGGGCGTGGAGATCGGTGACGGCTTTAAGTCTGCTGCTCAGCGCGGTACGCGGCAAATCGACCCCTTTGCAAAGGCCGCTGACGGCCGTATTGTTACCCTCGCGAATCACTCCGGAGGCATACAGGGAGGCATCAGCAACGGATCTGACATCGTGGTTCACGTGGCCTTCAAGCCCATTGCCTCCCTCATGCAAGATATTGAGACAGTGACAGTTGACGGAGAGCCGACGGTGCTTCACCCCCGGGGTCGTCACGATGTCTGCGTCGTCCCCCGCGCGGTGCCGGTAGTAGAGGCGATGACCGCCTGCGTGATGCTCGACGCTCTGCTGCTATCTCGATAAGAGTTTATATTTCATATATTGTTAAAATCAGTTAATGAACACGTATACAGTCTGTTTTTGGTCAGACGGGGTTTTGAAAATTTGTATCGGCGCTGTCGCGTAGCTATGTTTTAGAACATAACCCGTACCTTTGCCGTTGAATTAATAAACCCGGAAGCGGGGCCGCGTCCTCGCGACCCGCACAGGGATATGTCTAACCAAATACACACGCCATGTTACTGATTATTAAGAATGTGGTCCTATGGTACTTTATGAAAGCTGCTGAAATTTACAGCATGTAACCCAAACCCTCGACCCTAAGTAAAGTGTAAACAGAATGTATTGAAACAACTAAAGCGTCAGCCCCGAGCGGTTGGCGTTTGTTTTTTTACGGATTATTCGTAACTTTGCACTCTCATTTCGTAATCACAATGTTTTTATGCTAAGAATAGCTATTCAGGCCAAGGGGCGCCTTAACGAAGAGTCGATTGCCCTCCTGGCCGACGCCGGGATAACAGTTTCAACAAGCAAGCGCAAGCTCATGGCGCGAGGCCAGGGCTTTCCCATCGACGTTCTTTACCTTCGAGACGACGACATACCTCAGGCCGTGGCCATGGGCGTGGCCGACATCGGCATAGTCGGTCTCAACGAGGTGCGCGAGCGCGACGAGCGAGTCGACATAGTCTCGGGACTCAACTTCGGCCAGTGCCGCCTCTCCATTGCCGTCCCCAAGGACGCCGACTATCAGGGACACGAGTGGCTTAGTGGCCGACGCATTGCCACCTCCTATCCCGTCATACTCCGCAAGTGGCTCACAGAGCATGCCGTCGACGCCGAGATACATGTCATCGCCGGCTCCGTGGAGGTTGCCCCCGCCGTGGGCATGGCCGACGCCATCTTTGACATCGTGTCTTCCGGGGCCACTCTCGTGCAGAACGGACTGGTGGAGGTAGAGACGGCTCTGCGCAGCGAGGCCGTGCTCATCGCCAACACACATCTGGCCGACGACCAAAAGGTGGAACTCGACAAGCTCATGTTCCGTTTCCGCTCAATTGTCGAGAGCCGCAACATGAAATATGTGCTGATGAACCTCCGCAAAGAGTCCATCGACCGGGCAGTGGCCATACTCCCCGGCATGAAGAGCCCGACCCTCCTGCCCTTGGCCGAGGAGGGATGGTATTCCATGCACGTGGCCATCGCCGGCTCTGAGCTGTGGCAGAAGATAGAGCAGCTCAAGGAGATCGGCGCCGAAGACATCCTTGTCCTTTCGTTAGACAACATCATACGATGAACATACTCAACCATCCGTCGCTCCAAACGTGGCCTGAGCTGTGCCGCCGCAACGTCACCGCTGCCGATGACGCAGAGCTGACCGTCCGCGTGGCCGGCATCATATCGGCCGTGCGCAGCGACGGCGACCGCGCCCTGCGCGACTTCGCCCGCGACTTCGACGGCGTCACCCTCGACAGCATTATCCTTCCCGAGGATGAGCGGCAGGCACTCATCGCCTCCGTACCCGAGAAACTCAAGCAGGCCATACGCGCAGCCGCCCGAAACATCGAGACCTTCCACCGCGCGCAAATCATGCAGCCCATAGAGGTGGAGACCGTCCCCGGAGTACGGTGCATGCAGCGGCAGGTACCCATCGACACCGTCGGCCTGTACGTCCCCGGCGGGCGTGCGCCCCTCTTCTCCACCGTGCTTATGCTCGGAATCCCGGCATGCATAGCGGGTTGCCGCGAAGTGGTGCTCTGTACACCACGCGGCCGCGACGGCATAGCTGCAGCCACGGTCTTTGCCGCCGACGTCTGCGGCATCACCAGGATATACCAGACAGGCGGAGCGCAGGCCGTGGCCGCAATGGCTTACGGCACCGGGACCGTTCCGCAGGTCCACAAAATCTTTGGCCCCGGCAACCGTTACGTAACCCGTGCCAAGCAGATGGTCACCGACGTGGTGGCCATCGACATGCCCGCCGGGCCCTCCGAGGTAATGGTCATCGCCGACAGCACCGCAGACCCGCGCTTTGTCGCCGCCGACCTGCTGTCGCAGGCCGAGCACGGGCCTGACAGCCAGGCGATACTCGTCACCGACAGCGCCGCTATGGCCGAGGCCGTCGCCTCAGAGGTTGAGCGACAGAAGACGCTGCTGCCCCGTGCCGAGTGCGTCGAGGGGAGCCTGCGCGAGAGCCGCCTGATAGTGCTCGGAAGCATCGCCGAGTGCTTTGACTTCGCAAACATGTACGCCCCCGAGCACCTTATAGTGGCTGTGGAAAATCCCTGCAGTTGGATACCGTCGATAAAAGCTGCCGGGAGCGTGTTCCTTGGAAACTACGCATGCGAGAGCGCCGGCGACTATGCATCAGGCACTAACCACACTCTGCCCACCTCCGCATGGGCGCGCTCATACAGCGGCGTCAACCTCGACAGCTACATGCGCAAGATTACATATCAGGAGATTAACCCCGACGGACTCCGTGCCATCGGGCCGACCATAGTGGCCATGGCGCGCGCCGAAGGACTCGATGCCCACGCAAACGCCGTGACTGTCAGACTTGAAGACCAATGATTGAGCATCTGCTTAGAGAAAATATCCGGCGACTGAAACCTTACTCTACCGCCCGCGACGACTTCAGCGGCGACGGCATCAGCGTCTGGCTCGATGCCAACGAGTCACCGTATAACCACTCGCTTGCCGACTTGTCGGAGGTGTCGCTCAACCGCTACCCGGATCCTCACCAACGGCGCCTGAAAGCACACCTGGCACGTCTGAAAGGCGTCCGGCCCGAGCAGATGTTCATCGGCGGCGCCGGCAGCGACGAGGCTATCGACTTGGTATATCGCATGTTCTGCGAGCCGGGCCGTGAGAATGTGGTGGCCATCTCCCCGACTTACGGCGTCTATGCCGTGGCGGCAGATATAAATAATGTGGAGTATCGCGAGGTGTCCCTCACCGAAGATTTCCAAATCAACGTCGACGCACTGCTCAACGCCTGCGACTCCAGTACAAAGCTCGTCTGGATCTGCTCGCCCAACAACCCGACGAGCAACGCCTTCCCGCGCGAGGTCATCGAAGACATATTGCAGAAATTCAGCGGCATAGTTGTTGTCGATGAGGCATATATCGACTTCTCGGACCAAGGGTCGATGCTACCGCTGCTCGACCGATACCCTCGCCTGATAGTCATGCAGACGCTGTCGAAGGCCTGGGGCATGGCATCGCTCCGCCTCGGCATGGCTTTCGCCTCCGAAGAGATAGCCGCCGTGATGGCAATGGTCAAGTACCCATACAACGTCAACGGCCCCACGCAGGCTGTTGTCGAGCGGCTTACTTCTAATTCTCGCGGTGAGCAGATTGCCGAGATAATATCCGAGCGTCGGCGCCTCGAAGAAGAGCTGCCCAAGATGCCGTGTGTCGTAAAGGTTTGTCCCTCAGACGCCAACTTCCTGCTGGTCAAGATGACAGATGCCAACGGCATATATGACTACCTCCTTCGCCACGGCGCACTCGTGCGCAACCGCACCAAGGTGCGTGGCTGCAACGGATGCCTGCGCATCACCGTCGGCACTCCCGAAGAGAATACCCGCCTGCTCTCACTCCTCGCAAACCTCTGACAATGAAGAAAGCACTATTCATCGACCGCGACGGCACCATCATCGCCGAGCCTGCTGACGAACAGATTGACTCCTTCGAAAAGCTCCGCTTTGTCCCTGGCGTAATCACAGCCCTCCGTCACCTCGTCGGCAAAGGCTTCGAGCTGGTCATGGTCAGCAACCAGGACGGCCTCGGCACTGACGCATACCCATACGAGACGTTCATCGGCCCCCACACCCTCATGCTCGAGACATTGAAGGGTGAGGGCATCAAGTTTGACAACATACTCATCGACCGCCATTTCCCGGCTGACAACGCTCCCACGCGCAAGCCCGGCACCGGTATGCTCACCGCATACATGGATGGCAGCTACGACCTGGCAAACTCATACGTGATAGGCGACCGCCTGACCGACATACAGCTTGCCAAGAACCTCGGCGCCAAGGGAATACTCCTTGCAGAAAAGCCGGAAACCATGCCCGAGGCCTGCGTGCTCGCCACACCCGACTGGCTCGAGGTCGCCGACTACATACTCACCGGCGACCGCACCGCCAGCATTGCCAGAAAGACCGCCGAGACTGACATCTCCGTCTTCATCGACCTCGACGGGAGGCAGCCGTCGAGCGTTGACACCGGCCTGAAGTTTTTCGATCACATGCTTAGTCAGTTGCCACACCACGGCGGCTTCTCCCTCCGGCTCACCTGCAAGGGCGACCTCGAAGTTGACGAGCACCACACAATGGAGGACGTGGCCATCGCCCTCGGCGAAGCCCTCCGCGAGGCCCTCGGCGACAAGCGCGGCATCGACCGCTACGGTTTTGTGCTCCCCATGGACGAGAGCCGCGCCATGGTGCTCCTCGATTTCGGGGGTCGTGCCGACCTGGAGTGGGACGTCACGTTTACACGCGAATACGTTGGCGACACCCCAACTGAGATGTTCAAGCATGTATTCCAGTCGCTAGCTGTGGCCATGCGCGCAAACATCCGCGTCGTGGCCCGCGGGGAAAACAACCACCACCTCATCGAGGGCGTCTTCAAGGCCTTCGCCCGCGCACTGCGCCAGGCCGTCCGCCGCACCCCGTTCACTTATACCTTACCATCAAGCAAAGGCATGCTATGATAGCTATAATCGACTATTCTACAGGTAACTTGCGCTCTGTCACCGACGCCCTTGCGCGTCTCGGCGCCGAGTGGACACTCACTGCAGACCCCGAGGTGATACACCGCGCCGACCGCGTGCTGCTCCCCGGAGTCGGACACGCCGGCGAGGCCATACACCGCCTGCGCGAGCGCGCCCTTGACACCGTCATCCGCGACCTGCGCCGCCCTGTGCTCGGCATCTGCGTGGGCATGCAGGTGATGTGCCGGCATACCGACGAGGGCGACGCCGACGGTCTCGGCCTTTTCGACACTCACGTCCGGCGTTTTGTCTCTGACACCGAGAAGGTTCCGCAAATCGGTTGGAACACAATAAACAACCTCGAGAGCAAGCTCTTTGCTGGCATGAAGGGGGGGGCTTACGTCTATTACGTCCACTCATACTCGGCCCACCTGTGCCCGGACACAATCGCCACGACACGATTCGGCACGCAGCCTAACGGACTGATGTTCAGTGCTGCCCTGAAGTATGAGAACTTCTACGGCACGCAGTTTCATCCGGAGAAAAGCGGCGACACCGGCGAGCAGATACTCCGCAACTTCCTGAAACTATGATTGAGATTATTCCGGCAATAGACATCATTGGTGGCAAGTGCGTGCGCCTTCAGCAGGGCGACTATGCAGCCGTCACCGAATACCGCGCCGACCCGCGCGACATGGCAGCGCGCATGGCTGACCATGGATTCACCCGCATACATGCCGTCGACCTCGACGGCGCTCGTCTGCGCCGCCCCGAGAACCTGCGCACCCTCGAGCAGATGGCCTCCGTCGACGGAGTGCGTGTGGAGTGGGGGGGCGGCCTCGCCGACACCGCAAACCTCACCAGCGCCCGCAATGCCGGAGCAACGTACCTCGTAGCCGGAAGCGTGGCCGTGAGCCACCCCGAGCTGTTCACCGAGTGGCTGAAGGCTTACGGCGCTGACACAATGGTGCTTGGCGCCGACGCCCGCAATGGCAAAATAGCTGTCAGCGGATGGCTCGAGGAAACCGACGCCACCGTTGAAAGTCTGGTAAAGCATTTCTTGCCGGACGGCCTCACCCAGGCCATAGTCACAGACATCTCAAAGGACGGGATGCTCCAAGGCCCCAACACAGATCTCTACCTCCGGCTGCAGGAGGCCTTTCCCACGGTTAGTTTCACTGTCAGCGGGGGTATCTCCGGCCTCGACGACATCAAGCGCCTCAATGACCTCGGCCTCCGACGCGTCATCGTCGGCAAAGCCCTCTACGAAGGCCGCGTAACACTTGAAGAATTAGAGCATTATGTTAGCTAAACGTATAATACCGTGCCTCGATGTAAAAGACGGCCGCACTGTCAAGGGCGTCCACTTCGTCGACCTCACCGACGTGGGCGACCCAGTGGAACTGGGCGCGCGCTATGCCGCCGAGGGGGCTGACGAACTGGTATACCTTGACATTTCCGCCACCCTCGAAGGCCGCAAGACATTCGCCGAGCTGGTGGCACGCGTGGCCCGTCGAGTCAACATACCATTCACCGTCGGCGGCGGTGTCTCGAGCCTCGACGACGCCGCACGCCTCCTCGATGCCGGGGCCGACAAGATCTCCATCAACTCCGCAGCCGTTCGCCGCCCCGAGCTTATAGGGGAGATCGCGGCCAAATACGGCCGGCAGTTTGTAGTCGTGGCCATCGACGCCCGCTGCGGCGACGACGGAGTCTGGCACATAACCACCCACGGCGGCTTACGCAGCACACCCATCGAGCTTTTTGAGTGGGCGCGGCGCGTGCAGGACCTTGGTGCCGGAGAGATACTTTTTACCTCGATGAACCATGACGGCACGCGTCACGGCTACCCCTGCGACGTATACGCCCGCTTGGCCGACATGCTCAAGATACCCGTCATCGCCTCCGGCGGCGCAGGCAGTGCCAGTGACATCGCCGACGTGCTCACCCTCGGCAAAGCCGATGCAGCCCTCGCTGCCAGCATCTTCCATTACGGCGAAATCACCATCGGCGAGCTCAAGCGACAGCTATCCGACGCCGGAATAACCGTAAGAATTTGACACCATGACA
>CAYOUJ010000012.1:0-51928 GCA_964407165.1 uncultured Muribaculaceae bacterium | reverse complement strand
TTAACAGAAGGAGTTGTGGCTGCGCCACAAGCATTTGCTAACATGCGAAACATGAATAAAAGAAACATAAGAACTAATTTTTTTGATGAAATAACTTCTTTTGTTTCTTTTATTTCTTTTGTTTCTTCGTGTGATAATTTTTTTCTTCGTGAGATAATTTGTAAATTTGCGGTCAGGTAACCATTTTTTGCCGGATGAAAAACTGCTCTATAACACTCTGCGCCGCTGCCGCCCTGGCGCTCACAGCTTGCTCCGGCCTCTCAGACGAGGCCAAGGAGATGGTCGGCGACTATTACATCACCGAAATCTCGCCCGACGAGCCCATGATGGAGCTGAAAGGCAACGGCAAGTGCATCGTCCACGCCGTCAAGCCCGGCGTCCTCAGCTACCGGGTGCCCGGTCGGTGGAACGTGGTCAACGACTCCCTCGTGCTCACCCTCAAGCCCGCAAAGATGACCTTCGAGGGCGACAGCACACTCATCGGCGAGATTCCCGAGCACATGGCCAAGAAAGTGGCAGAGTTTAACGGCACCCGCCTCACCCTGCAGCTCGACGGCGTCAACTATGTCTACGACCGCCGCGGCCACAAGGATTAGCGAGTAGGTATTAGTGAGTAGTGAGTAACTAAGTTTATGAAGATTAGGATTTTAATAATAGCTTTGGTGGCCGCTTTGGTGTGCGCTTGCTCGTCAAGCTCGCCCGAGGCCATCGACGAGCGCCTCGGCATGGCCGCCAGCGAGGTCACCAACGGCGACGCCACCCAGGCCAAGAGCCTCTGCGACGAGATACTCGCCATTAACACCCTCTCCGCCACACAGCTCGCCCAGCTGTCGCTGCTATACATGCAGCTCTCTGACCGTGACGACGTCGAGGACAACACCGCAATAGCATACCAGTGCTACCGCAACGCATTCAAGGCCGACGCCGACTCCGCCGCCGCTTTCTACCAGAACGTCGGCCCCTCCGATGTCCGCTACGTGCAGATGCTCACCGTGTTGGCCCAGCAGATGGACAACCCCGACAAGCTCTTCATCCCCGACCACGAAGAACCCTCCGACTCCCTCGCCCGATAACCATCGATAGATTATCGATAACCCTCGATTTCATCGAAATCCCGAGATCTCGAAAAACCGAGATCTCGAAAAACCGAACCCCCGAGCTAAATGATAACTGTTTACAAGGCTTCTGCCGGCTCCGGCAAGACGTTCCGCCTCACCCGCGACTATCTGCTGATGATGCTCGGCGACTGTCACGAGGGCGGCGAGTACACCCTCGTGCCGCCTACCCGCGACAACCACCGCAGCATCCTCGCCATAACCTTCACAAACAAGGCCACCGACGAGATGAAGCGGCGCATCATACACGAGCTGGCCGTGCTCGGCGGCTTGGAGCCGGGGTGGACCGAGCCAAGCCCGTACATCGACTTCCTCACCGGGCAGCTTCACTGCACCCCCGAGATGCTGCAGCGCTCCGCGGCTGCCGCCCACCGGCGCCTGCTCAGCGACTTTTCGTTTTTCAACGTCTCCACCATCGACGCTTTCTTCCAGAACGTGCTCCGCGCATTTGCCAACGAGGCCGACCTCAACGGCAACTATGAGCTCGACCTCAACAACAAGGAGGCTCTGCGCCTCAGCGTCAACTCGCTGCTGAGCGACATCACCCACGCCTCCGCAGAAGACTCCCGCCGCTCGCGGCCCCTGAAGTGGCTCATCGCCATGATGGAGCGCCGCATGGAGGAGGGCAAGGCCTTCGACGTGTTCAATCGAGACAATCAAGTCTACGCCGACTTCCTCAGTCTCGCCGATACCATCTTCTCCGAGCAATACATGCAGCTCAAGGAGCCGGTGGCAGCATATCTCGGCGACGACGCCGGCGAAGACAAGCTCGCCGCTTTCACCAAGGCCATCGGCGACAGTCTCGGCGCCGCCACCGGACGCCTGCGGGCACAGGCACAAGACGTGCTCCGCGCCATTGACACCGAGGGGGTGCAGGGAAAGGCCAGGTTTATCCAGGCACTGGAAGGCTGGTGTTCCGGCGGTCTGCTCACAAACAAAAACGGCAAGATTACCAAGTATGTGTCAGACACCGCCGACGACCCTCTCAACAAGGGATTCAACGGCATCGGCAAAAAGAAGGTTCCACAGCCCTCTGAGGCGTTGGCAGACCAAGTCCAGCGGCTTGGCAAAGACTATAAGCATTGGTACCGCAACAACGCCTTAGTCCGCGTAATCCACCGCAACATCCATCTGCTCGGCCTGATAATGCACATCATACGCTATCTCGAGCAGCACTGCCGCGACAACAACACTTTTCTCATCAGCAGCACCAACGAGATGATCGGCCGCATCATCAAGGACGATCCGGCACCCTTCATATATGAGCGCACCGGCATCTATCTGCGGCACTACCTCATCGACGAGTTCCAGGACACCTCGCGCATGCAGTGGGACAACTTCCGCCCCCTGCTCGCCGAGAGCCTCGGATACAACAACGCCAACCTCATCATCGGCGACGAGAAGCAGAGCATCTACCGGTTCCGCAACGCCGACCCCTCGCTGCTAAACCGCCAGGTCACCGCCGACTTCCCCGCAAATTGCCTGTGCGAGGGCACCGCCATACGCGAGAACACCAACTGGCGCTCGTCGGCCGACGTGGTGCGCTTCAACAACTCACTCTTCGCCGTCCTCGGCTTCAACAAGCCCTACTCCGACTTCTATGGCAACGTAGTCCAGCAGGTGGCATCGAAAAACCTCAACCACCGCGGATACGTCCGTGTCACTGTCCATCCCAAGCCCGACAAGAACGAAGAAACAGGAGAGACCGCTGCCGAAGAGGGCGCCAGGCGCGCCCTCGACCAAATGATCGACGACATGCGCCGACAGCTTAAGGCCGGATACCGCGGCGGCGACATCGCCGTGCTCACACGCCGAAGCAAGGAAGCCGCCAAGGCCATCGACCGCATTCTCAAGGCCATCGAGACCGACCCCGTGTTCGCCGGCGTGCGCGTCATCAGCGAGGACTCCCTCGCCGTCGACTCCGCAGCCTCCGTCCGCCTGGTCATCAGCGCCCTGAGGTACATCCTCAGCAGCACATTCACCACCAAATACAACCGCGCCTCATCGCGCCGCGTGGCTGCCATTGCAAACATATACGAGTATCTCTACACCACCGGCGCCGCCGACGCCCGACAGGCTCTCGCCGGCGCCATCGACGCAACCGAGAACGTCGACACCGACTCCGGCGCGACAAGCGGCAATGCCACGCTCGACGAGTTGCTAAAATCATACACGCAGTTTCGCGACGTGTCGCTCTCGTCGCTCGTCGACACCGTAGTGCGCACGTTCGTCTCCGAGGAGGTGCGCCGGCGCGAAAACACCTTCATCACAGCCCTGGTGGACATTGTCGCCGACTTCTGCAGCCGCGGCGAGGGCGACCTCGCATCCTTCCTCGAGTGGTGGGACGCCGCCGGTCACGCCTCCGCCGTCACCGCTCCCGAGTCTGACCGCTCAGTGCGCGTGATGACCATACACAAGTCGAAAGGCCTGGAGTTCAAGTGCGTCCACATACCGTTCGGCGACTGGGACATCAGCAGCAGCAAGACAGACATGCTGTGGCTGCCGCTGCAGCCGGAGTGGTTCGACGGGCTCTGCAACCCTTCGCTCGTGCCCCCCGGCATGCCCGTGGCCATGACCTCTGCACTCTCTGACACCCCCCTCGACGATATATACACCAATTATGAGGAGGAAAGGAAGCTCGACGAGGCAAACGTCGCATACGTGGCCTACACCCGCGCTGTAGACGAGCTGTGCATACAGTTCACCCCGGGCAGCAAAGGTTACCGCGGCGTCGGCAAGATTCTCACAGATGTGCTCCATCACGTTAGCGAAACGACTCTCTCAGAAGTCTGGCAGCGCCAGGGCGACGCCATCGCAGCCCTCTCCATGGCCGACACCCTCGCTGTCCCCGTGCGCGAGGAGGACGATGAGACCGGCACGGTCACATACACCCTCGGAGCACCCACGACGCCCCCCAAGGAAGCCGAAAAGCCGCGCACGGCCCTCGACCCGCTTCCCTCCGAGGTCGTCCTGCCACTCCCGTGCCCCGCTTCGCGCCAAGACCTTTGGCAGCAGCTCGTCAGCGACGACGAGGCGGAAGAGAAAGCCGCCCCGCGCCCCGCAGAGCCGGTCGAGGACGCACGCCTCCAGGGCCTGCGCATACACGAGATACTCTCAGCCGTGCAGACCGCCGACGAAATCCCCCATGCTGTACGCCGCTACGCCAACCGCCACTGCCTAAACGCACGCCGCGCCTGCGAGATTGAGGAGCTGCTCCGCCGCGAGCTCTCACGCGAGGAGGTGCGCCAATGGTTCAAGGGCGCGCGCCGTGTCATCTGCGAGCGCGACATCTGCCTGTCTTCCTCCTCACGGCGTCCCGACCGCGTAGTCTGGACCGCCAACGGCACCGTCGACATCATAGACTTCAAGACCGGCGCCCCCGACGACGGGCACATCCGCCAGGTGCGCGAATACATCCAGCTGCTGCAGCCCCTCGTCTCCGAACCCGTCCGCGGCTTCATCTGGTACCTCTCCACCGGCGCCATCACAGAAGTATCAGCTGATGAGTTGATGAGTTGATGAGTAAAGAGTTGATGAGTAACGAGTTGATTAGAAGAGCATTTCACTAAAAACTAAAAACCAAAAACTAAAAACTTACATGTTTTCCGGCATTGTAGAAGAGGCCGCAATCGTAACGGCCATAAAGCATAACGACGGCAACGTCGACCTCACACTCCGCTGCTCCTTCACCGACGAGCTGCGCATCGACCAGTCGGTGGCACACAACGGCGTGTGCCTCACCGTCGTAGCCCTCCCCGGCGACGGCACATACACCGTCACCGCCATCCAGGAGACCCTCGACCGAAGCAACCTCGGCGACCTCCGCGAAGGCTCCCGCGTAAACCTCGAGCGCTCCATGCTCATGAACGGGCGCCTCGACGGCCACATAGTCCAGGGACACGTCGACTGCACAGCCGTCTGCACCGACATCGAGGAGGTCGAAGGCAGCCGCTACTACCGCTTCCAATACGACGTCCCCAAGGAGATGGCCCGCAAAGGATACGTCACCGTCGAGAAAGGCTCCGTCACCGTCAACGGCGTCAGCCTCACCGTCTGCGACTCCGCGGCCGACTCCTTCCGCGTCGCCATCATCCCCTACACCTTCGAGCACACCAACTTCCACGACATCCGCCCCGGCACCCGCGTCAACATCGAGTTTGACATCATCGGCAAATACCTCGCCCGCCTCGCCAACCTATGACCCCCACCCACACACGTCTTTAACCGGTTAATCGGTTAACCGGTTAAAAATCTCATTCTAAAGACTTAACAAAAATGTTCAATGCACTGAACATTTTTGTTCAATCCATTGAACATTTTTCCAAAAGTAGCCACAACTCACTATATTTCAGCAATATACTACACGAGGGTTTAATCGGGTAACCGGTTAAAGACCTGTGCGGTAATTTCACAACGGGTTATTTTGTTGGTGCTGAGGCGAGCCAGCGGGAGACGGTGGCTGCGTATGCCTCCTCGGAGCAGCCCTCTTTCAGCCGCTGCTTCAGCGCGACGGCACGGCGACGCATCTCCCCCGGCGCGGCCAGGGCCGTGCGTATGGCCTGCGCCCACGTCTCAGCATCCCCCCGCACGGGCACGCCCGTCTCATCGGTGACGTATGCCTCGGTCGAGACGGTATGCTGCACCAGCACCGACCGCTCCATGGCGGCTGCCTGGAAGAGCACTATCAGTCCTGCGGGCGCCTCCGTGTCGAGCGGCAGGGCCACCAGCGAGCAGCCGGCCATCCGTTTCAGGAAGTCCGGCAACGTTATATCGCTGATAATCTGAGAGTTTATGGGGGGGGTAAAACTGTCTATCAATGAGGCTTTTACGTCGCCAGGCATCGCCAGGACAAACTTCACGTCGGGCATTAGCGCGGCTATCCGGAGCATCTTGCCCCAGTCCCTGCCGTTGCGCCCGCCGCAGAACACCGTCCGCTCCTCCGGCACCGTGGCCGCGTATGCTTCCACATCTGCGTACGATGATCTGTAAAGGTCGGGCACGAGCGCATACTTCACCTCTATTCCAAGGAGCCGGTTAATCCAGCGGCCGTAAGCCTCGGAGGTGACGCTGGCGTGGAAGTTGCCTGACAGCAGCGCCTTGCGGTAGAGCCACTTGGCCACGCGGTTGCGCCGCGTGGGCTTGTCTTTGAGCATAAGGTTGATGGCGTAGATGTTGCGGCGGCGGAAGGTAAGCCGGCCGAGCCACCACGCCACAACTCCCTGAAAATCAAACCAACAGACAATCTCGTCGCCGCAGCTCGAGCGGCTGAGCGCCTGCCACGCCCCGCGCAGCCACGAGACGATGGCACGCGACGCCTTGGGCGAGACAATGTCCACGCCATCCTCGCCGAAATGCCGTGCCAGGAAGCTCGGCGTGCTGTCCCATTTGTCAAACAGGAAATACTTCATGCACGGCAAAGGTACGCATTTTCCCCAAACCGACCAAGGTCTTTAACCGGTTAATCGGTTAACCGGTTAAAGACCTTGGTGTGTTTGGGTTCGGTCAGTGTTTTTTGCGGCGGGCAGGACGGCGGGCGGCCTCGGCGCGGTGCTTGGCGCGGAAGTAGTCGGCTATGGTCTCCTCACCCTCGGGAATAGAGGGATTTGGGATTTGGGATTTGGTTTTCGCAATTCCCGATTTCCTATTCCCAAATCCCGATTTCCCGATTCCCGAGCGCTTGGCGTAATCCTTGTCGGGGTCGGCCACCTCGCAGTAGACGCGGCGGCCGAGGAAGTCGGCGCCGGTCAGGCCCTGGACCACGCGCTGTGCGTCGGCCTTCTTGACGTCGAAGAGGGAATAGTTCTTGAGCAGGTCGATGCGGCCCACGTCGACGCGCGGGGCGGGCACGCAGCGGTTGAGCATCTCGATAAGGTTGCCGGCATAGAACCCCTCCCCCTTGCCGAGGTTGACATACAGGCGGCTCATGCCCCGCTCGGCAGTGCGGCGGTCCTTGTCATGGAGCTGGGCGGCGCCCTCGCGCCCCCGGTCCTTCTTGCGCGGGTTGCCGTTGTCGGCGATGTTGTCGATGACCGGCGCGTCCTTGTAGTAGTCGAGCAGACGGTTGAACTCCAATGACAGCACCCTCTTTAGCAGGTCCTTGGCGTCGAGCCATTCCAGCTTGCGCTGCACGCCGCCGAGGTAGCGGTCGATCTGCGCGTCGTCAACCTTCACGCGCTCTATCCGGTCGGCGAGGTGGTAGAGCTGCTTCTCGATGATATGGTCGGGCGTTGGCACGTCGCGGCGCTCGAAGGTCTTGCCGATGATGCGCTCTATCTCGCGCAGCCGCCCTCTTTCGCGAGAGTGGATGATGGCCACAGAGACGCCCGTCTTGCCCGCGCGGCCCGTACGGCCTGAGCGGTGGGTGTAGACGGCGGTGTCTTCGGGGAGGCCGAAGTTGATGACGTGCGTCAGGTTGTCGACGTCGAGGCCACGGGCTGCCACGTCGGTGGCCACGAGCATGCTCAGCACGTGGTCGCGGAACTTCTTCATCACCAGGTCGCGCTGCTGCTGCGACAGGTCGCCGTGGAGCGCGTCGGCATTGTAGCCGTCCTGTATCAGCTTGTCGGCCACCTCCTGCGTGTCGCGGCGCGTGCGGCAGAAGACTATGGCGTAGATGTCCGGGTTGTCGTCGGCCACGCGCTTCAGCGCCAGGTATTTCTGCGACGCCGGCACCATGTAGTAGATGTGCTGCACGTTTTCCGCGCCGCTGTTCTTCGAGCCGATGACCACTTCGATGGGGTCGCGCATGTACGTGCGCGCTATCTTCTCTATCTCCTTGGGCATCGTGGCGCTGAACATCAACATCTTGCGCTCCACCGGGACGTGGCTCAGTATGTCGTTGATGCTGTCGGAGAAGCCCATGTTGAGCATCTCGTCGGCCTCGTCGAGGATGACGGTGCGCACATGGTCGAGGTTCACCTCTCCCCTGTTTATCAGGTCGATGAGTCGCCCGGGGGTGGCCACTATCACCTGCACGCCGCGGCGCAGGGCGCGTATCTGGCTGTCGATGGAGGAGCCGCCGTAGACGGGGAGCACCTTCACGCCGTCGATATACTTCGAGAAGTCGGCCAGGTCGGAGCCTATTTGCAGGCACAGCTCGCGCGTGGGTGACAGGATGAGTGCCTGCGGACAGTTCTCCGCCGGGTCGACGCGCTGCAGCACGGGAAGGCCGAATGCCGCCGTCTTGCCAGTGCCGGTCTGTGCCAGGGCAACCATGTCGCGGTCGTCGGTGAGGAGATGGGGTATGACGGCCTCCTGCACCGGCATCGGCTGCAGGAACCCTAAGTCGGCGACGGCGTGCCTCAGCGGCTCGCTCACGCCCAGTTCTTCAAAACTCTTCATATTCGGTTATCTTTTACTGAAGATACAACGCTCAACCTCCCCCAAAAGATTACACTTACCGGCATTTAGCTTGCATCTCGCGTTCAAACTCGTCGGCAATGTACAGCTCGCCATAAAGATAAAGCCCCGTGTCGCGGTCATGCAACCGCGCGCAGGTGTCGCTGCAATAGAACAGATCAAAGGCCTCCTCGGGATGGATTTGCAACCGCCGGGCTATCTCATCGACGATGATGCCGATGCGGTTGCTTATGATTATCTCCTGGATAATCGGCGACTTGGCGGGGTCTTCATAGTTGCTCATAACCGGTAAAAGTCAGATGTTTGGATGTTAGCTGCTGGTTGAGCAGACATATTTGATTGTTTGGCCGATGCCAACTGAGCCGCTCGAGTGCGACATCGAGGCTCATCAGCCCGGCAATAAACAGATTCACAGTATCTACCACGCGGTCGTTGGCCACGCCGCCCTCTATGTAGTCATAGGCGCGCCATGCCTCTCGGCCCGTACGGTTCTCGACTATGAATTGCAACCACGCCTCATCATATGCCTCGAAAATCCTTGCGCGTCCCTCTTGGATAAAAGCGTTGCGGTCAAGTTCATAGACGTTCAGTATCGGTGTCTTGTCAGTGCCGGCAACCCGTTTTGCCCAATCTGCCGCCTGCTGGCGGATGGCGGTCAGATAGAACCCGCGTCCGAAATCGAGATTGGCACGTCCCGCCAGACACAGCGGGGTATCTACCACGCTCACGCCTCCATGATATACACTTATTCTACCCATAATCAAAGCGTTTCTATAATCCGGTCGGCTATCACATCGCGGCTCTCGGTATGCATAACCTCGTAATATGGGAAAATTTGGGCTGAAAAGACGTTGGCATGCTTCATGCGCTCGTAGGCGTCGCGATACGAGACACCAAGTCGGCGGGCCACGGCCTCGACACAGGTGGCGGCGAAGGCAAGCATGATTTGCGTGCGGGTCAGTTGGCGTAGATGTTCCATAAGCGGTTCTTTAGATGGTGCGGCGGACGTTGCGGGTGATGGCGAGGATGTTGAGGAGGGTGATGAGAGCCATGATGCCGATGCCAATCAGGATGGTGCGCACTGTCGAAGTGCAGGCGATGCCCAAGTCGTCGAGGGGCTTGGCCCACAAGACGGAGCCGACGAGCATGACGGCCAGCGAGCACACCAATACGGCGGCGTTGACGGAGGCCACGATGACGATATAGTAGCGCGAGACGGCCCGCGGGGTGTAGCCCAACAGGATGAGGTCGCGTATCTTCTCCCGGTTTTTCTGCAGCAGCAGGTAGATGCTCAGCAGCAGGATGAAGAAGGCGAGAATGCTGATGATGGCGCCAACAGCTATGACCACGCCGGTGGTGATAGCTAAGAAGCGTGCGGCGCGCCCGTTGTCGATCTTGTCGCCAGCACTCTCGTAGCCGTGGGCGGCGAGGTACTCCCCTATCGCCGGGTCGCCGGGGCTGTTGACCTCGATGATCAGCCGCGAGGGGGCTGGCACGGACTCGTCGGCGAAGCGGCCGTTGGCCCAGGTCATGAACTCCTCGGGCACGGCGATGGTGTTGAGGCGCGACGAGAAGCCGACGACGCGGGCGTCGACATATTGCTGCACGCCGTTGCCGCTAAGGCTCAGCCGCAGGGGCACGGCGCCGACCATGGTCTCGGAGATTTGTGGCAGGCCGCGCGAGGCGGCGAAGCCAAAGTTGTAGAGCGTCAGGTAGTCTTTGGAGATGATGATGGGAACGACGGCCGTGCTGTCGTCGGCGTTCCACTTGTCCCACCCGCGCGGGCGCACGTCGAAGAAGTCGTCGGGGATGGCCTCGAGGAACATGAAGGTGGACATCGACCGACCGCCCATGCTCACGTTGCCCGCAACATTGAAGGCGGCAGCGGTGAACTCCCCTACCCTGCTGGCCCACGGCTGCGCCTTGATGTCGGCGCGCTCCGCCTCGCTGAACGCGTTGGGGTCGGTGTCGCTGCCGGCCACGAGGTTGATGCCGTCGACCTTCTTGGAGATGATGAGGTAGTCGCGGGAGATGAACGAGTCGTCGGCGGAGAAGACGCCCGTCACGTCGCGATAAAACTGCAGCGCGGTGAGCACGATGGCCAGGCCGACGAGGTTTGCCAGGGCATACCCTATGAGCTGCCCGGCGCTGATGTTGCGGCGCAGCAGGCGCCACACGGCGTTTTTGACGTTTGCAGAAGGGCTCATAGCAGCAGTGTCTTGGCGAAGTTGAGGTTGATATGGTTGCCCACGGAGGTGGCGATGATGGCGGCGCCCTGGCGCGTGGCCTCCGCCTGGAGGAGGCCGGCCACGATATTGTTGTTGCGCTCGTCGAGGTGGCTCACCGGCTCGTCGATGATGAGGAAGTCAAACGGCTGGCACACGGCGCGAATGATGGCCACGCGCTGCTGCTGTCCCACGGACAGGTGCGCCGCGCGGGCGTCCATCTTGTCGGGGATGCCGAGTGCCTCGAACATCTCCCCTATCCGCTCACGGCTCATGTAGCCCGTCAGCCGGTTTTTGATCTCCACGTTCTCGTACGCCGTCAGCTCGGGGAAGAGGCGCATCTCCTGCGGCAGCAATGCCAGATGACGCTGCCGCAGCTCGCTCCAGCGGGCTATCGTGAAATCGCGCACATCCTCCCCGTCGAAGAGTATCGTGCCCGTGTAGTCGCGGCGGCTGCCGGTGATGAAGCTGCACAGCGACGACTTGCCCGTGCCGCTCTCGGCGGCGATGAGAGTGTTGCCGCCGTCGCGGCGGAAGTCGACGTCGTGCAGCCACACCTGCGACGTGCTCACCGACTCCTCCGCCTCCATGCCGCGGAACACCAACGGTAGCACCCGCCTCAGTGATATCTCCTTTACCATTAGTCAATTGTTTCGCACCGTTGCCACCCGGGCGCCTGTTTATATCACCCGGATGGCAATGGTGCATTGTGCATTGTTACAGGCCCATGAACGACCCTATCAGCGTGGGCAGGATGGCGTCGTCGGTGCCCATCAGCTTCAGCGTGACATTGAACGCCTCGTCGGTCATGCTCATGCTGAAGTCCACACCGTAAGGCATCGGAAGGCCGTAGGCGGCCAGCGACGGTATCTGCACCACGGTGCCGAACGTCTTGTTCTTGAAGAAGTTGGTGTAGTTGTTGTTGGCGTTGGGCTTCAACGTGATCGACGAGATTGACAGGTAGCCGTCGATGCTGCCAAACTCAAAGTTCATCTTGCCGGAGGTCACGGCGTAGGTGCCATTGGCCTTCGTCTGGTAAGGTATGCCCAGCTCCTGGAACTTCTTGGTGATAGTCTCCAAAGCCTCGTTGATTTTGTCCTGGCCCATCTTGGCCATGAAGATGAAGGGCACGGCGTCGAGCTGGCCTTCGCCGACGGCCTCCATCTGGTCGCCTGTCGGCACTTCAACAGCCAGAGCGACAGTGCCGTCGATGCTCTTGCAGTAAGGTTTGAGCATCTCGGCGATACCCACCGTCTGGAAGTCGCCCACAGAGGCGATGGCGTTGAACACCAGGTCCCAGTTATAGCTCTTGTCCATGCCAACGGCCATCACGCCGTTGTAGCTGCCCGGCACATAGCGAAGGAAGTTGGTGTCGATGGTCTTGATGCCCGTGGCCTTGACGGGATTGCCATCCCTGTCATAGCACTTGCCGTCGAGCGACAGAGCGTTGTCCTTGACATTCAGGGTGAGGTAGCTGTATGAGTCCTGCGCGGCCATACCCGGGGCTAAGGCTGCCAGGGAGGCGTTGTTGACACTTGCCTTGATTACGGCGTCGTCCTTGGCCAGCAGGTCGCTGACGGTGGGGATGTTGGCATAGTTGGCGCCGTCGGAGGCTGCCTTGATGTCGGCGGTAACGGCGGAGGCGAAGCTGTCAGGGTGGCCGCTACCCATCCAGGCCTGACTGCCGCTCAGCAGCACTACGTTGCTATACTGCGCGTAGGCGGCGTCAAACCCCTTGCAGGCGGTCATCTTGGTGAAGCCGGCACCCTCCAACTCCTCCACCAGGCCCTGGGAGTCCTTTACTGTGAAAGTGGCGTAGAAGTCATTCGACATCACCACATAGATAGCCTTGTAGTCTATCATCTTGAAGATCTTGGCCATCTGCTGCATCGTTTCGGCGTCGCTGTTGAAAGCAGCGAGTTTAGAGGGGAAGACCACAGTGCCGTTCTCCATCTTGGCGTCGAGGGCCTTGAGGAGCTTCTCGCCGTCGACGACGGCCACGGAGGCACTGGCGGGGATGGTCTCCTGAATGGCGGCGTTGTCGCCCGAGCAGGAGGTGACGATAGCCATGAGCGCCATCAAGAGGCTCAGGGCGAGGGTTTTAAACAGATTAGTGTTCATGTGTGGGGGTATGGTTTTGGTTAGTGTATATTCCAAAAGGCAAAAGTAATAAAAATTTTCGTAACCGCCCCTTTTATCATCTAAAAATCGCTTCCCTCGATAGATAATCGATAACTATCGACAGTCCATCGATTGATTATCGATTGATTATCGATAGCCAAACGATTGATTATCGACAAAAACAAAAAAAGAATGAGCAACTGAAAGCCGAAGCTAAACAATTACTCATTCTCCTCTCTCCTCAGCGGTGCGGACGGGACTCGAACCCGCGACCTCCGGCGTGACAGGCCGGCGTTCTAACCAGCTGAACTACCGCACCTCGGTTAGGATTGCCAACGTTTCCGTTTTGCGAGTGCAAAGTTACGGCGAGATTTTGGACTGTGCAAATATTTCAGCAAAAATTTTTGCAAAAATTTACCGGCAGCACACTACTGCGCTAATAACTTGCCTCTTATCGAAACCCCGAGATCCCGAAATTTCGAGATTTCGGGATTTCGGGATTTCGGGATTTCGGGATTTCGATTTGTTATTGAAACAGCAGCGGGAGGAATTTCTTGAGGTAGGCGCGCCAGTTGCTCCAGTCGTGGCCGCCGCCCGTCTGCACATAATAGACAGGGTAGCCGGCGGCCTTCAGGCGGGTGTAATACTCCTGGTTGTCAGCAAAGAGGAAGTCATCCTTGCCGCAGGCCATGAAGTAGAGCCCCAGACCGTCGGCAAACTGTGCGGCAAGCTCCTCGTCGACGTTGGTGTAGACGGGGCTGCTGAGGTCTTGCGCCTTGTTCATCATCGCGGCGGAGAAGAGGCCGACGTAGTCAAACGTCGCGGGATAGTGGCGCGAGATGTTCATGGCGTGGAAGCCGCCCATCGACAGGCCGGCGATGGCCCGCGACTCACGGCGCGCGAAGGTGCGGTAGGTGCTGTCGACGTAGGCGATAAGCCCGGGGAACTCGGTCTCAAACGTGCCGTCCATGGTCGGCACCATGTCGGCGCCGGCGCCGGAGGCGGTCGAGAAGTTGCTGTTGGGCATCACCACAATCATGGGCTTGACTTTGTCCGAAGCTATCATGTTGTCGAGTATCTGCGCGGCGCGGCCGAGGGTGGTCCACGCCGTCTCATCGCCGCCGAGTCCGTGCAGCAGGTAGAGCACGGGGTAGCGCATGGTGTCCTCGGGGTCGTCGTAGCCGGCAGGGGTATAAATCGTCACAGGGCGTGCGCCATGAGTCGAGGTCTGCCACGTCTGCTGCGTCACCTTGCCGTGGGCCACGTTGGTGTCGAGGTATTCGTTGGCGCCCTCGCCGGGGAGGATGAAGTAGCTGTAGTCCGTGGCGATGTCGCGCACGCGGTCAGGATTTACGGGGTCGAGCACACGCTCGCCGTCGAGGTCGAAGGCGTAGAGATACATGTCAGGGCTGAGAGTCTTGAGTATCATGTACTCCCAGAAGCCCCCCTTGTTGCGCACCATCTTCCCCTTGCCGCCGGGGATGAAGTCGGCCACCACATGGGCGTTCTTTACCGACGCCGGGGTGGCGATACGGAGGACAACGACGTCGGAGCCGACAAACTCGGGCGACTCCACCTGCTGGGCGCTCAGTGACGTGAAGGCACACGCCAGCGCCGCCAATGCGATGATTTTTTTCATAACTTGGATTGGTTTATATCTGTAAAGAGGGAAAGACGTTGCGGAGCACCCACCACAGCACCATCACGGCGAACACCGTCCAGCATGCCGCGGCGGAGGTGAGGGTGAAGTATGCGCGGCGGGCGGCGGCGGATAGGGGAGAGGCGCCCCCGCGCGCGGGAAAGGCCACGAGGCGGCAGAGGGCTATCACCAATGCCAAGGGGCCGAGGGTCATCAGCAGCGGGTTGAAGTGCCACGCCGCGGCCCAGTCGCCCCCGAGCAGGGCGTGCAGGCACCGCTGCGAGCCGCACCCGGGGCACAGAAGCCCCGTGAGCGTGTGGAACGGGCACTTGGGATAGAAGGGCGACGAGGGGTCGACGCGTCCGTAAAGCCACGCCGCGGCCAATGCGGCCACGATGCCCACGACCCACAGCAGGGTGGTGCGCCCCCGAGCGTCCATCACGCCGTGATGATGCTAAGCAGCATCTGCAGCGGGATGCTCAGGAAGCCGCAGGTGATAGCGATGATGACGCACCACTCGGCGCGCTCCGACCAGCGGCGCGCGGCCTCGAGGTTGCCGGTCATATAGTTAGGGTTCACCTTCGACGCGAAGATGATGCCGAGGATGCCCACGGGCAGGCAGCACAGCAGCGTCACCACGATGTTCCAGACCAGGTAGTTGTTGGGGCACTTGGGCACCTCGACGGGAGCCGGCGGAGCCTGGGTAGGGGAGGCCTGCACAGGCGCGGACGCGGCAGCAGCCGGTATCTCGGGGATCTCAACCTCGACGCGCGACTCAGCCTCAGCTTCAGGCGCAGGCTCAGCCTCGGACTCCTCTTTCACTTTGATCTCCTCATACTCCACCGGTATGCCGCCGAAGTCTGCGACATTGCGGCCGGCAGGCTCAAGAGGTGGAGGGGTGTCGGCGCCGGACTTCGGCCCGAGCAGCAGCGGCGCCTCCGGGATGGAGCCTACAACCGACCAGTCGGGCATGCCGTCGTGCCACACCGGCGTGTCGGGCTGCAGCGGCAGCCGCACGGCGTCGCGCTCCTCCACAGGGCCGATGCGCTGGTTGTCGATGATGAACCAATACTTCATTGCAAGAAAAAAGGTTTAATGGCCTGGCGGGAGCCAAATCGATAATCATCAATAATCATCGATAGATTATCGATTTGGCTCCTCGATGGCCGGTTAGAAGAATTTCACCTCCTGCCCCAGGATGGCTCCGAGCAGGTGGTTGGCAAGGCGGCTGGCGCCGATGCGGAAGTACTCGTTGCCGGCAACCCACTCGTCGCCGAGCACCTCCTTGACCACCGTGTAATACTTTACGGCGTCCTCGGTGGTGCTCACGCCGCCGGCGGCCTTGAAGCCCACCTTGCGGCCCGTGGCCTCGTAATACTCCTTGATGCACTGGCACATCACGTAACAGGCCTCGAGCGACGCGCCCGGGTACTCCTTGCCGGTGGAGGTCTTGAGGAAGTCGGCGCCCGAATACATCGACAGCACCGACGCCTTCATAATGTTTTCGGCGGTCTTGAGCAGACCCGTCTCAAGGATGACCTTCAGGTGGGCGTCGCGGCACGAGTGCTTCTGCTCGCTGATCTCGTCGCACACCTCCTCATAGTCTTCGTCCAGGAAGTTGCCCACGTTGAGCACGATGTCGATCTCGTCGGCGCCCCCCTCGACGGCCAGGGCCGTCTCGGCAACCTTCACCTCCGGATAGGTCTGCGACGAGGGGAACCCGCCGCTGACGGCGGCTATCTTCACGCCCGTCACGTCGAGCACGGTGCGCACAATAGGGGTGAAGTTGGGATACACGCAGATGGCGGCCACGTTGGGCAGGTCGGGGTGCTCCTCGTCGAAGGCGTTGACGCGCTCGGTGAAGTCGGCGACGCTGCGCTGCGAGTCGCTGGTCTTGAGCGTGGTCAGGTCGATGGCGTTGAAGCACTTCTTGTAGACCTCCTCCGTCATGTTCTCCTGCAGGTGCTCTGCCAGTATCTTCTCGACGGCGGCCTTGACGGCGGCGTCGTCGGTGAGCACGCGGCTCGCCGCGATCATGTCATGATATTTGTCAGCCATAGTCTTACTAATTTTTTTTAAGGGTAGATAGATTGTTGCTTAGTTTCGGATTATTGCGGTGCCGCTCGCTGTCGCGCGCGGTCTTCTTTTCAATGTTGCGGCGCAGGGCCTCCGTGAGGTCCACGCCCGTCTGGTTGGCGATGGCCAGGGTCACCCACAGCAGGTCGGCCAGCTCATCGCCCAGGTCGCCTTTCTCCCCGGGCTTGTATGACTGCTCGCCGTATTCCCGCGCCATGATGCGCGCCACCTCACCCGTCTCCTCCGCGAGCACAGCCATGTTGGTCAGCGGCGAGAAGTAGCGGACGCCGCGGGTGGTAATCCAGCGGTCGACCAGATGCTGCGCCTCGCGCAGGGTTATGTCAGGGTTATCGGCCATTGTTGCGGCAAAGATAACTAAAAGTTTTTAGTTTTCAGTTTTTAGTTTTCAGTTTTTTCATTCGCGCAGGCGCGAGTCGATGATGATAGTCACGGGGCCGTCGTTGATCAGCTCCACCTGCATCTCCGCGCCGAAGACGCCGCGGGCCGTCGGGCGCCCTGTCAGCGCCGAAACCTGCTCGCAGTAGCTCTCATAAAGCGGGACGGCAAGCTCGTGGCCGGCAGCGCGGATATAGCTCGGGCGGTTGCCCTTGCGCGTCGAGGCGGTGAGCGTAAACTGGCTCACGGCCATCACGTCGCCCCCGACATCGGTGACGCTGCGGTTCATCACCCCCTCGGCGTCGTCGAAGATGCGCAGGGACACGGTCTTGGCCGCCAGCCACGCCACATCCTTCGGGGTGTCGCCTCGCTCGACGCCCACGAGCACCATCAGCCCCTGTCCGATGGCGCTAACCTGCTCGCCACCAACGGTGACGGAGGCGCGGCGCACGCGCTGTATCACCAGTCTCATTGCGGCAGCTCGGATTCAGGAGGGTAACCGATGGTCTGCGCAACGACGAAGTGGAGGTTCTCGCCAAGGCCGCAGGCCTGCTTGAACGCCTCCTCGTCGATGAGCACGCGCTCTACGAGCCGCAGGGCGGCATCGGTGCAGTAGAGGTATACGTTCTCGGCGCCGGCGCCGGCGTCGAGGGCTGCCACCACGGGAAGCATCTCCTGCAGCATCGGCTCGAAGCGGGCGTCATCGAGGTGCATCCGCGAGTAGTCGGCGAAGAAGAGCAGGTTGAGGGGGGCCGTGCCCACAAACTCCTGCATGCCGCACAGGTCGCGCTTGTCGCCCTCGGCCACCAGCCGCAGTTCGTGCGCCTTCGGGTCGTAGCTGTACACGCCGTCGGCGGTGACGGCAAAGACGTCGAGTCCATAGATGCCCCACGCAGCCGGAACGGTGCGGCGCCCGTCGGCGCGGTTGATGCCGTAGGCCGCCCAGAGTATCTCGGAGAGATGCTTCAGCGACAGCGGGGCAGGGGAGAACTCACGGTGGCTCATGCGCCGGTCCAAGGCCTGCTTGACGCTGATACCCTCGTCGACGACCGGCCGCTGTAGTTTGATGGTTTTTTCAGTCATGGTAATATGTCGGTTTGCTAAGATTGGATAAATGACTTATAGTATAACGCTCTGACTCTTCCGATGGTTCATTGCAACGCTCGGCTCACGCGCTGGTCGGTGTCCATCAGCAGCTGCTCGCCAAGAGGAGAGAGCTTGAGCTTGTAGAAATCCTCCTGCCAGACATACACGGGGATGGTGACGGTGCCCATCGCACCGCAGGCTATCTCATATTTGCCGTAGAAGAAGTTGAGGGCGTTGCCGCGGTCTATCGTCCAGTTGTCGGTCAGCTCGATGCGGTCGGTGTTGTAGCAGTTCTCGGTGTTCTCGCGCTCGTATGCGACGTAGGCGTTCACCATGTCTTCGAGCTTGCTGACTGCATCCTTGTCGACGAAGAGGTCGGCCAGCGTCACCTCGCGGTTGTTCTTGAGGTCGTAGATGAGGTAATAGGTATAGATGTGGCATCCGGCGGCGAGGCCGTTGCGGGCGTCGTGGTAGGCGTCGATGCTCATCTGCACAACTCCGGCCTCGGGGTCAAACCAGTCGAGCACTACATCATACTGTTTCTTGGGATTGCACATCGCCTCGAAAGAGTCCTTATATTTTTTCAGCACGTCGAGGGTGACCGGTCGCCCGACATACGAGCAGTCCGGGCCCATCGGGTCGTAGGGCATCTCCTTGTCTTCGTCGTTGAGCATGAGCAGCTCCAGCATGGCCTCGCCGGTCAGGGGTATGCTGTCGTAGACCACCAGGGCGCGCTGCAGCCCCGTAAGGTCATAGTCGCCCAGACGTACCGGCCACTCCACCGTGGCCTCCGCCACGGCATAGTTCTTGCCAAAGCCGTTGTCGTCGTTGAGGTAATACTGCACGTCGGAGTAAATCTTATACTCCACCGGCGCCTGCGCCGACGCCGCCACGGCCATCACGGCGGCCGCCGCCAAAATCGCTATTCTCATGGTTTATTATTTTGTTTTCGATTATTATCGATTGTCTGTCGATTGGTCATCAGGGTGTAAGACATTGAATATCAGCAACGCGCGTGAGGGACCGACGACCGAGGCGAGGTCGTCGAGGTCGGCCTCACGAATGCGCTTGAGGCTCTTGAACCGGGTCAACAGCGCTGCGCGAGTTTTTTCACCTACTCCATCGATGGCATCCAAGGCGCTGACTGTCTGCCCCTTGCTGCGACGGTTGCGATGGTGGGTGATGCCGAAGCGGTGAGCCTCGTCGCGCAGCTGCTGCACTACGCGCAGGCTCTCGGAGTTCTTGTCGATATACAGCGGCACGCTGTCGCCGGGGAAGTAGATCTCCTCGAGACGCTTGGCGATGCCCACCACGGCCACCCGGCCGCGGATGCCCATCTCGTCGAAGGCCTCCACGGCCGCGCTAAGCTGCCCTTTGCCGCCGTCCACCACCACCAGTTGCGGCAGCGGCTCACCCTCGGTCATCAGCCGCGTGTAGCGGCGCGTGAGCACCTCCTTCATCGAGGCGAAGTCGTCAGGGCCTTCGACGGTCTTGATGTTGAAGTGGCGGTAGTCACGCTTCGACGGCTTGCCGTCACGGAACACCACGCACGAGGCTACCGGGTTGGTACCCTGGATGTTGGAGTTGTCGAAGCACTCTATGTGCCGCGGCAGCTCGGTCAGCCGGAAGTCAGCCTTCATGCGCTCCAAAAGCCGCTCGGTGCGCTGCTCGGGGTCAGTGCGCTCCATCTGCTTGAGCATGTCCACGCGATACTGCCGGGCGTTCTTGGCTGACACCTCGAGCAGCTTGGCCTTGTCGCCCCGTTGCGGCACGATGAAGGTGACGCCCTGCAGGTCGATGTCGGGCACCACAGGCACGATAACTTCGTGATACTCAACGCCTAACTCTGTCTTTATCTCCTGCATGGCCAGCGGAAGCAGTTCCGCCACGCTCTCGTCGAGCTTCTTCTTGTATTCGAGGGTCACGCAACGCACCACGGCCCCGTGGCGCACGTGCATGTAGTTGATGAACACTTCGCGCCCGCTCTCGTCGTCGACGCCGAAGACATCGACGCTCTCGATGGTCTGGCTGACGATGACGCTCTTGGCGTGATAGTTCTCGATGAGGCGGTATTTCTCCTTCACCTGCTGCGCCTCCTCAAAGCGCAGCTCCTCGGCAAGCCGCATCATCTCGTTCTTGAGGTACGCCATGAGCTGCCCCGTGTCGCCGCGGAGTATCTGCTTGATGCGCTCTATCTGCCGCGTGTATTCCTCGGCCGACACCTTGCCCACGCAGCATCCGCCGCAACGTTTGAGGTGGTATTCGAGGCACAGACGCCCCTTCCCCTTGGCAATGTATTCAGGGGTGATAAGGTGGCGGCAGGTGCGCACGGGGTAGAGGTCGTGAATCACCTTCAGCACTGTCCGCGCCGACCGCACGTCGGTGTACGGGCCGTAATATTTCGAGCCGTTGCGCAGCTTCTGACGCGTCATGAACACCTGCGGGAACGGCTCGGCGGTGACGCAGATCCAGGGGTACGACTTGTCATCCTTGAGCAGCACGTTGTAGTGCGGCTTGTACTCCTTGATCATCGAGTTCTCCAGGTTGAGCGCGTCCTGCTCGGTGGGGACTACTATGTAGCGGAGGTCCTGGATGGCGCGCACGAGCAAGTTGGTGCGCCGCACCTCGTGCGTGCGGTTGAAGTACGATGACACGCGCCGCTTCAGGTTCTTCGCCTTGCCGACGTAGATTACCGTGCCGTCGCGGTCGAAGTACATGTACACGCCGGGGCTCTCCGGGAGTATCGCTATCTTCTCCCTGAGAGCCTCCGACTTATTTTGCAGGTGCTTCGCCATTATGCCTTAGAGGTCATCGTTGTCGCTGGCCTTGGCCTTGTTGAGGTTGACGGAGTCGTAATACGCCACCATGACAAAGTAGCCGGTGTAATCGTCGTAGGCCTTGTAGGAAACGACGATATGGCCCAGATAAGTGCCCGATGTATTGTAGACATAGAAACACCAGTTGTCATCGGTGCTGTCGTCGCTGACGGTTATATTTTCGTATTTGTTATATATCGACTGGGCGATGTCTGTCACCTTGCTGGCAGCTTGCGACTGCGTGCTCACGTCTATGAAGGCCGAGACGTTATAGACAATGTTGGTACGCGGATTGTAGGCTACGTGCACGTTGGCCTGCGAGCCATTGAACCGGCCGGTATACAGGCGCACGCCGGAATATCCCATATCACGCGTGGCTGCGGCGTCATATTTGAAGCCCTTGTTGACGAGCTTGGGCTGGAAGTTAGCGATTGTTCCGTTAATCGGAATACCCATGAATGTCAGATGGCTGCCGGAGATGGAGTAACCGGAAGCCCCTAACAGCGTGACAATAAGCAACGCGAGGGTTAGAGAAAGACGTTTCATAGTGGTTAGTTAGTTGATATTGAGTCGGTAGGGGAGGGCGTCCAGTCGAGGACGGTGAAGGTGGTGATGGCGCCTTCGGGACTGCGGGCCGTGAGCACGTGGCGCCGCGCGTCCCAGCCGTCGATGTACATATCTATCGGCTCCGGTTCGTCGTCGGGGTCGCCGCTGACGAAGAAGGCTATCTGCCGCGGCGTGTCGTCCATGATAAGGTATACGCCGGCGATGCGGCGGCTCCCTTTGGTCCAGATGAACATGCCGCCTTGGGCGCCGTCGACATCCTCCGTCGGACCCAAGGCTATCGCCTCCAGGTCTTGCAGCACAGAGTCGGAGGCCGTGGCCACGTCCTCCGGCACCTCGCCCAAGGCGAGCACATGACCGGCGAAGTCATGCCACGTCACGGCGTAGGCCACAGCCGCCGCAGCCACGAATATGATGCTAAAAAAGCGCCGCATAATCCATTAAAATCTAATCTCGACCTCATCGATAATCTCGATAATCTCGACCCTATCGATAATCTCGACATTATCGATGTTGCTTAGTATTTGATGAGGGAGGAGACCTCGGCGTCGGCGGGGAGGTTGGCGCGGCCGTTGAGACCCTCAAGCTCGATGATGAAGTTGATGTAGATCTTCTTCGGGTTCATGCTCTTGACCAGCTCGTAGGCGGCGGCCATGGTGCCGCCGGTGGCGAGCACGTCGTCGTGGAGCACCACGATGTCGTCGGGACCGATGGCGTCCTTGTGAATCTCGATGGTGTCGGTGCCGTACTCCTTCTGATAGGAGGCGGTGATGACGTCGGCGGGGAGCTTGCCGGGCTTGCGCACGGGCACGAAGCCGGCGCCCAACTCAAAGGCAAGGATGCTGCCGCCGATGAAGCCGCGGCTCTCGATGCCCACCACTTTGGTGACACCCTTGTCGCGGTATAGCTGCGAGAGGTCCCAGCCGATGATGTGCAGGGCGCGGGGGTCCTTGAATGCGGTCGTCAGGTCTTTGAACAGGACACCCTTGGTGGGGAAGTCCTGCACGTCGCGGATTTTAGATTTTACGTATTCCATGATGGTTTTAAGTTGTTGATAGTATTCTTATTGAGGGGTTAATTGTTTCACGTGGAACAATGGTTGTTCAACACCCGAGCAGCAGCAACAGCACGCTCACGTCTGCCGGCGAGATGCCGGGGATCCGCGATGCCTGGCCGATGGTCTCGGGGTCGATCTTCTGAAGTTTCTGCCGCGCCTCGGTGCTGAGCTGGCGGATGCTCTCGTAGTCGAGTTTGCCACTCAGGCGCACGCTTTCAAGCTTGGCTATCTTGTCGGCTTGCATACGCTCGCGGTCGATATAGCCGCGATACTTCAGCATAACCTCGGCAGCCTCGATTATCTCCTCACGCCGCTGTGTTTCGATCTGCGTGTCTAAGAAAGTCGCCAACTTGGGCAGTTGCCCTTTCAGATTTTCAATATTCAACTCGGGACGCAATATCAGGTCGACCAACCGCACGCTCTGCCGCAGTGGCGAGGAGCCGATCTCCTCTAAATACGGATTGATGGCAGCAGCCTTGACCGTGGTCTCCTCGGCAAATTTTATGAGCTTGTCGCGTTGCTTGCGCTTACTCTCCATGAGCCTGTATCGCTCGTCTGAGGCAAGACCGATGGCGTGGCCTTTAGGCGTCAGGCGCATGTCGGCATCGTCTTGCCGAAGGAGTATGCGATACTCGGCACGGGAGGTGAACATGCGGTACGGCTCGTCCACACCCTTTGTCACGAGGTCGTCGATGAGCACACCGATATACGCCTCGTCGCGAGCGAGGGTGAACGGCTTGCGTCCCTGCGTGCTCAGCGCCGCGTTGACTCCCGCAACGAGGCCTTGCCCGGCAGCCTCCTCGTAGCCGGTGGTGCCGTTGATCTGGCCGGCGAAATAAAGTCCGCCGACAAGTTTTGTCTCGAGGGTATGGCGCAGTTGGCGCGGGTCGAAAAAGTCATATTCGATGGCATACCCGGGCCGATAAATCTGCACGTCGAGCAGGGCCGGAATGGTATGCAAAGCTTCTATCTGCACGTCGAGGGGCAGGGAGGATGAGAAGCCGTTGAGGTAATATTCGTTGGTGGTCTCACCCTCCGGCTCGAGGAAGAGCTGGTGCTCGGTCTTGTCGGCAAAGGTGACTATCTTGGTCTCGATGCTGGGGCAGTAGCGCGGACCGATGCTCTGTATCTGTCCGTTATAGAGTGGGGAATAGGGGAGACCCCGGCGCAAAACTTCGTGGGTCTGCTCGTTGGTGTAGACGGTGTAACACAGACGCTGCTTGAGCTTGCGACCCTCACCGGGGAGGAAAGAGAAGCCGTGCCAGTCATGGTCACCCTCCTGGATGGTCGCCTTTGAGAAGTCGACACTGCGGCCGTCGATGCGCACCGGTGTGCCGGTCTTCATGCGGTCGGCGGCGAAGCCGAGGCTGATGAGCTGTTCTGTCAGCCCGTGCGCAGCCGGTTCGCTGACACGTCCCCCCTCAACCTTGACGGGCCCGACGTGCATAAGTCCGTTGAGGAACGTCCCGGCTGTGAGCACCACAGCTTTTGCGGTAAATTGTGCGCCCAGGGCGGTTTTGACGCCTGTGACGCGTCCGTTCTTGACATCTATGCCGGTGACAGTGTCCTGCCACATATAGAGGTTGGTGGTGTTCTCGAGTATGCCGCGCCAGGCTTCAATAAAGCGCTGGCGGTCGCTCTGGGCACGCGGGCTCCACATCGCCGGACCTTTGGAGCGGTTGAGCATGCGGAACTGTATGGCCGTGCGGTCGGTGACTATTCCCATCATGCCGCCGAGGGCGTCTATCTCGCGGACTATTTGACCCTTGGCTATGCCGCCTACGGCAGGGTTGCAGCTCATCTGGGCAATCTTGTTCATGTCCATGGTGATGAGCAGCGTGCGCGCACCGAGCCGGGCTGCCGCATGGGCAGCCTCGCACCCGGCGTGTCCCGCGCCGGCCACTATGACGTCATACTCAAAAGTCACTTATTAAGTGTAAAGTGTTAAGTGTTAGATGTTTGGATGAGAAACAAGAAGATTAAGTGCTTGATTTTCATGGATTTCCATCACTTCGCGCTCACCCGGACCCTTGTCGTTGATGCCGCACAGATGGAGCACGCCGTGAATGATGACGCGCAGCAGTTCGGCGTCGGCCGTCACCCGAAGGCACTCGGCGTTAGTCGCCACGGTGTCGAGAGAGATGAACATGTCGCCGCGAATGAGCCGGCCACAGGTGTAGTCGAAGGTGATGATGTCGGTGTAATAGTCGTGCTGCAGGTATTGACGGTTGACCCGAAGGATAGTCTCGTCGTCACAGAATATATACGTCAACTCTCCGAGCAGTCGCCCATGCCGGGCAGCCACGTCGGCAATCCATCGTTGGAGTCGGGGATAGTCGAGTTCGGGCAAAGTCACGCCCCCCTCGACCGTCCACTGTATCTTTCCTGTTTCCATCAGTATAGATATTACAGACAAAGGTAAGAATTTTCGTTGGAATTTGCAAATTGCATTTTTTGGAAGAAAAATCGATCACCTCGATAACCATCGATAACTATCGACAAATCATCGACTTAAATCGGTTTTTCAACCATTTAAGCCCCGCGAGGTTTCAAAATTTCTGCAAATTCGGTCGGGAGGTCGCAAATTTTTCGCCCTCGCGGCCGTTATATATGTGAACGTTCATCACTATTCTACCCCACCATACCATGAGCAAACCATCACAGGCTGCACGGGCATTGCCCCGCGTGCTCATCGTCAACAAATACTACTACCCCCGCGGCGGCGACTGCGTGTGCGCCATGGCCACGGAGCAACTGCTGCGCCAGCGCGGTCACGAGGTCGCCGTGTTTGCCATGGACTATCCCGACAACGTCCCCTCGGAGTGGTCTGACCGCTTCGCCTCGCGCGCCGACTTCGGCGGCGGCATCGGCCAAAAGCTCAAGGCCGTGCGCCGCACCCTCGGCATGGGCGACATCCGCCGTAGCTTCTCCCGCATGCTCGACGACTTCCGACCAGACGTCGTTCACCTCAATAACATCCACTCCTATCTCTCCCCCGTCATCGCCGAGATTGCCCACCGCCGCGGCGCGCGCGTGGTGTGGACGCTCCACGACTACAAGCTCATCTGCCCCGCCTACACCTGCCTCCGCGATGGCAAAGTGTGCCAAGAGTGCTTCTCCGGCAAGCTGCCCGTTTTACGTCACAAGTGCATGAAAGGCTCCCTCGCCGCCAGCGCCGTGGCCTGGCTCGAGGCTCTGAAGTGGAGCCGCAGCCGCCTCGAGCGCTGCACCGACACATTCATCTGCCCAAGCGAGTTCATGCGGCAGAAGATGATCGAGGGAGGCTTCGACCCCGCAAAGCTCGTCACCCTCTGCAACTTCGTCGACCCCGCCAAGTTGTCGAAGATGGCGAGGCGCCTCGAGACAGAGCGCGACGACTATTACTGCTACATCGGCCGCCTCTCACACGAGAAAGGATTACCGACGCTGCTGCAAGCCGCCTCCCTGCTGCCATATAATATAAAGGTGGCTGGCACGGGGCCGATAGAACAAGAACTGCGCGAGCGCTTCCAAATCTTCAAGAACATCGAGTTCGTCGGATTCCTCGATGCCGCACAGGTAAGCGAACTGCTTGCCCGCGCGCGCTTCTCTGTGCTCCCCTCGGAGTGGTACGAAAACAATCCCCTCGGCCTCATCGAGAGCCGCTGCACTGGCACCCCCGTCGCCGGCGCCCGCATAGGCGGCATACCGGAGTTGATAGACGACAACTGCGGCATGACCTTCGAGAGCGGCAACCCCGAAGACCTCTCGCGCACCCTCCGCCAAATGTGGGAACACCCCTTCGACTACTCACGCATACAGCGCACGGCCCTCCAGGCATTCACCCCCTCGGCACATTACGAGCGCCTGCTGCAACTTTATCGCTGACCCACGCGTTATAAGTTAAACCCCGAATTATACGAATATGCATATTATGCTGATAATCATAGGGTCAGTGGCATTGGCAGCCGCCATTGTATTGGCTTTCATGCCCCGCAGCTACGCCTCCGCCGTGGCCTGGGTGGGCCTGCTGCTCTACAACCTCGCCGGAACGCCCTACTGGACGGGGCTAATCTTCTGGGGCGTCGCCGCACTGCTCGTCGCCGGCATAGCATACCTCCAAGGCCCGGGCTACAAGCCCAACCGGACGGCCAACGCATACATCACCGCCGGCGCTCTGGTCGGTGCCATCGTGGGCATGATCATCAGTTCCACGGCCATAGTCCTCGGAGCCGTCGTCGGCGCCTTCTTCGGCATCATCGCCTTCTCGCGCACCCCCCGCGGCAGCGTGCTGAGCATCACCAACCGGTCGTTCTGGACCGTCCTGCTCGCAATCGGACTCCCCGCCGTCATCGCCATGGGCATCACCGGCATCGCCGCCGAAATGCTCCTCGCCATATAGATACAAAACAACGGATTTCACGGATTTCACGGATTAAAAATAAAAATTTAAAATCTGTGAAATCCGTGAAATCCGTTGTTTCGCGCCTATACGTCGAGGCAGGGCTTGAGGCCGCGGAGGCTCCGCAGCTTGTTCTTGATGGCCCACCGCGCCGGCGTCTTCAAATACTTGTGCATCACCGGCGACGCCGTCCCCACCATCCAGCAGTTCTTGGGACAGTTGCGCACCTTCTCGCGCACCTTCGCCGCCTGCTCGCTCTGCCAGATCTCCATGAACGGCGCGTCGTGGATGTTGCCCATCGACTCCTTCCAAAATTTCTCCTCCATGCCGTTGCAGGGGAACACTTCACCCCACGGGTCGATGAAGAAGTTGGCCGTCCCCGCCTCGCAGGGCAGAGGCCGCTTGTTGCCGTGGATATAGTTGATCAGCCCCGCGTTGAAATAGGCGCGGAACCATGACTTGGGATGATTCTCCTTGAGCTGCCACTCGATGAGCTGCGCAAAGTCGGCGCACACCTCGTCGCGGCGGGTGATCTGGTTGTCGTCTTTGTGGAAATAGAAACTGTTGTGAAACGCCGCCGTGGCAAACTCCAGCCCCAGCTGCCGTGCCAGCTGGTAGAGGGCGAGCATGTCGCGGGAATTGTTGTTGCTCACCGTGCACCCGAAGCCGATGTCCTTCAGGCCCATCTGCCGCAGCGTCAGCAGCGTGCGCAGGCCGCGGTCGAAGCCACCCTCGTGGCCGCGCAGCTCGTCGTTCTTCTGCGACAGGCCCTCGATGGAGATGCGGATGCCGATGTTGGGAAACTTATTGGCCAGGGCCACCACGCGGTCCTCAAACCATCCCGAGGTGCTGATGACTATGCGCGGGGCATGGCGGTAGCACTCCTCGACTATCTCGTCGAGGTCGTCGCGCACGAACGGCTCGCCGCCCGTCAGGTTGATGAATTTGAGCTTGGGGAGCGTCCGCAGGTCAGCGGCCTTGATCTCCTCGGCCTTGTCGGTGGGATACTTCCAAATGTTGCACATCTTGCAACGCATGGGGCACCTGTATGTGAGAATGATAGACGCGTCAGTAGGGAGTAAAGTTTCGCTCATTATCGCAGGGATAGACTATGGTATGTTAACATGGCAAGGAGCCTCCCGCAGGGTTCCTTCTTAAATAACGTCACCGTCTTTTAAATAGTATAAACGCACGGTGAATAAAAATTTTAAAAGATTACATATACATTCTGACGAGATAGCAAAACATGTGATATACACCGGCCCTTTTACCATAAAAAAGCCCCTTTCACATTCTGGTCTTTAATAATGTATTGAATAGGTGTTGATAACCCGTGGTAGATGGTGTTGATAGGGTGTTGATAAATTTTTAAAAGTTTTGGTTGGTTTTTTCGAGAGTTTATATATACCTACGCCGTTTCCAATCTTCCAAATTTTTTATACGAAAGTTTCAAGAGGTGTTTCTACCCCCTTTTCAACCTTTATCTTCTCTGTATGTGCTAAAAAATTATTAACTTTGCACGTTGTTAACAGGGTGTTAATAATTCTGTTATTTTTCAATAAATAAGCCTTTTAGGGTGTTTATTATTTATGATTACTTGTAAAGCCCACTGCAATAACTCACTTTTGCAAGCTTTTGGCCGAAAAGTTTTCATCACTATTGACACTTATTATTGCTATTATTGAAAAAAAATTTTAAAACTTTATTTTTTAAGTAATAGATAATGGTTGTTAAGAAAGCCGACGAGTTGCGCGCCGAGATAGAGCGCCTCAAGCGCGAGCGCGACGCCGTAATCATGGCCCACTATTACACTCTCCCCGAGATACAGGAGGTGGCCGACTACATTGGCGACTCCCTGGCGCTGGCGCAGAAGGCGGCCACGCTCGACGAGCCGGTGATAGTGCTCTGCGGCGTCCACTTCATGGGAGAGACGGCCAAGATACTCTGCCCCGACAAGGTGGTGCTCATTCCCGACCCGGAGGCCGGCTGCTCGCTCGCCGACAGCTGCCCCGCCGACGCCTTCTCCAAATTTATTGAGGAGCATCCCGGCCACACGGTCATCAGCTATGTCAATACCTCCGCAGCCGTAAAGGCCCTGACAGACATAGTGGTCACCTCCGGCAACGCCCGCAAGGTGGTAGACTCATTGCCTATGGAAGAGAAGATAATCTTCGGCCCCGACCGCAACCTCGGTGACTACATAAACGCCGAGACGGGCCGCCAGATGGTGCTTTGGGACGGCGCCTGCCACGTGCATGAGCGCTTCTCGCTCGAGAGCATACTCAAGCTCAAGCAGGAGCATCCCGAGGCAAAGGTGCTTGTACACCCCGAGTGTCCCAAGCCGGTGCGCCTGGTGGCCGACAAGGTTGGATCCACCGCAGTGCTCTTAAAGTATGCCTGCGACTCTGAAGCCCGTGAGTTCATTGTGGTCACCGAGAGCGGCATCCTGCACGAGATGCGTCGCAAGTGCCCCGACAAGACTTTCATCCCGGCTCCCGGCACCGACAGCACATGTTCCTGCAACGACTGCGCCTACATGAAGCTCAACACCCTCAACAAGCTGTATAAGGCCCTTCGCGACATGGCTCCGCAGGTGCACATCGACCCTGAGATAGCAGCCAAGGCCGTAATACCCATCAAACGCATGCTCTCCCTCAGCTAATAAAAAAATAAATAATCGATAAAAATCGATAGCCAATCGATAACCATCGATAGATAATCAAAAAAAATGGAATACAAACACCGCGAAATAGAGCAGCGCTGGCAGCAGTACTGGCGCGACAACGACATTTACAAGGTAGACATTGATAATAGCCGTCCCAAGTTCTACGTGCTCGACATGTTCCCCTACCCCTCCGGCGCCGGCCTGCACGTAGGCCATCCGTTAGGCTACATCGCTTCCGACATCTTCTCGCGCTACAAGCGTCTGCAGGGCTACAATGTGCTGCATCCCATGGGCTACGACGCATACGGCCTCCCCGCCGAGCAGTATGCCATACAGACCGGGCAGCACCCGGAGAAAACCACTACCGACAACATCGCCCGGTATCGCAGCCAGCTCGACAAGATAGGCTTCTGCTACGACTGGAGCCGCGAGCTGCGCACCTGCGACCCGGAGTATTACAAGTGGACGCAGTGGGCGTTCATCAAGATGTTCGGCAGCTATTACGACACCGCCGCGCAGAAGGCACGCCCCATCGCCGAGCTTGTAGATAAGTTTGAGCAGAGCGGCACCAACGGCATTACCGCAGCCTGCACCTCCGAGATGGCCTTCACAGCCGACGAGTGGAAGGCCATGGACGAAAAGCAGCGATCAGACACGCTGATGAACTATCGTATCGCCTACCTCGGCAACACCATGGTCAACTGGTGTCCTCAGCTTGGCACCGTCCTTGCCAACGACGAGGTTAGCGAGGGCCTGAGCATCCGCGGCGGATACCCGGTGGAGCAGAAGCTCATGTACCAGTGGTGCCTGCGTGTGAGCGCCTACGCTCAGCGCTTGCTCGACGGCCTTGACTCCATCGACTGGACTGACTCGCTCAAGGAGACGCAGCGCAACTGGATAGGCCGCTCAGAGGGCGCCGAGATGCGCTTCAAGGTGGCCGGCAGCGACGTCGAGCTGGAGATCTTCACCACCCGCGCCGACACCATCTTCGGCGTCACCTTCATGGTGCTCGCCCCCGAGAGCGAGTATGTAAAGCAACTCACTACCCCCGAGCAAAAGGCTGAGGTTGACGCCTATATCGACGTGGTGAAGCACAAGACCGAGCGCGAGCGTATGATCGACAAGAAGGTCAGTGGCGTCTTCTCCGGCTCTTATGCCGTCAACCCCCTCACAGGCGAGCAGATACCGGTATGGATAAGCGACTATGTGCTTGCCGGTTACGGCACCGGCGCCATCATGGCTGTCCCCGCCCATGACTCCCGCGACTACGCCTTTGCGCGCCACTTCGACCTCCCCATCATCCCCCTGATAGAGGGAGCGGACGTCAGTGAGGAGAGTTTCGACGCCAAGAGCGGCCGCATGATCAATTCCTGCGGCCCCGAGCTTGACCTCAACGGCCTGGAGGTGGTAGACGCCATCGCCAAGACCAAGCGCTTTATCGAGGAGAAGGGCATCGGCAAGATCAAGGTCAACTACCGCCTGCGCGACGCCATCTTCAGCCGCCAGCGCTACTGGGGCGAGCCGTTCCCTGTCTATTACAAAGACGGCATCCCTGAGGTGATGGAAGAGAGCAAGCTGCCGCTGCTCCTGCCCGAGGTCGACAAATATCTGCCCACCGAGACCGGCGAGCCACCCCTGGGCCGCGCCAAGGGGTGGGTCACCGAGGAAGGCTATCCCATCGAGCTTAACACCATGCCCGGCTTCGCAGGCTCTTCGGCTTACTACCTACGCTACATGGACCCGCGTAACAACGATGCTCTCGTCTCACGTGAGGCTGATGAATACTGGCGCAACGTCGACCTGTACATAGGCGGCACCGAGCACGCAACAGGCCACCTTATTTACAGCCGGTTCTGGAACAAGTTTCTCTTTGATATCGGCATCGTAGTCGAGGAGGAGCCCTTCCGCAAGCTCGTCAACCAGGGCATGATACAAGGCCGCAGCAACTTCGTATACCGCATCAAAGACACCAACACCTTTGTTTCATACGGCCTGAAGAAGGACTACGACGTCACCCCTATCCACGTCGACGTCAACATAGTCAGCAACGACGAGCTCGACATCGAGAAGTTCCGTGCCTGGCGTCCCGACTACGCCGATGCCGAGTTCATCCTTGAGGATGGCAAATACATCTGTGGCTATGCCGTGGAAAAGATGTCGAAGTCGATGTTCAACGTTGTCAACCCCGACGACATCGTCGAGTGCTATGGCGCCGACACGCTGCGCCTGTATGAGATGTTCCTCGGCCCGCTGGAGCAGTCGAAACCCTGGGACACCAACGGCATTGACGGAGTCAACCGCTTCATCAAGAAACTCTGGAGCCTCTTCTACAAGGGTGACGAGCTGCTGGTCAATGACGAGCCGGCCACGCCCGAGTCGCTCAAATCTGTCCACAAGCTCATCAAGAAGGTTACCGGCGACATCGAGACGTTCTCATACAACACCTCAGTGGCCGCGTTCATGATCTGCGTCAACGAACTTACGGCGCAGAAGTGCCGGTCGCGCCAGGTGCTTGCCGACCTGCTCGTGGTACTCTGTCCTTTCGCTCCCCACGTCACCGAGGAGCTGTGGCACGCCATAGGCCGCGAAGGCACTATAGTCGATGCACAGTGGCCCAAGCACAACGAGGCTTACCTCAAGGAGGACACCGTAAAGTATGCCGTTTCGTTCAATGGGAAGGCTCGCTTCACCATCGAGATGCCGGTCGACGCAACCTCCGAGCAGGTGCAGGAGGCAGCCCTCGCCAACCCCGCAGCCGCCAAGTGGGTAGAAGGCAAGACTGTCCGCAAGGTCATCGTCGTCCCCCGCAAGATAGTTAATATCGTGGTCGGCTAATATACAGAAAACAACAGATTTCACGGATTTCACGGATATATTATTGAAAATCCGTGAAATCCGTGAAATCTGTTGTCTGACAAAATATTTAAGGCATTTGAGCGTTAATTATAAGTAAAAGTATCGACATGACCCCCCGCAAGATAGTATTTGCCACCAACAACCCCTACAAGCTCGATGAGATACGCCAAATAATGGGCGACGCTTACTGCGTGCTCTCTCTCGCCGACATCGGCTGCCACGAGGAGATCCCAGAGACGGCCGACACACTTGAGGGCAATGCCGAGCAGAAGGCACGGTTTGTAAATGAGCGTTACGGCTACGACTGTTTTGCCGACGACACCGGCCTCTTCGTAGAGGCTCTGGACGGCGCCCCGGGGGTCTACTCGGCACGCTTCGCCGGCGAGCACTGCACTCCTGCCGACAACGTCCGCAAGCTCTTGCAGCTTATGGAAGGCGTCACAGACCGCCGTGCGGCGTTCCGCACGGTCATCGCAATGGTAGAGGGTGACATTGTCACCTGTCATCACGGCGCCGTCGAAGGTTTTATTGATACCTCTCCGGCAGGCACCGACGGCTTCGGTTACGACCCTGTCTTCCGTCCCGCCGGATTTGACATCACCTTCGCCCAGATGACGCCCGAGCAGAAGAACTCGCTGAGCCACCGCGGACGTGCTGTCGAGGCTTTTATCAATTACTTGACTAACCGATAACACCAATCACATATACACAAGCAATGGTCAAAAAACTAATAATACTGCTGCTCTCGCTTCTGCCGCTGGCATCGCCGGCCCAGATGCTTTCGGGCGAGTGGTATCTCTATCCCACCTATGTCGACGAGCCGCCGACGCTGATAGAGACCGGCTCCGGCAAACTTTATTACATCTCCGGCACCTCGCTGTTCTCATACGATCGCAACACTAACGAATCGTATGGCTACACGCGCCGAAACCTGCTTAGCGACAGCGAAGTAAGCAATATATTCTACAACTACTCGGGCAAATACCTGGTGGTGGTATACTCAAATTCGAACATCGACCTGCTCTATGACGACAACACGGTGGTCAACATGTCAGACATCAAGGACGCCGTGATGATGACCGACAAAGACATCTACGACGTAGCTTTCTACGACGACAAGATTTATGTCGGCACCTCTTTCGGTCTGGTCATCTTTGATGAGAAGAAGCATTGTGTCATCGAGTCGGGCAACTATGGCTTCATAGTCTCGGGTCTGATGATACACCAGGGACATATCATACTGCACATCGGCTCCACTGCCACCGGATCCCGCGCCTACCGCTGGGCGCCCGTCAGCGGCAGCCATGTAGACTACAGCGTCTTCAAGCGCTTCAGCGAGACCGACGACTGCTCAAAGATACTCGTCCCCGGTGACGACGAATACATCTATATTGTATCTAACTCAGCCCTTTACAAGCTCGTCTTTGACTATGACAAGCTTACCTTCACCCGCGACCTCGTGGCCTCCGGCGCTGTCGCAACCAACGCTTTCCTAAACTCCGACGGAGGTGTCACAGTGCTCTGCAACGACAATGGAACACGCCATTTTAACGTGGTAAAGAACGGCTCGGTAGTAAACAAGGTATATAAGGTGAACAATGAATATTCACGTTACACCTCATATTGCTCTACCACTCACTACTGGGCATTTTCCCGCGCCAATGGCATTGCCTATAACGATTATTCCGACAGCGGCTGTGTTCCCACTATAGGCCCCTTCCGCCCCACGGCCGCCAACGTGGCCAAGGTCGGCCACTTCGTCCTCGGCCCTGACAAAACTCAGATCTACAGTAGCGCTGCCGCCGTAAACCATATCAAGAATACCGATAGCGGCCACGGTGACGGATACTATGACGTAGGCTACCTCAATATCTTTGTCAACGGCGAGCTCACCTCCGCCACGCCGCAAGATGTGGAGGTGCTCACAGCCCGCCAGCTCACGCAGCAAAACGGCTACGGCCTCAAGTATCTTATGGCTCCTGCCGACGTCGCTCCTGACAGATTCGACACCAACACCTTCTTCTGGGGTACCGGTTCAGAGGGCGTCTACAAGTTTGTCGACGGCGTGCAGGTGGCACATTACAACGAGACCAACTCACCCATGAAAGTGCGTGAGGGCACTACCGAATACTGGGGCGGCATCATGGCACAGTCGGCAGCCGTGGACCGCGGCGGCAACCTTTGGGTCATGTCTGCCGGATACCCCAACTACTCCGGGGTAGACATGATGATACTTCCATACGCCAAGACCAAGCTCAACAACAACGTCACCGAGGCCGACTGGATCAACCTCAAGAACGACTCACGATATTCCACCATCGTCAACAACTTCATGAACATCGGCGGCGTATTCTTCCGCGACACCGAGGTAGTGGTTTGCGAGAAGTCAAACTGTATCATCTTCATGATGGGTTACGAGTCGACACGTCTGCTGGTTTACGACACCAAGGGAACCTTCGACAACTTCACCGACGACACGTGGACAATCTGGACCGAGATTACCGACCAGGACGGCAAGTCGTTCTCGTTTGAGCACTGCATGGGCATAGCTGAAGACGCCGACGGCGCCATCTGGATTGGCGGCAACGCCACGGGCGTACTCAAGATTGAAGACCCCACTGCCATGGCTAATTCTTCAACCTACACCGCCAAGCGCGTGAAGGTGCCCCGTAACGACGGCACAGACTATGCCGACTATCTGCTCGACACCGAGTATATCCTTGGCATTTCAGTAGATCCATCCAACCGCAAGTGGTTTGCCACTCAAAACTCAGGCCTCTACCTCGTCAGCGCCGACGGCTCTGAGATTATCGACCAGTTTACCACAGAAAACAGCTACCTCCCCGACAACCAGATCAACTGTGTGCTCGCCGATCCCCTGAGCAACAAGGTCTATGCCGGCACCTCACACGGCCTCGCTGTCTATAATTCCTCCTCAACCCCTGCCCAGGCTGACTACTCCGACGTATATGCCTACCCCAACCCCGTGCGCCCCGAGTACACCGGTTGGATCACCATCAACGGCCTGATGGAGGACTCATATATCAAGATCTGCGACGCCATGGGCAATGTCATGCGCTCTGACCTCTCACAGGGCGGCATGTATATGTGGGACGGCTGTGACACAGCCGGCAACCGCGTCCGCACCGGCGTATACTACGTATTCGCCTCACAGAAGGCCGAGAGCGGCGCCTCCGGAAAGCCCGTCACCAAGATACTCGTAGTGAACTAATCTCAAGTGATTAGCGTTAAGTGATTAGTGACAAGTTTTCGGGCTGTCGCTAATCACTTGTCACTAATCACTTATCACCCAATAATATGTTAGGTTACCGTAACGAACAAGACCGCTGCTATGGCGCCACCGGCATGGCCATTGGCCTGGTGGTGTATGACGGCGAGAAATACCTCGACTCCCTTACCATCGACGGACCCGCGGACGACATGCTGCGCTATACTTCCGAATATTACGTCACCGCAAGCCCGCGCCTGTCGGCCAAGAACTCGTGGAACCAGCTGCTACGCTCATATAACCTCTCAATGGTGTCGGTGCTCTCGAATGCACTCTGCCGCTGCTTAGTGTTAGACGGCACGCCAGTGCGCTTCGAGGTCAAGCAGGAGCTCCACGACGTGGTCTGCGAGGAGGGACGCGAGAGTTGCTCGCTCGAGGATGACGAGCTCGAGCGGCTGTTCAACAAGAATTATGACTACCTCTTCCGCATCTTCTCTCACAGCGGTGTGCAGGGCGTTGCGCACGACTTCGCACACCATCTGCAGGAGCAGCGCACACTATCCCGTCTCGAGATACTCGAGCACCTCCGCGCCCTCCAGATGCTCTGACATTAATCGGAATAAATCGATAGCCCATCGATGATTGTCGACAATCATCGATGGGCTATCGATTTATTTTGGACTCACGCCAGTGAGGCGCTCAAGGTGGAGCTGAGCCTCCGGACCGAGGTTGAATATAAGGTCGAGTATGCTCAGTCCCGGCATGAACCCGAACTTGTCGGCGCGCACTTGCCAATATTCCGCCCCCTCCTTCAGGGGGGGGATAGGGGGGACTGCGGGCGCGGCCTGTATATATTGTGGCGCAGGCATCTCAAGCATTTGGGCGATGACTGAGTCCATCTCGCGGTTCAGCTCCCACAATTTCACACGCTCATGTTCGTAGCGCGAGGTGTATAGCGGCAGCAGCAAGTCCTCGTAAAACTCATAAAACGGCGTACGGCCGTAGGCAGAGCGCAAGGCGGTAAGATGTATCGTCCACCAGTGTCCGTGCGCCGACACGTCAATGTCAGACCACCTTAGCGGCCTTAATTCACCATTCCCAACTCCCAAATTCCAAGTTATGGGCACGGTCAGCTGAGTATGCCCGTGCGTGTCGCAGATGTCCATGCGATGTGTCGCTTTCTCGCGCTTGTTGTACCGGCGGCTGATGTCCACCACCAACCCTCCTGCGGCCCATGCCACAGCCCAGTACTCCACGCTGCCCCCGTAACGCATTGGGGCCGGTAGGAGGTTATTTGTCAGGGTTGGCACGGCGGAAAAGGCGGTTCCAACGGATCCCTCCGTTGTCTTTGTCAAACGAGATGAGCACCAGCTCAGGACGGCCTACTATATGATCCTCGGGCACGAAACCCCAGTAGCGTGAGTCCAGCGAGTTGTCGCGGTTGTCGCCCATCATGAAGTAGTAGTCCATCGAGAATGTGTAATATTCCGTCGGCTTGTCATTGATCATGGCCACACCTTTGGCGCCGTCCCAATAGGCCTCGGGATGGTGCTCATAGTTGCGTATGCACCGTTCATACATCGGCCAAGAGATGGAGTCGAGGCGAACAGTCGCACCCTTCTGCGGTATCCACACCGGCCCGTAGTCGGCGCGCGTCCACCCGTATTCGTCGGCTACAGCCAGCGGGAATAGATAGTCGCCCGACCAGGCCGGTATTCGCTCCATCTTCACCACCTGTGTGTTGGCTTTCAGTTGTCCGATCATCTCCTCTGTCAGAGGCATGGCGTAGATGGTGGGAAAGGGTCCCTCGTCAGGGATGTTGAACCCATAGTAGCGCAGCATGGCCACGTTGTCGGGGTCCATAGGCATTATGTTGCGGTCGTCCTTAGAGATGCCCAGTTGCTTGAAGTAGTCGTCGGTCAGAGAGCCGTTGACTTGTACAAAGTAGTTAAACTGCACATTCTTTGGCTGCTCCAGCGGTTCACCGTTGATATAGATGACCCCGTCGCGTATCTTCAGCCACTCTCCGGGGAGGCCTACGGCACGCTTGACATAGTTCTCGCGCCGGTCTACGGGGCGGTATATTATCTCGCCGAATATTTCGGGATGGGTGTTGACAAACTCGCGACCCTTTATGGCACAGAGGGTGTAGTAGTCAGGGTTTTGCGCGCGCACGGCCACCGTGTCGCCGGCAGGGAAGTTAAACACCACTATGTCGCCGCGCTCCACGCTGCCCAGGCCCTGCAGACGGTGGTACTCCCACTCCGGCCACTCAACATAGCTCTTCGTGCCCCACGGGAACGTGTTCTGCACCAGCGGGAAGTGTATGGGCGTGTTAGGCACGCGAGGTCCGTAGGCTATCTTGTTGACCACCAGATAGTCGCCAACCAGCAGGCTCTTCTCAAGCGACGATGACGGTATCTGATAGTTCTGCCCCAGGAAGGTGAACACGAAGTAGACCAGCACCAGGGCATATACTATCGCGTCGACCCACGACATAAGTGTGTAGACAGCCTTATTTTTCGTTTTCTTCCACCAGGTCAGCGGAATATATCCGGTGATATAGATGTCGAGCAGCAGCAGCCAGAAAATGCTGACCCACCAGGAGCCGAGCCACGCTACCCAGAGAAAGAAGATAATGGAGACGAGCGCGAAACGTATCCAGCGCGTCTTCTTGGTAGAGGCAATGCGCTCGCGCAGGGTGGTAGCCCCCACCGACCCCCCCCCAAGGGGTGGGGACACTTCGCTCTTGGTAAGCCCCTCCCCAAGGGGAGGGGCTTGGGGTGGGCCTGCCGGCGCAACCACTGTCTCACCCTTGGGTGGCGCAGTGGGGCACGGCGTCACCGACGCCATCTTGGTCTCGGCCTTGGGCTTGCGCTTGGGGCGAGGCTTCGGCGGCATGACAGTGGTGTCGGGCTTCTCTTCGGCGGGTTTGGCTTCGGCCTCCCGTGATTTCGAGATTTCGGGATTTCGAGAATTCGAGTTCTCGGCATCTCGGGATTTCGAGGTCTCTGTATTTTCTGATTTCGGGTCTAATTTGTTGTCATTCATAATCGCCCGCAAAGTTAACGCTTTTCTCCCAATTTTCCCCCTCGGGACCTCTTAAAAATGTACAAAACATGGTCTTTAACCGGTTAATCGATTAACCGGTTAAAGACCATGTTAATAGTTAGGTCCTTAAAAAGTGCTTACTTGACGTAGACCTTGGAGGCGTTGTTGCCCTGCACGCGGATGTAGATGCCGGTGGCGGGGTTGTTGACGCGGGCGCCCTGCAGGTTGTAGTAAACAACGGGAGCGTTGGGGTCGACGGTGTTGTCAACGCTGATGGCGTCGATGCCGCTGGTGGCATCCTCAAAGAGCATCGGCTTGACCGTGCCGTCGGGCTGCGAGGTGTACATGCCGAACGTGGTGTACGTGCCCTGGCCCCAGTAGATGGTGTAGTCGCCGTTTGAGGTGCCGAAGGTCATGTCGAACGTGCCGTCGGCGTTGGCCTTGATGCTCCAGGCATTGTCGGGAGCCTCGGTGGCAACCTGGAAGGAGGCGTGCGAGCCGTCGGCGTAGTAGTAGCGGCCCAGGTAGTCCTGGATGGCGTAGCCGTCGTCGTAGGCGCTGATGGTGAAGGCGTCGTCATACTCCGTGCTGACCTGCAGCTCGTCTACAATGCCGTTGGCGGTGCCCACGCTCAGATAGCCGTAGCTGTAAGTGGCGCTGATGGGATAAGCATAATAGGTGTTGCCGTCGCGCTGGGCCACGATCAGATACTTCTTGCCGGCAGTAACGGCGGTGACCTTCTTGTAGGTGTTGTAGCTGACCACCACGATGGTGACGCTGGCCTCGCCGGCCTTGTACTCGTCGTTCTCGGCGGCGGTGGCGGTGACAATGGCGGTGCCGAGCTCACCGGCAAGGGAGATGACGCCGTCGGCGTTGACGGTGGCGACAGCCTCGTTGTCAGAGGCGAAGGTGACAGTGGCGGTGGTGGCCTTCGTCAGGGTCGGTGCGGTGAACTCGCCGCCCTTCTCCACGACTACCTTGGTCTCGCTCCACGACAGGCCGGCCGACTTCTTCTCGTCGCCCGTGGCCTCGTAGACGTTGATGCCCACGATCTGGGCGTTGTGGGCCGACTCAACCACGTAAGCATACTGGTTGCCGGCAGCCTGATACTCAGTGGCAATCTCGTAAGTGTTGGTCACCTTGCAGCCCGTGGTCTGAGTGCTCACGGCCACGTCGCCCACGTACAGATTGCACAGCGTGCTGCCGCTGGCGCCGTCGCGGCCGACGAACTCGATCTTGCTCACGGCGAAGTCAAACTTCGGCAGGATCAGCTTAGAGTCCTTCTTGCCCAGCATCAGATAGCCCTGGGTGTTGTAGTAGAACGAGGTGGTGGCCTCTACGGTGAACGTGTAGCCGTTGACCGTGTAGGTACCCTCCGTCACGCCGGCTGAGCTCCCCTCGGGGAAGCTGCCCGTGTTGGTCGAGAAGTCGAAGCTCACCTTCTGGCCGAAGGCGGCGGTAGTGGCGGCAAGCATCGCTGCCACTGCGGCAAAGCGTAAAAATTTCTTCATAAAGTTTAGTTATTTAAGGGTTTGGATAATAGCCGTCTGGATACGGTTTAGATAGATAGTTATAAATTCGCGACAAAGATACTAAACTTTTTTCATAAATCACCCACCCCCTTCCATTAAAAAATCATTACTTCTCCGTCAGCTTTCTGTCAAGGGGTTGAGAGGGCTGATTCGAAGTCGGGGACGGAGGGGAGGGTGCGGCTCTTGATTTTGGAGCGGTAGGTGTAGACGGTGGTGATGGAGCAGCGGAGGAAGTCGGCGATGCGCGCCGAGTCGGTGATGCCCAGGCGGATGAGGGCGAAGATGCGCATCTCGGTGTTGAGTCGCTCGCCGGCGCGCGGGGTGCTCCGGCCCTCAGGGGTGAGCAGGGAGTTGAAGCGCTCGACGAAGTCGGGGTAGATGTTGAGGAAGGCGTCGTCGAAGGCGGCATAGAATCCCGTGAGGGTGTCGTTGATGATTTTCTGGCTCTTCAGCTGCCGGTAGAGATCCTGCAGCGAGCCGGCGGTGGCGCGCTGGTAGAGCATCTTGCGGTATTGCTCGAGGGTGCTGATATAGCCGGAGCAGAGCTGCAGGAACCGGCCGAGGTACTCCTCCTTGATCTTGTTCGCTTCCTCCAGCTCGGAGTTAGTGGTTCGTAGTTGCTCAGACTTGGCCTCAAGTTCGTAGTTCGTAGTTTGTAGTTCGTAGTTCAGCCGTCGCACGGCTCGCAGTTGGCGCAGGGCGAAGAAGGCGGCGACCATCAGGGCCACAAGCAGCGCCACGGTGACGATGAGAAACCAGCGCAGCAACCGTTGCTGGCTCTCCTGCAGCTGCTGGAAGCTGTCGGAGACGAGCGGCAGCAGGTTGGCCGACTGGTTGCCGCGCATGCGCGCCGAGAAGAAGTTGGCGTCGTCCATGCTCTTTTTCAGGTAGCGGTTGGCCCGTGAGATGTCGCCGCGGTCATACATTATCTCGCCGAGGGCGCGCAGGGCCATGTTCTCCTTGATGCACCCTTGCATGTCGCTCATGGCCGCCAGGGCGTAATATTGCATGGCGCCGTCGGTGTCGCCCTTCTGGAGGCATCCGTAGGCATAGATTGAGGCGATGACTGAATATTCGCGCGAGCCGCTCTGGTATAGCGGCAGGTTTTCCTCCAGAAGCTGCAATCCACCGTCGATGTTGCCGCCGTCGATGAGGTTGCTGGCTGTCAGCGCCACCAGTTCAGAGCCGGTAGGGCGAGCGTAGAGTGCGCAGGAGTCGGAGTATGCCTGCTTGAGCCGGTGATAGTCGGCGGAAAATGTGCGGTCACCCTCGTATTCGATGAGGTATTGGTAGAGGTCGCTGTAGCACAGGTAATAAGCGGCACGTGCCGCCGAGTCGAGTTCCGCGGCGGCGAGGCGCCCCAGGCTGTTGAAAGCCTCGGTGTAAAGGCCGGCCTTGCTCAGCAGGGCCGCGCGCTGCAGCTCTACGACGGCCGTCAGGTCGCGGCGCCCCAGGGCCTCGGCGACGGCGGCGTTGGCAGCCAGTGTAGCCAGGGCTGAGTCGCACTGGTAGCTCTCGTAGAGGCCGAAGAGCTGCTCGCCCAGTTCGTAGCGCTCGAGGCTGGCGGCCGGGGCGGCGTCGCGGCGGTGCTTGAGCGTGGCGATGGCCTGCTCGCGGGTGGCGTCATATTCAGGGGTGCGGGCTATTACATTGTCCACCTCGCCGAGCACGGGAGCAGGGCCGCGTCCTTGCGCCCCGCAGCCGGCGAGGAGCAATAATAAGGTAGATGCAAGAAAGTAAACGGTTATCTTCATGTCAGCGGCAAATTTACAAAATAAATTGGAAATAGGAAATTGGGATTTGGGATTTGGAAATTACCCAAATTCCAAATCCCAATTTGGTGGTTGTTGTACTAATAATTGTTAAATAATTACAGGAAGGTTACTTTATTCAAATTTATTTTTTACCTTTGTGGTGCGGTAGTGTACGGCGCCTGAGCGCCATTTTTGTCTCTCTCCGTCTGCTCCCGCAAATCTTCAATGGATAAACGCATATTAGAAACCATCCTTGCCGGCCAGCGTGAGAAACTGTCGTCGCGCTTGCCGGCAAAGTACTTGCATAGGCTTGAGTATGAGCGGCGTATCAACGTCGTCGACCCTGCCGTCCCGCAAGTGCTTACAGGTGTGCGCGGTGCAGGCAAGACCACGATGGCTGTCGAGTTGCTGCAGGCACACGATTTACAATTCGGTTACATTAATTTTGACGACCCCAGACTTGCCAATCTCACCCCCGCCGACCTTGAGGACATACTCGAAGTGACGTTCAAGATCGGCGGACGGTGCAACTATATACTCTTCGACGAGCTGCCCCGCCTGCAGGACTGGCTCGAGGCCCTCTCCGTCATGGCCTCGCACGGCATGCGCGCCATCGTCACCGTCAGCGGCTGCCACATTATGATGGAGCGCGTGGGCGAGGCCGTCAACGACGTGCACCTCTTCCCCCTGACCTTCCGCGAGCTGTGCGAATACCGCGGGCTCGACGTCACCGACACCTCCACCCATGCCGTGGCCTCGCTGCGCGCGCTCTTCGACGAATACCTGCGCCGTGGCGGCCTCCCCGGCATGATTGGCGCCATTCGATTCCGCCGATACCTCGACGATGTGATCAACACCTCGCTGCGCTACACCCTCGAGCGGTCATCGACCATCGCCAACAACGACGAGTTTGTGCGCCTGGCGCGCTACGTGCTCGACAAGTCGCCCATCACACTGTCATACCGCCGCCTGGCCGACGAGTTTGACGTGCGCTCCGAGCACACGGTCAAGAAATATCTGTCGCTGCTGAAGCGCTCGGGCCTGATGCTCGGCCTGGAGAAGATAGCGTTCCGCGACAAGCAGCGCACCATCGGCGAGAAACTCTATGCCATAGACCCTGCCGTTACACACTTTTCTCCGCGCACGCTGACGCCGGAAGACATGGAGCGGTCGATGCTCACGGTCATCAACCGTCACCTGCTGCACACCGTCGTGCCCGAGGGGTTCTTCGTGCATTATTACGCCGACCGCACCGTCGAGTGCGACTTCGTGGTGTGCCGCGACATGCAGATGCAGCAGGGGATACAAGTGTGCTACGACGCCACCGACACGCGGCGCCTGCGGCGCAAGGTGAGCGGCCTACAGTCGCTCTCGCGCGTGACGGGCTGCACCGACCTGCTGATACTCACAGACAACCAGAGCCGCGACATCGCCGCGGGCGACCTGACCATACGCCTGCGTCCCGCCTACGCCTGGCTTCTCAACTTATAGTTTATAACTTATAACTTATAACTGCCATCCGGACAACAGTCTGTCCGGATGGCAGTTATAAACTATAAGTTATAAGTTATAAGTTATAAACTCTTTTTGAGGGCGCGGGGGATCATGATGGAGGTGAAGGCGGTGAGGAAGGCGCCGGCCATGGTGAACGCAAGCCAGTCGTTGGCGCCGATGCCCCAGCGGGTGCCGGTGAACATGAAGAAGGCTCCGACGCAGAATATTATGGCCGTCCAGCTCTCTATGCGTTTGAGGCGCTTGATGCGAAGCACTTTGCCGCTGTAAGGGGCGAAGAGGCGCGCCACGAGCACACCGGCGCAGCCGACGGCGAAGAGTATCTTGTCCCACATCGGAGGCCGGCTTACGGTGAACAGGGGCACGACGGTGCCGGTCATGATGAGCAGCAGGCCGATGTTGAGTGCCCACTGTGTCCAGGCGGGTGCGCGCAGGGCCTCCTGCTCGGCCGCGAGGTCTATCTTGCTCTTTTCCTTGTCTGTTTTCTTCATATACAGCTAATCACTAATCACTAATCACTAATCACTCAAAGACGTAGACGTCTTCGTTTGGGTGCTGCATGTGGTATTCCTCGCGCACGATGCGCTCGGTGGTCTCGCGGTCGGTCTCGAGCTCGCGGTTGAGGGCCTGGTAATGTTCGAGTGAGTCGGTGGTGGCCTTGATTTCCTGGCGCAGGCGCGTTATCTCCTGCTGGTATTCATAGTTGCGCATCACCGAGTTGTCGTTGACAAAGAGCACGATGGCGAGCACCACTATCACCAGCAGCAGTGTAAATGAGAAATAGCGCTTGCACCAGCGGAGGAATCTGTCTGCTCGAGACATAATCAATTAATTTTTAAATCCTTAAAGCATTAAATCCTTAAAGCATTAGCTTATTCGCTCGATGGCTTGGTCTATGGAGAGCTGCTCCTGGGTGCCGGCGGCCATGTCTTTGAGGGTGAGGGTGCCGGAGGCCAGCTCGCTCTCGCCGACTATGGCCACGTAGGGCACGCACTGGGCGTTGGCGTAGGCCATCTGCTTCTTCATCTTGGAGGCGTCGGGGTAAATCTCGCAAGAGATGCCCGCGCGGCGCATCTGCTGCATCATGCGCAGCGATGCCGCGGCCTCGGCGTCGCCCATGTTGAGGAACATTACGGTGGTGCCCCGGGAGGTTGTTTCCGGGTATAGTTCGAGCTGGTTGAGCACATCGTAGATGCGGTCGGCGCCGAAGCTGATGCCCACGCCGCTGAGTCCGTACATGCCGAAGACGCCGGTGATGTTGTCGTAGCGGCCACCGCCGGTGATGCTGCCGATCTGCACGTCGCGGGCTTTCACCTCGATGATGGTGCCCGTGTAGTAGTTCAGTCCGCGGGCGAGGCTTACGTCAAGCTCCACTTCGGCCCCGAGGCCGAGAGCCTCGGCGCCGGCGAGCACCGTCGAAAGCTCCTCGACGCCCTTGGCGCCCACAGGGACGTCGGCGAGCACCTTGCCTAATTGCTCAATGCGTTCGGCGGTGGTGCCCGCGATGCCGAGTATGGGGCGCAGGCGCTCCACCTGGTCGCCGGTGAGGCCGCGTTCGCGCAGCTCGGCCTCCACGTTCTCGAGGCCTATCTTGTCGAGCTTGTCGATGGCCACGGTGATGTCGACCATCTTGTCGGGGGCGCCGATGAGCTCGGCGATGCCGGCGAGCACCTTGCGGTTGTTGAGCTTGACGGTCACGCGGATGCCCAGGCGGCGCATCACCTCGTCGATGAGGCCGAGCAGCTCCACTTCGCAGAGCAGCGAGTCGGTGCCCACCACGTCGGCGTCGCACTGCCAGAACTCGCGGTAGCGCCCCTTCTGCGGGCGGTCGGCGCGCCACACGGGCTGCATCTGGAAGCGCTTGAACGGCATCTGCAACTCATTGCGGTGCTGCACCACGAAGCGCGCGAAGGGGACTGTGAGGTCGTAGCGCAGGCCCTTCTCGGCCACCTTGGGCGTCAGCTTCGCCGAGTCACGCTCGTCGCCGAGGTCGCGCGCCCAGTCGCCGGAGTTGAGGATGCGGAAGAGCAGCTTGTCGCCCTCCTCGCCGTACTTGCCCATGAGTGTGGAGAGGTTCTCCATCGCGGGGGTCTCGATCTGGCGGTAGCCGTAGAGGGCGAAGACGCTGCGTATGGTGTCGAAGATATAGTTGCGGCGCGCCATTTCGACGGTGCCGAAGTCGCGGGTGCCTTTGGGTATGCTTGGTTTCTGTGCCATGTTCGGTGGGGGTAATCGGGAAAGGGGGTAATCGGGTAAAGGGGGGGTGATTAACCGTGTAAGGGGTAATCGGGTAAAGGGTTTTGCGTGTGCAAAGTTACGCAAAAGTTTTCAGTTTTTGGTTTACAGTGACCGGTTTAATTGGCACCGGCGCCCAACGAACTACCGTAATGCCGTGTTATATTGACAGTTGGCTGGCGGAGGTGCATTTTTTTTTGGAGTTATGAATTTTTATCCGTAACTTCGCATCTACCTTAAAGTCAGTATCAAACCCAAAATTCCCCATACTTAGGCAACATGAGCTACCTGAAATTTGATAAAAACCTGATGATGAACCTGGACCAGTCGCTCCGCCTGGAGATGCTGCGTACCAACCAGTCAGGCGCTTATCACTGCACGTCGGTGGTAGACTGCAACACTCGCAAGCAGCACGGCCTCCTGGTCATCCCCATCGCGGAGATGAACAACGAGCCCCACGTGCTGCTGTCGAGCCTCGACGCCACAGTGATACAGCACGGCGCGCCGTTCAACCTGGCGCTCCACCGCTACAAGGGGGGCGTATACAGCCCCAACGGCCACAAGTACATCCGCGAGTTTGACTGCGAGAGCGTCCCCCGCACCACCTACCGCGTCGGCGGCGTGGTGCTCACAAAGGAGAAGATCTTCATCTCGCACGAAAACCGCATCCTCATCCGCTACACCCTCCTGGAGGCGCACTCCCCCACGACGCTGCGCCTGCGCCCGATGTTGGCGTTCCGCAACGCCAACGCTACCGTGCTCGCCAACGACAACATCAACCGTCACGTCGAGACGGTTGACAACGGCGTGGGCATCTGCCTCTATCCCGGCTATCCTACGCTTTACATGCAGCTCAACCACAAGCCCGCGTGGGTCGACTCGCAGGACTGGTACAAGGACTTCGAGTACATCAAGGACCTCGAGCGCGGCGTTCCCTACACCGAGGACCTCTACACCCCCGGCTACTTCGACGTGAGCATCCGCAAGGGCGAGTCGGTAATCTTCAGCGCCGGCGTCGACCCCGTCACCCCGCGGCGCCTCTCAGACATGTACCGCAAGGAGATAGCTGCGCGCACGTGCCGCACGTCGTTCTACAACTGTCTGAAGAACGCCGCCAAGCAGTTTTATTACAAGGACAAGGATGGGATGTTTCTCATCTCGTCGTACCCCTGGGGCAAGATACGCGCCCGTGACGAGTTCATGGCGCTCCCCGGCGCCACCATCGCCATCAATCACCGCGACGACTTCGAGGCCATCATGGCCACGGCCATGGCCGCGCTGCGGCGCTTCATGGACACGGGAGCCATCGACGAGCGCATCCACCACATCGACCTGCCCGACGTGCCTCTATGGGCGCTGTGGGCCATGCAGCAGTATGCCAAGAGCTATGGCGACGACGATGCCCGCGGCCGCTACCTGGCCGATGTGCGCGACCTGGTGAACTACATAGCCGAAGGCGGGCATCCCAACCTGCGGCTCACCGACGACGCCATGCTCGAGACAGCCGGCGAGGGGGAGGCCGTCTCGTGGATGAACGCCTCGTGGGAGGGTCGTCCCATAGTGCCCCGCACGGGACTGCTCGTCGAGTTCAACGCCCTGTGGTACAACGCCCTGCGCTTCGCAGCGCGGCTTACAGACAGCGACGACGAGCGCGCCCGCTGGGAGGAGATGGCCGAGCGCATGAAGCAGCCCTTCATCGACACTTTCCTCAACGATTACGGATACCTCTACGACTATGTGGCCGACCGCTACGCCGACCCCTCGGTGCGTCCCAACATGGCCATCGCCATAGGTCTTGACTACTCGCCTCTCGACCGGCGCCAGCGCAAGGGCGTGCTCGACGTGGTCACCCGCGAGCTGCTCACCCTGCGCGGCCTGCGCACGCTGTCGCCCAACTCCTACGGCTACCGGCCTGTGTACGTCGGCTCGACCTACGACCGTGAATTAGCCCTGCACAACGGCACCGCCCGCCCCTGGCTCATGGGCTTCTACGCCGACGCATACCTCAAGGTGTTCGGCCTCAGCGGCGTGGGCTACATCGACCGCATGCTCATCGGCTTTGAAGACGAGATGTCGCAGGGGTGCATAGGCTCGCTGTCGCAACTTTACGACGGCAACCCGCCCTACACCGGCCGCGGCGCCGTCAGCCATGTGGTCAACGTGGCCGAAATACTACGCACGCTGCGCACTCTCAAAAGAGTGGCCCCCCCCACCCCCCCCCCCGAAGGGTGGGGCTGACAAGGCTTAAGCTTAGTTCTGAATACTAAATACCGAATACTGAATACTATCCCATGAAAGCTCTAATGTTTGGCTGGGAGTTTCCCCCTCACATCCTCGGCGGCCTCGGCACCGCCAGCTACGGCCTCACTAAAGGAATGTGGGAGTGCGGAAACATGGACATTACCTTCGTCATCCCACGCCCCCACGGCGACGAAGACCGCACCTTCGCCCACATCGTCGGCGCAAGCCAGGTGCCCATCGCCTGGCGCGACGTCAACCGCGACTATGTGGAGCAGCGCATCGGGCGCCTGATGGACCCCGACCTTTACTTCCGCCTGCGTTCCAACATCTACGCCGACTTCAACTATATGCGCACCAACGACCTGGGATGCCTCGAGTTCTCAGGCCGTTATCCCGACAACCTGCTGGAGGAGATCAACAACTACTCGATCTGCGCCGGTGTCATCGCCCGCACCATCGACTGCGACGTCATCCACTCGCATGACTGGCTCACCTACCCCGCCGGAATCCACGCCAAGCAGGTCACGGGCAAGCCGCTGGTGATACATGTGCACGCCACCGACTTCGACCGCTCGCGCGGCAACGTCAACCCCACCGTCTTCGGCATCGAGAAAGACGGCATGAACAACGCCGACCACATCATCACTGTCAGCAACCTAACCCGCGACACCGTCATCAACAAATACGGCATCGACCCGGCAAAAGTCACCACCGTCCACAACGCCGTGACGCCCCTGTCGGAGGAGCTGCTGAACGTGCAGGTGACCAAGCCGAAGGACAAGATTGTCACCTTCCTGGGCCGCATCACCATGCAGAAGGGCCCGGAATACTTCGTCGAGGCCGCCGTCAAGGTGCTCCGCAACAACCCCAACGTGCGCTTCGTCATGGCCGGCAGCGGCGACAAGATGGAGGATATGATACGCCTGGTGGCCCAGCGCGGCATTGCCGACCGGTTCCACTTCCCCGGCTTCATGCGCGGCAAGGAGGTGTATGAGATGCTCAAGGCCTCAGACGTCTACGTCATGCCCTCTGTGTCGGAGCCTTTCGGCATTTCGCCGCTGGAGGCCATGCAGATGGGTGTCCCAAGCATCATCTCCAAGCAGAGCGGCTGCGCCGAGATACTCACCAACGTCATCAAGACCGACTACTGGGACATCGACGCCATGGCCGACGCCATGAACGCCATCGTCACCTACCCCGCCATGCACGCCCAGCTTAGCGAGGACGGCCTCCGCGAGGTCAACCAGATCACCTGGGACAAAGCCGGCCAAAAAGTCATCGACATCTACAACAAGGTGATCCACGGATAAAATAACCGATTACCGCTCGTGGCCATTTTATGGCCAGAAACTAAAAACTAAAAACTAAAAACTAAAGGCATGAAAGCTATTTGTTTTTACTTCCAGATACACCAGCCGATGCGCCTGAAGCGCTACAACTTCTTCGACATCGGCAACGACCACTACTATTACGACGACTTCGCCAACGACGACATCGTCACCCGCATCGCCCGCCGCAGCTACATCCCCGCCGCCGAGACGCTTCTGCACATGATCGAGGACAACAAGGGCAAGTTCAAGTGCGCCATCTCCGTCGACGGCGTCACCGTCGAGCAGCTGCAGCAGTATGTGCCCGAGTTCATCGACCTGCTCAAGAAGCTCGCCGACACTGGTTGCTGCGAGTTCCTCGCCGAGACCTACGCCCACTCCCTGGCATCGCTCACCGACGTCGAGGAGTTCCGCGAGCAGGTCAAGGTGCACGACGACCTGATAGAGCAGGTGTTCGGCGTGCGCCCAAAGGTGTTCCGCAACACTGAGCTGATCTACTCCGACGAACTTGCCCCCGTCATCTACGACATGGGCTACAAAGGCGCCATCATCGAGGGCGCCAAGCACATCCTGGGCTGGAAGAGTCCCAACTATGTCTACGCCGCCGCCTCGCAGCCCAAGCTCAAGCTGCTGCTGAAGAACTCCAAGCTGTCTGACGACATCGCCGTGCGCTTCAGCAACCCCGAGTGGGACGCATACCCCCTCACCGCGGACAAGTACATGGACTGGATAGCCTCCACTCCCGCCGAGGAGCAGATTATCAACCTGTTTATGAACCTTGAGGTGTTCGGCGAGTTCCAGCCCCGCGAGACCGGCATATTCCAGTTCCTCGAGGCCCTGCCACGATTCGCCGCAGAGCGCTCCGTCGACTTCTACACCCCCTCAGAGGCAGTCAAGAAACTCAAGGCAGTCGACACCCTCTCCGTCGGGCATCCCATCAGCTGGGCCGACGAGGCTCGCGACATCTCCGCGTGGCTTGCCAACCGCCTGCAGCATGAGGCCTTCGAGAAGCTCTACGGCGTGGGCGAGCGCGTGCGCCTGTGCACCGACCGCCGCCTCAAGCAGGACTGGTGGTACCTGCAGGCCTCAGACCACTTCTTCTACATGTCCACCAAGCACCACGCCGATGGAGCCGTCCACTCGTCGTTCAGCCCCTACGACTCGCCGTATCAGGCGTTCACCAACTACATGAACGTGTTGGCCGACTTCCTGGTGCGCGTCGAGGAGCAGTACCCCACGAGCATCGACAACGAGGAGCTAAACGCCCTGCTGACCACTATCCGCAACCAGGAGACGGAGATCGAGGCTCTCAACAAGGAGGTGACATCGATGCGCAAGAACATCGAGCACTACAACGAGGAGCACCTGCTGCGCAAGAAGAAATAACCCCCCGGAGCGGGGCCGTGCCCTCGCGTCATCTGACAATCATCGATAACCATCGATCCCACGTCGATGCTTATCGATGATTGGCGTATATATACGGCGGCGCCCCGCAGGGGGTGCGGGGCGCGGGGGTACCCTGAGCCGGGGTCGAACCGGCACGGATTGCTCCAACGGTGTTTGAGACCGTCGCGTCTACCGATTCCGCCATCAGGGCTTGCGGGTGCAAAGGTACAAAAAAATGCATAATGCACAATGCTCGTCTCGCAAAAAAACTACAGATTAAGAGAAACTATTCACAGAATTGCCCCAAAGGGGCAACTTGATGATAACCGTGGGCAAGCGAAGCGCAGCCCACGGATGAACGTAGCGCCTAAGGCTTGCGCCACAACGGGGCGCGCTGATGATTGACTGTGATATGATCAACAGCGCACCCCACTGGGGTGCAGGGATGCTCATTTGAGATTTATCCCGGGCTGCGCTTCGCTTGCCCACGGTTATCATAAGCATGCCCCGTTGGGGCATAGTTGGTCCGGTTAGTTGTATTTGGTGTAGTAGACGTCGAGGATGGTGCCGACGTTGAAGTAGAATTTGCCCACGTCGAAGCCGTAGGTGTCTTTGGCGGTGATCATCTCGTAAGAGGGGGAGTAGAAGGTGTGGCTCTTGGGAACGAAGCCGAGGAAGCGCAGCAGGAAGTATTCATGTTGGGGCGACATCACCCACCAGGCGTTGTCGCGGTCGCGGCCGGTGCCGGTGCTGACGATGGCCATGAGGATATAGTTGATCTTGTTGTTCCAGATGGCGGCGAGGTTGGTCTTCCCCTTGACGCGGTAAGCCTGCACGAGGGCGAGCATCTGGTAGAGGTCGAAGGGGTTGTCGTCGAGCACGAGCTGGGCGTACTTGATGACGGAGTCGGCCTCCTGGCGGGTGAACTTCTCGGTCTTGGCGTAGAGCTTTGAGATATGCTCGGGCACGGGGTGCTCGCGGTAGGGGTTATAGTCCTCCTGGAGCATGTATCCGAGGTACAGGCGGCGGTATTTCTCGACCTTCATGGTGGTGTCGTTGGCCAGGTGCTGCTTCATCAGGCGCGGGTAGAAGTATTCGGAGGTGCGGTCGTTGACCTCCCGCTTGATCTGCTCCATGTCGGGGCGCTGGCGCTTGAGCTGCGGCAATATGTCTTGTGCGGCCGCTGCGAGAGCGGCCGTGACGGCGAGGGTCAATATTAACAAGAGCCTTTTCATTTCAGTTACAAATGTAGTGAATAAACGCCGCGTGTGCAAATTTATTGCTTTAAAAATTTTTATCCTAGT
>CAYOUJ010000011.1:0-54992 GCA_964407165.1 uncultured Muribaculaceae bacterium | reverse complement strand
CATGCCCTTCTTCATCTCGCCGCCGTACCAGGTGTTGATGATGACCTGCTCGCGGTCGGTGAGATTGAAGACCACGGCGGTGTCAGAGTTGAGGCCCAGCTCCTTGTAGTTGGTGAGCTTTGCCTTGGAGGCGTTGAAGACGATGAAGTCGGGGGTGAAGTTCTCCAGGTCCTCGGCGGAGGGGCGGATGAACATGTTGGTGACGAAGTGTGCCTGCCAGGCTACCTCCATGATGAAGCGGACAGCCATGCGGGAGTCTTTGTTGGTGCCGCAGAAGCCGTCGACCACGTAGAGTTTCTTGCAGCTCAGCTCGTTGATGGCCAGTTCCTTGCATGCCTTCCAGGCCTCGGGGGTGGCGGGCTTGTTGTCGTTCTTGTATTCGGGGGTGGTCCACCATACGGTGTCGTGAGAGGTGGCGTCGTCGACGATGAACTTGTCTTTGGGCGAGCGGCCGGTGTAGACGCCGGTCATGACGTTGACGGCGCCGAGCTCGCTCACCTGGCCTTTCTCGTAGCCCTCGAGGGTGGGCACGGTCTCGTCGGCGTAGAGCTCGTCGTAGGTGGGGTTATAGACGATTTCGGTGGTACCTTTGATGCCGTACTTGGCCAGGTCGTTGGCGATCTCGGCCTTACGGGCTTTCTTTACTTCTTCAAGTGTAGCCATTGGAAATATTTATTTTTAAGTTTTTGGTTTTGCTCTATCTCTTAGCGAATTGCGTCATAATGCATTATGCATTGGTTTGAGCACTGCAAAGGTAGCAATAATTGGCGGGTTGGCAATGCTTTATTAAGGAAAAATTTCCATATTAATAAAAATTAACCGCCCCGCACTAACCCACAGTGTCCAAATCCCAATTCCCAATTCCCAATTCCCAATTTTTTCGTACCTTTGCACCAAAATTATTTAACAGTCATGATTACACAGGAACAACTAAAAGAGACTTTAGAGCGCAAGCTGGCGCTGAGGAGGTATCTTTGACATCGACCGCAAGAAGATAGATGTCGAGGAGGAGGAGCTGCGCACACACGTGCCCGATTTTTGGGAACATCCCGAGGAGGCGCGGCGCCAGATGAAGAAAATCAAGGATATACAGAGCTGGCTCGACGGATACGACGCCGTCGAGAAGGCCGTCGACGAGCTTGCCCTGGGCTTCGACTTCATCAAGGAGGGGCTCATCGACGAGGCGGAGCTTGACGAGATGTATGCCCGCGCGACCTCCCTGGTAGAGGAGCTGGAGCTCAAGAACATGCTACGCCGCGAGGAGGACCGCCTCGGCGTCGTCCTCAAAATCAACTCCGGCGCCGGTGGCACCGAGAGCCAGGACTGGGCGTCGATGCTCATGCGCATGTATCTGCGCTACTGCGAGAAGCACGGCTACAAGACCTCCATCGCCAACCTGCTCGAGGGCGACGAGGCTGGCATCAAGTCGTGCACCATCAACGTCGAGGGCGACTTCGCCTACGGCTACCTCAAAAGCGAGAACGGCGTGCACCGCCTGGTGCGCGTGTCGCCCTACAACGCCCAGGGCAAACGCATGACCTCCTTTGCCTCCGTGTTCGTCACCCCGCTGGTCGACGACACGATAGAGGTCAAGGTCGAGCCGGCCCTGCTGTCGTGGGACACCTTCCGCAGCGGCGGCGCCGGCGGCCAGAACGTCAACAAGGTGGAGTCGGGCGTGCGCCTGCGTTACCAGTACACCGACCCCCACACCGGCGAGAAGGAGGAGATACTCATCGAGAACACCGAGACGCGCGACCAGCCCAAGAACAAGGAGAACGCCCTGCGCAACCTCCGCTCCATACTCTACGACAAGGAGCTGCAGTGGCGCCTGCAGGAGCAGGCAAAGGTCGAGGCCGGCAAGCTGAAGATAGAGTGGGGCTCCCAGATACGCTCGTATGTTTTCGACGACCGCCGCGTCAAAGACCACCGCACCGGCTACCAGACCTCCGACGTGGGCGGCGTGATGGACGGCGACCTCGACGCCTTCATCAAGGCCTACCTCATGGAGTTTGCCAAAGACGACAACTAACCTCCCCGGACGGAGCGGGGCGGCGCCCTCGCGCCCCGCCGCCACAAAGGGGTGTCTACCCGCCCCACCCGCAAGTACGGAGGGCGGCCGTCCCGGCCGCACATCCCCGCCCCACGTCGTCAGGCGATGACGACGTGGGGCCGGTAGACACCCCATGTGGCGTGCGGCCGGGACGGCCGCCCTCCCGACTTGCTCTTGGATGCGCGGCCGTCCCGGATGGAGCGGGGCGGCGCCCTCGCGCCCCGCCGCCACAAAGGGGTGTCTACCCGCCCCACTTCATCAGCCGATGCCCACGCACGCGCCCACAGAGCCGCCGCAGGCGGCTCCCCGCACACGCCTGACGACGTGGGGCGGGGAGGTGCGGCCGGGACGGCCGCCCTCCGTACTCGAGGGCGGCGCGACGCGGGGGCGCGTCGCTTCCAAAGCCTCCGGGACTGTTGCCCCCGTGATTGCTCACGGAAGCGCCGCTGTCAGAATTTTAGGGAGAGGCCGGCCATGATGGTGATGCCTGGCATGGGGTAGCCGTCGATGATGCTGTAGCGGGTGTCGGTGACGTTGTCGGCCTTGACGAACAGGCGCGGCGTCACGCGCCACAGGGGGCGGAAGGTGTAGGCCACGGCGGCGTTGAGCAGGGAGTAGCTGTGGGTGACGGTCTCGGTGGAGCGCAGGTGCCGGATGTTCATGTTGTCGACGGTCACCTCCCAGCCGGCGTGGCGCCAGGCCAGCTCGAGGTAAAACTTGTTACGCGGCGCGTATGCTATGTAGGTGTCGGTGTGGAGGTAAGCGTATGAGGCGGCGGCGCTCCATTGGTCGTCGATGGCGAAGGTGGCGTCCAGCTCGAAGCCCTTGTTGATAAACGAGCCGACGTTTTGGAACACTCGCCCCGGGCCGTCGGTGCGGTTTACACTCTGTATCAGGTCCTTGCCATCGATGAAGTAGAGGGCGAGACCGGCGTCGAGGCGTCCGCCGAGCATCAGCTGTCGTATCTGCACCTCATAGTTGAGCATGTATTCCGGCTTGAGGTCGGGGTTGCAGGGGCCGGTGAAGGAGCCCTGGTCGGTGGTCATGGAGTAGTAGACTATGTACAGCTCGCGGAGGTTGGGGCAGCGGTAGCCCTTGGAGAAGTTGAACTTCAGCGTGTTGCCCTCGAAGGCGTGGGCTATGAATCCGGCCTGGGGGACGGCCTCGGTGCCGAACTGCGAGGAGTGCTCGAGGCGCACGCCGGCGTTGACGTTGAGGCGCCCGCGCAGCAGTCCCTGCTGGAGCATGGCGTATCCGGCGGTCTCGGTGATGTGGCGGTCGACCTCCTCCGTGGTGGGCGTGCCGCCGGAGGTATAGTCGTACCATGTGCGGCCCCCCCAGCGCTTGAGGTCGAAGCCCACCGACAAGTTGGCGCGCTGCCAGGGGCGAAGGGTCTGATAGACAGTGAATCCGGTGTTGGAGTCGCAGGAGCGGAAGATGTATCCGCGAGGGTTGGCGTCGGCGGAGTGGCCGTCGTTGATCTTATGCTGACCCCCCGCCCAGTAAAGCTGTATGCCGCCGACGGCCACGCCGTAGTCGTTTGTCACCGAGAGCGACACGTTCTCGCGCACCACATGGGCCTTGGCCTCGAGCAGGGGCGCGTAGTCCTCGCCGGGGTTGCAGGTCTCGCTCTCGTTGACGGTGCCCATCAGGTGCGCCTGCCAGTGGTCGGAGAAGTCATACCCGACTGAAAGATACTGGTTGCCGAGCCAAAAACGGGAGTTGTCGCGGGCGCCGTCGGAGCGGTCGTACTGCGCGGCGAAGGTGGTCGAGAACGGTCCGCAGCGGTAGTCGGTGTTGAGGGTGTATTTCCAGGTATTGTAGGAGCCACCCATGGCTCCTGCGGAACCGGAGAGGCCGTCGCGGCGGGCGCTGCGGGTGATGATGTTGACCGAGCCGCCCATGGCGTTGGAGCCGTAGAGCAGCGACGATGGGCCGCTGACCACCTCCACGCGCTCGACGTCGGAGGTGACGTAGGTGTCGGCCAGGGCGTGGCCGAAGACGCCGGCCCACTGCGGCTGGCCGTTGATCATGAACAGCACCTTGTCGCCGCCACCAACGCCGCGTATGCTCACCTGCCCCGCGTCGCTGCCGCTGACGCCGTAGCCCCCCAACCCCTGCTCGGTCAGAAACAGGCCGGGCACGCGCGCCTGCAGCACCGGGAGCACCGTGGTATGCGTGCTGTTAGCCACCTGCTCGGCGGTGACCACCGTCAGGTCGAGCGGCAGCAGGTTGACCGGCGCCTTGGCGTGCTGTATCACAAGCACTTCGCCCAGGCGGGTGGTGTCGGCAAGCGATGCGGGGGTCTGCGCGGATACTGTCAGGGAGGAAAGCAGTGCAAGGATGGATATGGTGGTGATAACTCGTGGCATGGGGCAAAGGTAGGGATTAAAACCGAAACAGCAAAAATAATTCGTTGAAAAATAATTAGAAACACCTTTAATCGTGCGTTATTTGCATTTTTAGCGCATCATAAGTGCGTTATTTGTACGCTGCGGCAAGAAGTTTTGGCCGTTTGCGGAATTATTGTTACCTTTGCCTATCCGCTCACCTCTAAACTTTTCGTTATGGCTTCCTCAAAATATTACATACGCTTCGACTGGGCCGCCAAGCGGCTGCTGCGCGACAAGGCCAACTTCGCCGTGCTCGAGGGGTTCCTCACCTCGCTGTTGGGTGAGAAGATCACCATCATGGAGATTCTCGAGAGCGAGAGCAACATCGACTGCCCCACCGACAAGGGCAACTGCGTCGACATCAAGGCCCGCAACCACAAAGGGGAGATAGTCATCATCGAGATACAGAACCTCTACCAGATGGACTTCTTGCAGCGCCAGCTCTTTGGGGCCGCCCGCGCCGTCACCGAGCAGGTGTCGCGCGGCAGCCAGTACGGCGACATCAAGAAGGTCTACTCGATAGCCATCGTCTACTTCACCCTCGGCGTCGGCACCGACTACATCTACAAAGGCCAGACCGTGCTCCGCGGCATCCATGACGGCGACGAGCTGATGGTGTCGGAGAAGGAGCGCAACGCCTACGCCATCGAGAGCGCCGCCGACATCTTCCCGGAGTATTACGTGATACGCGTCAACGAGTTCAACCGGCTGGCGCGCACCCCTCTGGAGGAGTGGATGGAGTTTCTCAAAAACGGCAAAATCGACGACGCCGCCCAGGCCCCCGGCCTCTCGGAGGCGCGCGAGTTGCTCGACTGGCAGCGCATGAGCGTCGGCGAGCAGCGCGCCTACGAGCGCTACCTCAACGACCTCAACTGCGAGCGCGACTCAATAGAGCAGAGCTATGACGAGGGTTATGCAAAAGGAAAAATGGAGGGCGTTCGGGAGACAGTACAACGCATGCTCGCCATGGGGTTGCCTGACGAAATCATAATGAAGGCTAACAATATTACCGCTGCGCAACTTGCAAACATAAAGGATGACGCCGTTTAGTCTCAACATAGCAGGACGACTGGTGGAGTACACGCGGCCGGCGGTGATGGGCATCATAAACGTCACCGGTGACTCGTTTCACGCCGCCTCGCGCGTGCAGACCTCGCGCGAGATAGCCGCGCGCGTCGAGCAGATGCTCACCGAAGGGGTCGACATCATCGACGTCGGCGCATGCTCCACGCGCCCCGGCAGCACGCCGCCCTCGGAATCGGAGGAGCTTGAGCGGCTCCAGCTTGCCCTCCCCGTGATCCGCGAGGTGGCCGAGGAGACCCCCCTGAGCGTCGACACCTACCGTCCCCCCATTGCCCGCCGCTGCATCGAGGAGCTTGGCGCCAACATCATCAACGATGTCAGCATGGCAGCCGACCCCGGAATGATACCCACCGTTGCCGCCCTGCGCGTGCCCTACGTGCTAATGCACACGCGCGGCACGGCGCGAACCATGCCCTCGCTCACCGACTACGGCCCCGACCCGACAGGCGTGGCTGCCGGGGTAATCGCCGAGCTGTCGCACGTTTTCGACGCCCTGCGCCTCGCCGGTGTTTGCGACATACTCATTGACCCCGGCTTCGGCTTCGCCAAGACTCCGGCGCAGTGCTGGCAGCTCATGCGCGACCTGCCGGCGCTCGAGCGAGCTTTCGGTTGCCCACTGCTCATCGGCCTCTCGCGCAAGTCTATGCTCACCAAGCCATCAGGCATCACCCCGGCCGACGCGCTGGAGGCAACAGTCGCCGCCAACACCATAGCACTGATGCAGGGCGCGGCCGTGCTCCGCGTGCACGACGTAGCCCCGGCACGCCATGCTGTCGATGTCTACCAACAATACTCCGTAACTCTTTAACTCCGTAACTCATTATCTCCTTTGGAATCATTCGGACTCCTTGACGCCTTTGACATAGCCATCGTCGGCCTGCTGCTCTTCTACGTGTTCCGCATCATGAAGGAGTCGGGCACCATCAACGTGTTCTACGGCATCCTCGCCTTCATCCTGCTGTGGGTGTTCGCCAGCCAGATACTCGAGATGCGCCTCATAGGCACTATTCTCGACAAGTTCATGTCCATCGGCCTGCTTATCCTCGTCATACTTTTCAACGACCAGATCAAGCGATTCCTCGTGGAGTTGGGCGACCACAAGCGCTGGCGCTTTCTCAAAAACATCTTCAGCCGGCACCATGCCGACACCGACGCCGACGACGCCGCCCGCAAGCTCGCCCTTGCCATTGTCTACGCCTGCATGAACATGTCGAAGACCAAGACCGGCGCCCTCATAGTCATCGAGCAGGAGGTTCCCTTGGACAACTACGAGAAGAGCGGCGACTTCATTGACGCCCTGGTCAACGCACGCCTCATCGAGAACATATTCTTCAAGAACTCACCGCTGCACGACGGCGCCATGATCATCGCCCACCGCCGCATCAAGAGCGTAGGCTGCATCCTTCCCGTCAGCCACGACACCGACGTGCCCCGCGCCCTGGGCCTGCGGCACCGCTCAGCCCTGGGCATCGCCCAGGCCTCCGACGCCTTCGCCATCGTGGTCAGCGAGGAGACGGGCTACATCTCCGTGGCCCACCACGGCAAGCTGGAGACACGCCTTAGCTCCTCCGAGCTTGAGCACCGCCTCGCCGCCATCACCCTCCGCTGACCGAGCCGGCACCCTCTCGCCTCGGTCGCAGGCCGTGCAGTAAGGAAATTAAGGAGCTTAAGGAAATTAACGACGCTGATGGTCGTTAATTTCCTTAAGCTCCTTAATTTCCTTAAGCTCCCTAATTTCCTTACTGGATGCGGAACTTGAAGGAGCGGAGGAGGTAGGCGCCCGACGAGAGGCCCCTGACGCGGGTGAGGCCGGAGGCGCCGGCGGTCACGTGGCGGACGAGGCGGCCTTCGAGGTCGTAGAGCGGGAGGGTGAACTCGACGTCGTACGGATTGTCGATAACCAGCTCGTTGAACTCTACATAGAAGCGCAGGCTGTCTTCCGGCTCGTCGCCGTCGTCATCGTCGCCGTCGCCGCCATCCTCCCCTATCGAGTCGATGCTGCGCGAGGTTATGCGCAGGGTCTTGCCCCAGGCCCCGGAGGTGTTGGTGAGGTAGGTGCGGAAAGGGAGCACGGTGCGCTCGCTGACGGTAGCGGCTCGGACGAAGGTCGACGAGTTGGTGGAGGCGTCGGTGTCGATGACCACGTCGGAGGCGGTGGCGGTGTAGTGCATGAAGGTGCCGCGGTAGATGAAGCCGCTGTGGGTCATCGCCAGCGGGTCGTTCTGCAGGTCGGTAACCTTGATTGGCTGCACGCTGCCGGCGTCGTCGACGTTCCAGGCGTAGGTCATGATCTGGCGGACGGCGTCGGGAGAGCCGGACCAGGCCTTGTAGAACTCGCCGGAGCAGTCAAACTCGTAGAATCGCTCGCCCGGGTAGCTTACGATGTATGGGTAGCGGGCGGTGATCATCGGATAGTTCTCATAATTCACCCCGGTGGCGGTGTAGGCGGGAGCCTGGTCGGCGTGGGTGGTGCCGTCGGTGTAGCTGCTGCCGTAGAGGTTCAGGAAGTAGAGGTTGGAGTAGGCGTAGTCGCGGGTGGTCTCCTGCGGGTTGAGCGCGTCGGTGTCGTCACCCGAGGCGGGGCGCGCAAAGTAGGCGTTGAGGCCCTCGACGCCGGTAAACTTGCGCAGCCAGTACTCGTGGCTGTCGGCCTTTACCTCCTTGCCCACGGCGGGGCCGTAGAAGTGGCTCATCTCGCCGTGGTTGAGCAGCGAGCCGCGCTCGCGGGTCTCCACGGAGCCGTAGACGGTATGAACGGTGAACGGCAGGCAGAGACCCTCCCAGGCGTCCTGGCCGGTGGCGAAGACGGAGGGGAGGCGGCGGTACCAAATGGTGCGGTTGACGTCGAACTGTATCGGGCAGTTGAAATCTTCGCAGTCGACCAGCTGGAAGTAGTCGGTGGCGATGCCGCCGCCGTCGTTGTCGATGACGTGGCCGTAGATGTCGTCGCCGACGGCGTCGGTGTCATACTTCCACGAGGCCAGCAGCGGCATGTCGACGGGTGTGTATATGAGCAGGTTGCGTGTGACCGCCTTTCCATACTCCGTCTCACCCTCGATGGTGGCGGTGGTGAAGGATGTCAGGCCGAGGTCGGGGTCGTTGACGTCGGGCAGGTCGAGAGCCGGGGCATACCAGATGCTGCGGTCGGCGCGGACGTCCATGCCCACGGAGTACCCCTTGATGAAGTCGCCGGAGGTGCCGGTGTACTGCCCGTCGCGGACGCCGCTGAAGTCGATGGCCGTCAGCGACGGCTGCACAGCGGCGGCGTCGACGTTGAAGTGGAAGCCCTGGTCGACGCGGGAGCCGTAGAAACCGGAGGCACGGTATACGCGCTTGGTCTCGTCGATGGCGTGCGGCCACTGGTCCTCCGGGCTGGCGTAGGCCAGATCCTGGCCGAAGAAGAGGTAGTCGGTCGGGTATATCGGCAAGTAATATTGCTTGCCGTCGGCGTCGGTGAGCCAGTTGCCCTCGTCATCTTTGCCGCGGAGCTCGTCGCGGGCGTCGGCCACGTCGTGCATGGTGGCATCGGAGCCGGTGACACCGGCGGCGGCGTAGGTGTCGGGGGTCAGGTTGATGCGTATGCCGCGGAAGTCGGCGTAGTTGGGGATTGCGGCGGTACGGAGGCTCCAGGGATTGACGTCGGCGGAGTATACGCGGGCGTATCGGTATGAGCCGTCGCGATAGTCGTCGTTGATGGGCGCCACGAGGTCGCCGTCGGCGGTGCCGGTGGCGAGGTTGTAGCGCTTCTTGAGGTAGAAGTGGTTGAGGTTGTAGGCCACCTCGCCATACTCAAACTCGTCGCGCGTGGCCACCACCAGACCGTCGGCATACTCGCGGGAGTCGGCGTCGGAGGTGGTGAAGCAGTTGTAGATGTCGCCCATGCCGCGGTTTGCGACGAGGACGCCCCTGGAGATGGCTTCGGTGTTGTAGAAGAAGCAGCTCTCGATCTTGCCGCGGCGCTCCGTGGTGCCGTTCCAGCTGAAGACGGCGGCGTCTTTGTCGGTGCGGCTTATGAAGCCGGTGTTATAGAAGCAGCCCTCGTTGTAGCCGAGGAAGAGCAGGTTGTCGCCCATGTCTATCGAGTGGCCGCGGCCGTGGAAGGTGCCGCGGAATCGCAGCCCCTCGACCTCCGCCTTGGTCATGCCCGCGGGCATCTTGACGTCGGCCATGAGGAAGACGTAGACAGAGTCGGCATACTGCGGGCATACGGCCTCGCCGCCGGGGGCGTGGCGCACGCGGGAATAGTCGCGCGAGCAGCTGTCGGGCAGCCACGTGCGCAGGAAGTACTCGAGATCCTTGTCATCCTCGATGTAGATGCGTGCGCCGGCGGTGGGCTGCAGGTCGACGAGCACGTCAGTGTTGCCGTCGGTGGGGCGCATGCGGTGATAGTTGTGCACCTGCAGGCGCTCGCGCAGGGTGCTACCCTCGGGCGGCGTCGCCGGAGTGATGTACAGCGGTATGTTGTTTGCCACCACCTCGTATACGAGGTTCCACCCGTCGCGATAGAGGTAGGCGGGGATGTGCACCTGGCAGTCGCCGGAGAACTTATCCGCGTTGACGCACTCGGCCACGGCCGTGGCACCGCCGGGGGTGCTGAGGGCCTTGATGACGTTGCGCACCACGGTGTTGTCAGTCACGTCATAGCGCGGGTCGAGTATGTACCAGTTGCGCTCTGTCACGGCCATGTTTTCGTCGTCAAGCTCGACGGTGACGCCGAAGTCGTTGGCGTAGATGTATTCGCCGGGCAGGGCGTCGTTCTCGATGACCGGATTGCCGGTGACTGAGGGGCCGAGCAGATAGCGGATGGTCAGGTTGACGGTGTAGTTAAACTCCGTGCCCTCGGGCTGGGCGTTTAGCTGTATGCGCACCTTCTCGTCTTGGCTGAGATGGGCGGCGTAATAAGCCGAGCCGGAGTTGTCGACGTAGTCAAACAGGGAGATGCCCAGCAACGGCTTGTTGGGGCTTTCGGTGGTATTGGTATAGTTGTTGTCGACGGAGGCTGCACGGGCCACGGCGTCGGCGTAGGTGTCCGTGTCGGCGTCGTAGTCGCCGCGGTGGAGCATCACGGCGTAGCCGTTTGCCGACGAGGCGTGTGCGTCCGACGGTGTGCCGTCGACGGTGAGGTAGAGCCGGTAGTCGCGGTCGTATGCGCCGTTAGTGGATGCGTAATGCTGTATGTCGGAGTCATAGCCGTCGGTCTGCGGCTCCCAGGTCATGCCCTTGAGCGTCAGCTTGGTGCCGTTGGTGACGCCGTAGAGGTAGATGAGGTCATCGTAGTTGTTGAGGGTGAAGCTCTGGGAGCCGTTGTAGGTGTAGGCCGTCAGCGTCACATTATAATAATAGTTTGTGCCGTTGACATACCAGTAGTGCACCTCCTCGAGGGTGTTGCAGTCGCCGTGGCCGGCGTCGACGGCGGTCACCTTGCGCGGCCCCATCGAGGTGCTGCTGCCGCTCCATTTGTAGTAGGAATCCCAGCCGGAGCCCATGGGGAAGCAGTCGTCGTAGACGTAGTTATACTTGCCCTTGTCGTCGCCGGTGGTCTTGTAGGCGGCGCCGGGGAAGACGAAGTTGCCCGTGGTCTCGAGGAAGTGGTTGGGGTCTTCGTGCATGTTGAGGGCGTAGATATAGCCGCCGCCCTCGTCGGTGGCGAGGGTCATCAGCTTGATCTCAAACACGCCGGTGACGGGTCCGTAATAGATCTGGTCTTGGTTGGCCTCGTCGATGACGGCGCCCTGTATCTTGAGGGTGTAGCCGTTGTTGATGCCGATCATGTTGGCCGCGGTGCCGATGTTGCGCTGGTCAAACTCCAGGGAGGTCAGCTGCTTGATGTCCTGGTGGGTGTCTGTGTCGAGGTCGCGGTTGGCGTAATAGTTCTCGATGCGGTTTTGCTTGTACGCGCGGTAGCTGAAGGCAGCGGGCAGCTCCACATAGTCGTCGGTGGCGCTGACAGTGCCCTTGGCGTGCGCCAGGTCGTCGCCGACGCCGGTGGTGAAGTCGCCGGTGTCATAAAACTCGCCGTTGGCGCCGCGGAATGCCTGGTCGAAGCTCTCCGACGAGGTCAGCGCGGCCACATAGAGCACGTCGTGGAAGAAGGCTATGTAGTTGCGCGTGCGCGGCTCCAGGTGGAGTATGTTGTAGAGGCCTGACTCGGTGTCGCGCGAGCCGGGCTGCAGGGCCTCGGTGGAGGGTATCGACGACACCATCTTCAGCTCGCCGATGCGCGTGAGCGAATAGTTGGTGGCGTCGTAGCTGTTGGTGGCGAAGTCGTTGGCGCCCTCGAGGAAGAGGCAGCAGTCGGTGACGCTGAGCAGGTCGAGGCGCTGGGCGGTGTTGAGCAGCTTGGGATACTGCGGAGAGTAGTCGGCGTAGCCGTAATATGCGAGGTCGCACGAGCGGAAGCCCTCGACGTAGACCTTGCGGCCGCCGCCGTAGATGCCGCCGTCGCTCTCGATCTCATAGAACGTCTCCTGCAGCAGCGGGTCGTCGGCGGTGAGTATGTGGCTCGACTGGTGCACGTAGTTGCCCTTCTGTCCCGAGCCGTTCGGGTCGTCATAGCGGCCGTCGGCGGCGAAGACGAAGCGATACTTGCCCATGACGTCCATACCCTTGTAGACGCTCACGGCGACATAGTGGCCGGTGCCGATGGTGATATGGTCTTTGACGATGGCGCCGCTGCCCGAGCCGCTTTCGCTGTCGAGATACTCACTGTAGCCTGCCGCCTGCCCCACGACGTTGCGCGGGTTGCGGTTCTCCGGGTTGTCCCAGATGAGGATGGTGGAGTTGCCGCCATAGCCGGCGTCGAGCGGGTCGTTGAGGTTGGTGCCGCGGTATTTCTGCACGGTGTATTGGCCGGCCAGGGATACCGTCGAGGTGGAGGTGATGAACCCGCCGCCGTAAATGTTGCCGTGGGCGAAGTATTCGTCACGGCCGTCGCGGCGGCTGTTGCCGTTGCCTATGTAGATGTCGATGTCGTCCCAGGTGATGTCGTGGAACTGTATGTAGGGGGAGTTGTTGTGCGCGGCATACTCCTGCGGGGTGTCGTCGTCGACCAACTTGAAGTAGTCGGCGAAGTTGCCGGTATAGGAGTCGATGGAGTCGGTGTCGATGGCCTCGGCGACGTTGACGGAGACGTACTCCCCCTCGCGGAGCCAGATGTCGCGGAGCACAGCGCTCTTGGAGGCGTCGTCAGAGTTGGTCCAGCCATTGACGGCGGCGCGGCTGATGGTGTCGGTGCGGCGCAGCTTGTAGTGCCCGCGCTTCTGGCAGACGTAATAGTGGGGCCAGCCGACTATCACCTGCGTGGAGCCGTAGAGTGTCGAGGCCTCGGAGGCGCCGTAGAGGTTTGAGAGCACCATGCCGTCGCGCACGGCTATCTCCGTGTTGCCTACCACCTTGCCCAGCTGCGAGCCGCCGAAGACGGTAGCCGCCGAGGGGCTGGTGTCGTCGCCCTCCGTCCAGTCGGGGTGGAACTTGCCGGGGAGCAGGTGGAGCTTGATGTCGCCGCGCACCTCCGTGGCGGCGCCGTAGCCGCCGCCGACGAGGGCGAAGGAGCGGCGCTGCAGCTTGTCGATGCCGTTGACTATGATGCGCTGCTTCGACATGTCGAGGCTCGACAGGTCGATGCCCTGCAGACGGTCGGCGAAGTATTTCTCGAGCAGGGCCACGTCCTCGGCCAGGGTGGCCGCGTCATACTCCTTGACCAGGTCGGAGTAGAGGTCGACGTGGATGTTGCCCACCGTCTTGCCGGAGTTGTAGCATCCGCCGAAGACGTTGCACTTCCCTTCGGGGAAGTATAGGTCGTTGCCCTCCTGCGACAGGTCGGGCACCATGGCTATCGACCGGTAGTCGTCAGCCTCGGCGGGATAGAGCATCTTCAGGGGCCGGAACTGGCTGCGCACCTGCAGGTAGACCTTGTCGGTGTAAAGCCGCTCGCCGGTCACAGGATCGACGTCGGTGCTCAGCGGGGTGGTGAGTCCGCCCACGTGCGTCACGCCGCGGTATGTCACGTTGGCGCTGTTTGAGCCGCCGACTATGCGGTTGAATATGACGAGGTTATACGGGAACGTCAGCGAGATGGTGCGGTCGGTGAGCATCGAGCCGCTGTTGCCGCCGACGTAGAAGTCGCCGATGTATGCCTCCTTGAGCGTGGGCGAGAGGGTGAAGTCGCGCGGCAGTCCCGTGGTCTCCACGGCGCGCATATACAGGTCGAGCAGCGCCGGATAATACTCCTTGTTGGAGGGGTCTATGGGGTCTGTCGAGGTGGTCTTCAGGTCGTTTCCATCGGAGAGGACTATGCCGTTGAGGCGCTCGGTGACGCCCATCATCTCCGGGTCGATGAGGCTCTCGCCGTTTGAGCCGAGGAAGACGCCGTTGAGCACCACGTAGTCGCCGATCTCAAAGCGTATGTCGCCGGTGTTCTCATAGTTGAGGTCGCCGTTGACGGTCGACGAGTTGCCTCCGCAGTATACGTTGCCGCGGACGAAAGCCTGCTGACCCTCGACGCCGGCGATGGTCAGGTAGGCGCGCTGCACGTTGGGGCGGTAGGCGTTGATAGCCAGGATGCGCTCGGCGTCGGTCGGGTCGTCGTCGCCGTAGCCCGCCAGTTGCGGTAGTATGAAGTAGCGGCCGCCGTAGATGCTGTCGTAAGCCTCGGTGATGTTGCCCGTGGTCAGCTCGGGGTCGTATTGGTAGCGGTAGTTGCCGTTGCCGGCGCAATATACGTCGCCGCTTATGGCACCGGTGATCTTCACGCGCGAGCCGTAGGAGACGTTGCCGCTGACGTCGTTGCCGCCGTAGACGTGGTCGATGACGCCGCGGTTTATCTCGAGCGTGGCGCCATAGAACGCGTCGCCGGGTGTGCCGGTGACAGCCGGCTCGATGTCGCCGACGCGGCCGCCGCCGAACACGGCGTCGGCGTGGAAGTCGGGGCTGTCGATGCGCAGCGTCAGGCCTGTGGGCACTCCCGTGGAGGCGTCATAGTAGGTCATGCGGCCGAAGTTGCCGCCGGAGTAGACGCTGCCCAGGTGGCCGCTGACGAGGTTCCACGTGGGCTGTATGGCCATGTCGGCCTGGTTGTTGCCGCCGAATATTCGGTAGATGTGATATTTGAATATGGTAGGCGTCGATGGGTCGGCCACGCTGGTGGCGGTCACCTCCTCTATCTGCTCGTCGGCGGTGAGGTGGAAGGTGTTCCACACCCTCAGCAGCGCCTCCGTGCCGTCGAAGCCCGCACGGGCGCGCATGATGCTGTCTTCGGCGGCATAGTTGACACTCAGGGTGGTCCGGCCGGTGACGGTGGCCATGTCGCCGCCGCCGTAGACGTTGACCATCGTGCCGCCGCGGATGTCGATGTAAGCGCTCTCGACGTGGGGCACGGGGAAGGCGGCGCCGCCGTTGTCCTTGCTAAGGTCGAGGCTGTCGATGCGGTTGCCGATGCCGGTGGCAAGCTTCACCTTGTATGCCGGGTAGTAGTCCATGCCGTGGTGGTCGCCGCCGTAGTTGCCGTTTGAGCCGCCGTAGAGATTGCCGATGAGAGGAAATCCGTTATAGCCGTTGGAGGCGCCGGGGGTGTCCTTGCCGGGATTTGCCGGCTCTTTCTCACCCTCGCGGCGCGGCTTGGGGGAGCCCCCGGAGCCGGAGGAGGCGCCCGGGTCGCCCTGCACCTCGTGCACATATATATGTGGTGAGGGCGGCGCGGGCCTTGAGGGTCTCGCTCGTGCCGGTGTAGGCTGCGGGCTGCGGATAGATGTTGCCGGAGATGTCGTTGCCGCCGAACACGGTGCCGGCTATCAGGCGTGCGCCGGCCCAGTCTTCGATGCCGGCGCCGTCGTAGAGCATCTTGGTGTAATTGAAGTGGTCAAAGTCTTCGTCGGTGTACACCTGGTCGCACAGCTCCACGTTGGTGCGTCCGTAGAGGTCGCCGAGGCAGGCGCCGCCGTAGACCTCGTCGACGTTGCCGCTGTAGAGGCGCACGTTGGTGGCCACGGGGGTCGCGCCCTCCTGGCCCAGCGGTATGCCCACGCGGCCGCGCAGGCCGCCGCCGTAGATGGCGCCGAAGACGTATGACACATCCTCGCGGCCCATGTACTTGACGTTGGCGGTGCCGTTGACGTCGCCCTCGCAGCCGCCGCCGAACACGTTCATGCCCACGAAGTTGCGCAGCAGGTTGACGTACGTGTTGCCGTCGACGCGGCTGTCGGCGCCGTAGCCGCCGCCAAAGACTCGGCCGATGTTGTGCTCCAGGCGCGATATCTGGCCGAAGGTGTCGCTATGCTCGGCGCTGAGGTGCTCGCCGATGAGGTTTGAGGAGACGGTGACCACGACGTCGCCCTGCGTCACGCCGCTCTCGAAGCAGCCGCCGTAGACCACGCCGCCGTAGTGTATGAAGTGCTCGGCGTCAATCACGTCGCTGTCCCATGTCGGGTCGGCGTCTTGCTCGCCCGGCTGAGGGTCGAAGTTGCTGCGGACGGTGAGCTTGAGCACGGTGTATTCGCCGCGGCTCTCGCGGGCGCCGCAATAGGCGCCTCCGTCGGCCGTGTAGGCCAGGGCGTAGCGCCGGTTGCTCAGGTGGGCGGCGTTGGGGAAGGCGGGGTTGGTCGCGCTGTAGAGCATCGGGTAGATGACCGTGCCGTCTTTGAGCGTATAGGCTCCGGTGTGGCTCTTGACCGACTCATACATGTCGTCGGTGAGGGTGCTGGTGTCGGTGCCGTTGATGTCGTTGTAGACTATCAGGTAATAGTCGTATGAGGCGTGGGTTACCATGCCCCCCTCGAAGGTGTACCACGGCTCGCCCGTCTTGTCGAAGGCGGTGCAGAGGCTTGAGGTGAAGGGATAGACGCGGTTGGTGGCCATCTCAGAGCCGCCCACCACACGGTCGAGGATGGTGACGCCCTGAGGCAGCGCGTAGCGGTAGATGGCGCCCTCTTGCTCCAGCTCGTGGCCGGTGTAGGCCGGGGCCGTCGGGTCGTCAATAGGCCCGTTGAGGGTGTAGTCCCACCACATCACGCTGTTGTTGGTCATCGACCCGCAGGAGCCGCCGCCGTAGAAGTTGGTAAACTGTATGTCGGTGGCGTCGTAGAGTGACACAGCCTGCTCGCCGGGCACCCACCGCTTGCGCAGCACGTGGCCGTCCTCCCACACGGGGTTGCCCTCGGCGTCGGTGACGAAGGGCATGTTATAGAACGTCAGCTCGACGTCGCCGTTCATCTCGATGTTTTTGACGTAGCCCCGCAACTGGTGCTCGCCGTACATGCCGAAGTTGCCGTCGGTCTTGCCCGGGGCCGGGTAGCCGGGGAGGTAGCAGAGGCGGTCGCGGTCATAATACCAGTGGTCGTAGGCCACGGCGCCCATGCGGTCGAGGTCGGCCGTCTTGGTGCCGTCGAATGAACTGAGGTCGATGCCCTCGGGCACCACGTTGCCCTCGTCGAAGCCGTCACCCTCCGAACCCATGTAGACCGAGCCGCCGACGGTGACGTGCGAGCCGAAATTGACGTGCAGGAAGCCGCCTTTCGACAGTCTCCGCGGGTCTTCGTAGGGCAGCACGGTGTTCCACTGGCCGATGGTGCATGAGCGGCCGCCGCCGAAGACGTCGCCCATGACGGTGACGCGGTCGTCGGCGCTGTTGCCGCTGATGTGCATGGTCACCTTGCCGACCATCGGGCGGGAGCGGTATACCTTGCCGTAGTCGCTCTCGGCGGTGCTCCCCGGGGTCTTGCCGGGCAGTAGCACCTTTCGGTACTGCCGGTCGGGGCCTTCGCCGTAGCGCGCCCACCCGGGCACGTAGTAGCCGCGGTAATGGCCGTTGCCGGCGCCGTAGACGTTGCCCTTGACGATGCCGCCGTTGAGGCTCATGGTCACGCCCTTGTCGTCGCGGTCGGCCACGTCGGCGCAGTAGAGCGGGCCGCCGTCGGTGCTCTCATACCCCTCGCCGGGCATACCGGCAAACTCGTCGACCCAGAAGACGGTGCCCACGATGCCCTTGACGTCGTTGCCGCCGTAGATGTTGCCGGTGACAAACAGGCGCGCGTTGCGTGCGGCCACCGCGGCCGAGTCGGTCTTCTCCACCGAGCGCGAGCCGATGTGCATGCGGGCGTTGTTATGCACGTAGCCCATCAGGGCGCCGCCGTAGATCTCGTTGATGGTGCCCTCGCGGACATACATCTCCGTGTTGTTGCACTGGCCGTAGAAGCCGCCGCCGATCACCTTGCGTATGAACGGCGCGCCCTCGATCTCGATGTGCACGTTGCCGCCCACGTAGTTATATTCGCCCAGGGGGGTGGCGGAGGTGACGGGGGTGCCGGAGGCGTCGGCCCAGTAGCCGATGTCGCCGTTATAGCCGCCGCCGGCCACGTCGAAGAGCGTCTGATAGTAGACTATGTTGCTGATGCCGTCGATGGTGGGGGCGGTGACGGTGCGTCCTAAGGTCTCCTCGGAGATGTTGATATGGACGTTGGCGTCGCCCTTGACCAGGGTCTGCTGTCCCCAGCCGCCGCCGTAGACGCAGAATCGGCGCACGGTGATGTCGTTGAACAGCGTGCTGAACGACTCCTCGCCGAGGCTCTCCTCAAACACCAACGGCGCCGAGGTGAGGGTGACGTATGTGTTGCCGCCGACGGTGCAGTTGCGGTAGCCGCCGCCGTAGATGTTGAAATTCTTCAGGTCGCCGCCGGCGTCGTTGGCTTCGTTGGAGAACTGGCCGCCGAAGATGTTTACCGTGGCGTCGCCGGTGATGTTTGAGGCGGTGCCTGCGACGAGGTTGCCCTCGAGGTCGGTATAGTCTGCCGTGCCCAGGCCTCCGCCGAAGACACAGTTGCCTATCGTGCCGTCGGTGATGGTGACCGTGGCGTTGCCGCCGTAGGTCTGGCCGTCCTCGGTGTATGAGCAGATGTCGGAGAACTGCGGGCCGCCGTAGATGTTGCCCTGCACCTCGCCGCCGGTCATGGTGACCGTGGCGTTGCCGTAGGTGTTGCCCATCTCCGGGTATCCCTCGACGCCGCGGCCGCCGCCGAAGACGTTGCCGGTGACGGTGCCGTCTTCGATGACCACGGTGGTGTTGCCAAACACCTGGGCGATGCAAGAGAAGTCGTAGGCGTAGTTGGTGTTATACTTGGCGCCGTTACATTTGGTGATGTACGTCAGGTCGCCCGCTCCGCCGCCGTAGATGTGGCCGTTGACGGTCACGGGGGTGCCACCGTTTGGGTCGGAGAGCAGGCGCACGTAGGCGTCGCCGTAGAGCACGCCCGCCAGGGCCATGAAGTCGCCGTTGTCGAGCACGCGTCCCGGCACGCGGTCATAGTCGAGCGAGGTGGAATATCCGTATCCGCCGCCGTAGATGTCGCCGTTGACGGTGCCGCCGTAGAGGTTCACCTCCACGTATGTGCTGTCGAGATGCAGGTATTCGCCGAACTCCTGCTTGACGGGGTCGTAGAGCTGTATGCGGGGGAAGGAGTTGCCCGCGGCGGTGGCGGTGAGGTAGTCGCCGTACTGCAGCGAGCCGGAGGCGTCGTAGTAGGGTACGTATTGGTCGGGGGTGTATGTGCGGGCGCCCTCGCCGGAGCGTTCGTAGCTCCAGTCGTGACCTATGCCGGTGACACAGCCGGCGCCGGCGGCGTAGAGGTTGTAGCCGCCCTTGCTGCGGTTGCCCACGGTGCCTCCCCAGAGATTGATGACCGAGCGGCCGTACATATAGCCCTCGAGTTGGTCGGTGCTCGGCGACGCACTGGCCCAGCGGCCGATGCACCCGCCGAAGAGCTGCTCGATGGTGCCGCCGTAGATGTTGAGCACGGTAGAGCCGAAGAAGGAGTCATGCGGACCCAGCTGGCGCGAGTAGGTGATGTTGCCGGCGGCGTAGCGTGCGATGGTGCCGTTGTGGAGGCTCACCACCATGTCGGCATAGATCGAGCCGTCGGTCTGGCCACCCACTATCACGCCGATGTTGGTGTTGCAGGGCATCACAGTGTTGTTGTCGCCATCCTTCCCCTCCCAATGGGGCGCATACTGCGTCATGTCGCCGTTGTCGCAGCGTATGTCGATGGTCATGTTGACGCGCGCGGGGTTGGTGGGGGAGGCGAAGGTGTTCTTGGCCGTCCACTGAAATCCCGTGTTGCGGGCGCCGACGATGATGCGTCCGTAGCCGGCCGAGCGGAGCACCACGGTGGTGCAGTTTTCATCGACGTTTTCGGCGTAACTTATCTCGTTGCCGGGGAGCGTCATGTCGGTGTTGTCGTTGATGCGGCCGATGACGAGGGTGAAGTTGGGGGCGTAGACATTGTTGTCGAGGCCCGAGGAGGTGCCGGCCATGTTGACGAAGTGCACCATGCGCACCCCTTCGTCGACGGTGAAGTCGTGGTTGAAGCAGTATAATACGTTGTAGTTGCGGGTTTTGGAGTTGCAGTAGATGTCGAGGTCGCTGAGGCGCAGGGGCGCTTGCAGCGACAGGGCCGTCTCGCCGCCGCCTTCCACGCCCCAGCCCCAGGCGCCCCCCTTAATATATGAGCCTTGGGCGCCCGTCAGGGTGGTGTGGCGCGCATACTCACCGAGGGTGCGGCGGTCACGCGCCAGGTAGTTGGCGTTGTAATAGTAGCCCATCACCACTATGCAGTTGGTCTGCGTGGTGCCCCCGTCGGCGTAGGTGTCGAGCAGCTCGTAGGCGCGCTCCATGGTCTTGACGGCGTTCTGCGGGTCGTGCCCCGTGTTGGTGTCGGAGCCGTCGGGATAATATTCGTTGGTCTGGTAGCAGTAGGGGTCGAAGTTGTGCTTGGCGGTGTTTTCGATGGTCTGCGCGCGGTCGTAGACATAGACCACGTTCACGGGGCCGACGATGTCCGTCAGGTGTGTGCCGGAGGAGGTGAGGAAGTCGACCTTGTAATACGCCGTGGGGCTGAACTCAAAGCCGGCGTCGAGGGGCAGCAGGTGGTCGGTGCGCTCGCGCACGCCGGCGACGTTGGTGTGAGAGGCCACCTTCACCCAGCTGTTTTCGTCGGTGGGGTCTTCGGAGGCGTACCAGGTGTAGGTGCAGTTGCTCGACGAGCCGTAGACGCTCTTGTCGCCGCGCCACACTATCTTGGCGGTGTAGTCGGTGACGGCGCCGTCGGCGTCGCGGGTGCGGTCGAAGTCCACGGCTAGCTGGTTAAACTCGATGACGGTCTCGCCGGGGTTCTCGCCCAATGGGTCGCCGGCCACGTTGTAGAGGCGCGCGCGCACCCAGAAGGCGGAGGTGCAGTGGAGCAGGTTGGGGTGGATAACCAGGCAGAGGCCGTCGTTGTCGACGCGGTATTCGCCGTAGCGGTCGGTGGAGAAGTTGGTGTCGGAGGTGCCGTGCAGGCGCCAGTAGTCGCCGAGCCAGTCGATGTGAGAGCCGGTGACGGCGTCGGGCAGCCCCCAGTCGGTGGCGGAGGCCGTGGGGTCGAAGGAGCCGTTGACCAGGTTATAGCCGTCGTTGGCGGCGTAGTCATAGTTTTCGCTGCAGCGCTCCGGGTCGGGCATGTTGCCGCCGAGCTTGATGCTGTCGGGGAGCACGGTCTTGACGGTGATCACTCGCTCGGCATCGGTCAGCGGCGTGCCCGTCGAGGCCCAGTATGACCCTTCGGGGAAGGTGGCCCCGGGACGAACGGTGGCGCCTATGGGCACAGTGGTGCCGGCGGCGAGCATGGTGCCGTCGCCGGGGATGCGGTAGCTCCACTGTATGCGCCACTGGCTCTTGTTGTCCGCCGTCAGCCAGTTGTTGCCAAACTGGTCGACGATGGTGGCCTTGAACACCAAGGGGAGCACGTTGGTGTCGTCGAGCGTGCCCAGGAGGTTGTCGGCGGTGAGATATTTCACCGTGCCGTCGCTCCAGACTATGCTGCCGTGGCCCTGGTCAGTGTCGGAGGTATGGTAGCCTTTCTTGGTGGAGTCCTGGATGTCGTAACCCTTGCTGCCGGTGAAGTAGTCGGCGGCCTTGAAGGTGATGGAGTCGAGTTTCGACGGGTTATATTCCATCATGGTGATGGCCACGTGCAGCGGCTGGATGTTCACCTCGTAATATTCGTTGCCGTTGCTGTAGAGCAAATACTGGCTGCCGGCGATCTCTGTGTCGTAGATGCGGGTGCGCACGGTGCCGACGTAACCCTGCTTGACGTATGCGCAGCGGCTGTCGGGGTCGGCGTGCGTGGCGGCGTAGGAGGAGGTGCTCAGGGGTATGTACGTGCCGTTCTCGAGTATCTCCCAGGTGGCGGTGACGCCGTCCATCATCTCGTCGTCGACGGTGTATGACTTGTCGCCGACCTTGACGAAGGGGCGCAGCACATAGTGGTCGAGGCTGCCCGAGGCGTCGGCGCCGACGCCGCGCTCGATGTCGGCCTCGATGGCGTCGATGGTGCGGGAGAGGTCGCACAGGGCGTTGCCGTTGCCGTCGTAGAGCACGACCGACAGGGCCTTGTAGGCCGTCATTTCGTCGGGGAGGGTGATGTAACACCCGCCGCGCTCGGGGGCGACGGTGTAGCCCCGGACGGTGCGGGAGCCGTCGGTCGAGAGGCAGTCGAAGGTGTCGGCGGTGCCGTCGGTCTTGGTCACCGTCCACTCATATTTATATGTGTTGCTCGAGCGGTAGTTTTCGACCGACAGCATGAAGGTGTGCAACTTGGGCCGCGAGAGCGTCAGCGAGGCGTCGACCACGAACTGCATCACCGAGCCGGTCTCGTCCCAGGCGAAGCGGACGATGGAGTCGGTGTTGTTGGTGTTGAGCATGTTTTGCACGGTCAGGCGGCCGGCGCCGGTGTTGACGTCGACGTAGGTGCCGTGGCTCACGCCCTGCCAGGCGCGCATGCTCAGAGGGTCGTTGTAGGTGAAGGTGATCTCCGACTGGGTGCGCTCGTCGAGGGTGCGCATGCCGTAGCGCGTGGAGGCCGCCAGCGGGTAGTCGCCGGTGATGCTCACCACGTCGCCCACGGCGCTGTCATAGATGCTGTAGTTGCCGAAGAGGCGCTCGCGGGCAGGATAGACGGTGACGTTGTTGACCTCGATGACATCGGAGCTGATGACCATGGTGGTCGGGCTCTGCGTGTTTTGCGCGTCGGGGGTGATAACCTCCCAGGCGAAGCCCTGCGTCATGGCCGTCTTGTCGGAGTTGCCGGTGGCGCGCGAGTGGCCGATGAGCGGCGAGATGGTGGCCAGCGGGGCCTTGACGGTGCCGGTGTAGAAGGTAGAGGTCGGCAAGTCCATGTACTTGCCGCGGCGCATACGGCCGACGACGCCGCCGATGTTATACTGCATGGACTGGCTCGAGCCGACGCCCGAGCGGGTGGTGCCCGGCATGTTGACGTCGAAGTCGGCGTAGATGTTGTGGATGCTCACCGAGCCGCGGCTGGTGGAGCCGATGGTGGAGTAGGTGCCGAAGCCGGAGCTGATGTCGCCGACAACACCGCCGATGAAATACGAGCGGTGCTGTGGGTCGGCCTCGCCGGCGTCCATGCCGTCGTCTATGACGGAGTTGGTGATGATGATGTTGTCGAGGTTGACGGTCTTGGTGTTGTCGCGGTCGGGGGTGACGGCGCCGGCGACGATGCCTATCTTGATTTCATCGCCCACGCGCGTGCAGGCGCCGGCGTCGCGGGTGACACGGGCGGCGTCGAAGCGGAGGTTCTTGATAGTGCCCGTCACGAAGCCGAAAAATCCGACGGCGCGCTTGTTTGCATCGTTGCAGTCGCCCCAGTTGATGTGGGCGTTGCTGATGGTGCATCCGCGGCCGTCGTAAGTGGCGCCGAAGGGCTTGAGGCTGTTGCAGTTTTCGTTGGTGCCCCAGCCGTAGCCGATAGGCTCGAGCACATGGTCGCCCATGTCTATGTCGTCCTTCTGCACGAAATAGTGGCCGTAGGTCCACAGGTCGGAGTGCTGCTGCAGGTAATACAGGTCGGCGCCGGTCCAGATCTGATAGGGGTCGTCGGCGGTGCCGCTGCCCTGCAAGCCGGAGGATATGGATGTGCCGTCCCAGGCCTCGGCGTGCGCCATGACAGCCCCGAGCAGCATTATAGACAATATGATAGACTTCCTTATTGACTTCTTGACAGACATCTCAATAGAAGTAATTTGTATAATTCTTTTCGATTAGTTTTTAGCTTGGTAAGCCCCTCCCTTTAAGGAGGGGTTTGGGGTGGGCCTATTTAATAACTATATACCCGTCGGCCCCGGGATCGTTGTCCGACAGCACATACAGGAACGACGGCTGCACCGAGATGAGCACGTCGTAATAGTACCCCTCCTCGAGCGTGCGCTCCAGGCCCGCGCCGAAGGCGGTCATGCCCAGCCAGATGCTGTTGGTGGCCGTGTCGTTGTAGCGCAGCAGCTGCCCCTCCATGTCATACACGTCGTAGGTGACAGTGATGGTCACGGTCGAGAGGTCCTCGTGCGGATAGACGTAGCAGCTTGCGAAGGGCACGTAGTCGCCCGAGGTGTCAGGCAGCAGAAGGTACTCCCCTACCCCCGGCTCCTTAGTCAGCGGCATGGCGGTGACGGCGGAGGCGGTATCCTCGAGGTCCCAGCGGACGGTGGGCACGCCGCCGGAGTAGTCCACGGTGACGGTAAACTGCATGCCGTCGGCATTCTCGACGGTCATCTCCTTGAGGTGGATATACCGCAGCTCGGTGTAGCGCGTGCTCAGCTTGAAGCAGAAGCGCAGGCGGCTGAGGATGTGCTTGAGGTAGACGGTCTGCGCGTCGTTCTTGACCCCCTGCGCACGGCTCGTGTAGTCGACGATGCCGCTGCTGACCAGGAAGTCGTTGCTGCCCGTGCGCGGCACGTGACGCCACGTCAGCATCTGCATCCCGTCGTACGACGGCTCCGAGAGGGTGATGTCGGAGGTATATGGCGCGTAGGCGAGGAAGCGGTAGGCGGTCAGCGGCTCCCACGGCTGCACGGGGCTGTACGGCCACAGGTTGCCGGTGTACCACGAGCCGCTCCACCAGCTCTGCGCGGCCAGCGCCGAGCCGTTGAGGTAGAACATCTCCTGGTTGTCAAACACCGTCCCGCCGGGGGTGTAGGCCCACACGCCGATGGTCTCGGGAATGACGGCGTCGATGTCGGTGCCTCCGCGGGAGGTGACGATGGGCGTCCAGTCGAGGCCACGGTCCGTGGCGCCGACGAGCACGTACGGGCACGCCTCCTCGGGAGCGTTGCCGTCGTCCGACGAGCAGGCAGCCATCAGCAGCGCCAAAGCCACACAAGCCACCCCCAACCCCCTCCTAAAGGAGGGGGCTACATTAGCGATATTATTGATAGATTGAATTTTCAACTATGTCATGTATTTAATTTCGTAATCTTGGGAAGCCCCTCCCTTTAGGGAGGGGTTTGGGGTGGGCCTCCTACCAGTTTATTACCGGGTCGGTCTCGATGGTGTTCCCCTCGCGCCAGCGGTAAAGCTCCACGTCAACGTCCATAAGGATGATGTCGGTGTCGTCGCTAAGGCCGAGGTAGTAGATATACCGGTTTGAGGCCTCCCACGCCCCGTCGAGGGCGAACGTGCCGGTGAGCGTGCGGCCGCCCTGCAGGGTGACGGTGATGCTCCAGTTCTTGGCATCGACGGTTTGCGGCAGCTCGAGCAGTTCGGCCAAACGAACGGCCGTCTCGCGCGTGCTCGGGGGCACATCAACCGCCAGCCCGTCGCGCACGAGTACGTCCGACTCCTCCGTCCGCAGGTCGGTGAACGAGCCGCCGACAAAGTCGGCCACGGTGTACACCTTCTCACCAATGGTGATGCTCACGGAGGTGATGACGGCAGTGCCCGTGCCCTTGTTGTAGACGCGGAAGTCGATGACGGAGAGTATGTGGTGGAAGACGAGCCCCACGGAGGAAGTCAAAGCGTAGTTGCCCAACAAGTTGCCTCCGTCGTAAAGGTCATAGTCGGCGCCCGTGGGGCTGCCGGCGACGCGGCGGTGGCGGCTGACTATCCAGTCGGGCAGCGCCGAGGTGACGCGGTTGCCCTGCACCGGCGAGATGCACACCCCGTCGTCGCCGCGGGTTATCACATAGTCGCCGCCGTGGCGGCAGGGGGCGTAGGCGTCGAAGGTATAGTCGCGCGCGGCGAGGTCCCAGTAACGCAGATATTGCTGGTAACTGTCTGAGAGTATGTCGTAACGCCAGGCGTTGCCCGTCCAGATTACCTCGTAGGGGGTGCCGTCGGAGTGGTGCATGACACCCTGGGTGGCCCCGTCGGCGTCGGTCTTGTAGGCCCACACGCCGAAGTCGGCGTAGCTCTCCTCCAAGGGAGATGCCGCGCGCGAGTAGGGCTGCGAGGCGGAGGTGGCCCCGAGGGTCATCACCGACGCCTCGGCGGGTGGGATCGGGTCGTCGCCTCCGTTGTCGCTTGACGAACAGGCGGCTAGCGTGGCCACGAGCGTCATGGCCACCATGGATGTCAGTATGGTGTGATAAGCTTCAGTACGGTATCTCCAAAGCATAATAGTGACTCAGTATAAGCACTTTGCAGTGAAAATTTCTATCAGGTGTCGCGGCTCGGGACGGGTGGCGACCCCGTGCCGCTTAGGTATGGGATGTTAGTCAGTTTATAGCCCACAAAGATACAAAAAAATCCGACACCGCGCACCCCTCCACCGATTTTTTCCCAAAATTTCTTAAACAAACCATCGATTGTCATCGATTGGCTGTCGATTTTTTTGGCCGTTGGCCCGCAAATTGCTACCTTTGCCCTCGACACACCAACCAATCCACCAGCCCATGAAACGACTCATCACGCTTCTCACCATCGTCACCCTCCTCTGCGCCGGCGCCAACGCCCAGCGCATCTCCGACAGCGGCTACTCCACCGTCGGCTACGTCAAAGACGACGGCCGCATACAAGACTCCTCCTACCGCACCATCGGCTACATCAAGTCTGACGGCCGCATACAGGACGCCTCCTACCGCACCGTCGGCTACATCAAGTCCGACGGCCGCATACAGGACTCCTCTTACCGCACCGTCGGCTACGTCAAGTCTGACGGCCGCGTGCAAGACAGCTCTTACCGCACCATCGGCTACGTCAAAGAGGACGGCCGCGTCACCGACAGCTCTTACCGCACCCTCGGCTACGCCAAAGGGGTCGACAAGACCTATGCCGCAGTGTTTTTCTTCTTCGTCGACTGACGCGTGAGGCTGTTTGCCAAAATACGTGCGCTGCTTACGCGGCTGCGGAAACGGCCTATTGAGGAGCCGGCCGAGCCCGTCAGCCTAATCAGCGAAATATCGAAATTAGACTCTTGCCAGCAGGCCGTTATCGACCTGCCCGAAGGGATTTACATGGTCACCGGCGCCGCCGGCACAGGCAAGTCGGCGCTGCTCTACGAGTGCGTGCGCCGCGACCTCGAGCAAGGGGTGCGCCCCGCCGACATCCTCTGCATCTGCGAGCCCACACACCCCATGCTCCGCGCACGCCAGGCGGGGGTTAGCGTCTGCACCGTCACCGAGGCAGCCCTGCGGCACGTGGCCCCCTGCGGCTCGCTCTTCGACCATGAACGGCTGCAGGCGATACTCCGCACGTACCTCCCCGACTACCGGCTGATGCACCTGCTCGAGGTGCGCAAAATGGCCGACGACTGCTATTCAATCAACTGGGGCCACGTGTGCCACCGCTTCGGCTGCGACGTGGCCAAGCCGGCGGGGCCGCTGTCACAGTCGCGCCTGCTCGACATCTTCGACGAGTGCCGCCTGGTCATACCACGCCTCGCCGCTCTCCGCTACCAGCTCATACACGAGCACCCCGACGCGCTGCTGTCGTGGCCGGAGGCCATGCAGTGGCGCTCGCGCCAGCAGTGGCTCCGCGCCTTCAACGCCCCCCAAGGTCTTGACCCGCACCATCCCCACACCCCGCTGATACACAATGCCCTGTCATTTGAGCGATATATGGCCGAGCACGGCCTGACCACGTCCCTCGGCCTGCTGCTACGCGCCATCACCGACGGAGTAAACCGCTCATACAGCCGCGTTTACGTCGACGACACAGAGTCGCTCTCGCCGCTGCAGCTCGCCCTGCTCAAGCGCCTGCGCCTAGCGCAAAGGTGCCGCACCGTCTACTTCGCCGACCCCGAGCAGGCCATCTATGGATTCCTTGGCGCCCGCCCCGACACACTCAAATTGCTGGCAACCACTTGCGACCGCGTCCTCTCCCTCTCCAAGCGCCACCGCACCGAGGCGGCGGTTTCCTGCCACGAATACACTGAGGATGAGCCGCTAACAATAGCCGACAAGATACTTCCGCAAACCTTGCCTACGGTAGACGACGACACCCCCCGTATCACCGCCATCCTCGCCCCCTCAAACGACATAGTGACAGCCATCTCCGCAGCCCTCACAGACCACAAAATAACCCACTTCCTCATCTCCGACCGCGACTTTTTCCACTCGCTGCCGTTCCGCACTCTCCTCGCCCACCTGACCCTCATGGTGCGCCCTGACGACCGCGAGGCCCGCGCACACATCTACATGCGCGCGCTGCCGCAGTGCACCCTCCTCCGCGCCCGCCAGATGGTCACCGAGAACCCGTACAACGAGCGCGTCCGCAGCTTCTACGAGCCCATACGCGCCCACACCGAGGCCCTGCTCGACACCGTCACCCCGCTCGCTCGCGAGATGGAGCGGGCTATGCACAGCCTGCGATTCCTGCTCGAGGGGGAGGCGAGCGTGAAGTTTAACCTCCTGCTGCAGCACCTCGACGGCGTGCTCCTGCGCGGCCTCGAGCGGCAGACCCTACGCCAACAGCTCGAGAGCGTGCTCCCCATCCTCGCCACCATGCGCGAGCGCCACCTGTGCCTCAGCCCCGCCTTCCGCCACACACTGATAGTCAGCACCGTTCACCAGGCGAAGGGACGCGAGTACGACACTGTGATACTCCCCTCCGTCATCCCCGGCTACTACCCCTCCTCCTACTCCCGCACCCCCGAGGACTACGCCGAAGACGCCCGGCGCCTCCACGTAGCCCGCACCCGCGCCACCCGCCTCCTCCACATCATCACCCGCCCCACATAAACCGCCTGGCAACCGATCCTTGTGGCGGGGCGCTGTGCGCCCCGCGCCCCCGTCTGTTGGCAGTTTTGGCCATTTTATTTGCCCCTTTGGCATTTTATATCCTTTTTATTGCGCCTATCTCACTAAAAAGTTGTAACTTTGCACCCGAATTTTTATAAGCTGTAATTACACTTTTTTATATGTTAAACGTCATCAAGAAAACCATCGCGCTGCCCGACGGGCGTGAGATTACCGTCGAAACCGGCAAACTCGCCAAGCAAGCCGATGGAGCGGTTGAGGTGCGCATGGGCAACACGATGCTCCTTGCCACCGTTGTCACGGCCAAGGAGGCCGGCGAGGGCGTGGACTTCATGCCCCTTCAAGTTGAATACAAAGAGAAATACTCCGCTTTCGGCCGCTATCCCGGCGGTTTCCTCAAGCGCGAAGGACGCGCTTCAGACTATGAGATACTTACATCGCGTCTCGTAGACCGCGTGCTCCGTCCACTCTTCCCCGATAACTATCACGCTGACACATTTGTCAACATCACCCTCTACTCCACCGACGGCAAGGACATGCCCGACGCCCTGGCCGGCCTGGCAGCCTCCGCTGCCCTCGCCGTCAGCGACATACCCTTCAACGGCCCCATCAGCGAGGTCCGCGTGGCCCTCGTCGACGGTCAGTTTGTCATCAACCCCACCTTCGAGCAGTGCGCCAAGGCCGACCTCGAGCTCATGGTAGGCGCCACCTACGACAACATCATGATGGTCGAGGGCGAAATGAACGAGGTCTCCGAGGCCGTGCTCCTCGAGGCCCTCAAGACAGCCCACGAGGCCATCAAGGTACAGTGCAAGGCCCAGATGGAGCTGGCCGAGGAGGTCGGCTCGACCGTCAAGCGTGAATACTGCCACGAGGTGAACGATGAGGATCTCCGCAAGGACGTCCATGACAAGTGCTATGACAAGGCCTACGCCGTCGCACGCACCGGCAGCGCCGACAAGCACTGGCGCGCCGACTCCTTCGAGGCCATCGTCGACGAATACCTCGAGACCATCCCCGAGGAGGAACGCGAGGAGAAGGAGCCGATGGTTCGCCGCTACTACCACGACGTCGAGAAAGAGGCCATGCGCCGCTGCGTGCTCGACGAGGGCATACGCCTCGACGGCCGCAAGACCGACGAGATACGCCCCATCTGGTGTGAGGTCGACTACCTGCCCGGCCCCCACGGATCGGCCGTGTTCACCCGCGGCGAGACCCAGTCGCTGGCCACCGTCACCCTCGGCACCAAGCTCGACGAGAAGCTCATCGACGACGTCATCACCCAAGGCCACGAGCGCTTCCTGCTCCACTATAACTTCCCGCCCTTCAGCACCGGCGAGGCACGTCCCACCCGCGGCGTCGGCCGTCGCGAGATAGGCCACGGCAACCTGGCACACCGCGCCCTCAAGCGCATGTTCCCCGACGACTTCCCCTACACCTGCCGCATTGTCAGCGACATACTCGAGAGCAACGGCTCCTCATCGATGGCCACCGTCTGCGCCGGCACCCTCTCGCTGCTCGACGCCGGCGTAAAGATGAAGAAGCCCGTCGCCGGCATCGCCATGGGTCTCATACACGACTATGAGTCACCCAAGTATGCCATCCTCAGCGACATCCTCGGCGACGAGGACCACCTCGGCGACATGGACTTCAAGGTCACCGGCACCGCCGACGGCATCACCGCCACGCAGATGGACATCAAGTGCGACGGCCTCAGCTACGAGATACTCGAGCGCGCCCTCAACCAGGCCCGCGAAGGTCGCCTGCACATACTCAACATAATCAACGAGACCATCCCCGAGCCGCGCGCCGACTACAAGCCCCACGTGCCGCGCATCGAGACCATGCTCATACCCAAGGAGCTTATCGGCGCCGTCATCGGCCCGGGCGGAAAGGTCATCCAGGGCATCCAGGAGGCCTCCGGCGCAATCGTCAGCATCGACGAGATCGACGAGGGCGGCTACATCGAGGTGGCCGCTGCCAACAAGGAGAGCATCGACAAGGCTCTCGAGATGATCAATGCCATCGTCGCCCTGCCCGAGGAGGGCAAAGTGTACAAGGGCACCGTACAGAGCATCCTCGAGTTTGGCGCCTTCGTACAGTTCATGCCCAACCGCGACGGCCTGCTCCACATCAGCGAGATCTCGTGGGACCGCCTGCCCGACATGGAGGCCAGCGGCCTGCACGAGGGCGACGAGGTTGAGGTCAAGCTCATCGAGATCGACAAGAAGACCGGCAAATACCGCCTGTCGATGCGCGCACTCCAGCCCAAGCCCGAGGGGTGGCAGGAGCGTCCCCCGCGCGCTCCCCGCGGCGACCGCGGCGACCGTCCCCGCCGCGAGCGTCCCGACCGTGAGCGCGGTGAGCGCGGACCCCGCCGCGACCGTGGCGACCGCAACGACCGCGGTCCCCGCACCCCCCGCCGCGACGACTAACCACGAACTACGACCTACGAACTAAACCGAGCGGGCTGCCCTCCACGGCAGCCCGCTTGCTTTTCGACAGCCAATCGATAAGCAATCGAAGATTATCGATGCCCATCGATGATTATCGATGGCCTGTCGATTATTTATTTTTCCGTTTTCGGACAGATTTTCGGAAAAATCGGACAATTTCGTGTCGCTTTATCACCTAAATTTGCAGCGTCGTTTCAACCATTGAGCCGCGTGAGCGGTTATAAGAAAAAAGAGAAACCTGTGAAAGAATCAACGTCAACGATACGTCGGGCCCTGGCCGCGATGCTCTGCGCCCTCGCCCTGACCCCGGCATCGGCGCAGACCGATGTCCCCGGCACGCCCATGACACTCGAGCAGTGCCGCGAGCTCGCCCTGCGAAACAACAAGCAACTGCAGATCTCCCGCGAGCGAATACGCCGCGCCGGATACCAGCACGACGAGGCACGCGCCGCATACCTCCCCGGCGTCGATTTCGCCGGCGGATATATGTGGAACCAGAAGAAGCTGTCAATCTTCGACTCCGACCAGCTGCTGCCGGTGAAAGCGTTCAACTCGTCGACAGGCTCCTACGACTTCAAGCTCGTCACAGACCCCGCCACCGGCTACCCGGTCAAGGGTCCCGACGGACAGTACATACCCTCGGAGGTGGCGCTCATACCCAAGGAGTCGATGACGTATGACATCCACAACGTCTTCTTCGGCGCCGTCACCATCACACAGCCCGTATACATGGGCGGCAAGATACGCGCGATGAACAAGATCACGCAGTATGCCACCGAGGTTGCCGAGCAGCTGCACATCAACGAGGCGGAGGATGTAATATATAATGTTGACGCCGCCTACTGGCAGGTGGTGTCGCTCAAGGCCAAGTACCGCCTGGCGGTGAGCTACGTGGCCCTGCTCGACACGCTCGACGCCAACGTGCAGGCGATGATTGAGCAGGGCGTGGCCACGCGCTCCGACCTGCTCAGCGTCGATGTCAAGCTTAACTCGGCGCAGGTTGACCTTACAAAGGTCGAGAACGGCCTTACGCTCTCGCGCATGGCCCTGTCGGAAATCTGCGGGCTCCCGGTCGACAGCGTCTTCCCACTGGCCGACGAAGACATCGAGAGCACTTACCTGCTCACGCCCCCCTCCACCGTCTTCGACATGGCCGCCGTCTACGCCCGGCGCCCCGACCTGCGCGCACTCGAGACGGGCGTAAAGGTCTATGAGCAGCAGGCCGTGGTCGCCCGCTCGTCCATGCTGCCGTCGCTCGCCGTGGTCGGCACATATTCCTTCAGCAATCCCAACATGTTCAACGGTTTCAAGAAGCGCTTCAACGGCGCCTTCTCCGTCGGCGCCATGCTTCAGATACCGATATGGCACTGGGGCGGCAACTACGCCAAGTACAAGGCCGCCTGCTCTGACGCCACCATCGCCCGGCTCGAGGTGGCCCACGCCCGCGAGATGATTGACCTGCAAGTTTCGCAGGCCGGCTACCGCGCACAGGAGGCCGTCAAGACATACCAGATGACCACCACCAACCTCGAGAAGGCCAATGAAAACCTCCGGCAGGCCACCCTCGGCTTCCGCGAGGGCGTCATGACCACCGACAATGTCATGGAGGCGCAGACCGCGTGGCTCAAGGCCAACTCCGAAAACATCGATGCGATGATAGACATGCACCTGTGCGACGTCTACCTCAGCAAGGTGCTCGGCACGCTCATCCCAAACGACTAACTTATAACTTATAACTTATAGTTTATAGTTATAATACCATTTCCTTAATTTCCTTAATTTCCTTAATTTCCTTACGCTCCTTAAATTCCCTAAAATGGAAACAAATACCCCCACCCCCAACCCACAGGAAGTCAAGAAAGAGAGCCGCTCAGTGATGGTCGGCACATGCATACTGCTCGCCGCCACCGTCGTCCTCGCCATCATAGGCTTCTGTTTCCTCAACAAGCCCGACGAGATCATCGAGGGCCAGGCCGACGCCACCTCCGTCACCATCTCCGGCAAACTCCCCGGCCGCGTGGCCGAGTTCTATGTCAAGGAGGGCGACATGGTCAAGGCCGGCGACACCTTGGTGCACATCCACTCGTCGCTGGCAGAAGCCCAGCTCCAGCGCGCCGAGGCCATGGAGACCGCCGCCCGCGCACAGAACCAGAAGGTTGACGTGGGCACCCGCTCGCAGATTATCCAGAGCGCCGCCGACCTGCTGTCGCAGGCCGAGGCCGGCGTGGAGATCACCAAGAAGACCTTCGACCGCATGCAGAACCTCTACGAGCAGGGGGTGGTCACCGAGCAGAAGCGCGACGAGGCACAGGCCGCCTACAAGAGCGCCGTGGCCGCCCGCGACGCCGCCGCCTCGCAGCTGAGCCTGGCAAAGGCAGGCGCACAGCAGGAAGACAAGACCAGCGCCGCCGCCATGGTCACCGTGGCACGCGGGGGTGTAAAGGAGGTGGAGAGCGTGCTCGAAGACCAGTATCTCATCGCCCCCTGCGACGGACAGATCGACCAGATATATCCCGAGGTCGGCGAGCTCGTCTCGCTCGGCGCGCCCATCATGAACCTTCTGCGCATTGACGACAAGTGGGTAACATTCAACGTCCGCGAGGAGCTGCTCAACGACATGCCACTCGGCTCGGAAATCGAAGTGATGATTCCCGCCCTCGACAAGATGAAGGTCAAGGCCCGCATCTACTACGTCCGCGACATGGGCACCTACGCCACCTGGCGCGCCACCAAGACCACCGGAGAATGGGACAGCCGCACCTTCTGCATCAAGGCGCGTCCCGACAGCGCCATCGCCAACCTGCGCCCCGGCATGTCGGTCATCCTCGAGCGCAAGTAACCAAAACATACAGGCCCACCCCAAACCCCACCCCAAGGGGAGGGGCTTACCAAGCCAATGAAATTTATAAAATCAAATAATACCAATGGGAGCATGTTGCTCTCGGCCATACGGCGCGGATGGCGGCAGCTCACGGGGCGGCGCATCTACCTGTGCACCATGATCTTGGTGCCGCTGGGCTTCACACTGTTCCTCGTCAGCCTCATGAGCGAGGGACTGCCGTTGCAGGTGCCCATGGCCGTGGTCGACCTCGACAACTCGCAGATGTCGCGCAGCCTCACCCGCAACCTGGGTTCCACGGAGCTTATCGACGTCAAATACCGTCTCGACAGCTACCTCGACGCCCTCGACCGCACGCGCCGCGGCGAGATCTTCGGTTTCTTCATCATACCGGTTGACTTCCAGAAGGACGCCATCGCCGGCAACGGCCCGTCGCTGACGTTCTACTCCAACCTCACATACTACGTCCCTGGCACTCTCGCCTACAAGGGGCTGAAAACTACCGCGGTCACCACCTCCGGCGGCATCGTCAAGACCCGTCTCACTTCACTTGGTGTCAGCGACGCGCAGGCCGGAGACCTGCTGCAGCCGGTGGCCACACAGGAGCACGGCCTCGGCAACCCCTGGACAAACTACTCCATCTACCTCACCAATTCCTTCGCCCCCGGCATGCTCGCACTGATGATCATGCTCGTCACCTGCTTCAGCATCTGCGACGAGATCAAGCGCGGCTCCGCCCGCGACTGGATCGAGAGCGCCGGCGGCAACATCGTCACCGCCCTGGCCGGCAAGCTCATACCCCAGGCCGTCATCTTCTGCATCGTCGGCATCGGCATCCAGGCCCTGCTCTACGGCTGGCTCCACTTCCCCATGCACTGCCCCGCCTGGCACATGATCTTAGGCATGGTGCTCATGGTCTTCGCCTGCCAGGCATTCGCCCTGCTGGTGGTGTGCGTGGTGCCCAACCTGCGCATGTCCGTCTCCACCGTCTCGCTCATCGGCATCCTCACATTCTCCGTGGCCGCAATCAGCTTCCCCGTGCCCAACATGTACGGCGGCGTGGCCATCTTCAGCTACATCCTCCCCTTCCGTTATTACTTCCTCATCTACGCCGACCAGGCCCTCAACGGCCTCGCCCTCTTCTACTCGCGCTGGTGGTACGTAGCCCTGCTCGCCTTCCTGCTGCTCCCCTGGCCCCTGCTGCCACGCCTGCGCCGCCGCTGCATGCATAACATATACATCCCATGAGCAATCCCCTCCGACATATTGCCTCCTGGCTGTGCCAACTCTCGCGCGTGTGGGCCGACGAGATGCGCAACGTATTCTCCGACGTGGGCGTGATGATATTCTTCTTCCTGCTGCCCCTGGCCTACCCAATAGTCTACACCCTCATCTACAATCCCGAGGTGGCAGACAACATACCCGTGGCCATCGTCGACAACTGCCGCACCGCGCGCTCGCGCGAGCTCGTGCGCATGATCGACGCCACCCAGGCCATCAACACAATAGGCTACGCCGCCGACATGGGGGAAGCGCGCCGCTGGATGGACTCCCACGACTGCGTGGCCATCATCGAGATACCCCGCGACTACGACCAAAAGATAGGCCGCGGTGACCAGGCCGTCATCCCCTTCTACTGCGACATGAGCCTGCTGCTGCGCTACCGCAACATCCTGCTGGCCATGAGCGACGTGCAGCTGCAGCTGGGCAACGACATCCGCGCCGAGCTCATCGACCGCACCGGCGAGCTTGGTCAGATGGCCCTCGGCTCGTCTAAGACCGTCGCCGTCGACGCCTACTTCATGGGCGACACCTCGCAAGGCTTCGCCTCGTTCGTCATGCCCGGCATCTTCGTGCTCATCCTCCAGCAGAGCCTCGTCCTGGGCGTGGCCATGCTTGCCGGCGGCCGCTCATACCGCCGCCGCCACGGCATCGACCCCCTGGCCCCGACCGTCGACCGCCTGCCCCAGACACTCACCGGCGTCAACGCCCTCCACGGCGTATGCCCCTCAGCCACCGTCTTAGGACGCCTGCTCTGCTACCTGACATGCTACGCCCCCATGGTGGTCTACATGTTCGCCGTCGTCCCCTGGCTATTCTCCATCCCCTCGATGGGTTCCTTGGGACAGTACATAGTCTACATACTGCCCATGATGATTGCCGGCGCGCTGTTCGGCATGGTGCTCAGCGTGTTTGTCACCGAGCGCGAGTCGTCGATGCTCGTCATTGTCTTCACATCGGTGCTCTTCCTGTTCCTCAGCGGACTGCTGTGGCCGCGCTACGCCATGCCCGACGTGTGGGTATGGCTTGGCGACCTTATCCCCTCAACCTGGGGCATCGAGGGCTTCGTGCGCATGGCCTCCGACGGCGCCACCATCGAGCAGCAGTCAGGCCCCTACAAGTGGATGTGGCTGCTCGCCGCCGTATACTTCCTCGTCGCATACATCATCGCCCGCTATCACCGCCCCGCCTGCAAAACTACGGATTAGACGGATTAAGCGGATAAGAAGGGATTAAAAATCCGCCCTTATCCGCTTAATCTCTAACTTCCCAAATTTTACGTAATCGAATTTATTTAATAATGGAAAGTGCCCCAACGGGGCAACTTGATGATAACCCCGGGCAAGCGCAGCGCAGCCCGGGGTATAAAAGCGGAAGTACACCGGCACCCCAAAGGGGTGCGCTGATGATTGACTTGGTTGCCATCATTAGCGCGCCCCGTTGGGGCGCGGGGCGCGAGGGCGCTGCCCCTCTCCCCGGGCTGCGTTTCGCTTGCCCGGGGTTATCACGTGGTTGCCCCTTTGGGGCAATTCGCAATCTATTACGTATATTTTGGGAAGTTAGAGTTTAACTCTTTAACTCTTTAACTCCGTAACTCAATCGCTCAAAAGGTCGGGGCGGAGGCGGCGCGTGCGCTCCATGGCCTGCTCATAGCGCCACTGGGCGATGTTGCCCTCATGGCCGCTGAGCAGTATGTCCGGCACCCGCCACCCCTTGTACTCCGCCGGACGCGAATAGACGGGAGGTGCCAGCAGATGATCCTGAAACGAGTCGCTCAGGGCGCTCTGCTCGTCGCCGAGCACGCCGGGTATGAGGCGCACCACGGCATCTGTGACGATAGCTGCAGGCAGCTCGCCGCCGGTCACCACATACGAACCGATGGAAATCTCTCGCGTGATAAGATGCTCGCGCACACGGTAGTCGATCCCCTTGTAGTGGCCGCAGAGTATGATGATGTTCTTCAGCAGCGACAGGCTGTTGGCCATCGGCTGGTCAAACAGCTCGCCATCGGGCGACATGAATATCACTTCGTCATACTCCCGCTGCTCCTTCAGGTGGCTGATGCATCGGTCGATAGGTTCCACCTGCATCACCATGCCGGCCTCGCCGCCGAAGGGGTAGTCGTCGACCTTGCGGTGCTTGTTGAGGGTGTAGTCGCGCAGGTTGTGCACGGCTATCTCGACGAGCCCGCGGTCTTGCGCGCGCTTGATGATGGAGCACCCCAGGGGCGACTCCAGCATCTCCGGCAGCACGGTTATAATGTCAATCCTCATCTGATCTGTTTTTATCTTTACCCGATTACCCGATTATCCGATTAAAAATCAAATCGGTAACCGATTTAGTAGCGTATCTTCACAGCTGTGCGTCCCTGGCGGCGTATGTAGATATTGCCGCTGACGGGATGCTCCACGCGCACGCCCTGCAGGTTGTAATACTCTACCGGCTCGGCGGCGCCCTCCACGGCCACGTTCTCGATGCCCACGGTGCGGATGGTCACGGCGTTAGACGCGTCGCTCTCACCCTTGTCGTAGACCACGGTAACCACATACTCCATCTCGTCGTCATCGCCCACGCCGACGTTGCGGTATCCGGGAGTATCCAGGAGCGCATCGTTGAGCTTGCGCCCGTTGCAGTATACATTGTATCCCTTGACGACCAGTTCGGGTGCCTCCAGTTCCATCGACACGTCGTCGAGCAGCAGCATGAAGCAGTCGTTGCTCACGCACTGCACGGCAAAGTGGCGTGTGCCCTGCGGCAGTTCGTAGCTGTATTCTGTCCACGTCACCGGCGGCTGTATCTTTGTGGCTAACGTCTTGAAGTCGCTGACGGCGGTGCCCGTGGTCGAGTAGAGCACGTTGAACGTTTCCAGTCCGTACACGTTAGTGTAGCTGCGGGCCTTGAAGCTGACGGTCTGCGCGTTGCCGCTCAGACGCGGCGAGATGGCCCAGTCGTCGTTGGCCCCCGTGTTGCCGTACTCCGAGTAGTTGTACATGGTGCTTATGCACTGGCGCCCCGTGGCCGCCTCGTTGGCGCGCAGGCCCATCAGCCGCGAGTCGAAGGTGTACCACGCAAGCTTGGTCACGCCGAAGGTGATGCAGGGGGTGTCGTAGAGATTCAGGTCGCCAACGGTGTAGCCGTCGGCATCGACCGTTGTCCAGTCGCCGAACTGCAGCAGCCACGGGTCGTAATACTCAAAGGAGTCGACGGTGGGCATGCCGCTGACGGCTGTCAGGTCGGGAGCGCTCCACGTCAGCACGTCGACGCCGCCCGTGCGCTCACCGCTAAGGTCGGCCACGCGCAGGTAGTCATAGTGTCGCACCACCACCGAGTCGGTGGCCGAGTAGTTGTTGTCGGGGCAGTTGTCGGCCGTCCAGTTGACCACGGCGTAATAATACATCTCGGCGTCGTCCACCGGTGTCAGGCCATGGGTGAGGGTAACGGAGGCAAATCCCTCAGCCTCTACGTCGGGGCCATCCACAGAGGCCACCTGCTCGTCGTTGCAATAGAGGTCGACGGTGTATCCCTTGGCGGCGTTGAGGCCGTTGTTGGCATAGTCGACGGTGAACGTGCCCACGCCGCCGGCCTCTATCATGCGCGGGGTCGTCAGACGCACCTCGTTGATGTCGTTGGCCTTGCGGTCATAGATCTTTATCTGGTCAAAGGCCATGCGGTTGCCCCCGAGATAGGTTATCTGGAGGCGCACCTCCACTACCTTGCCCGCGCAGCCGGTCAGCGGCAGCGTGGCGCGGCGCCAGCAGAGGCTGTCAACCTCGCCGGCGTTGAGCTTGCCGACCTCGGCCCACCCGCTGCCGTCGTTGGCAAGCACGCGGATGTCGTTGATATTGCTCGTGCCCGTGTTGGTATAATACAGGCTCACAACCGGGTCGGTGGCCGACGCGGGGATATTGACCTTCTGCGACGACAGCCACAGGCAGTCCTGACGTACCTTGCCCGTGAAGAAGAGGTAGCCGCCGTCATCGTCGATGGCGTTGATGCCGGCCATGCGGCCGTCAACCGCGGTGACAAACTCAGAGTCCTCGCTGTCCTCGGTCTTGCCCGAGGCCCAAGTATAGTCGTACTTGCCGGAGGTGAACGACTCGCGGAAGTCCAGGTCTAACGGCCGGCCGGCGGGGACGAACTCGGTGCCTTTCGATACCTCGGAAGTGCCGTATGTGTTTACGGCATAGACACGGAAGCGGGCGAACAGCTGGTTGGTGGAGTCCTCGTTGACCTGCAGGTCGGCCTCGGCATCCGTCACGCCGGTAGTCAGAGCCTGCCAAGCGCCGTTAAGAGCCATGCCGTCAATATTATAGGTGACGGCAGTAAGATTCTTGCCGTAAATATCCTTGGTCACAGGCTCCCACGACACCTTCACGCTGCCGTCCTTGGCGCCGCGCGAGGCGGTCACGCCCGTCGGCGCTGTCGGGGTTGTCAGGCCCACGAAAGCGGTAACGGCGGTTTTAAGGCCGTCGCCGTTGCTGTTGGAAGGCGTCACCTCATAGACGCACGCGCCGTAGGTGGCGGCGGTGTCGGTGAAAGTCACCAGCGTGTCACCCGGCTGCGCCGTCAGCCGTGCTATCTCCACGCTGTCGCGGGTGACGGTCAGCGTGGTGGCCTCCTCGAGGGCATTGCCCTCCATGTCCACCACCGACGGCACGATGCTCAGCGCGGCCGTCAGGGCGCCGCCGACGTCGGGCGTCACCGTGAAACTCTTGACAGCCGCCGGTGCCACGCCGCTGACGGGCGCCGACACGCTCAGCGAGTGGATGATGGTGTAGTCGGCCTCATCCTCGTCAGTACAGCAATACACTGCCGGATAGAGCGTTACTGTCTCTTCGGGGATAAACTGTCCCTTCATGGTGCAGGTGGTGTTCTTGTAGGCCGTGGTGGCTATGACCACCGTTGCCGAGGCCAGGGAGGTGGCGTCGGGGGCCGTGGAGAGTTTGAAGGCGGTCATGGCGCGGTTGCGCTGCGCCTCCATCTCCAGGGTGAAGTCGTAAATCTTTCCCGCCTCGAAGACGGTGGGCTGCAGCACAATATAGTCGTTGGCGTTGCGCTTGCCCTTGTTGTAATAATACGTGCCGGTTTCGGAAAACTGCCATGTGTCGCCGTCGCCATTGGCGTCGACTATGGCATACACCTCCGCGGGCTGCGTGGCCACGTCGAAGTTGACGGTGTAGGGTGCCTTCAGCTCTGCCGAGGCCGTAACGGCCACTGCGGCAAGAATGGTGGTAAAGATGGTTTTAATCACGGGTTTAGTATTTAAATCAGCTAATAACTTACAACTAATCACTAATCACTCTTCACTAATCACTTATCACTAACTCCAGTCCGTCGTAGGCCAGGTGCACCCCATCCGGCAGTGTCGGGTCGACCTTGGCGTGAAGGCCCATGTCGTGGCTCAGATGCGTGAGATAGGCGCGGCCCGGGGCGATGCGGCGGATAGCCGCAAGGGCCTGCTCGAGGTTCATGTGCGACGGATGCTCGCGTATGCGCAGCGCGTTGATTACCAGCGTGTCGACGCCGCGGATAAGCTTCACTGTCGACTCCGGCATCAGCTTGCAGTCAGTGATGTACGCCAAGTTGCCGATGCGGTAGCCGAGGATGGGCAGACGCAGGTGCAGCACCGGTAGCGGGATGATTTCCTGGCCGTTGACCTCGAAGGGGCGCTGCGGGTCTATCTCGTGCATCTTGAACGACGGCACACCCGGATACGGGTTGTCTGTGAAGCAGTACGGCACGCGCGTGTGCAGGTCGTCGGCCACGTCGTGCCGGCAGTAGACGGGAAACCCGTTGAGCGAATAGCAGTACGGGCGCAGGTCGTCGACACCCCCCACGTGGTCGTAGTGACTGTGGGTGATGAGCAGGGCGTCGAGAGCCGGCGCCCCCATCTTGAATATCTGTGCGCGGAAGTCGGGGCCGCAGTCTATCAGCAAGTTGGCTTTCGGCGTCTCTACCACTACCGAGCACCGCAACCTATTGTCGCGCGGGTCGGTGGAGGTGCATGTCTCGCAATGGCATCCTATCTGCGGGACGCCCGTGGAGGTGCCGGTGCCAAGGAAGGTGAGCTTCATGGGTGTGGTCAGGCTGTGCATTTGAATGTGCAAAAGTACGCAAATTCCCCGAAACTCGCAACTATCGGCTACTCGAAATCCCGAAATCCTGAAATTTCGACATTTCGGGAGCCCGCTTTCACGATGATGGTGCGGGGTGTCAGGTCGTCGCGAGTATATACATATACCGTCTCGCCGTCGCGGCCCGTCACCAGCGACGCCGGCTCGCCGCAGTGGCCGCGCAGCGCGTACAGCAGCCTGGGGAACAGCCGAGTGGGCACATAGTCGGTGGCGTAAGCCTCCACCTCGACGTCCACGGGCACATTCTCCACCTTTATGACACCTTCATATTCAGGCAAGTAGCGAAGAGGCAGCGCACCGTCGAAGAAGTAGTCGTTGAGATTGGCCGGCTCTTTGCGCGGCAGCAGCCGCGAGTCGGTCGGGTCGAGCCGGAACGGACCCCAGCCGCTGTTGCCGTCAACATCGGCAGGCACCTTGACCACCCCTGTTTCCAAGTATTCTGCAACCTGCGCCTCATACGCGCGCCGGTGCCGCATACCCTGGCTCCACAGCATCAGCACCATAGCCGTAACACCCGCTATAAGCCCGCACGTCACTCGCATGCTCAGGGCAAACCGCCCGACCGCCCGCGCAGCGATGATTACGAGCATCAACGCCATCGGTATCAGCGGGTAAGCCTCGCGCTCGAAAGTGACGACCAAGGCACAAAATAAAAAATTAAAAAATAAAATTATAAAAAAGACACCAACCCCTCCGTTGCGTTTGCGCCACCAGAGGCATATTATTAGCATAATGAGCGTTATGGTTAGCGCCGGGGCGATGGAGTAAAGGTTCTGAAGCCGCTCGTAGAGGCCCAAGCGCGTCTGCACCCGCGCGAAGTTGGCCGGGCTGAGGCACACCAGAACCGCTCCGACAAGGTATGCCACCGTCACAAGCCATAGGTAACGTCTATCGGGGCGCTTCCACAGCAGGTACAGCAGCCCCGCGCCGAAGGCCACGGCAAACCCCTCGTGCAGGCTCCCCGCTACCAGCGCCCCCAAGACTGTCACCCACAGGGACACCCCCCCCTTCAGGGGGGGGCCGGGGGGGGCTAACCGATACAGCACCCACAAATTCAGCGCCCCTGCAAGCGAATAGTTCAGCGCAAACGACACGCTCCCAAACCACCGCCCATTCATCCCGAACCACGGCATTATCACCAGGAACGCCAGCATCGTCAGCAGCCGCTGCCGGTTGGCCGGCCGCCGGAACGCCAGGCGCGCCATCAGCTCGATGCACGCCAAGGTCAGCAGCGCCACCGTTAGCGGCAGCAGAAAATAACCGTGACAGCGCACGAAAGCCTGGGTGGCCACATGCATCGCCACCCGCCCCGAGTGTCGCGTGTAAAGCCCTGTCAGCCACCCGTAGACGCCGAGGCGCACATTGTCGGGCGCCTCTGACGTGACCGTAGGGTAGCCGTATTTCAGCGCCCCCCAGTCGTCGTCGTGCAAGGTGTCGAACGGCATCTCCAGCAGCGTCAGCAGCGCCGCCATCCACGCCCACAGGAGCCATTTCTTATATATGTGTGGCACTTTTTCCATTAATCGCGGCAAAATTACGCAAAATTCCACGATTTTTCCGTACCTTTGCCCCACTAAAAACACTAAAGGAGTATATGGAAAAATTTGAAATGGTGGCCAAAACCTTCAAAGGCCTGGAGGATGTGCTCGCCGAAGAACTGCGCACGCTCGGCGCCTCGGAAGTCGAGCCCGGCAACCGCATGGTTTCCTTCACCGGCGACCTGGAGATGCTTTACCGCGCCAACCTATGCTGCCGCACAGCCCTGCGCATTCTCAAGCCCTTCTACAAGTTCACCGCATACGACCCCGACGACCTCTACGACAAGGTCAAGGAGTATGACTGGACCCGGCTCCTGTCGCTCGACAAGACATTCAGCATCGACACCACCATCTATTCCGACGACTTCACCCACTCGCGCTACGCCGTCTACCGCGTCAAGGACGCCATCGTCGACTTCTTCCAGGACCGCTTCGGCAAGGGCCGTCGCCCCGGCGTCCGCGAAGACGCCGACGTGGTGCTCAACCTCCACATCTCCGACAACGACGTGATACTCTCCCTCGACTCCTCCGGCGAGTCGCTCCACAAGCGCGGTTACCGCGTCAGCCAGACCGACGCCCCCATCAACGAGGTGCTCGCCGCCGGCATCATTCTCCGCAGCGGCTGGCGCGGCGACAAACCGTTCGTCGACCCTATGTGCGGCTCCGGCACATTCCTCATCGAGGCCGCGCTCATCGCCGCAAACATCATGCCCGGCATCTTCCGCCAGCACTACGCCTTCGAAAACTGGCCCGACTTCGACCGCGAGCTCTTCGACCGCCTCTATAACGACGACAGCGCCGAGCGCAAGGTCCGCGTGCCCATCGTCGGCGCCGACTGCCTGCCGAAGGCCGTGGCCATCGCCCGCCAGAACATCAAGAGCGCCGGCGTCGCCAAATACGTCAGCGTCGAGCTTAAAGACCTCAAGGACTGGACGGAAGCCCCCCGCAACGGCGTCCTCGTCACCAACCCGCCCTACGGCGAGCGCCTCAAGCCCGAGGCCATCGAAGACCTCTATGCGCTCATCGGCGAGAAGCTCAAGCACGTCTTCAAGGGCTACCACGCCTGGATCATCGGCTACCACGACGAGCTGTTCCACAAGATCGGCCTCGCCCCCTCCGAGAAGATACCGCTGATGAACGGCCGCCTCGAGTGCGAGCTGCGCGAATATATCATCTTCGAGGGCGACTACCGCTCATTCCGCCGCGCCGGCGGCTCGATAAAGCAAGCCCCGTCGGCCCCCCCAAAACCCCTACCCAAGGGGAAGCGGAACCGACCCACCCCAAACCCCTCCCCAAGGGGAGAGGCTTCAAAGTTGGTGTCCTCACCCCTTGGGGGGGGAGCGGGTGGGGCAAAACTCTCCAAGGAGGAGTTCGCCTCTCGCGAGCGCCAAAAATACATCTCCAAAATGTCCAAAAAAAAGTGATAAGTGATTAGTGATTAGTGTTTAGTGATTAGTGATTAGTGATTAGCTAAATGCTTCTTTAAACGAAAAACTAATCACTAATCACTCACAACTAATCACTCACAACTAACCACTAATCACTCACAACTAATCACTCAAAACTAATCACTGATCACTGAATATGAACGTTTTGCTCCTCGGCAGCGGCGGCCGCGAATGTGCCCTCGCCTGGAAAATAAGCCAATCACCCCTGCTCGACCGCCTGTTCATCGCTCCCGGCAACGCCGGCACAAAGGCTTACGGCACCAACATCCCCGACGTCAAGCCGACAGACTTCGACGCCGTCGAGCGCTGTGCCCGTGAAAATAGCGTCGACCTCATCATCGTCGGCAACGAGGACCCCCTCGTCGCCGGCATCTACGACCGCTTCCTCGGCACTGGCATCCGCGTCTTCGGCCCCTCCAAGGAGGGCGCCCGCCTCGAAGGCTCGAAGGAGTTCGCCAAGCAGTTCATGGCACGCCACGGAATCCCCACCGCCGCTTACCGCAGCTTCACCGCCGACACCCTGGCCGACGGCGAGGCATTCCTCGAGACCCTCCGGCCCCCCTACGTACTCAAGGCCGACGGACTCGCCGCCGGCAAAGGCGTGCTCATCATCAACGACCTCGACGAGGCCAAGCAGCAGCTCCGCGCCATGCTCGCCGGCAGCTTCGGCAAGGCCTCTTCAACGGTGGTCATCGAGCAGTTCCTCTCCGGCATCGAGTGCTCCGTCTTCGTCATCACCGACGGCGAGTGCTACATCACCCTCCCCGAAGCCAAGGACTACAAGCGCATCGGCGAGGGCGACACCGGCCTCAACACCGGCGGCATGGGCGCCGTCAGCCCCGTCCCATTCGCCACGGAGGAGTGGATGCGCAAGGTCGACGAGCGCATCGTCCGCCCCACCGTCGAGGGGTTAAAAGCCGAAGGCATCACCTACCGCGGATTTATCTTCTTCGGACTCATCAACGTCGACGGCGACCCCATGGTCATCGAGTACAACGTCCGCATGGGCGACCCGGAGACCGAGGTGGTCATGCTCCGCACCGCCGGCAACCTCCTCGCCGCCATCGATGCCGCCGCCGACGGCAACCTGAAACTTGACACCTCACACTTGACGCACGACCCCCGCGCCGCCGCAACCGTCATGCTCGTCTCCGGCGGCTACCCCGGCTCCTACCCCAAGGGCAAGGTAATCAAGGGCCTCGACACCCCGACAGACAGGAGCGGGGCGGCGCCCTCGCGCCCCGCAGACAGCAGCGGGGCGGCGCCCTCGCGCCCCGCAGACAGCAGCGGGGCGGCGTCCTCGCGCCCCGCAGACAGGAGCGGGGCGGCGCCCTCGCGCCCCGCAGACAGCAGCGGGGCGGCGCCCTCGCGCCCCGCAGACAGCATCATTTTCCACGCCGGCACTGCCGAGCGTGACGGCGAAATAGTCACCGTCGGCGGACGCGTGCTCGCCGTCAGCTCTTACGGCGACACGCTGCCCGACGCCCTCGCCCAAAGTTACCGCGCCGCCACCGCCATCAGCTTCGACGGCCTCTACCTCCGCCGCGACATCGGCCGCGACGTCACCGGCCGGCCCTCCCCAAACCCCTCCCCAAGGGGAGGGGCTTCCTAAGATCTAAAAATGACACTTAATTTCCAAATTTATATCCCATATACCCTCGCTCTGCCCTCTAACTTGGTGTCCCCCCCCTTTAGGGGGGGGTCGGGGGGGGCTGCCGGGGCGGTTGTCTCGGGGGGGGCTTCCACATGACCGTAAAAGAGGAAAAAATATCCCGCTTCATCCACTCACCGGCCATGACCTGGCTGCTGATGGCCCTGGCTTGCGTGGGCGCATACGCCGCCTGCGCAGCCGGCATCGTCACCCCTTTCACCGCCGACAAGGGCCTCGGCCTACCCTCCGCCAACCTGTGGATTGACAGCCCCGACCTCGCCGCCCTCGCCGGCGTCTGCGCCGCCGTCACCTTGGCGTGGCTGATGGTCTTCCTCAACACCCGATTCAACCTCCTGCGCGACATCACACGCCTCTTCGCCGGCATGTTCATGGTCATCCAGTGCGCCACCCCCGAGGTGATGTGCCGCCTCAACACCGGCACCGTCGTAGCCCTCGCCGTATGCCTGTCGCTCATCCCCCTCTACTCATCCTATAACAAGCCGTCATACACCCGCTTCACCTTCCTCGCGTTCCTCCTGCTCAGCGCCGGCGCCCTCACGGAGTACGCGCTGGTCGCCTACATCCCCCTGCTGCTCATGGGCATGGGGCAGATGCGCATATTCACACCCCGCACCGCCGTGGCCGCCCTGCTGGGCGTGGTCACCCCCTGGTGGATACTCTGGGCCTTCGGAGCCATCAGCTTCTCTCCCTTCCCGGCCCCCGACTTCACCTCCATCACCGCCGTCCTCTCCCCGGCGCACTCCCTGCAGCTCATTGTCACCACCGTCGCCACCATCGCCACCGGCCTCACCCTAGGCATCATCAACCTCGTCAAGGTCTTCAGCTACAACTCCCGCTCGCGATCATACAACGGCTTCATCACCCTGCTGCTGTTCGCCTCCTGCCTCCTGCCGGTCATCGACTACACCAACATACCCGCATACCTGACGCTGCTCAACGTGGCCACGGCATACCAGTGCGCGCAGTTCTTCGTCATCAACAGCCGCAGCCGCTCGGCCTACATCGTCATCCTCAGCCTCGTCGCCCTCTACGCCGCCCTCTACCTCTGGGGCGTGCTCACCCCTTAACAAAACCTCCCGCCAACCGCCACCCCCGACACACACATTATGAAAGACCCCGACAAAGATCGATTATTGGCCCCCGCCTTCTCCGGCGGGGCACGGCTGGTCAAGAACCACCCCATGCGCGTGCTGCTCGTCCACGCCGACGCCTCAGCCGCCGAGATAGCCTCCGCCGTCTCGCGCGCCAAGGCCCTGGCCAAGCTGGGGCGCCAGCCCGACACCCCCGACGACATGCGCCTGCCGCTGCCCGAGCCCGACCGCTCGCCCGAGGCCGTCACCGCCGCCGCCGGCGCCCTCGCCCTGCCCGCGCAGCGCGAGCACTACGCCCGTTTCTGGTTTCCCAAAGATGACGGCACCCCCGGAGCCTCCACCCGCCGCCGCATAGTCCTGGCTCTCGCCGAGGGGCGTCTCCGCGACGCCGTCGCCGGTGCCGAGACCATCTACGGCGACTCCGACACCGACTTCATATTCACCCTCGCCGACGCCGTAGGCAAGGAGGAGCTGCTCCCCCTCATCTCCAACCCACGGTGGAAGCAGTCCCTGCAGTCCGCTGCCCGCGAGGCCGACCTCCAGGCCGTCGAAGACGCCATCGCCGTCTGCGAGGAACTTAACCAGGACAACACCCTCTCGCCACGCGAGCGCATCGTCGCCGCCCGGCAGCTCTACGAACGTGTCCAAGACCACGTCGACGCCACTCCCGTCGACAAGCGGCAGCCCGACATGGAGCGCGACCTGCTCTACGAGCGCCTCGCCGTCACTTTCATCGACCTCTCCTCCGATGCCGTCAACGGCGCCCGCCGCGACGTCGACGTCGTCATCCCCGCCTATCTCTTCTTCCGCTACGCCGCACTGCTGGCCGAGGACCCCGACAACATACGCATCAGCCGATCCAACACCGAAATCGTCGCCGACTGGGTGCTCAGCACGCTCCCGCGGGAATACGCCCCACTCGTCACCCGCATCCGCCAGCTCGCCGACGCCGTGGCCGTGACGCGTGGCATGGGCATCAACAACGCCATCTTGATGCTCGCCCGCATCATACCCATGCTCAAGGACGTTGCCAACTTCGGCGGTCCCGACTACCCCGCCGCCACCATCCTCGCCATGCGCGTGGCCGACGCTGTCACCAAGTGTGTCGACGAATGTCTCGACCAGGCCGCCGAGCAGATCAACGGCTCTTACAGCACCGACCTCTATCCCAACCGCCCGGCTCTCGGCAAAACTGTCGAAAACATTCTCGACAAGGCCATACTGGCCATCGACGACCTCGACAATCTCACCTACGAGCCCGACTACGCCAAATTTACATACCCCGACCGGCGCGACCGGATCATGCAGAAAGTCCGTGACATCCGCCACGCCATCGACACCTCGAAGATGCAGGAGCAGGACGCCGTCGACCGCCTCGCCGAAGCCATGCCCCCCGAAGCCCGCAAGCCCTACAGGCAGCTCTCCAGTCTCCACCGGAAGATGGAGGCCCCCGACGGCAACGGGTTCGACGACATCCTCGGGCACATCCGCCGCGCCAACACCCTGCTCGCCGAGCTGCAGAGCATCCTCGGCACCGACTGCCGCGAATACATCATCCTCTCCACCCGCACCGTAAACGTGTGCCTCAACCTCATCGACCTACACATCCCCGCCGCCGCCGGGCGCTTCGCCAACATGCACAACACATACGGCCCCACCGCCCTGCTCGACCCCAACGACCCCGACGTGCGCAAGATCTTCGCCGTGTTTGACCGCGTCACCCGTGCCTTTGCCATGCTCGACGACTTCTATATGGACCCCGACTTCATCAAGGGCCGCTACGAGCCCCTCCGCGCCGACGCCTACGCCATCGTCGACTCCTTCTACAAGTCCCTGGACGCCAAGAGCTCCTCCTCCGGCCTCAACGAAGACTCCGGCTTGTCAGACTGCCTCTCGGGCTGCGGCAAATATTTCCTTTACCTGATTGCCTTCATGGCCTTTATACGCATCTTACGCTCATGCACGTAACAGACACCTCCACCCCCGACCACTCCCTGGCCCTCAGCGTCGCCGACGAGCTTTGCCGTCTCGAGGCCAACCTGCGCCGCATCGACCCCGACATGCGCGGAGTAAAGCAGCTGGCGCGCAGCGTCTCACGCCTCCGCGACGTACTCGCCGCCCACGGCTACGAGGTGGCCGCACTCGCCGGAGTCCCCTACGCCGACGGCATGCGCCTCACCGCCGACTTCGTCGACGACCCCTCCCTGCCCCCCGGCTCGATGGTCATAGCCTCCGTCAGCCGCCCACAGGTCTCTTTTAACGGCCGCCTCATTCAGGCCGCCCACGTCACCGTCGCCTGCAACTAACTTATAACTTATAACTTATAGTTTATAGTGCCGTCAGCCAACCGATCATTGTGGTGAGCCGCTGTGCGGCTCACATCCCCTCTCATCAACTCATCATCTCACCCCTCTCATCAACCCATCAACTCAAATGTCACGCATAAAAATAGACTACGGCATCGACCTGGGCACCACCAACTCCGCCATCGCCCGCATCGACAAGGGGGAGCCTCACATCATCCGCACCGACCTCCTCAAAGACACCATGCCCTCGTGCGTAGCCTTCAACAAGCGCCGCTCCGTCATGGTCGGCGACTCGGCGCTCAACACCCTCCGTGCCGACGGTCGCCGCGCAACCCGCTCCTGGTCGGCCGGCTCGGCAAACGCCTTCGTCGAGTTCAAGCGCACGATGGGCACCGACACACTCTACCACAGCGCCTACATGGACGCCGACTACACCTCCGAGCAGCTCTCAGCCGAGGTGCTCAAGATGCTCCGCTCTTTCGTCTCCGACGAGCGCGTCGACGACGTGGTCATCACAGTCCCCGCCAAGTTCACCGTCATACAGAAGACAGCCACCATGGAGGCCGCGCGACTCGCCGGATTCCGCCACGTCGAGCTGCTCCAGGAGCCGGTGGCCGCCGCATTCGCCTACAGCCTCACCTCGCCGCTCACCGACGGCCTGTGGATGGCCTTCGACTTCGGCGGCGGCACATTCGACGCCGCACTGCTCCGCGTCGAGGACGGCGTGGTGCAGGTCTTCGACACCGAGGGCGACAACTACCTCGGCGGCAAGAACCTCGACTATGCCATCGTCGACGAGATTATAATACCGTACCTCCGCGGCAAATACCGCATCGACCCCATCCTCGCCGATCACGCCAAGAAGGCGGTGCTCCGCGACGCCCTCAAGACCTACGCCGAGGCCCTCAAGAACCAGCTGACATACAAGCCCTCCGCCGACATCCTCTCCGACCTCGGCGACCTCGGCGAAGACTGTGACGGCGAGGAGCTCGAGCTTGAGCTCACCGTCACCCGCGACGAGGCATTCGCCGTCATGCGCCCTCACGTGCAGAAGGCCATCGACATCTGCCTCGACCTGCTCGAGCGCAACACCATCCCCGCTACCCGCCTCGACAAGCTGATACTCATCAGAGGCCCCACGCTCTCGCCCCTCATACGCGCCATGCTCGCCGAACAGGTCACCCCCAACGTCGACACCTCCGTCGACCCCATGACCACCGTGGCCATCGGCGCCGCCATCTACGCCGCCACCATCGATGCCGACGGGAGCGGGGCGGCGCCCTCACGCCCCGCCATCGATGCCGACGGGAGCGGGGCGGCGCCCTCGCGCCACGCCATCGATGCCGACGGGAGCGGGGCGGCGCCCTCGCGCCCCGCCGACACCACCGTCCGCCTCGAGCTGGGCTTCGAGGCTACCTCCGTCGCCCCCTCAGAGTGGGTCACCGTCAAGCTCGCCGACGACCGCCCCGCAGTCATGGTCGAGCTGGTCAGCGCCGACGGCGCCTGGGCCAGCGGCAAGACACGCGTCGACACCGCCGGCGCCATCGTTGAGGCCACGCTGCGCCCCGCGCGCAACAACACCTTCGAGGTGCGAGTCACCGGACTCGACGGCACGCCACTCGAGGCCACCCCCGCCGAGTTCTCAATCATCCAGGGCACCAAGGTCAGCGCCGCCCCCCTCCCTTACAATATCGGCATTGCCGTTTGGTCAGGCCTCAAGGGGCAGGAGGTGTTTCACCGCGCCGTCGGCCTCGAGAAAAACAAGCCCCTCCCCTGCACCGGCATCGTCCGCGACCTCCACGCCCCCGACCGGCTGCGCCCCGGCGTCGCCGACGACCGCCTCGTCATCCCCGTATACCAGGTCGACGACTGCGCACAGGCCCAGGGGCGGCGCGCTTCACTCTACGAGCACGTGGCCGACGTCACCATCACCGGCGACGACATCGACGCCCCCATCCAGCGCGACGCCCTGGCAAACCTCACCCTCAAGGTCGACACCTCCGAGCAGATGACCCTCGAGGTACACTTCCCCGCCACCGACCAGACCGTCATCAAGCCCCTCGACACCTCGCGCCGACAGAGCATCGCCGACGCCAAGCGGGCCGTCGACGAGGGCATCGCCGCCGCACGCACAGACCTCGACCGCCTGTATGACGAGGGCGTCGACGTCGAAGACCTCCGCACCCACCTCGCTCACGTCGAAAACGAGGCCGCCAACTCCTCGGAATACAAGGCCACACTCCAGCACGTCAAGGAGCTGCTCCGCCGCATCGACGCCGCCGACTCCGACGCCGAGTGGGACCGCGTCGACAACCTCATGTCCGTCGCCCTCGGCAACGTGCAGTTCGCCCACCGCAACATCAACCTCTCCCCCGAGGCCGCCGTGCTCGTCCACCGCGCCGAGCAGCGCGTGGCCGAGGCTCGCCGCCGGCGCAACCCCCGCTTCGGCCGCGAGGTGATACGCGAGCTCGACAATATCTACTACCGGCTCACCCGCTCGATACAGCTCCGCCTGATCATCGACCGCTTCAGCCAGGACTTCGCCACGACCGACTGGACAGACCCCGAGCGCGCACGCCGCGTCATCGACAGCGGCGTCGACCTGGTGGCCGCCAACGCCCCCGACGACCAGCTCGCCGCCGTGGTCAACGAGCTTGAGCGCCTCGTCGGGGGGGGCCCCTCCTCCCGCGCCAACCACCGCTTCATCCTCTGACCCCCCATGCTTCCGGGCTAATCCGGCGTAGCCGCCGTAGGCGCCCGCTCTCTTTGCTTGCTTTTCTCCCCAAAAACCGCTATCTTTGCCCCATGGAAACGCCAAACACACCCCAGGCCGCCCGCGCCTTCGCCGAACAGTGGCGCGGCCAAGGTTACGAAAAGGGCCAGAGCCAGACATTCTGGCTCACGCTGCTCCAGCGCGTCCTCGGCGTCGAAGAGCCGGAGCGCCTCATTCGATTCGAAGACCAGGTGCACCTCGACCACACCTCCTTCATCGACGCATTCATCCCCTCCACCCACGTGCTCATCGAGCAGAAGTCACTCGGCAAAAACCTTCACGAGGCCATACGCCAGAGCGACGGCACCCCCCTCAGCCCCTTCCAGCAGGCCAAGCGCTACGCTGCCGAGCTCCCTTACTCCGAGCGCCCACGATGGATAGTCTGCTCAAACTTCGCCGAGTTTCACATCTACGACATGGAGCGCCCCAACGCCGAGCCGGAGGAAATCAAGCTCGCCAACCTCGAGCGCGAGTGGCACCGCCTCCGATTCCTCGTCAACACCGGCGACGAGCACATCCGCCGCGAGCTGGAGATCTCATCAGAGGCCGCGCGCCTCATCGGCGAGATCTACGACGCCCTGCTCAAGCAATACCGCGACCCTGACAGCGCCGAGACCCTCCGCGCACTCAACGTGCTATGCGTGCGTCTCGTCTTCTGCCTCTACGCCGAAGACACCGACATCTTCGGCGAGCGAAACAAGTTTGGCGACTACCTCCAGAGCTTCCGCACCGGCAACGTCCGCCTGGCCCTGATGCAGCTCTTCGAGGTGCTCAACCGGCGCCCCGAGGAGCGAGACCCATACCTCGACGGGCTCCTGCCAACATTCCCCTACGTCAACGGCGGCCTCTTCGCCGACGCCTCCGTCGAGATACCTCGCATCACCCCCGAGATAGTCGACCTGATAGTCAACAAGGCGTGCCCCTTCGACTGGTCGGAGATTTCCCCCACCATCTTCGGCGCCATGTTTGAGAGCACCCTCAACCCCGAGACGCGCCGCGCCGGAGGCATGCACTACACCTCCGTCGAAAACATCCACCGCGTCATCGACCCCCTCTTCCTCGACGACCTCCGCGCCGACCTCGCCGCCGCCCGCGCCATCCCCCAGGAGCGGCAGCGCTTCCGTGCCCTGCGCGAGCTGCAAGACCGCATGGCCTCGCTCACATTCTTCGACCCCGCCTGCGGCAGCGGCAACTTCCTCACAGAGACCTACCTCAGCCTGCGCCGCCTCGAGAACGAAATCATACGCGAGATGCAGCAGAAGCAGACGGCCATGGACTTCGGCGACGAGTTCTCATACGTCAAGGTCAGCATACGCCAGTTTTACGGCATCGAAATCAACGACTTCGCCGTCACCGTCGCCAAGACCGCCCTGTGGATCGCCGAGAGCCAGATGCTCCACGAGACCGAGGCCATACTCCACCGCCCCCTCGACTTCCTCCCCCTCAAGAGCTACGACAACATAGTCGAGGGCGACGCCCTCACCACCCCCTGGGCCTCCGTCATCTCCCCCGACCGCCTCTCCTACATTATCGGCAACCCCCCCTTCGTGGGCGCGCGCCTCATGGGCGAGGAGCAGAAGCGCAACCTCGTCGCCGTCTTCGGCGAGCGGTGGCACAACGTCGGCAACCTCGACTTCGTGGCCGCGTGGTATAAGAAAGCTGCTGACCTCATGCGCGGCACCTCCATACGCGCCGCTCTCGTTGCGTCAAACTCCATCACCCAAGGCGAGCAGGTTGCCGCGCTGTGGAAGCCGCTGTTTGAAGACAACGGCATCCACATCGACTTCGCCTGGGAGACCTTCCGCTGGGACAGCGAGGCGACCCAAAAGGCTGCCGTTCACGTGGTGGTCGTCGGCTTCAGCTGCGCTCCCGCCGAGCGACGGCCGCGCCTGTTCCGCAAAGACGACGTGTTGGAGTGCGACAACCTCAACCCCTATCTCGTCGACGCCTCCAACGTGTTCATCGACAGCCGCTCCAGACCTCTGTGCGACGTGCCGGAGATAGGCATCGGCAACCAACCCATCGACGACGGCAACTATCTCTTCACCCGCGAGGAGATGGATGAGTTCATCAAGCGCGAGCCGCGCAGCGCCGCGCTGTTCCACCCCTTCTACGGGGCGCAGGAGTTCATACGCCAGCAGCCGCGCTACTGCCTGTGGCTCGGCGACTGCTCGCCGCGTGAGCTTCGCGAGATGCCGCTGTGCCTGCGGCGTGTCGAGGCCGTGCGCGAGTTCCGCCTCAAGAGCAAGCGCAAGAGCACCCTCAAGCTTGCCGACCTGCCTACGCGTTTTCAGGTCGAGAACATGCCCAAGAGCAATTACATTATTATACCTGAGACGTCATCGGAGCGTCGCCGATATGTGCCTATGGGCTTTATGACGCCTAATGAGTTGTGCAGCAATGCTGTGAGGTTGATTCCCTCGGCGACGCTGTATCACTTCGGGGTGCTGACGAGCAATGTCCACATGGCGTGGATGCGCGCCGTCTGCGGACGACTCAAATCCGACTACCGATACTCCAAGGATGTGGTGTACAACAACTTCCCCTGGCCCGAGCCTGACGACCGCCAGCGCCGGCGCATAGAGGCCACCGCGCAGGCCATACTCGACGCCCGCGCACTATTCCCCGACAGCTCCCTGGCCGACCTCTACGACGAGGCCACCATGCCCGGACAGCTCCGCCGCGCCCACCAGGAGAACGACCGCGCCGTCATGGACGCCTACGGCCTACCCGTCGCCGCCACCTCCGAGAGCGCCTGCGTCGCCCACCTCTTCACCCTCTACCGCCGCCTCACATAGGAGCGGGGCGGCGCCCCCGCGCCCCGCCTCACATAGGAGCGGGGCGGCGCCCCCGCGCCCCGCCCCACATAGGAGCGGGGCGGCGCCCCCGCGCCCCGCCTCACATAGGAGCGGGGCGGC
>CAYOUJ010000010.1:0-57746 GCA_964407165.1 uncultured Muribaculaceae bacterium | reverse complement strand
CAGCAAACGGACAGGCGTTTAAGCCTATCCGTTTGCCTTATTCTGAAGTGAACCGTCTGGGGCTCGAACCCAGGACCCCAACATTAAAAGTGTTGTGCTCTACCAGCTGAGCTAACGATTCAAGGACTTTTCGTGAGGGCACGTGCCCTGCGCAAAAAGCAGTGCAAAGATACGCCGATTTTTTCAATCGGCAAAATGTTTTTGAAAGTTTTTTATTCACCCATGTCGAAACGGCCTGTCAGTGACGCTATTGCGTCGAGGGCCGTGGGGTCGGGGCGGGTGGGGACTATGGAGATGACGCCGTGGGCGAGGAGGTATTCGTCGGTGTCTGCGGCGTCAGGCTCGAGGTTGTGGAAGCGGCCTGACAGCATGTAGAAGGGGCGTCCGGCAGGGTCGGTATAGTCCTGATATTCATCGGTCCAGTAACCTTTGGCGGCGCGGCAGACGCGGGCGCCGAGGGGGGTGCAGCCGGCGGGCATGTTGACGTTGAGGCATACCTCCTTGGGCAGTCCGGCGGTGATGGCGCGGCGAGTGATCTCTGTTATATAAGGTGTCAGGGGCGTGAGGTCGGTGGCGTGGTCGTGGCTGACGACGGAGAAGGCGACAGCGGGGATGCCGTAGAGACAGGCCTCGAGGGCGGCGCCCATGGTGCCGGAGTAGAGGGCGTTGCAGCCGGCATTGGAGCCGTGGTTGATGCCGGAGAGCATGAAGTCGGGGCGCCGCTCGCGGCAGATGGTGTGCATGGCTATCTTGACACAGTCTGTGGGGGTGCCGTTGACGCTGTATATCTTGGCGGGGCCGTAGTCGGGGCACTGGTGGATGCGCAGGGGCGACGTGACAGTGATGGCCGAGGACTGGCCGGACTGCTGGCGCAGGGGTGCGACGCCGACGACGTCGCCAAACTGTGTGGCTATCTCTACAAGGTGACGGAAGCCGGGGGCTTGGTATCCGTCGTCGTTGCTGACGAGTATGAGTGGTTTCATAGAGCTAAGCATAAAGGTATGAGAGTATCGCGCCCATGATGAGCAGGGCGAGCAGGGCCTTGAAGATGCAGCCTACGAAGCCGCACCCTATGTTTGAGAGTATCTTGAGGCCCCATTTGGCCACTACGATGAGGCCGACGATGAAGCAGAGGGATATGAAGATGTTGGTCACTTTTGTAATAGGCTTTTGTTCGATAACCGGGAAATCGGTATTGCAAAGGTACGAAGATTTTTCGGGCGGTAAAATTATTTTTTGCACAAACCAAATAATTGCCGTAAATTTGTAGCGTCCAAGGGAAGGGTTTGGGAGTTAATTCCCGTCCCCTTCAAGCAGTTCACTTTGGTTACTCTTTTTACTTCCTTATTATATTATACTTACATTTTACTCTTACCAAATCTAATGAAAAAAGTATTATTCCTTGCCGTGGCATTGCTGTATGGCATGGCTTCGCGCGTAGCGGCCGCCAACAGCTATGGCATCCCGACGAGCATCCAGGAGGGCAACATCCTCCACTGCTTCGACTGGACATTCACCGACATCCAGGCTGCCCTGCCGCAGATTGCCGAGGCCGGCTTCGGAGCCGTGCAGGTAAGCCCTGTGCAGGGCAACTGCTTGACTAACGCCGAGTGGTTCTACGCCTACATGCCCTACGACTTCGTGTTCAAGGCCAACGGCAACGGCTCGCGCGCACAGCTGCAGAGCCTCTGCTCCGCCGCCGCCGAGTACGGCATCAAGATCATTGTCGACGTGGTGGCCAACCACATCAACAAGGCTTCGGGCTACCACGACACGTGGTGGGACAGCAACGGCCGCATCCGCTGGAATGGCGGCATCGACTACAACAGCCGCTCGAGCATCACCCACAACCAGCTCGGCGACTACGGCGACGTCAACTCCGAGGCGTCGGAGGTGCAGGCCCGCGCCCTCGCCTTCGTCCAGGACCTCAAGAGCCTGGGCGTCAGCGGCATCCGCTGGGACGCCGCCAAGCACATCGGCCTCCCCTCCGAGAGCTGCAACTTCTGGCCCACGGTATGCAACGTGGCCGGCATGTGGCACTACGGCGAGATACTCGACGGCCCCGGCGGCGACAAGTACACGCTCCTCAAGGAATACCAGAAATACATGTCGGTGACCGACACCGACTACTCCTCATGGTGCCGCTCGGAGGTGTGCAACGGCTCCGTGCCCTCCTCTTACGGCTCCTGGAGCCCCAACGGCGTGGCCTCCACAGGCATCGTCTACTGGGGCGAGAGCCACGACACCTACGCCAACGACGGCGGCGGCTCCACCTTCATCTCCCAGGACAAGATAGACCGCGCATGGGCCATCGGCGCCTGCCGCAACGGCGAGACCTCGCTCTACTTCTCCCGCCCCTCGGCCACGAGCCAGAACTCCATAAAGATGGGCCAGAAAGGCTCCACACACTTCACCTCCGCCGAGATAGCAGCCATCAACCACCTGCGCAACGCCGCCGTGGGCAAGGCTGACTACTACACCGCCTCAAACGGCGTGGCCTGCATCACACGCGAGGGCGTCGGCGCGGCCATCATCGTCGGTGCCGGCGGCTCCCGACAGGTGACCATCACCAACGGCGGCGGCTACGTCCCCGCCGGGTCGTACAGGGACGAGGTCAGCGGCAACACCTTCACCGTCACCTCCTCCACCATCTCCGGCCAGGTAGGCTCCACCGGCATCGCCGTCATCTATGACTCCTCCGCCTCCAAGCAGCCCTCGATGAGCTTCAACCCGACGAGCGGCACCTCCTTCCGCACCGAGACCCTCAGCGTCACCGCCACCCTCGTCAACGCCACCTCCGGATGGTACAAGGTGAACGGCGGCTCGCAGGTCACTGTCAACGGCTCTGCCAACATCACCATCGGCAGCGGCGTGGACTACGGCTCCACCATCACCATCGACTGGAGCGCCACCGGCACCGAGGGCACCAAGACCGGCCAGGTAAGCTACAAGAAGCTCGACCCCAACGCCGCTGTCTATGTCTACTATAACAACCCCTCCAACTGGAGCACCGTCTACTGCTACTGCTACAGCTCCACTGCCGGCGAGGTAGCTGCCTGGCCCGGTCAGACCATGACCTACGACAACTCCATCTCTCTGTGGAAGTATGAGATACCCGAGGCATTCCAAGAGGGCGGCATGGTCATCTTCAATAACGGCAATGACCAGCAGTATCCCGCCGCCCAAGAGCCGGGTCTGGCCGTCAACGGCAAGTCGATGATCTGCCGCGACAACACCACCTGGACCGAATATGACGGCAGCCAGGGTGGCGGCGGCGGTAGCGACGACCACGGCGACGCCTCGGCCGACGGCTACTACGTTTACCTCAAGAACAGCTACAACTGGACCTCTCCCTCCGTATGGGCCTGGAACACCTCTGACAACTGCACCACCGCCGGCTCTTGGCCCGGCGACGTGATGAGCAAGGACGCCACCACCGGCCTGTGGAAGTGGACGGCTCCCTCCGGCAAGGTGCCCACCCAGATTATCTTCAGCAACGCCGGCCAGAGCCAGACCTCCGACCTCACCTACGTCAACAAGGCCACATACGACTGCTCCGGCACCGTGATCTGGCAGCCCTCGCAGGGTGGCGGCGGCGACACCGGCGAGGTTAACATCTACTTCGACAACAGCTCCTCCAACTGGAGCACACCCTATATCCACTACTGGGGCAACACTGAGTCCACCTGGCCCGGCGTGGCTATGAGCGTCTTCAACGCCTCCACCAAGGTCTGGAAGTACACCTGCCCCGAGGGTACCACCGGCATACTCTTCAACGCCGGTGACGGCGATGCCACCAAGACAGCCGACTTCGTTGCCGTCAACAACCACATCTACAACACCTCCGGCGACCAGGGCGTCTACGGCTCCGCAGGTGTCAATGCCATCTGCGCATCCGACGTCACCATCAGCACTGTCGGCGGCCGCATCACTGTCAGCGGCGACTACACCAACGCCGCCGTCTACACCCTCATGGGCGCTGAGCGCACAATCGACATGGTGCTGCCCGCAGGCGTCTACGTGGTAGTGGTCGACGGCCGCGCAACCAAGGTTGCCGTCCGATAATCCCCGACTACACATTATTTTATAAGGGTGCGTCCCCCAAGGGTCGCACCCTTTTGTCATATAATTTGGCAGTTTGGGTATTTTTGTGTTACTTTGCACCCAAATTCTGAATACTGAACACTTTTACTGCAATGGCAATAGAACTCAAAGACCTCACCAAGCGCGCCGACGACTATTCGCGCTGGTACAACGAACTGGTAGTCAAGGCCGATCTGGCCGAACCCTCGGCTGTGCGCGGCTGCATGGTCATCAAGCCTTACGGTTATGCCATCTGGGAGAAGATGCAGCATGCCATGGACCAGATGTTCAAGGCCACGGGCGTGCAAAACGCTTATTTCCCGCTGCTTATACCCAAGTCGTTTCTCTGCCGCGAGGCCGAGCACGTCGAGGGCTTTGCCAAGGAGTGCGCCGTTGTGACTCACTATCGCCTCAAGAACGACCCCAACGGCAAAGGTGTCATCGTCGACCCCGAAGCCCGTCTGGAGGAGGAACTCATAGTCCGTCCCACCTCCGAGACTATCATCTGGGGCACATATAAGAACTGGATCCACTCCTACCGCGACCTGCCCCTGCTGATCAACCAGTGGGCCAACGTGATGCGCTGGGAGATGCGCACACGCATGTTCCTGCGCACCAGCGAGTTCCTGTGGCAGGAGGGACACTGCGCCCACGCCACCGCCGAGGAGAACGAGGCCCGCACCGTCGAGATGATCAACGTCTACGCCGACTTCTGCGAGCGCTACATGGCCGTACCCGTCATCAAGGGTGTCAAGAGCGCATCAGAGCGTTTCGCGGGCGCCGTAAACACCTACTGCATCGAGGCAATGATGCAGGACGGCAAGGCCCTGCAGGCCGGCACGAGCCATAATCTCGGACAAAACTTCGCCAAGGCATTCGACGTCACTTACGTAAACAAAGACAACAAGCCCGAGTACGTATGGGCCAACTCGTGGGGGTCCAGCACCCGCCTGATGGGCGCCCTCATCATGACCCACTCCGACGACAACGGCCTCGTCCTCCCCCCGCACCTTGCCCCTATCCAAGTGGTCATCGTCCCCATCTACAAGACCACCGACCAGCTCCAGGCCATCACCGACAAGGTCATGCCCATCGTCGAGCAGCTCCGCTCGCGCGGCATAAGCGTCAAGTATGACGACGCCGAAAACAAGCGCCCCGGATTCAAGTTCGCCGACTACGAGCTCAAGGGCGTCCCCGTGCGCCTCGCCATCGGCGCCCGCGACCTCGAGAAAGGCACCGTCGAGATCATGCGCCGCGACACCCTCGAGAAAGTCACCGAGCCTATCGCCGACATCGTCGACTACGTCACAGACTTGCTCGAAGACATCCAGCGCAACATCTACACCAAGGCCAAGACCTTCCGCGACTCGATGATGCGCACCGTCGAGACATACGATGAGTTCAAGGTCGAGATCGAGAAGGGCGGTTTCATCCTCGCCCACTGGGACGGTACCCCCGAGACCGAGGCCCGCGTCAAAGAGGAGACCAAGGCAACTATCCGTTGCATCCCCCTCGAAGGCGACACCACTCCCGGCAAGTGCATGGTCACCGGCCGTCCCTCCGAGCGCCGTGTAATCTTCGCCCGCAGCTACTAACAAATGCATTCAGAAGAGTTCATATCGTCACTGGCCCGTCGACTCGGCATGACCGAGGAGGAGACGGCACGATGCGCCCGCGCACTGGTAAGCGTGCTCACCGAGTGCGGCGAGCGTCTCGACTCCGTGAGCATACCCCGCTTCGGCAACTTCGAGCCGGTCAAGGAGGATGAGCGCGTCGACGTCGACCTGTCGACAGGCAAGCGCATACTCCTGCCCCCCTCCATCACAATGACCTTCGCATCCAGCGCCACGCTCCGCAAGGCCGCAACAAAGAAAGGAGGCAAGCGATGAACCGGCTGGTTATCTACGATATTGTAACTCTTCTTGCACGCCGCGCCGACATCGAGCCCCACGAGGCCGACGGGTTTGTCCGCGCATTCTTTGTGGCTGCGGCCGACGCCATCACCGCCAACGGCACGCTGACAGTCAAGGGCTTAGGCACGTTTGTGGTAAGCGGGGACGATGTGAAATACGTCCCCGACGCCACCCTGGCCGAGACCATCAACGCCCCGTTTGCCCTCTTCGAGGCCGTGGAACTTCCCGACGACGCCCCCATAGATGAGCCCGAGCCGAAGCCGCAACCGGAGCTGAAGCCGGAATTGGAACCGAATTCCGAGCCTGAACCCGAGCCTGTCACCCGGCCAATCGGTGACAGTGGCCAGTCATTTATGACTGACCCGTCACCTGCCACAGAGCCGGCCCGGGAACCCGAGCCCGAGACCCTCCAAGAACCGGCACAAGAACCGGCACAAGAACCGGTCCAAGAACCAGAGTCCGAAGCCCTCCAAGAACCGGCCCAAGAGCCAGAACCCGAGGCCGTCCAAGAACCGATCCAGGAGTCGGAGCCTTACGTTGTCGCCGACGCCCACCACTCCCCTATCTGGCGATGGATACTCGTTATTATAGTGGTGGCCGCTGCATACGCCGTCGGCCTGTTCACCCCCGCCATCGCCCGCTGGGTCGAAGCCATCTCGCGCCCTGTGCCCACAGACACCGTGCGCGTGCAAGTGGTTGAGCCGGTAGCCGTTATGCCAGCGTCAGACACCGACGCAATAGCCGCACCCAAGCCGCCCAAGGAGCACCTCGACACCGTACGCGTCAAATATTACATCACCCACATGGCCAAGCGATATTATGGCGACGACAACTTCTGGAGCTACATCTACAAGGAGAACGAGGCCATCCTCGGCAACCCCGACCTGACGCAGCCCGGCACAGTCGTGGTCATACCTCCCGCCGAGAAATACCACATCGACGCCAACAATCCTACAAGCCTACAGGTCGCCAAACAGCTCGGCTACGAGATTTACCAAAAATACCGCTGACCGGTCTCGCGAAGAAATGAAAGAAATGAAAGAAACCACAAATTATAAAGGTTTCTTTCATTTCTTTAATTTCTTCGTGCCATGCCAATTGGTAGTTTTGGTATTTTTTAACGCTATTATGGAATATCGTAAGCGAGATATTGCGTAATTTTGTGCTTGCAAAAGCCATAAACCTTTTGCTAACATGCAGTGTTTATAAGCTATACAACGTAACATACTATGAGTGAAACGGTAAACATCCGAGAGCTAACCGAAATCGTAGCTTCCAAGAGCGACTTCCTGCAACTGATCACCCGCGGCATGCACCAAACCATCGTGGGCCAGAAGCACCTTGTCGACTCGCTTCTCATCGCCCTCCTCTCCAACGGCCACGTGCTCCTCGAGGGTGTCCCCGGCCTCGCCAAGACCTTGGCTATCAAGACCCTCGCACAACTCATCGACGCCCGATACAACCGCATACAGTTCACCCCCGACCTGCTCCCCGCCGACGTCATCGGCACCGTGGTATACAGCGTCAAGGATGAGGAGTTCCGCATCAAGCGCGGTCCCATCTTTGCCAACTTCGTCCTGGCCGACGAGATCAACCGCGCCCCCGCCAAAGTGCAGAGCGCTCTTCTCGAAGCCATGCAGGAGCGCCAGGTGACCATCGGCGACACCACATTCCCCCTCGACCGCCCCTTCCTGGTGATGGCCACGCAGAACCCCATCGAGCAGGAGGGCACCTATCCCCTGCCGGAGGCCCAGGTCGACCGTTTCCTGCTCAAAGTGGTTATCGGCTATCCCACAAAGGATGAGGAGCGCGAGATCATACGTTTCAACATGGCAAATGACCACGCCGACATCCGCGCCATTGTCCGCCCCGAGGAGATTATCGAGTCGCAGCGCATAGTCGAGAGTATCTACCTCGACGAGAAGATCGAGCGCTACATAGTCGACATCGTCTTCGCCACCCGCAACCCGGCCGAGTATGGGCTGCAAGACCTGCAGAGCATCATCTCGTTCGGCGCCTCCCCCCGTGCATCCATCTCCCTGGCACGCGCCTCGCGCGCCTACGCATTCATGCGCCAGCGCGGCTTCGTCATCCCCGAGGATGTCCGCGCCGTATGCCATGACGTGCTTCGCCACCGCATCGGCCTGAGCTACGAGGCCGAGGCCAACAACATCACCACCGACGAAATCATCTCCGACATACTCGACAAAGTAGTAGTGCCCTGATGCCCCCCAATTTCTGACAGTCTATGGAAGCTTCCGAGCTACTTAAGAAAGTCCGAAAAATAGAGATCAAGTCGCGCGGCTTGAGCAACAACATCTTCGCCGGCGAATATCACTCGGCCTTTAAGGGCCGGGGCATGACCTTTAGCGAAGTGCGTGAATATCAGTACGGCGACGACATCCGCGACATCGACTGGAACGTCACCGCGCGCCATAACAAGCCTTTCGTAAAGGTCTACGAGGAGGAGCGCGAGCTCACCGTCATGCTCATAGTCGACATGTCGGGTAGCCGCCTGTTCGGCGCCGTGGGCGAGGAGAAGCGCCAAATGATGGCCGAGATAGCCGCAACGATCGCATTTTCAGCCATACAGAACAACGACAAGATCGGCGTCATATTCTTCTCCGACCGCATCGAGAAGTTCATACCCCCCAAAAAGGGCCGCAAGCACATCCTGCTCATCATCAGCCAGCTGCTCAACTTTGAGCCCCAGGGCAAAGGCACCGACATCTCCCTGGCACTCCGTTATTTCACCGACGCGCTGAAGAAGCGCACCACCTCCTTTCTCATCTCCGACTACATCGATCCGCACGACTATTCGCGACCTCTCACCATCGCCGCCAACAAACATGACATCATAGGCATACAGGTCTATGACAAGCGCGACGCCAAGCTGCCGAACATCGGCCTTATGTGCGTGCGCGACCTCGAGACCGGCGCCGAGCAGATGGTCAACACATCTTCCAAGCGTGTCCGCCAGGCATACGACCGCTGGTGGTATGACCGCCAGCAGACTATGACACAGACATTTACCCGCGCCCAGGTCGACATGGCCTCCATCAGCACCGATGAAGACTTCGTGCGCTCGCTCATGGCCCTGTTCAAGCGCCGCGGCGTGCGATAACCCACTGACACTATGCACAGAAAGCATCTACTCATAATACCGGCCCTCATAACCATGGTCGCCATCTCCGCCGCCACAGCGCCCGCAGGGAGCGGCAACCGTGTCGACACGTCGCTCGACTCGGCGTGGCTGCTGATGGGCAAGACCACTCCGCTGCACATCGAGGTGACCACCTCCGCCGGCTCCCACGGTCGGCTGTGGGCCCCGGGTGACACCCTCGTGGAAGGCGTGGAGGTGGCATCGCGCACACAGCCCGACACCACCGACCTCGGCAACGGGCGCATACGCATCTCACAGACGCTTGTGCTGCAGTCGTTTGACTCCGGCAACTACGTACTGCCCCCCATCCTATACATCGACGGGGGCGACACAGCCCGTTCGCAGGCGCTCGCCCTCAAGGTGGTGCCCGTAAACGTTGACTCGCTCGAGACCATCCACGACTTCGCTCCCGTGCTCGACATCAAGTCCCACTTCTGGGACTGGGTGCCCCTCATCGTCAGCGAAAATATGTGGGCCGTCTGGCTGCTTTTGGGCTTGATAGTTGCAGCGTTCTGTCTGTGGTACTTCTACCTGCGCAAGCTCAAAGACAAGCCCATGGTCATCCCGCTCAAGCGGCATGTCTATGTGCCTACCCCATACGAAGTTGCCATTCAGGCTCTTAACCGGCTAAAGGAAGAGGATCTATGCAGCCGCGGTGAGGAGAAAGAGTTTTACACCCGCCTTACAGAGATACTCCGCGTGTATGTGGACAACCGCTTCCATATCAACGCAATGGAGATGACCTCATCGCAGATACTCCGCGCCCTCAAGAGCAATGAAGACACTCGCCTGCCCGAGAAATACATGCGCAGCGTGCTTCAGATAGCCGACTACGTGAAGTTTGCAAAGATGCGACCCTTCTCCGACGACAACGTGCAGGCCCTCCGCGACGCTTTCAACTTCGTCGAAGAGACCAAGCCAAGGCCGGTAGCACAAGAGGAACCCGAGGCAACCGGCTCCGAGACCAAGCCCATCTCCGAGGACACTAAATAATCACTGAATCATGCTTTTAGCACATCCAAAATATCTATGGCTCCTGCTGGTGCTCATACCGCTAATAGTGTGGTACGTGATGAAGCACCGCAAGCTCAACGCCTCGATGGGCGTGAGCACGACAGCCCCGCTCGCCCGGCTGCGCCCCTCGGCACTGACCTGGCTGCGACACAGCATGTTTGTGCTCCTGTTGGCTGCCATAGTCTTCATTGTCATCGTGTTGGCGCGCCCGCAAACCACCTCGCGCTGGCGCACCTCCTCCACCGAGGGCACCGACATCGTCCTGGTTATGGACATCTCCACCTCAATGCTTGCCAAAGACTTTGAACCCTCGCGCTTCGACGCCGCCAAGGACGTGGCTGTCAAGTTTGTAAGCGGGCGAGAGCACGACAATATGGGCCTGGTGATCTTCGCCGGGGAGAGCTACACCTCCGTGCCCATGACCAGCGACCGCGCATTGCTTGCAAACTATATCAACTCGCTGAACCTCAACATAATATTCTCCGGCATGCTTACCGATGGCACCGCCATAGGCGACGGCATTGCCACCGCCATAAACCGCATCAAGGACGGCAAGGCAAAGTCAAAGAGCATAATACTGCTCACCGACGGCTCCAACAATACCGGCGTGGTGGCTCCGCTGACAGCAGCCGAGATCGCCGCCAAATATGGCATCAAGGTCTACACCATCGGTGTCGGCACCATCGGCAACGCCCTCTACCCATCCCAAAATGCCTTCGGCGGCATAGAATATGTGTCGATGCCCGTCACCATCGACGAGCCTACCCTTCAGCAAATAGCCACGATGACAGGCGGAAAATATTTCCGCGCCACCGGCAACAAGGTGCTCTCAGACATCTTCGAGGAGATCAACCAACTCGAGACCTCCGAGATCGACGTCAAAAATTTCTCGAACACCGACGACGACTACATGCTCTGGGCGTTACTTGCCCTGGGATGCCTCGCCCTCGCCATGTGCCTGAGATTCACCCTCTTCCGTTCCGTTCCCTGACCGCTAAACCACAATGGTAGAATTTCAATATCCCCGCATATTATACTTCCTGCTGATAGTGCCGGTGCTGGTGCTCCTGTACTTTTACAGCCGCTACCGCCAGCGCCGCTCGCTGCGGGCATTCGGGCGCCCCGAGGTGATAAGCCACCTCATGCCCGACGCCTCTCAATACATGCCGGCAGTAAAGCTGGTCGTCGAGTGCGTCATCGTCGCCCTCATCGTGCTCATCGCCGCGCGTCCCGTGGCCGTAAACACTGCGCCCATCACCTCCACTTCGTCAGAGAAGTCGCTCTCGGGCATGGAGATAATGATCTGCGTGGACGTCAGCAACTCGATGCTCGCCTCCTCTACCGACGACCCGCAGGGCATCAGCCGCATACAGCGTGCTCGCCTGCTGATAGAGAAGCTGATAGACCGCCTCGAGGATGACAAGGTAGGCCTCGTGGTCTTTGCCGGCGACGCCGTGCTCCAACTGCCCATCACCTCCGACTTCATCTCCGCCAAGATGTTCCTGGGCAGCATCGACCCCGGCATGGTACCGTTCCAGGGCACCGCTATAGGGTCGGCCATTGACCTTAGCGTCAGTGCATTGGCAGACCAGAGCGATTTCTCCAAGGCCATCATCGTCATCACCGACGCCGAGAACTTTGAGGACGATGCCCAAGCAGCCGCCCGCAATGCCGCCAAAAACGGCATCCGTGTCGACGTCATAGGACTCGGCTCCGAGCAGGGCGTGCCACTCCCCCCCATCAACGGACACCAATACGCCATGCCCGACGGCAGCCCCATCATTACCAAGTTTAACCCCGAGGTGGCCAAGCAGATAGCCAAGGAGGGAGGGGGCGTGTACGTCAACGGGAACAGCTCCGACGCTGTCGGAAAAATTATCGACAATCTGTCAGACATGGGCCGCAAGGGGTATACCCGCGTCAGTCACACACCGGCCGACGAACAGTTCCCCGTGCTTGCCTGGATAGTCTTCGCACTGCTCATCGTCGACGTCTTCATCATCACCCGCAAAATTTCGTGGCTGCGCCGATACACCTTCTTCACTAAAAACGAAAACACCAGCAAATGATTCGCCGCCATATAATATATATGCTGTCAGCCGCCCTGCTGATATTGACGCCGATGCCTGCCGCCGCCGAGAGCGCAGCGGTCGACAACAGCGTAAAGCGCGAGCGCGTCTATATCTCCTCGGGCAACAAGGCTTTCAACGCGCAGAAATACGAGGAGGCGGAGGCAGCCTACCGCGAGGCGCTCAAGGCCAATCCCACCTCAGAGACAGCTCGTTACAACCTCGCCACCACCCTACTTCGACGCCTCGACTCCCTCAAAGACAAGGCCAAGGAGGCAGCCCAAAAGGAGAGCCTCGACATTCTCGACCAGCTCGCCCGCACAGCCTCCGACAAGAAAATCCGGGAATACGCCAACTATAACCTTGGAAACGTGGCATTTAACACCCAAGAATACGACAAGGCAATAGAGTATTACAAGCAGGCCCTCCGCCTCAACCCCGACAATGACAAGGCACGTCAGAATCTTCGCCTGGCCCAGAAGAAGAAACAGGAGCAAGATCAAAACAAGGATCAAAACAACAAGGACCAAAACCAAAACAAGGACCAGGACAAGAAAGACCAAGACAAAGACCAGGACAAAGACCAGAATAAAGACGACAATCAGGACAAGAAAGACCAGCAGCCTCCCCAGCAGCCCAAGGGTAGTATCAGCGACCAGAACGCCGAGCAGATACTCAAGGCGATGGAGAATCAGGAGAACGCCACGCGCCAGCGTGTCAACGCCAAGGAGGGCAATGCCGGCGGCCGCGCACACGGCAATCCTTGGTAACAGTCCTATCACCTGTCAACAAGCATTATGACCAAACGTCAGTTCATCATATTATTTGCACTCATCACCGCAGTGACTGCCTTTGCCGCCGCCACGGTGCAGGTGATACCCCCCACGCGAGTGGTGGTCGGCGAGAAGTTCGCCGTGACCGTCCGCGTTATCAACGGCTCGCCGGACGGCGCCCCCGCACGCCCTAACATCGGCGGGTGCACATGCGTCTTCGGCCCGGCGACCTCACAAATGCAGTCGACACAGGTGATCAACGGCCGCTCATCAAGCACGTCACGCACTGACTATACCTTCACCTACCGCGCCGACCGTCCTGGCCAGACCACCATCCCCGCCATGACCGTGAGAGTCGACGGTCGCGCACTTACCACCCGCGCCACCAATTTCACCGTCTCCGGGTCCGCCGCCGACGCCCAGCGGGCACAACAAAACAAGCCAACCACCATCGACGACCCGATGACGCAAACCACCGACCGCTCGATAAAGACCGACGATGTGTTTGTGCGCATTATCCTCAACAAGTCAACAGCCTACGAGCAGGAGGCCATCGAGTGCACCATCAAGCTCTACACCAACCACAACATCGAGCGCTTCTTCCCCACCAAGCAGCCGTCGTTCGACGGATTCCTCATCGAGGAAGTGCCCATACAAAACCTCCACGCCCAGCCGGAGATGCTCAACGGTCGGCGTTACGTCACCGCCGTGCTCAAAAAGTGCATAATCTTCCCGCAGAAGTCGGGAAAACTGACCATTAATTCAGGCGAATACGACATATCGGTGGTGCAATACGACCAAGTGGACATGGGGCTGTTCTCCGTGCCCGACGCCCGCACCCGCCAGATACACGTCACCTCAAACACCGGCACCATCGACATAAAGCCGCTGCCGGCGCCGCAGCCCGACGGATTTAACGGTGCCGTGGGCAACTTCACCCTCGACTCGCGCCTCATAGGCAACGTGCTCCGCACCGGCGAAGCCGCATCTATAGTATGCACCGTCAGCGGCTCAGGCAACATCAAATATGTCAAGGAGCCGGCCTTGCGGTTCCCCTCCGACTTCGAGGTATACACAACCAAGAGCGACTTCGACGGCGGTGTCAACGGCGCAACTGTAACGGGCACAATGACTTTCGATTACACCTTCGTGCCACGCAGCGTCGGAGAATACACTGTGCCGGCGGAGAAGTTTGTCTACTTCGACCCCGAAAGCGGCCAATATAAAACCTTGTCGACTAAATCGTTCACCTTCAACGTTGAGCAGGGACACAATACCATCGAGGACGATGCTGACATCACACTCACCGACATCCTCCCCATCAAGGAGGGTGCCCGGAGCGGTATCCCGTCTTTGGCAGTTTACTCCCTGTGGTATTGGCTGTTATGGCTCATCGCCATAGTCGGACTTATAGCCGCCGTCGGCTACGCGCGACGTCAGGAGCGCCTGAACGCCGACGTCAAGGGACGCCGCCTCTCGCGGGCCAACAAGACGGCCGGGCGCCGTCTCAAAGCCGCCAAGGCGCTGCTCGCCGATGGCAAGCAGGAGCAATATTACGCCGAACTGCTCTCAGCCCTGTGGGGTTACCTCAGGGACAAGCTCATGATACCCGCCTCGCAGCTCACACGCGACAACGTCCGCCAGCACCTCACCACCTACGGCGCCTCCGACGAGCTGATAGACAAGGCGATAGCAATACTCGACGAGGCCGAGATGGCACGCTACGCACCCACCTCGGAGGGTAGCGAGCAGCGCCTGCTCACCGAAACCGAAGCCGTCATCTCTGACCTCGAAAAATCCCGCAAGAAAGCATGATACGCCTCAACATACTCATATTCATCTTATTGGCTGCAGCAGGCTCGCTCAGTGCCCAAGACCTCGTGGCTCGTGCCGACTCGGCATACAACGCCGAAAAATATGCCGACGCCGTCGGGCTGTACACGCAGGCCATCGACTCTATGGGCGCATCCCTACCCCTCTATTTCAACCTTGGCAACGCCTACTACCGCACCGGCCGGCTGGGGAAGGCCATTGTCTGCTACGAGCGCGCACGCCGCATCGACCCGTCCAACTCTGACGTCTGTGCAACGCTCGACTTCGTAAACTCAAAGGTGGTGGACCGCCCCGGCGAACGCGGCACACTCTTCGGCCGCTTCATCGACAACGTTTCCGACTGGATGAGCCCCAACGGTTGGGCGTGGACGGCCTTCGTCCTGCTGCTCGTCACCATCGCCGGCGCCGGCGTCTATTTCTTCTCCGAAGTGGTGATAGTCAAGAAGATAGGCTTCTTCGGCGGCATCGTGATGCTGATAATCACCATCTTCGGCGTATGCATAGCCTTCAATGCCGCCACGCTTGCCACGGCCACTGACGAGGCCGTGGTCACCGCCACCAGCACCATCCTCAGCAACGAACCACGCCCTCCGCGCAATCAGGGTGAAGAAGCGATGCTACTCCACGAGGGCACCAAAGTCACCGTCCTCGACTCTGCGACTGTCGAAGCCGACACCGTTCCCCAGGTCTGGCTCGACGTGCAGGTCGACAACTCCCGCCGCGCCTGGATCCTCGCCACCGACACCGACCGCATCTAACACTAACACGGCCACTTTGTTTTCATAGCCCGGGAAGCGCACCGCGCCGTTGGTTACGGTGGCGCAGCGACCTGTGTACAAGTCTTTTACCACAGTCCCGTCAGGCCATATCCGCCCAACCGCTATCCCCGTCTCGGGGGTGGGATTGACACGGATGACCACCGTGTCTGTGTCGCTGACGCGCGCACAGGTGTGATTGTCAATGGTTATCTGACGCCCCGTAGCGATGACGGGATGGTCATGGCGAATACGCCCCAGGCGTTGGAAATGTCGCTGGGTGAGCGAATCGACTGATTGCCAGTTCATATCTGAGCGAAACGACTGGTCGCTGTCGACATTTTGCATGGCTCCGGCATTGGGTAGGCGACCGCTCTCGTCGCCGTAGAAAATCTGCGCGACACCTGGCGCAAGCAGCAGAGTAGTTGCGCAGTCAATCATATTGTCAGGGTCGGCATCGCGGTGATAGCTGTTGTTGAGATAGCTGAACGGATGCCATATAGGATGCGCCTGGATACTGTCGGCGTACATCTGCCACACCGGCACGATGCCGTCAAGGTCGCCGTGCTTGGGAAAGTAAAAGTTGACCATCGACGAGAAGCCGACCTCGGCATAATCCGGCTTATAGTCTATCGAGGCATAGTCGAAGTCGCCGGTGAGATACACCGGATCGGTCCACTCTGCCGCCGCGTCGTCAGGGTGTCGCTCGCGCCACCTCTGCAGAGCCGCGTTGCAGGCATCGCTCAGCTGCTTCCACCGGTCGAGGTGAACATACTGCACTATGTCACAGCGAAATCCGTCGATGCCAAACTCCTCCACCCACGACGCTATCCAGGCTATCACATAGTCTGCCGGCGCCCACCCCGGATGGTCACGGCGAAGGGCACGTGCTGACGGGTTGACCCAGGCGTCGTTGTGATCACCCTCATGTTTCCACTTATCTTTCAGAAATTTAGGCAGCTTCACAGCCTCCGTCTTCTCGTCTTTGAAGTCGGGAAGGCCATAGAGCGTGCACGTCAGCGGGTCACTCTCGTCCCAGCCCTCGTCGGGGCAGCGCAGCCAGTCGCGACCCCACCAGCGGGGCCACTCCCACCATTGCGCCCACTGTTCATACCCCCCGCCCGAGGTATGGCGCGCAGCCTCCTCCTCGGGCATGCCGACGGGCGCATACCCCAATTGTACTGCATCGAGGTACGTCGGATAACCCGGGTCGTTGAAGTTGGCCCCAAGCATCACGCGGATCCCCTGCGAATGGAGTTCGTCGACAAGCTGGCGCATATCCTCCACCGTGCCGTAATTCTTGTCCATCTGTGTATAGTCGAGCGGATAGTAACCATGGTAGCCGTAATGCGGAAAGTCGTTTACGGCTCCGCTGCCGGCAGTCCACCCGTGTATCTGCTCATAGACGTCGGTCATCCACACCACATCTACCCCCAAGTCGCGGAAGTAACCCTCCCTGGCTTTCTGAAGTATCCCTTTTAGGTCGCCGCCGTGGAAGGTGGCGGCATTGAGTCGGTCGCTACCGTAATCGGTGATGCGACCATAGTTGACGTTGTTGGCCGTGTCGCCGTCGGCGAAGCGGTCGGTGATGAGGAAGTAGACGGTGGCAGACGGCCACGAGAACTCGGCGCATACGGCCGTGGCGGCCACAGACATGGCCAGCAGTGACATTGACAGTTTGTTCATGATTGGTTTTTTAATTGCAAAGTTACCAACCGTCACCCGCCCTTGTCAATGCTGATTAATAACCATTCTTGTCATAGCAGCCGCATGGCGATGGCCGCGTTGACGGCCTCCATTGAGTTGTTCACCGCCAGTTTCTCCAAGATGTTCTGCCGGTGGCGGTTGACTGTGTTTATCGAAAGGCCGAGGCGTGAAGCTATCTCCTTGCTCAACTGCCCCTCCTTTATCAGACGAAGCACCTCCTTCTCCCGCTCCGACAGCAAGTGACCGCGGCGATCCTCGAAGTGGTAGGCGTGGATTGTCCCGTCGCTGCTATCCACTATCATCGGGTTGATGCCCAGCCCTATACGCTCATGCATGGGCATGTCATAGCAACAGAGCACGAGCCAGAGCGCGCCGTCGGGTGCGAGCCTTAGCATCTGCGTCGACTTCTCGATGGTCTGCCACCGGCCGTCGGCGCCTCTCATGCTCACCAGGCTCACCGCGCGCGGCGACAGCCGCCGGTCGGACGGCAAGCTCTCCACGTGCTTAAAGAACTCATATTCAAGCATCCGCAGGTCGACGAGGTCATCCGGCTTCATGCGCTGATAGAGAAAGTCCTCGTCGCTCGACGATATTTCAGAGCACAGGCGCTCCTGCTCGGTCAGTCCAAGTACATGAGCCATACGCCCGGGGAAGAAATAACTTCGGTCGGCCGCCATGTCGGTGACCACGCACGCCTTCCCCGACACCTCGGCATGGGCCTCGGCGAGACCAAGGGCACGCATCAGCGCCACTTCGAGCAACTCCTGCTCATGGAGCCGCTGGCGGCGGTATACCTCGTTGAGTTCCCTTCGCAGTACGTCCATAAGTGTCAGCGTTAGCCGAGAACAACGTCGAGTATCATCATCAGCACAAAGCCGACGGCGAAGCCTACAGTGCCGAGATTGGAGTGTGTGCCCTCGGCGGTCTCTGGGATGAGCTCCTCAACCACTACGTAGAGCATCGCTCCGGCAGCGAACGCCAACAGATACGGCAGTATGGATAGCACGGAGGCCACGATGAACATGGTGGCCACGATGGCCGCAATCTCTATCACGCCGGTGAGCAACCCCAGCATGAACGAGCGGTTTTTCGAGTTGCCGGCAGCGCGCAGGGGCATCGCGACGATAGCCCCCTCGGGGACGTTCTGTATGGCGATGCCGATGGCCAGGGCAAGCGCTCCGGCCATGGTGACCAGGCTGTGGTCGTCAAGCCCGGCTGCGAGGGTGACGCCGACGGCCATCCCCTCCGGTATCTTGTGTATCGCCACCGCGAGCACCAACTTGGTGGTGCGCGAGAGTTTGCCCCCGCGAGGCCCCTCCGCCTTGTTGTCGATATGGAGGTGCGGCGTCACGTAGTCCATCCCCAGCAGGAAAAGCATGCCGATGAGCACGCCCACCGCCGTGGGCATGACGTGCACCAACCCTTCGCCCGGGCTCATCTCCATGCCGGGGATGAGCAGCGACCACACCGATGCGGCTATCATCACGCCGGAGGCGAAGCCCAGGAGCGTCTTCTGCACGCGCCCGGGGAGCTCGCCGTGCATGAAGTAAACCCCTGCCGAACCGAGCGCGGTGCCTAACAGCGGCAGCAAAAGCCCTAAAATGAGATACATCCCTTTCTCAATAGTCTATCGATGGCCCATCGACAGCCTATCGATGAGCATCGAGGGGTTAACCGATGATCTTCTTGATGTTTTCTTCAATCTTGGCGCGGGTTTGCGAGCCGGCCTGCTTGAGCACGAGTTGCCCGTCCTTGTAGTAGGCCAGGGTCGGGAGGCCCATAATGCCAAGATCGGCGGCGACGTCGTTCTCCTCGTCGCAGTTATACTTGCCGATGACCACTTTGTCCTCGTATTCCTCTGCCAGTTTGTCGATTACGGGAGCCAACGCCTTGCATGGGCCGCACCAGGTGGCCCAGAAGTCCACTACCACGGGCTTGCCGCCCTTGATGATCTCCTGGAAGTTTGAGTCGGTGATTGTTAGTGCCATTATTGTTTTTAGTTTTAGTATTTAGTTTTTAGGCAGTTGGTATACTGTCAGTTAACAGTGAAGGGTATCTCCATCTCCGTGAGCGTGTTGATCAGCTCGCGGTCGATGTGGATGCGGTGGCTCGACTGCATGGTCACCATACGCTGATACTTCGGTGCAAAGATAGTAAATTTTAGCAAACCATCGCCCGAGTGATGCTTCTTTATGTGGTCGGCGAGCACCCCCGCGAGGTCGGCACGGGCACCGTTATCGTTGATGCTCAGGGTGATGGACTTGATGAACGAGCCTTTCACATCGTCGAGCAGCCGGATGGAGGTGATGTTGAAGCGCAGGTCCGACTCCACAAACCGCCGCTCATACCGGCCCGTGACAAGCACGGCCGTGCCGGGGATGCCGAAGTTGCGGTAGTTGTAGAAGTCGTTACCGAAGAGCATATATTCGCCGGTGCCGGTGTAGTCCTCAATCTTGAGGCGCCCGTAGTTCTTGCCATTCTTGGTCAGGCCGGTGGTAAAGTCGGTGACGAGTCCGCCGAAGGTAACCTCCTGTCCCTCTGTCGGGTTGTCGAGCTCCTGCTGGTCTTTGATGGAGGTGCAGCCATAGTTTAGCTCGATGTAGTACGGATCGAGCGGATGTGCGCTCATGTACATGCCAACCAGCTCGCGCTCTTTCTCCAGGCGCTGGATGTCGGCCCACCGCTCGGCGCGGACTATCTCCGGGCGCCCGGCGGTGGATTGCGCGGCCTCGTCGTCGCCGAAGAGCGAGCCGAACGACTGCTGCTTGTCAGCCTGGAACGCCTGACCATAGCGCAGAAGCTGCTCGGAGAATGCCTCGCCTTTGGCGTTGACGGCGAAGTAGTCCTCACGCTGCGGCTCGAAGCTGTCAAACACGCCCGCAAGCGCCAGTGACTCAAACGTGCGCCGGTTGAGCATCTGCAGCGGCACCCGCTCCACCACGTCGTAGATGCTCTTGAACGGCCCGTTCTGGTCGCGCTCGGCCACAACGGCGTCGATGACGTTCTCCCCTACACCCTTGATGGCGGCCATGCCGAAGCGTATCTCGCCGTGGCTGTTGACGCTGAAGGTCGAGAAGCTCTCGTTGATGTCCGGGCCCTTGACCGGTATCTTCATCTTCTTGCACTCCTCCATGAAGTTGGTCAGCTTGGTGATGTTCGACAGATTGCTCGTCATCACCGCCGCCATGTATTCAGCAGGGTAATTGGCTTTCAGCCAGGCTGTCTGGTATGCCACCCAACTGTAGCACGTGGCGTGGCTCTTGTTGAAGGCGTACGAGGCAAACTTCTCCCAGTCGGCCCAGATTTTCTCGAGCACTTTCTCGTCATGGCCGTTTTTCTTGCCACCCTCCAGGAACAAGCCTTTCAACTCCATCATCTTGGCTATCTGCTTCTTGCCCATCGCCTTGCGCAAGGTGTCGCTCTGGCCGCGGGTGAAGTTGGCAAGCAGACGCGACAGTAGCATCACCTGCTCCTGATACACCGTAACGCCGTAAGTATCTTTGAGATACTGCTCCATAACGGGTATGTCGTACTCGATGGGTGCACGCCCGTGCTTGCGCTCGATGAAGTTGGGAATATAGTCCATGGGCCCCGGACGATAGAGGGCGTTCATCGCTATAAGATCCTCAAACACAGAAGGCTGCAGCTCACGAAGATACTTCTGCATGCCTGCGGACTCAAACTGGAAGGTGCCCGTGGTGCGGCCCTCGCAATAGAGCTTGTAAGTCTTGGGGTCGTCGATGGGTATGTTGTCTATGTCGATGTCCTTGCCGGTGGTGTGCTTGATATTGCGGAGGGTTTCCTTAATGATTGTCAGCGTTTTGAGTCCCAGGAAGTCCATCTTGATCAGACCCGTTTCCTCGATGACTTTGCCCTCGTATTGCGTTACTATCAGCTTGGCGTCCTTGTCCTTGCCCGTCGCCGCCTTGTCGACGGCGGTGCTCACGGGCACCCAGTCGGTAATGTCGTCGCGGCAGATGATGACGCCGCAGGCGTGCACGCCGGTGTTGCGCACGCTCCCCTCAAGCTGCCTGGCATACTCGAGGGTCTCGCGGACGAGCGGGTCGGGGCTGTTCAGTTCCTGCTGAAGCTCAGGGATATACTTGTAGCAGTTCTTTAGCGACGGCTTCATGGTGCCGTCCTTGGTCTCAAACGGCCGCTCCGGCACAAACTTCGACAGGCGGTTGCTCTCGGCCAGAGGAAGTTGCTCAATACGAGCGACATCCTTGATGGCCGACTTGCCGGCCATCGTGCCGTATGTAATAATGTGTGCCACCTTCTCCTCACCGTATTTCTGGGTGACGTAGTGGAGCACGTCGGCTCGGCCGTCGTCGTCGAAGTCTATGTCTATATCAGGCAGGGAAATACGGTCAGGGTTGAGGAAACGCTCGAACAGTAGGTCATACTTGATGGGGTCTATCTGCGTGATACCCAAGCAGTAGGCCACGCAGCTGCCGGCGGCGGAGCCACGACCTGGGCCTACACTGACGCCCAACTGCTCACGCGCGGCGCTGATAAAGTCCTGCACGATAAGAAAGTAGCCCGGGAAGCCCATGGTCTTCATGATGTGCAGCTCAAAGTTGATGCGCTCGTCAAGCTCTTTGCTCAGGGGGGCGCCGTAACGCTTCTTGGCACCGTCGTAGGCCAGCTTGCGCAGATAGTCTGCCTCAAACTTGATGCGGTAGAGCTTGTCGTATCCTCCCAACTTCTGTATCTTCTTCTCAGCCTCCTCCTGGCTCAGCACCACATTCCCGTTCTCGTCGCGCGTGAATTCGTCAAAGAGGTCTTTCTCCGTCAGCCGGCTGCGATACTCCTCCTCCGTGCCAAACTCCTTGGGTATCTCAAAGAAAGGCATGATGGGCGCGTGGTCGATGCTATACTCCTCCACCTTGTTGAGTATCTCAACCGTATTCTCCATCAACTCAGGCATATCCGGGAAGATGGCGGCCATCTCGGCGGTGCTCTTGAACCACTCCTGCTTGGTGTAATGCAGTCGCTTGGGGTCGTTGAAGTTCGACGCTGTCGACACACATATCAGGCGGTCATGGGCCTCGGCGTCCTCCTCATTGACAAAGTGCACGTCGTTGGTACATATCATCTTGATATTCAGCTTGCGTGCAATGGCAATAAGGTGCGGATTGACCTGCATCTGCTCCTCATATACCGAGCGGTTACCGTTAGACTTGTCGGTCTTATGTGCCTGTAACTCAATATAATAGTCGTCGCCGAAGACACTCTTCCACCACTCGGCCTGTCGGTAAGCTTCCTCTATCTGTCCGTGCAATATGAGCTGCGGCAACTCGCCGCCAAGACACGCCGAGGCGACTATCAGCCCCTCGTGGTGCTTCTCCAACTCCTTCTTGTCGGTGCGCGGATTGAAGTAGAAGCCTTCGGTCCACGCCTTGCTAACCAGCTTGATAAGGTTCTTGTAGCCCGTCTTGTTCTTGGCCAGAACTATCAGGTGTCGCCCGCGGTCGCTCTTGTCAGTGGTGTCGTGCATATCCTTGCGGGCCACGTACATCTCACACCCGAAGATAGGCTTAAACCACTTTGAGCGAGCCTTTTCCAACTCGGCGCGCGCAACTTCGGCCGCAGCGGCATCGCTGGCAGCTTCGGCCTCTTTCAAGGCCTTCTCAGCAGCCTTGATGGCGTCCTTGGTCTTGCCGTTCTTCTTGTTGACATAGTTGGCAAACTCCTTGATACCAAACATGTTGCCATGGTCGGTAATAGCCAGGCCGGGCATGCCGTCGGCCATCGCCTTGTCCACCAGCGCGGGTATGGGCGCCTGGCCGTCGAGGAGCGAAAACTGGGTATGGGTATGTAGGTGTACGAACTTCATTCAGGAGGGGATAAGGGAAAAAGATAAGACGTTAATAATAAGCAATAAAGGATAACGTCTCGTGGAAATTCTGCGCTTACAAAGTTAATATTTTCCCCACACCCTCCCAAATTAAGTTATTAACAATCCCCGGCAAGTTTTCTACAATTCCGGTAAATTTGGCCTTGAAAATCTTTTTGGAGCTGTAAATTGTTATAATGTAAAGTAACCAAAAGAGTTACGGGAGTACATTAACAAACGTGAACCGCCGAGCAAAGGCAAACGAGGCCGTATTTATAAAAGGGAATTTTTGGTTTACAAAACGATACAGTCATGGGAATTTCTATTTACAAATACATTTGCAAACCAAATTTAATTCACAATTACATTTGCAACTAGACGTAATTGTAACTCTATTTACATATCCAACCCCATCGCTCGGGCTCTCAACAGTGCGCGTTTACAAAACCAACAATCGGGGTTTTAACACTCTTTGATTGTCGGTTTTATTTACTCGCGCCCAAATAATTATGTTTAAAACTTAATGTAACACTTAAGATATTGACCCCTCCCCGCGCACCTATGCCGCCTTGCGGGGTGTTTTTATTTTCTATAAATCTAAAATCCAATATTTTATCCAATAATTTTAAAGTCTTACATCATATTTTCTCACTTGCCTCACTCCCCTGTTTACATTTACAAAACCGAACCGTTAACATCTTTATTTGAAATTTCTCAAAATTAAATTTGCATATTTCAATTTTTATCTTTACATTTGCACCGTCGAATTACAAAACTAAATTCACAAATGGAAATCGTTAGAAGGCTCCGCCAATTCATGGATTCGCGCAACATCCCCATCACTCAGTTCGCTGACACGTGCGGGATCCCCCGCCCTACCCTCTCTCAGCTTCTAAACGGGCGAAACAAGAAGGTCTCCGACGAGTTCATCTCAAAGATACACGACGCATACCCCGCACTCAACGTCCTGTGGTTGATGTTTGGCGAGGGTAGCATGACGTCGGACGCAAATTCGCAAACGTCAGAGCCTCAAATCACCCCCAGTTTGAACTTTGACGAGCCGCAACCCACAGCAGCACAAACACCTGCAGCCGACGATTTGTTTAATTTGGGCGTGCCGGAAAATTCTCCCAAAAAATCTGAGCCGGCGCCGACCATCGATTTCTCCGAACATGCACCCCTCTCCCCTGCCCCCGCCGCCGCCAAACCGGAGGGCTCCTCGCACATTACCATCTCAACCGACTCCGGCCGACGCATAGTCAACATCATCGTCGTCTACTCCGACAACTCCATCCAGTCCTTCGTCCCCGCAACGTAACAATAATAAATAACCCCGAATTTCACTAATTAATCGAATTTCACGAATAAAAATAAAATTCGTGAAATTCGATTAATTAGTGAAATTCGTGGTTATGCCCGTTTTTTACCAATTTTTTCGCTATTTTTTGCTAACTTTGCACCCGAAAATCGTAACCCCCTTAGCAATGAAGCAAATGACCGCAAGCGAGATCCGCCAGTCGTTCAAAGACTTCTTTGAGCAGCGCGGACACAAGATAGTCCCCTCAGCCCCAATGGTGCTCAAGGACGACCCTACCCTGATGTTTACCAACGCCGGCATGAACCAGTTCAAGGACATCATCCTCGGCAACCATCCCGCAACTTACACACGCGTGGCCGACGCACAGAAGTGCCTGCGTGTCAGCGGCAAGCACAACGACCTTGAGGAGGTGGGGCACGACACCTACCACCACACCATGTTTGAGATGCTGGGCAACTGGAGCTTCGGCGACTACTTCAAGCGCGAGGCCATCGACTGGGCCTGGGAATACCTCGTAGACGTCCTCGGCCTCGACCCCAACCGGCTGTATGCCACCGTCTTCGAGGGCAGCCCAGCCGAGGGCCTGGGCCGCGACGACGAGGCCGCCGGTTACTGGGAAAAGCACCTCCCCGCCTCTCATATTATTAATGGCAACAAGCACGACAACTTCTGGGAGATGGGCGACACCGGCCCTTGCGGACCCTGCTCTGAGATACACATCGACCTCCGCTCCGACGCCGAGCGCGCCGAGGTTGACGGCGCAACCCTTGTCAACAAAGACAACCCGCGCGTCATCGAGATCTGGAATCTCGTCTTCATGCAATACAACCGTAAGGCCGACGGATCCCTCGAGCCGCTCCCCGCTCGCGTCATCGACACCGGCATGGGCTTCGAACGCCTCTGCATGGCCCTCCAGGGCAAGGAGTCGAACTACGACACCGATGTATTCACCCCCCTGATCACCCGCATAAGCCAGCTCTCAGGACTCAAATACGGCGACGACGAGAAGGTAGAAATCGCCATGCGCGTCATCGCCGACCACGTCCGCACCATCTCCTTCTCCATCGCCGACTCGCAGCTGCCCTCCAACGCCAAGGCCGGATACGTCATCCGACGCATCCTCCGCCGCGCCGTCCGCTACGCCTACACTTTCCTCGGCCAGCGCCAGGCGTTTATGTACAAGCTCGTCGACACGCTCATCGACTCCATGGGCTACGCCTATCCCGAGCTCCCGGCACAGCGCGACCTCATAATGAAGGTGATCAAAGAGGAGGAGGACTCCTTCCTGCGCACCCTCGAGAGCGGCACACGCATGCTCGACGACGCCATACGCCGCCTCCAAGCCGAAGGCAAGACCTGCCTCGACGGACGCGACGCATTCACCTTATACGACACCTACGGCTTCCCCCTCGACCTTACAGAACTGATACTCAAGGAGCGCGACATGACCCTCGACGAGGAGGGCTTCCGCCGCGAGATGGACGCGCAGAAGCAGCGCGCACGCGCCGCTGCCGCCGTAGACGCCTCCGACTGGGTAACTCTCCGCGAGGGCGACCCCGTGTTCATCGGCTACGACAACTATGAGGCCGACGCCCGCATACTCCGCTACCGCCGTGTAAAGCAGAAGAACAAGGAGTATTACCAGATAGTCCTCGACCAGACACCCTTCTACGCCGAGATGGGCGGACAAGTCGGCGACACCGGCACCCTCACCGACCCCGACGGACGTGTCACTGAGATCTACGACACCAAGCGCGAGAACGGCATGACCGTGCACCTCGCCAAACGTCTCCCCGCCGACCCGTCGGCATCCATGCGCGCAACCATCAATGTCAAGGCCCGTGCAGCCATCGCCGCAAACCACACCGCCACCCACCTGCTCCACCAGGCCCTGCGCGAAGTGCTCGGCGACCACGTCGAGCAGCGCGGCTCGTTCGTCTCCGCCGACCTGCTCCGCTTCGACTTCTCTCACTTCCAGAAACTTACTCCCGAGGAGATACGCCGCGTCGAGCATCTCGCCAACAGCCGCGTCCGCCAGGCCATAGCCCGCGACGAGCGCCGCGACATGCCCATTGCCGACGCACGCCAGATGGGCGCAATGGCCCTCTTCGGCGAGAAATACGGCGACCGCGTACGCGTCATCAAATACGGTGACTCCGTAGAGCTTTGCGGCGGCTGCCACGTCGACAACACCGGCAACATCGGCATGATACGCATCATCTCTGAGAGCAGCATCGCCGCCGGCATCCGACGCATCGAGGCCATCACCGGCGAGCGCGTCGAGATGGCCATGGACGAAATGTACGACGCCATGCGCGACATCCGCGCCCTGTTCAACAACACCCCCAACGTACTCGACGCCCTGCGCAAGCAGATCGAGGAGAACGCCGACCTCCGCCGCCAGGCCGAGGAGGCAATGCAGGAGCGCGTCGCCTCCATGGCCAAGACCCTTCTGGCCAACGCCGAGAGTATCAACGGCATGCGCATCGTCCAGATGACGGGCCTGCGCGTCCCCGAGATAGTCAAGAACATCGCCTTCAACGTCCGTGCCCTCTCACCTGACGCAACCGTGTTCATCGCCGCAACCGAGGACGTAGCCCACAAGCCCCTGCTCACCGTCATGATCACCGAAGACCTCGTCAGCAGCCGCGGCCTCGATGCCGGAGCCATCGTCCGACAGGCTGCCCGCAACATCAAAGGCGGAGGCGGCGGACAGAAAGGCTTCGCTCAGGCCGGCGGCAAGAGCGCCGAAGGCCTCGGACAGGCCCTCGCCGACATCCGCTCAGCTATTAGTGACAAGTGATTAGTGATTAACTCATTAAGCACTTATCTAATCACTCATCACTAATCACTCACCGCTAATCACTAAAATCCGTGTTTCCGTTTTTCTCCGACAAGCGCCCGCGCATCGGCATCGCACTCAGCGGCGGTGGCGCCCGCGGCTTCGCCCACCTGGGCGTGCTGAAGGCCATGGAGGAGGTCGGCATTCGTCCCGACATCATCGCCGGCGTTTCCGCCGGCTCCGTCGCCGCCGTCATGTATGCCGCCGGGCTCAAGCCAGAGGAGATTATCGACGCGTTCTCAGATGTCTCGTTCACAACACTTTGCCAGCTCAGCGTCCCCAAAAACGGATTTTTCAAGATGGACGGCTTCAAGAAGTTCCTCCGTAAGACCATACCTTTCGAGAATCTTGAAGACCTGCCCATCCCCACATACCTCGGCGCCACCAACATCGACGACGGCACTCCCGCCATCTTCTCTTCCGGCGACATAGCCGACTGTGTGGCAGCCTCTTGCAGCATACCCATAGTGTTCCAGCCGCAGAAGATCGACGGAGTCCACTATGTGGACGGCGGAGTGCTCCACAACCTGCCGGCGTGGATCATCCGCGACAAGTGCAAATACCTTTTCGGCGTGAATGTCAGCCCGATAGACCACGGTTCTTACCGCGGCTCGCTCCTCGACATCGCCCAGCGCACTTACAACATCCTCGTCAAGACCAACGCCGGCCCCGACATGGCCCTGTGCGACCTCGTCATCGAGACCAAGGAGCTTGCGCACTATAAAGTCTTCGACCTCAAGGGTATACACCGCCTTTTCCGCTCCGGCTACCGTCTGGCGATGGAAACACTCGAGGCCGCCGGATTCCACAAGATAAAACCTGAAAACCCAACAGACAACTGACACCCAATCACGATACCATGAACACTAAACCGGTTATATACCAGCTCATCCCGCGCCTGTTCACAAACTACTGCCCCGCACCCGTGCCCAACGGCACCATCGAGCAGAACGGCTCCGGAAAACTGAACGATATTAACAACCGCATACTCAGAGACTTGCGTCGTCTCGGCGTGACCCACGTGTGGTACACCGGTGTCATTGCCCACGCACACTGCCCCGACTACACGCAGTATGGCATTCCCCGCCACAATCCCCACGTTATCAAGGGGCAGGCAGGCTCACCGTATGCCATCACCGACTATTACGACATCGACACCGATCTGGCCGTAGACGTGCCCAAGCGCATGGCCGAGTTTGAGGTCCTGGTAAAGCGCACCCACGACGCCGGCATGAAGGTGATCATCGACTTCGTGCCAAACCACGTCGCCCGCGAGTACCACTCCATCTGCCGACCCCAGGGCATCGCCGACCTCGGCGAGCACGACGACAAGACACTTTACTTCGGCCACAACAACAACTTCTATTACATCCCCCGCCAGCGCTTCATGCCGGAAGTTGACATGGGCCAGGGCGACGACGCATACGTCGAGTTCCCCGCCCGCGCCACGGGCAACGACTGCTTCACAGCCTTCCCCGGCCGCTTCGACTGGTACGACACCATAAAGCTCAACTACGGCCTCGACTACGGCGACTGGTCGCGCCACTACCAGCCCATCCCCGACACCTGGTTCAAGATGCTCCATATCTTGCGCTTCTGGGCCTCGAAAGGTGTCGACGGATTCCGCTGCGACATGGTCCATATGGTGCCCCTCGAGTTCTGGGAGTGGGCAATAGCCAATGTGCGTGAGCGCTACCCTGACATCACGTTCATCGCCGAGATCTACGACCCGGGCCTCTACCGCGACTTCATCCGCCGCGGCGGCTTCGACTACCTATACGACAAGGTCGGCCTCTACGACACCCTCCGTGGCATCGTGTGCTCCAACATTTCTGCCGCCCACATCACCAACTGCTGGCAGAGCGTAGAAGGCATCACCCCAAACATGCTCAACTTCCTCGAGAACCACGACGAGCAGCGCTTCGGCTCGCGCCACGTCGCCGGCGATCCCGCCAAGGCCATCCCTGCAATGGTGGTCAGCGCCATGATCGGCAACGGCCCCATAATGGTCTACATGGGCCAGGAACTTGGCGAACAGGCAGTTGACGCCGAGGGCTACAGCGGCTACGACGGCCGCACCACCATCTTCGACTACTGGAGCGTCCCCACCCTGCGCCGATGGCTCAACAACGGACGTCCCGCGCTGAAGAACCTCTCCGACCGCGAGCGCTGGCTCCGCTCGCAGTACTCCACCATCCTATCGCTCTGCAACTCCGAGAACGCCATCGCCCGCGGACGCTTCTTCGACCTGATGTATGTCAACTACACCAATCCCACGGTCGACCCCCACCGGCACTACCTCTTTATGCGCTCCGACGCCGACACAATAATCATCGTCGCCGTCAACTTCAGCGACACTGCCGCCGAGATGCACGTCAACATCCCCGAGCACGCCTTCGAGGTGCTCGACCTACCGGCGGGCGAGACCGCAGCCGTCGACCTCCTCTCCGGCGACAAGATGCACAAGGTGCTCTCCCCCGCTCGCCCCTTCGTCACTTCTGTCAAGCCATTCGGCGCAACCGTCTGGCGCCTGCCAAAATCTGACGTAAAATAATTTTCGTCACCACGAGATTATTTGCTAAATTTGCATCGGAAAAATTCCTACCAAATCCTATATTCATACCACCGACCTATTATGGAAAGAATCTTGCCTCCGTACAAAGTCTTTGCAGGTACCAAATCGCTATACATGGCCGAGGCCATCTGCAAAGACCTTGGGATTGAGCTTGGAAAGATGAGTGTGCAACACTTCGCCGACGGCGAGTTCGAAGTATGCTTTGAAGAACCCGTCCGCGGCTGCGACGTCTACCTCGTCCAGTCTACATTCCCCAACTCCGACAACCTGATGGAGCTCCTGCTTATGATCGACGCCGCAAAGCGCGCATCGGCACGCACCATCAACGCCGTCATCCCCTACTTCGGATGGGCCCGACAGGACCGCAAGGACAAGCCCCGCGTCAGCATCGCCGCCAAGCTCGTAGCCGACCTCCTCAGCGTCGCCGGCATCGACCGAGTAATCACCATGGACCTCCATGCCGACCAGATACAGGGCTTCTTCAACGTCCCCGTCGACCACCTCTACGCCTCCTCCGTCTTCATCCCCTACGTCCAAAGCCTCAACCTCGAAGACATGGTCATCGCCACCCCCGACGTCGGCGGAGCAAAGCGCGCGGGCAGCTATTCCAAATTCCTAAAGGTGCCCCTCGTGCTCTGCCACAAGCAGCGCGCCAAGGCCAACGTGGTTGAAAGCATGACCGTCATCGGCGACGTCAAAGACAAGAACGTAATCCTCGTCGACGACATGGTCGACACCGCCGGCACCCTCACCAAAGCCGCCGACCTGCTTATCGAGAACGGCGCCAAGAGCGTCCGCGCACTTTGCTCGCACGCCATCATGAGCGAGCCCGCCGGCGAGCGCGTCGACTCCTGCGGCCTCACCGAGCTCATCGTCACCAACAGCATCCCCTACCAGGGCAAGTGCGAGAAGCTCCACGTCCTCTCTGTGGCCCACCTCATCGCCGAGACCATCCTCCGCGTCCACGCCAACGAGTCAATCTCCTCACAATATCTCATCAAATAGCACTTTATGGCAAATCTCAAATCTATCATAATGTCGACTGCACTCATCGCTTCGGCAGCTCTCGGCGCAACGGCCGACAACGCCCTCATCGAGCGCCCCGACTTCAAGAGCCCCGACGGCGTATTCTCCATCGACGCGCTCGAGGCCCTCGGTCGCGTCTCCGGACCGGCAGTCAGCCCCGACGGCAAGCAAGTGCTCTTCAACATCTCCTACGAGAGCGTCCCTCAGAACAAGAGCAACAACGAGGTCTACTGCATGAACATCGACGGCACCAACCAGCGTCGCCTCACCGTCACTCCCAAGTCGGAGAGCGGAGCATGCTGGATTGACGGCGGCGCTCGCATAGCATTCATGTACCCCGACGCCGACGGCAAGCCGCAGGTATGGGTCATGAACGCCGACGGCTCCGACCGCAAGTGTGTCAGCAAAGTAGCACAGGGCATCGAGGGCTTCCTCTTCGCCCCCGACGGCAAGCATGTAATACTCATTGCCACTGTCAAATACACCCGCACAGCGCAGGACATCTACCCCGACCTCCCCAAGGCCAACGGCCGCGTCATCGACGACCTCATGTACAAGCATTGGGACGAGTGGGTCACCGAGATACCCCACCCCTTCCTAGCCGACTTCGATGGCAACGAAGTCACCAACGTACGCGACATCATGGCCGACGAGCCCTACGAAAGCCCCATGCGCCCCTTCGGCGGCATCGAGTCATTCGCCTGGTCGCCTGACTCCCAGGAGTTTATCTATGTCTCCCGCAAAAAGACCGGCATGGAGTATGCCATCTCAACCAACTCCGACCTTTACCTCTACACCCTCGCCGACGGCTCGGTCCGCAACCTCACCGAGGGGATGATGGGCTACGACACCAATCCCGCCTATTCCCCTGACGGCAAGTACGTGGCATGGCTCTCAATGGAGCACGACGGATATGAGAGCGACAAAAACCGCATCTTCATCCTCGACCGCGCAACCCGCCAGAAGACCGACCTCACCGCCGACTGGGACTATACCGTCGACGACATCGCCTGGGCCCCCGACTCCCGCTCAATCTACTTCCTCGCATACAAAGACGGCTACAAGCCCATCTTCAACCTCGCCCTCAAAGATCACAGTGTCAAGGTCATCGCCGACAACGAGTGCGACTATGCAGCCATCTGCCCCGTCGACGCAAAGACCCTCGTCACCATGCGCCACACCATGCTCTACCCCAACGAGGTTTACGTGGTGAAGATGGCCAAGAAGGCCAACGAGGTCACCCCCCTCACCGCTGTCAACGCCGACATCTTCGCCCAGGTCGAGATGCCACGAGTCGAGAAGCGCATGGTGCCCACCACCGACGGCAAGCAAATGCTCACCTGGGTGCTCTATCCCCCCAAGTTTGACTCCGCAAAGCAATACCCTTCAGTGCTTTACTGCCAAGGAGGGCCCCAGTCGGCCGTAAGCCAGTTCTGGAGCTATCGCTGGAACCTCGCCCTCATGGCCTCGCACGGATACATCATCATCGCCCCCAACCGCCGCGGCCTCCCCGGCTTCGGCACCGAGTGGAACGCACAGATCTCCGGTGACTATCCCGGCCAAAACATGCGCGACTACCTCTCCGCCGTCGACTACATGAAGCAGGAGCCGTTCATCGACCCCGCCCACATCGGCGCCGTCGGCGCCAGCTACGGCGGCTTCTCCGTCTACTGGCTTGCAGGCAACCACGAGGGTCGCTTCGCCGCCCTCATAGCCCACGCCGGCATCTTCAATCTCGAGGCTCAGTACCTCGAGACCGAAGAGATGTGGTTCGCCAATTGGGATCTCGGCGGCCCCTTCTGGGACCGTAACAACAAAGTGGCACAGCGCACATTCGCCGCCTCCCCCCACAAGTCCGTCGACAAGTGGACGGCCCCCATCCTCGTCACTCACGGTGAGAAAGACTACCGCATACTCTCGTCGCAGGGCGAGATGGCATTCAACGCCGCGCGCCTCCGCGGAGTCCCCGCAGAGATGGTAATCTTCCCCGACGAAAACCACTGGATACTCAAGCCCCAGAACGCCATTATGTGGCAGCGCCTATTCTTCCGCTGGCTCGACCGCTGGCTCAAAGACGAGAAGTAATCACCACACACCCATAAACCAAAGAAACTATATTGTCACTGCATGCGTTAATAATATAGTTTCTTTGGTTTCTCTTGTTTCTATACCAGATAATGTCGAAAGCGTCTGTAAAACGGGAACTTAAGCAATACTCGGCCGAGCAACTCCTCGAGCTCATCACCGAGATATATGACACCCGCGTGCTCACCGCGCGCGAGTACCTCGACTATTACGTCAACCCCGACCCAAAGACGCAGATCGAGAAGGCCGAAAAGAAAATCACCCGCGAGGTCGACAAAGTCCGCCGCGGCAGTATGCGCTTCAAAATCAGCAACATCAAGCGCGAAATCGAGCGCGTCCGCGCCTTCGCCATCGACCCTGTCGAGGTGGCACAGCTCATGTGCCGCACCGCCGCCCGTCTCGTCACCGGCTCCTGCGACTACTACACCACCGAAGCCCAGCGCAACGCCATCCTCAACTTCTTCAAAGCCACCGCCGACTACATCGCCGCCAACGCCCTCTACCCCCACGTCCGCGACGCCTACGACGCCATCCTCCACCCCCCGCGCCAGTACACCCGCTCCCCCGAGCTCCTCCGCGACCTCCGCGACAGATACTCCACCCTCGAATCATAATAATGGCGCCTTCAAATCGGCACAGCGCCCTCAAATCGGGAGTGCCGTCGCCCCGACGGCCGGCAGCCGGAGGCTGCCAACCTGCACCAGTGCCCGCAAACCGGGTCAGCATGCCGACAACCTATGTACAACACCTCCTATAATGCCAACCGCAGTCCTATACGATAAAATCGGCTTGTTGGAGGGGCACTATATCTAAGTGTCGAACGGCAATATTGTGCAATATTATACCAACTTCCGCCTCTAAGTACACGTTTGGAAGAATATTTATCATTGCAGGGATCGCAATACGGAGATATGCTATAATAGTTTTCATCGTAATAATCTAAGCACCACTCCCATACGTTACCAGTCATATCGTATAATCCAAGTTCATTTGGCAACTTCATTTTGACATCATGCGTCATGTTATCACTATTGCTTTGGTACCAAGCAACCTCGTCTATGTTATTGGAGCCACTGTAAACATACATCTCGCTACTGTTGCCACCGCGGGCAGCAAACTCCCATTGAGCTTCAGTTGGCAGCACATACGATGCGCCGGTCGCAGAATTTAGTTTGGCGATGAATTCCTGACAATCATCCCATGAAACTTTCTCAACCGGAAGATTATCCTCTTTCCATTCACTTGGGTTGCCGGACATCACAGCAATCCATAACCACTGTGGTATCTCACTCTGACCTATATAATACCCATCAAGTGTTACTTGATGCACAGGTTGTTCTTGAGACTCCCCTTCCAAAGAGCCCATTTTGAACCTTCCACCCTCTACATACCTCATTTTATAAATATGGTCCTTAAATTTTAATGCATGCGTTGCTGGATTATATAATAAGTCAGCAATTGTTGTTTCCTCAAAAACATCACTATTATTCTGGACATCCGATCTCGAAGCATCTTTGCATGAAAATAGGGACAATGAAACTGCCAATGCGACAATAACTAACAATATTATGCTACCAATATGTTCTTTTTGTTTCATCAGATTTGTATTTAGAATCTGTTTCATAATTATTTTCACAAAATTACGATAGGAAGGATTCACGCAAATTTACACATTTTCCTCCACACCCCAAAATAATTCGTTAAATTCGTGATTTCCCTTAAAAAAGGAAACTTTTTGGAGGCGACGCGCCTTTGGAGGCGACGCGCCCTCCCGTCGCTACGCCAGGCGTGTCTACCGGCCCCACAACGCAAGCGCTACCGGGCAATGCTTGCGGCCAAGGCGGGGAGCGCGACGCGAGGCGTGGCTACCTGCCCCACAACGTCAATGCTTGCGGCCAAGGCGGGGAGCGCGACGCGAGGGCGCGGCACCTCCAAAAGCGGCGCTTCAAAAAGCATCGTTTCTAAAGGCGTCGTCTCCTAAGCGTCTGGCTATGCACAAAAAACTGCGAGCCACCAGATTAGTAGCTCGCAATCAGTAAAGTAGCGGGACCGAGAATTGAACTCGGGACCTCCGGGTTATGAATCCGACGCTCTAACCAGCTGAGCTATCCCGCCGTTTTGCGACTGCAAAGGTACAACACTTTTTGCATTTTCCAAAACTTTTTGCAAAAAAAATTTATCCCTTTCCCGATTAACGCCCCTAATTTCCTTACCCTCCCTAAATTCCTCGCCATCACCCTAACAATCTAATGAGCTAAGCGCAGTCCAGCGGTATAGGAACGATTGGTTGGAGAAGCGATTGGGCGCTGCGAAACTCGACTCATACTCATCCTGTGGTCCCAACTACCCCCACGAGTCACTCGGAAATTTCCAGAGGAAGGTCCTGTAGGATTTCTCTGCGATGATGACGAATAAGTGCCATCCCAATCCTGACACCATTCCCATACGTTCCCAGTCATGTCATAGATACCAAGTTCATTGGGTTTTTTCTCCTTGATAGGATGAGTCTTACCATCACTGTTTTCTTTATGCCAGGCTACCTCATCTATATTTTTGGAACCACTGTAAGGGTAACCTTTGCTTCGGTTTCCACCACGTGCCGCAAATTCCCACTGAGCTTCGGTTGGTAGCCGGAATGATGTGCCCATGACAGAGTTGAGGGTGGAAATGAAAGTTTGGCAATCATTCCATGACACTTGCTCCACTGGCAGGTTGTCACCAATCCATTTGCTTGGGTTGCTCTCCATCACGGCAGTCCACAACCATTGTGGCACCTCGCTCTCACCAATATAATAGCTGTCGAGGGTTACTGTATGCACTGGTTTCTCATCTTCTTCACCATTATTATTGCCCATTTTAAACCTTCCCCCCTCGACATATATCATCTTGTAAACGTATGGACCATACCTTAGCTCTTTTGTCGATGCATCCCACAACAGTTTGATATCGGCGGCAAGCCGAAGGCCGATGTTGGAGTTCTTCTCATCAGGCATGGCAAAATTGCGCTGGCTTACACGGCATCCGCGGGGGATATTGGTATACGAGCCACCACGGAACACTCGAGACTGGTCAGTTGGCTGCCTGTTATAAGTCAGTGTGTACAAGTCTTCGCACCACTCCCATACGTTACCGGTCATATTATACAGATTCAGTCCATTAACACATTTTCGATCTTTATGCGTTCGTCCTCCGCTATTGTCCTTATACCATCCACAGTTGTCCAGAGCGTCGCCTCCACTATAAAGGAAAACATAGTTTGGCTTAGCCTCTCGCGCTGCATATTCCCACTCTGCTTCTGTAGGCAGGCGGAATGTCATCCCTGTCATATTGCTCAGCCGTGATATGAACTGCTGGCAGTCGTTCCACGACACAGTTTCCACCGGCAACTCATCATCAACAAAATGGCTTGGATTAAAGCCCATTACAGCCTTCCAAAGCCACTGTGGCACCTCATCTTGACCTATGAAGAACGCAATCATATCTACCCTGTGTGCCGGATTCTCATCTTCTTGCGCGTCCTTTACCAATTTGCCGGTAGCCCCCAATGTGTACCAACCTCCCGGCACAGTCACGAGCCGATATGTGTACTTTCCATAAGTCAGCTCATTATTCACAGCATTCCATGTAAGCGTTTGCGACCTCGCCGACATTGCCATCAGCAAACACACTATCCATAACATCCGTTTCATAACGTTACAATAGATTGTTTTACGCAAATTTACACATTTCCTCCCACACACCAAAATTATTCGTTAAATTCGTAGTTTCCTTGAAAAAATGAAACAATCCACGAAAAGTTTCCTTGAAAAAAGGAAACTTATTTGGAGGCGACGCATCCTCGCGTCGCCGCGCCACGCGTGTCTTTCCGTGCCACAACGCGAGCGCTATCGGACAACCCTTGCGGCCAAGGCGGGGAGCGCGACGCGAAGGCGCGTCGCTTCCAACCTCTGCGGCCACAAGACGAAAAAAATTCCTACCGGTTGGGGATCTCGTAGTGGGTGATGTCGACGAGCTTGATCTCGAAGTCGAGGGCTGAGTAGGCGGGGATGGCCGAGGTCGCCTCGGTGCCGTAGCCCTCGGTGTAGGGCACGAGCACACGCACGCTGTCTCCGACGTGCATGTTCTGCAGAGCGATGGAGAAACCGTCAATCACCGCCGTGGGCATGGTGATGTAGAGGCTGTCGGTCTGAAGGTAAGACGAGTCGACAGGCGTGCCGTCGTAGAGCTTGAGGTAATACTTGACGGCCACGGTGCTGGTCTCGAGGGGGACGAGGTTGCCGGCGGTGAGCGAACGGTCGTTGTACCAGTGCATCAGCACAGCCGAGGAGGTGTTCCATGCCGGCTCGATCTCCTCGAAGTAGGGGTTGCCGTCGTCGTCGCGCAGCTGGCTCATCTCCGTGAGCCACTCGTTGTTGGCCTTGAGCCACGCCAGCGAGGTCTCCTCGTCATCGTCGTCGTCGAGGTGGCACGAGGCGAGGGGCAGCAGGGCCATGCACAGCAGCGCTATGACACAAAAGGGTAATTTCTTCATTAATTGAGCTTTATACAAGTTTACGAAGGAGCGAGTTGATGCTCACTCGGTCATGAATCAGTCGGTGCAGGTCGGCGACGGGCACGCGCGTCTGCTCCATGGAGTCGCGCTCGCGCAGCGTCACCGTGTTGTCTTCAAGTGTCTGGTGGTCGACGGTTATGCAGAAGGGGGTGCCCACGGCGTCCTGGCGGCGGTAGCGCTTGCCGATCGACTCCTTCTCCTCATAGCGGGTGGTGAAGTCAAACTTCAGGTCGTCGACTATCTCGTGTGCCTTCTCCGGCAGCCCGTCCTTGCGCACCAGCGGCAGCACGGCGCACTTGACCGGAGCCAGCGGTGCGGGCAGGTGGAGCACCACGCGCGTCTCGCCGCCGTCGAGCTTCTGCTCCTCGTAGCTCGAGGCGAGCACGGTCAGGAACATGCGGTCGACGCCTATCGACGTCTCGATGACGTACGGCGTGTAACTCTCATTGAGCTCAGGATCAAAGTATTGGATCTTCTTGCCGGAGAACTTCTCGTGCTGCGACAGGTCGAAGTTGGTGCGCGAGTGGATGCCCTCCACCTCCTTGAAGCCGAACGGCATCTCAAACTCGATGTCAGTGGCGGCGTTGGCGTAGTGTGCCAGCTTGTCGTGATCGTGGAAACGGTATTTCTCGTCGCCGAGGCCAAGCGCCTTGTGCCAGCGCATGCGCTGCTCCTTCCACTGCTTGAACCACTCCATCTCCTGGCCCGGACGGACGAAGAACTGCATCTCCATCTGCTCGAACTCGCGCATGCGGAAGATGAACTGGCGGGCCACTATCTCGTTGCGGAACGCCTTGCCAATCTGCGCGATACCGAACGGTATGCGCATGCGACCCGTCTTCTGCACGTTCAGATAGTTTACGAAGATGCCCTGCGCCGTCTCCGGGCGCAGGTACACGGTCATGGCGCCGTCGGCCGTCGAGCCCATCTCGGTGCTGAACATGAGGTTAAACTGACGAACTTCAGTCCAGTTGCGGGTGCCGCTGACGGGGTCGACAATCTCCTCGTCTATAATGATTTGGCGAAGCTCTGCAAGGTCGTTGTCGTTCATCGCCTTGGCAAAGCGCTCGTGCAGGGCGTCGCGGCGCTGCTGGTGCTCGAGCACGCGGGCGTTGGTCTGGCGGAACATGGCCTCGTCAAAGCTGTCGCCGAAGCGCTTGCGAGCCTTGGCCACCTCCTTGTCTATCTTCTCGTCCATCTTGGCCAGTTGGTCCTCGATGAGCACGTCGGCGCGGTAGCGTTTCTTCGAGTCGCGGTTGTCAATCAGCGGGTCGTTGAAAGCATCCACGTGCCCCGAAGCCTTCCAGATGGTCGGGTGCATGAAGATGGCGGAGTCGATGCCCACGATGTTGTCGTGAAGCAGCGTCATGGCCTCCCACCAATAGCGCTTGATGTTGTTCTTGAGCTCCACGCCGTTCTGCCCGTAGTCATACACGGCGCTCAGGCCGTCGTAGATTTCCGACGAGGGGAATACGAAGCCGTACTCCTTGGCGTGCGATATGATTTTTTTGAAAACGTCTTCCTGTTGAGCCATAATATAGTTAATGTGTAGATTTCATGATGGTTAGTCTTCGGCGGGAGTAACCTCCTGCTTGGGTTCGGACTTGGCTGCGTCGGGGGCAGGCTGCTCCGCCTTGGGCTGGGCCGGTTGCGGCGCGGGCTTGGTCTCGTCTACCGGCGCGGGCGCAGGCGTTGGCTCCGGCTTCAATTCACCTGCAACGGCATCGTAGTCAGCAAGTTGCTCGCGGAAAGTGGAGGCGATGACTGGCAAGTCAACATTTCCGTTGAGATCGCGAGCGGCATTGAAAGCGCGGGTAATTTCGTCGCCGTTGGAGGCCATCGACAGCTCGTAAATGTCCATGAACTTGCGAATAGTCTCCAAGTCGTGCTTGGTGTCCTTCTTGGCGGCGGCATCGTTGTGCACCTGCAGATAAGCCAGGAGCAGCGTCACCTGCTCGTCGGTGTTGAGTTCGTCGAAAAGCTCTGACAGACTGTCGGCTACGATCTCCACCTGAGCGATGTCGCCGGAGCGCATAGCCTCGTAGAGGGCGTTCTGCTGCTGGCCTGCCTGCTCTGACGACGCCTCATGCTTGGAGCCGCCACAAGAGGCGGTGACACCAAGGAGTGCCACCAATGCACATATAATGAATGACTTGACTTTCATTTTCAGTTAGTTGATTTCGGTTCTCGGTTTTGCAAGTGCAAAATTACTAACATTTTTGCAATCCTGCAAATTATTCCAGGGTGAACGTGGGTTTCAGGCTTGCGTGGCATCCTAACGACTCTTTGAACGAGCACAAGCCGGCATCGAGCGTGCCCTCCTCCGAGGACGGCCCAATGTCCAACGTTTTGAAACCGAGAGCATTGAAGTGACGAAACATACACGCCGCCAACAAGTTCATAGGTCGCTTGTCAGAGAATCCCGGCACATCGCCCCAGTATACCACCTGCGCAACCTTCGGTGTCACAGTGTGCACCAAAGCGGCGGCAACATCCACACTACCAAGCCTTAACACACAAATAATAGACTTTGCCGCGGGCATCGTCCGCTGCACCTGTTCAAAAGACATGCGCAGGGGGTAGCCGTGGGCGTCACGGTTGGCCTTGATCACGTCATACACGCCCCTCAGCTCCACTTCATCCGTGGCGTCCATGGCCTCAAACTCAAGCCCTTGCTTCTCAGCCTGGTGAAGTTTCTGCCGAGCCGTAGGCTCCATGTTGGCCTCTACATCATAGGCCTGACAAAGTGGATATTGACAGTTTACATCAGTGTACTCAAGTCGCCCAAACGCCTGCAGTGCTGCCGACTGTGCAGGATACATCTCCGGGAACATGAACGATGGCGGTAGCACTATGCGTTTTGGCAGCGCCCCGTAGCCCTGAAGCGCTTCTACACAGCGAAATACAGTGTCGACATTCTGTCGGCGAGTGAACGAGAAGCCGCCGAACGGTGCGGAGAACGGCGAACGAAGCAACCCGTCGCGCTCGCCAAGCACTATGCCCGCGCGCACACGGCTGTCGCGAAGCACCACATAATGCACCTCGTGGCACACGTGCGCCATCAACTCACTGAACGGCACGGAATTATACAAGTGCACGCCGGGCATTCCCTGCTTGAACAGCCCGGCAAACTCCTTCGCGGTGACTCGCTCGGTATGCATCACAGCATCAGTTTGTAAATCTCCTCAGTATCAGTGGCCGTCAGACGACGGTAGCCGCCTATCACGTCACCCTTGTTCTCGTGGAGTTTCTCCACAAGCAGCGGAATATCAGGATTTTCCACGCCAAGCTCGCTGAACGTCACGGGCAACCTCAGGCTGCGGAAGAATGCCACCAGTCGTCGGATACCTTCGATTGCGGCAGCATGGTCGTCTGACTCAACCACATCGAACACTCGCCGTGCAAACTGTGCCACTTTGGCAGGCTGACAGTCAGCCATATAGCGCAGCCACGCGGGGAATACCACGGCCAGACCCGCGCCGTGCGTCACGCCGTAGACGGCCGAGATTTCATGCTCCATGAAATGGCTAACCCAGTCCTCGCGACGCCCGCAGCCGCAGATGCCATTGTGGGCAAGCGTGCCGGCCCACATTATGTTGGCGCGCGCATCGTAATTTTCAGGGTCTTTCATCACCTTGGGAGCCTCCTCGATGATGGCCTTAAGAACCCCCTCCCCTATCCGGTCGGTGGTCTCAACTTCCTGACTGGGTGAGAAATAGCGCTCCATGATGTGCGCCATCATGTCTGCGATGCCGCACGCGGTCTGGAACGGCGGCAGCGTGAACGTCAGCACCGGGTCCATCACCGCCCACTTCGGACGAAGCCAGTAGTCGGTGCGCAGGCTTATCTTGTGCTTGCCTTCAACCTTGGTAATCACGGAGTTGCCCGAGCCTTCGCTCCCCGCGGCGGGGATGGTGAGCACAACCCCGACGGGCAGCGCGTTCTCAACCGTGGCCTTACCGGCGTAAAAATCCCAGAAGTCGCCGTCGTAGACAGTGCCCGCGGCGATGGCCTTGGCCGTGTCGATGGCACTGCCGCCGCCCACGGCTATCACGCTGTCGACGCCGTTGCGGCGCGCCAGCTCAATCCCCTCATACACACGGCGGTCGATGGGATTTGGCTCGACGCCGCCGAGGTCGATATGCTGGATGCGCTCGGCATCGAGATATCGCTTCACGCGGTAGAGCAAGCCGCTGCGCACCACCGACCCTTTACCATATACTATAAGCACGCGATGCATCCCGGAGGCCTTGGCCAAGGCTCCAGTCTGCTCCTCGACACCGCGGCCGAAGACATACTTCGTCGGCGCCCAATACGTGAAATTTTCCATATTCCTTAGAAATCGTTTTTTCGACGCGGCAAATTTAGTGAAATTTATTCATATCTCTCGCAAAATTCTGTGATAATTAACGTTAAACAATCACCCCACTCCGTTGTTATATAAGTATAAACAACCCCAACAAAACCGCAACGTCATGAAAAAGTTACTATTAGCACTCCTGGCCCTGCCGCTGATGATACTCGCCTCGTGTAGCGACGACGACCTGCCAAACGTCAATTTCAAAGTAAGTTACGAGGGCGCGACCAACGTCGACGGCACCCTCTACGCCGTGCAGGGAGATACCCTCGCCATCACCGGCGTCACCGTCACCCCTGTCAACTCCAAGCACACCGCGGCCATCGCAGGCGTCAGCTACTTCTGGGACGGCATCCCCGCCGGAAGCACCATCGTCGAGCCGTTCACCGCAGCCTTCCAGACACAATATTACAGCGTCGGCACACATGTTATCCAGATCCGCGCCAATGTGCTCGAGGTCGACTGCACCCCCGCCGTCGCCCTGATCACGCTCCCCATGCAGATAGTCAGCTCGGCAAGCGACATACCCGCCGGTGGCACCCCGGGCGGTACCATCGAGCCTCCCGCCTCGATAGAGGACTAAGGCAAATCTTTTTGTATTGCCGAAATTTTGCGTAACTTTGCAGTATGACTTTAAGCCGGCTGCAGCGCGACATTGCCGCACGCCTCGCCACCATCTATCCCGTTGGCGAGGCGCGCGCCATTGCGCGTATGGTTATGGAGCACGTCACAGGCCATGACGAGGTCTACCTCCTGCTCCACGCCGACACCGAAGCCTCCGACTTCCTCGCCACCACAGTCGAGCGCATGATGACGCGGCTAATAACCTACGAGCCCGTGCAATACGTCACCGGCATGGCCTCGTTTGCCGGATACACATTCAAGGTCAACCCCGCCACACTCATCCCCCGCCCGGAGACGGCTCAACTCGTTGACATCATTGCTGATACGGCCGGTAACCGCTCCGATTTGCGCGTGCTCGATGTGGGCACCGGCTCCGGGTGCATCGCCTGCACCCTCGCCTTGCGCCTGCGCTTTCCGCAGGTCACAGCCATAGACATCAGCCCCGAGGCCGTAGCCACTGCGCGTGAGAACGCCTCGCGCCTGAAAGCCAAAGTGACAGTAAACGTGTCAGATGCGCTTACCATGACGCCTGCGCCCGAGAGTTACGACATCATCGTCAGCAACCCTCCCTACATCGACGAGTCGGAAAAGGCCGCGATGGAGCCGAACGTGCTCCGCTATGAGCCGGATACCGCGCTTTTTGTCAGCGACAAAGCCCCCCTAATCTTCTACCGCGCCATCAACGCCTGCGCCATCGTGGCACTCAGCCCCGGAGGACGGCTATACTATGAAATAAATCCCCTGCACGCCAGCGACTTGCGCCGTGAGACCATAGACGCAGGCTTTACAGACGTCGAGCTGATACGCGATTTTCAGGGTCTCAACCGTTTCTTAACAGCCACTAAACCTGACAGATGAAGCCCAAGAAGCCCATATCGCCGGAAAACGCGCAGGCCCATCTCGAAGACCTCTGCGCCCGCTCGGAGCAGTGCACGTTCGATCTGCGCCAGAAGCTCCTCCGTTGGGGCATACGTACCTCTGATTCAGACCATATCATCGACGCGCTCATCGACGCCAGATTTGTCGACGACGCCCGGTTTGCCCGCGCCTACGTCATCGACAAGTTCCGCTTCAACGCCTGGGGGCGCCACAAGATACGCACCGGCCTGTATGCCAAGCGAATAGCTCCCGAAATCATAGCCGGGGCCATGGAGACCATCGCCCCCGATGTGTACACCAAGCATCTCCACGACCTGACAAAAGCGCTAATAAAGTCATTGTCAAAGAATTGTAGTGACCGACGCGAAGTGCGCGACAAGGCGTTGCGGCGTCTCGCAGGTCGCGGCTTCGAGCCGACGCTGATAATCGACACTTTGGAGGACGCGAGCGTATGGGACTGAAAGCCTGGGCATCAGCCGTACTCGACGCCGTATATCCGCGACTTTGCGAGGTATGCGGCCGCGCCTTGGTGCCCGGAGAGGTGGGAATGTGCCTTGAGTGCGCATACAATCTCCCGCGCATCAACATGCACTACATGCCCATGTCGCCCCTCCAAGAGCGTCTTCTTGACATACACATTCCCCTCGACCGCGTCGGCTCATGGTTCTGGTACAACACCGAGAGTCCCTACGCCGAACTGATACGCTCCGGCAAATACCGCCATAAGCCGTCGCTCATACGCTATCTGACAGAGACTTACGTCAACGAAATACGACCCGACGGATTCTTCTACGGCATCGACGTGGTGGTGCCGGTGCCGATGCACTGGGCCAAGCGCCATCGCCGCGGTTTCAACCAGAGCGTGGTCATCGCTCAGACCGTCAGCAAGATGACCGGCATACCCATGGTCGAGCACCTGCGCGCGCGGCGCCACTCGTCGCAGACCCGCATGAGCCAAAAGGAGCGCCGGGAGAACGTGCGCGGTGTCTACCGCGCAGTAAACGCATCATCGTTAGCCGGGAAGCACGTGCTCATCGTTGACGACATCCTCACCACTGGCGCCACCATCCACGCCTGCATGGCCGCCATCGCCGCCGAGGTGCCCCTGCTCCCCTCCGGCCGTCCCGACATCACCATCAGCGCGATGACCCTGGCCGCAACCACCTTCAACAATTACTAACCCAAAAGCTGGAATTTACTAAAAATCAGCCGGTAATGATAAATTTTAAATAATTAATGATAAATTGACACCAAACCCATGCCGAATCAACATTTAATTCACTATTTATCATTCATTATTAATCATTTATCATTACAATAAAATTTCAATCAAACCCCAAAAAGACACCACATAATTTTTCGTCGAAATTATTTTGCCAACATATTTTTTATACCTAAATTTGTGCATCTCTGTTAACCCAATAAGCAAATTAACACTTAACTCTATAAAACATGGAAAAAGACATCGATTGGGGCAGCCTCGTGTTCGGTTACATGCCCACCGACTACAACGTCCGTTGCTACTTCCGCGACGGCAAATGGGGCGAGATTGAGGTCTCAAGCTCCGAGTACATAAACCTGCACATCGCAGCCACCGCCCTCCATTACGGCCAGGAGTGCTTCGAGGGCCTCAAGGCCTTCCGCGGCAAAGACGGCAAGATACGCATCTTCCGCCTCGTCGAGAACGCCAAGCGCATCCAGCGCTCCGCCATCGGCATCGACATGGAGCCTCTGCCAATCGAGAAGTTCGAGGAGATGTGCATCAAGGCCGTGCAGCTCAACGAGCGCTTCGTGCCCCCATACGGCACCGGCGCCTCGCTCTACATCCGTCCCATCGAGATCGGCATCAGTCCCCGCGTGGGAGTCAGCCGCGCCGACGAATACTGCTTCATTGTGCTCGTCAGCCCCGTCGGCCCATACTTCAAGTCCGGCTTCAAACCCACAAACATCTGCATATCACGCCAGTATGACCGCGTGGCGCCCAAGGGCACCGGTGCCTTCAAGGTCGGCGGCAACTATGCCGCAAGCCTCAACGCCGGAGAGATGGCCCACTCCAAGGGCTACTCCGCCGTCCTATTCCTCGACCCAAAGGAGAAGAAATACCTCGACGAGTGCGGTCCCGCAAACTTCTTCGCAATCAAAGACGGCGTCTACATCACCCCCAAGTCGGAGTCAATCCTCCCCTCCATCACCAACATGAGCCTCCAGCAACTCGCACACGACCTCGGCATTCCCGTCGAGTGCCGTCAGATCACCATCGACGAACTCGCTGACGTCCAGGAGGCCTCGGCCTGCGGCACCGCCGCCGTATGCTCACCCGTGGGCGAGATCGACGACCTCGACACCGGCGCGAAATACGTCATCGCCCGCGACGGCAAGCCCGGGCCCATAACCACTCAGCTCTACAACAAGCTCCGCGCCATTCAGCTCGGCGACGAGCCCGACGAGCACGGCTGGAACACCGTTCTTGACTGACCCGCGCAATAAACGCACACTCCCGAGCGTTTATCTTACATGAACTATCAGCACATTATCGACCAATATTATCCCGCGGGTTCGCCCCTGCGGGATATTTATATGTCACATTGCCGCGCCGTGGCCGACTATGCCCTCGAGCTTAACGCACGCTTGCCACACCCCATTGACCCACAGACGGTTGAGGCCGCGGCCATGCTCCACGACATCGGCATATTCCGCTGCGACGCACCCTCGATAGAGTGCCGCGGCACCCTCCCCTACATCGCCCACGGCGTCGAAGGCGCGCGCCTGCTCCGCGAGGCCGGCGCGCCCGAGGAGATAGCCCGCGTCGCCGAGCGACACACCGGCTCCGGCATCACCGCCGACGAGGTGCGCGCGCAGCGCCTGCCCATCCCCGAGGTTGACTATCTCCCTGAGACACAGATCGAACGGCTGATATGCTATGCTGACAAGTTCTACTCCAAGAGCGGCTCGCCCGACCGCAAGCCCCTCGAGAGCGTCCGCCGCCAGATGGCACGCTTCGGCACCGACTCCCTCGACCGCTTCGACAAACTAAACGCTGAATTTAACCCCCTATGACTCTGAAAAATAACAACTTCATCGGACAACTGCTCGGCATCGGACTAGTGCTCGCCCTCGCCGTTCTTTCCACCCTCATAGCCGAACTCGACTGGTTTCGCACCGTGTCTATCAGCGCAATGATAGTCGGCATCATCATCGGCATGATCTTCGCCAACCTCCCGGTGCGCCAAGCCCTCCCCGCCTCGTGCAACGCCGGCATCAAGTTCTGCTCCAAGCGCATACTCCGCACAGGCATAGTGCTTTACGGCTTCCGCCTCACGCTCACCGACGTCGCCGAGGTCGGCATTGCCGCCGTCATCATCGACGCCATCATCGTCTGCTCCACCATCGGCCTGGGACTCCTCATCGGCCGCACGATGAAGATGGACAAAGATATCACCCTGCTGACATCCTGCGGTAGCGCCATCTGCGGCGCCGCCGCCGTCCTCGGCGCCGAGGGTGCCATCAGCGCAAAGCCCTACAAGACCGCCGTTGCCGTCTCTACCGTGGTGATTTTCGGCACTTTAGCCATGTTCCTTTACCCCGTGATGGACCGCATGGGCATCCTCGGCCTCGACCCCTCCATGATGGGCATATACACCGGCGCTACCGTCCACGAGGTGGCCCATGTGGTCGGCGCCGGTAACGCCATGGGTCCCGAAGCAGCCTCCACAAGCATGATTGTCAAGATGATACGCGTGATGATGCTCGTCCCCGTCCTCATCCTCCTCGCCTTCTGGGCCGGCAACCGCAAGAGCAGTGACACGCCGAAGGAGGGCAGCAAGAAGAAAATTGTAATCCCCTGGTTTGCAATCAACTTCCTCATAGTCATCATCTTCAACAGCCTCGTCGCTCTCCCCTCTTGGCTCACCGAAGCCCTCAACTTCATCAGCACATTCTGCCTGACAATGGCCATGACCGCCTTGGGCGTAGAGACCTCTTTCGACAAGTTCAAGCAGGCCGGCGCCAAGCCCTTCATCCTCGCCACCCTCCTCTTCGTCTGGCTCCTCGCCGGCGGCTACCTCCTCGTCCTCACCTGTAAGGCATTTGCAATATGATCGCTTGTGGCGGAGCCACAACTCCTTCTGTTAACCCCACGCTTCAGCGTGGGATTAAGACAGCCTTTCCCCCTCCAAGTGGGTGTTGCAAAACAAATCATTACGTAACCGAAAGTAACAAATCGTAATCAGAGCCGCCGAGCGGCTCAAGAGGAGCGGGGCGGCGCCCACGCGCCCCGCGGCCACCCATGGTGAACATTTCCCCGACAGATGCGGGGCCGCGTTAGCGGTCGATCGTTCAGCAAATGTGTAAATTCGACCGCTAACGCGGTCGCTTGTTTCCCGACCCGTCGAGACGGTGGGTGGCCGCTCGGGGCGCGAGGGCGCCGCCCCGCTCCCTACCATATTTGAGGGCTACGCCCTCATTATCGCTTACAATTTATAAGTGATTGCTTTAAGAAATTTTGTTTTGCAACATCCTCCTTTGTGGAGGCGTCTATCATTGAGGCGTGCCTCCGGCACGCTCATCTGTAAGGGTGCATAACAACCCCACGCTGAAGCGTGGGGTTAACAAATAGAGTTGTGGCTCCGCCACAAATTGCTTAATACAATCTGTGGAATCCGTGTAATCTGTTGTCTTTGAGCTACTTCAGGCGGAGGTAGCTGTAGCCGAAGCGCTCGGCGGCGGCGCGGTCAAGCTCCTCGCGGAACTGCGGGGCGGCGACGCTGATAAGCAACCGCGCGCGCTCGGCCAGGCTCTTCCCACGCAGGTTCACGGCGCCGTGCTCCGTGACCACATAGTTGGTCTGGAAGCGCGTGGTCACCACGCCCGAGCCGGGGGTGAGTATGGGCTTTATCTTGTTTTCACCACGTTTAGTGGTCGATAGCATGGCGAGGAACGACAGGCCACCCTCGCTCTTCGACGCGCCATAGACGAAGTCGTGCTGGCCGCCGACGCTCGAATAGATGCGCGTGCCTATGGAGTCGGCGCAAATCTGACCCGTGAGGTCTATCTCCAAGCACGAGTTGATGGACATAACTCGCGGATTCTGGGCGATTATCGCCGGGTCGTTGGTCCACGCGACGTCGCGGAACACGATATCCTTGTTATAGTCCATGAAGTCGTAGAGGCGACGCGAGCCCAGGGCGAGCGAGGCCACCGACTTGCCGGGATAGACACGCTTCTGCGAGTTGTCTATCACGCCCGACTCGAGCAACGGCAGCACGCCGTCGGTCATCGCCTCGGTGTGCAATCCCAAGTGCTTGTGGTTCTTAAGCCCGGCAATGACGGCGTTTGGGATGCCGCCGACGCCTATCTGCAAGGTCGCTCCGTCGGGGATAAGTTCGGCAATGTACCCGCCGATCTTCACCTCCTCGGGGGTGGGCACCGTCGTCGGCACCTCAACAAGCGGCTCGTCGACCTCCACGGCGGCCGCCAGGCGGCTCACGTGAACCACCGGGTCGCCGTAGCTGAATGGCATCTGCCTGTTTATCTGCGCAATGACACGATCGGCACACTCCACGGCCGACGTGGCCAGGTCGGCCGACACGCCGAAGCTGAGGTACCCCTCCTCGTTGGGCATCGAGCAGTTGATAAGCGCCACATCCACAGGGCACGTGCCGTCGCGGAACAGCGCCGGCACCTCGCCGAGGAAGCGCGGAGTCATCGTCCCGTACCCCTCGTTGATGTAGCGGCGCACGGAGTTGCTGACAAAGAAGGAGTCAACCAGGAACGTGTCCTTGAACTCCTCCCGACAATAAGGCGCCTCGCCACGGGTGACGGCAAAAGCCTGATACAGAGTGACGTCGCGCAACTCGTGGCCGCGGCGCGTCATGGCGGCGACGAGCGTTTCCGGCACGGAGGTGGAGCCTTGGATATACACGTGGTCGCCCGAGCGTATCAGGCGCGCGGCCTCGTCGGCCGTGACGGTATGCAGCTGATTACTCATAGCTTAGCATCTTTTCGGGAGCCTTGGCAAGTTCCTCGCAGTGGTCGGCGTTGAAGCGCTCGAGGCGGCGGTCAAGGGCCTCGAAAATCTCATCGTTGTTAAGCATCGACACGCAGACTCTCAGGCCCTTGTGCGTGCTGCCCGTGGAAGGTAGCGAGATGGATGAGACGCCGTAGCGCAGCAGCTCGAGCTGCAACGCCGCGCTGTCCATGTCGCCGTAGCCCACGGTGAAGAAGAAGCCGTCGGAGATGGGACGGTCGCCGTCGTGGCTGTACACCAGATGAAAACCGTGGCGGTTGAAGATCTCCTTGGCGCGGGCGGCGCGGCGCCCGTACTCGCGGCACTCGCCCACGAAGTCGAGGCGACCGGAAGCCGCGGCCTCCATCATGGCGGCCATGGCATGCTGCGCGGCGTGGCTGGTGCCTGAACTGCAGGCATATAGCACGCCGTACATATAGGCGTCGCCGTAGCACGGCATCTCGTAGAACTTCTCGAAGAACTCGTAGCGGCGGTTGTAGACCGCGGGGCTCATCACCACCAAGGCAATGCGCTCGCCGGCGTAGCTGAAGATCTTGGAGGCTGAGCAGAGCAGTATATAATTGTCAGTGTATCTTGCAATTGTAGGAATGAATGGTGCTTCGTACGGATGGCTGAAGTCCTGACGGAAGTCCATGCCCATATAGGCAAGGTCCTCGATGACAGTGACATCGTATTCCGTGGCCATGCGCCCGATTATCTCCAGCTCCTCCTCTGTCAGGTTGGTCCACGCCGGATTGTTGGGGTTGTTGTAGAGGATGGCGGTCACGCGGCCGTCGGCAAAGATTTCGCGGAGCTTGGCCACGAGGCGCTCGCCGCGGAAGTCGAGCAGGTCAAACGACACCTCGTTGAGGCCAAGTATCTTGGCCTGGTGTCGCTGGGCGGGGAAGCCGGGATTGATGAAGGCGATGGTGTCACGCCCCTTAAGGCGCTGGCCCTGAAGCAGAAGCGTGGTAAAGCTGCCCTGCATCGATCCCACCGTCGGCACCATGTAGCGCGGGGCCACGTCGATGTCGAGGAAGGCCTTGAGGAAGCTGCTGCCGGCACGCTTCAGCTCCGGGACACCCGCGATGTTGGGGTATGTGTTGGCAACCCCGCGCTTCAGGGCCGCGCACTCGGCATCGACGCCGAGCTGCGAGGCGGGCAGCCCGGGGTTGCCCATCTCAAGGTGTACCATCTGCTCTCCGGCCACCCCTTGAAGGGCTGTGGCAAGCGAGCCTATCTGACGAATGGTCGCCGACGTGATTTCAAGGATGTTGAGCGCCGATATTTCGGCCCCAAGCTGCTGATTGCTGATTGGAAACATAGTGGCCGGGGATTTTGATGGTGAGTAAAAAATAAACCAGTTGTTTTATAGGGTTAGTGTGTATGATTGAGTTACTTACGGGCAAGGGCGACGTCCCGGCCCGCGCGGAACGCGCGGATATTGGCCTCGACTATCCTCTCACCCTTGGCACGGAAGATAGTGTCGATGGCGTGCTCTATCTTCTCCACCTCGATGTCGATCATCGGTGAGGCGGCGCCGAGGAGCACCATGTTGGCCGACCGCTGCGTGGCCACCGACTTGGCCACCTCGTCCATGTCGAAGGCCACGGTGTGAGGCCACGCCTCCAAGTTGGCCATAACCTGCTCCATGTCAGGATAGTTGGGGATGTTGACGAACGGCACGGTGTTGGTGATGATCCACCCGTCGGCCTTGAGATACGGCAGGTAGCGCAGTGCCTCCATAGGCTCGAGCGACACCACTATGTCGGCCGTGCCGGGGGCTATCAAGTCTGATGCTATCGGGCAACTGCTCAGGCGCAGGTTTGACTGCACGTCGCCGCCGCGCTGGCTCATGCCGTGCACCTCGGCCTGCTTGATGTGCAGGCCCTCCTTGAGTGCCGCAGCCCCCAGGATGGTGGCTATCGACAAGATGCCCTGGCCGCCGACTCCGGCAAGTATAATGTCATTTTTCATTGTGTCAATGGTTTATCGAGGTTTGTAGAGGTTACTTGGCTGCCTTCTTAGCCGCGGCGTGGCGGCGTGCGGTCTGTATGCACTCGCGCCGCGCGATGATCACGCTCACGCCCTTGTATTCCATCTCCCGCAGGAAGAGGGCGAGCATCTCGTTGTGCGTCTTGGGCAGCGAGTCGATGGTGCACACATGCTCCGGCTCAACGCCGATGCCAAGGCAGATCTGCTCAAGCTTGCCGGTGCCCTGCGAATCCTGGCCGCCGGTCATGCCCGTGGTGAGATTGTCTGAAATTATAACGGTTATGGGAGTGCGCTCGTTCACGGCGTCGAGAAGGCCCGTGATGCCGGAGTGGGTGAACGTGCTGTCGCCGATAATGGCCACGGCAGGATGCTGGCCCGCGTCGGCAGCCCCCTTGGCCATGGTGATGGACGCGCCCATGTCAACGCACGTGTCGAGGGCGTTAAACGGTGACAGCCAGCCGAGTGTGTAGCAGCCGATGTCGCCGAACACCTTGGGGTCGACGTACTGCTTGAGGGCGTCGTTGAGCGCGCCATACACGTCGCGGTGTCCGCAACCCTGGCATAGGGCCGGCGGACGCGGAGCCACTATCTCGCATGCCTTGGGCGTGGAGTTGGCCTCCAGACCGAGAGCCTTGCGAACGCTCTCCGGCGACAGCTCGCCCGTGCGCGGCAGCGTGCCATCGAGCTTGCCCTTGATCACATAGCTGCCGCAGAGCAAGCCCCGCAGCATCGGCTCGATTACCGGCTGCCCCTCCTCGATGACTATCAGCTGCTTGCACTCGTCGGCCAAGCGCTGTATCATCTTAGCCGGCAGCGGATACTGACAAATCTTCACCACCGGATAGGGGCATCCGTCGGGATAGTTCTCCATCAGATAGTTATATGCTATGCCAGAGGCAATGATGCCCACGCTGTGGTCGGCGCCGTCGGTGTAGCTGTTAAACGGTGACGTCTCCGACACTTCGGCAAGAGCCTCGTAGTCAGCTATCAGTTTGGGATAGCGCCGCTTCGAGTTGCCCGGCATGAGCACCCACTGCGCCGTCTCCACGGGGTACGACAGCTCGTTCTCAGCGGCCGCATGCGTGTGGCACTTCACCACCGAGCGCGAGTGCGCCAGGCGAGTCACCATGCGCATAAGCACCGGTATGCGGTATTTTTCTGACAATTCGTAACCGTAGGCGGTCATGTCGTACGCCTCCTGCTGGTTTGACGGCTCGAGAGCTGGCACCAGCGCAAACTGTGCATAGAAGCGTGAATCCTGCTCATTCTGTGACGAGTGCATCGACGGGTCGTCGGCAGCGACCACTATCAGGCCCCCGTTGGCGCCCGTCATCGCGGAGTTGACGAAAGCATCGGCGGCAACGTTCATACCCACGTGCTTCATGCACACCATCGCGCGCTTGCCGCAGAACGACATGCCCAAGGCCTCCTCCATCGCAGTCTTCTCATTTGTAGACCAGTGCGAGTGGATGCCGCGGCCGCGCGCCACGGCGTTTGTTTGCACATATTCAGTAATCTCCGTCGAGGGCGTCCCCGGGTATGCGTAAATGCCCGAGAGGCCGGCGTTGATGGCTCCCAAGGCTATGGCCTCGTCGCCCAAGAGTAGTCGGTTGGTATACATAAGGGATTAATGATTGTCAGCGGTTAGGTTTTATTTCGCAAATATATTGTAAATTTTTGCGAAAACCAAATAAAAATTCGGCCAAATTGTGAAAATATTTAACAGTTAACCTACTTCCCTTACCCCTCCGCTTAAGATTTGTAAGCATCCTTTATAGGCCGCGAAAAAACTCCAAACATTCTGTCAGATTTACCGCTCATCTTTCACTCATTTTGTTTGATTTTTTAACATTACCACACCATCTGTACGCTCTATTTTTAGTAATTTTGCACACAAATGACACGACAAATCATCATACTGCTATTTTCTCTGCTCGCAACCGTCACCCTCCGCGGCCAGGCCCCCCCTATATATAATAATGTGTATGCCGCCGACACGGTCGCCCTACCCGACTCCGCCGCTGTCGGCAACCTGCGCCTCAACGCCAACGCCCTGCTCTTCATCCAGGACAACGAGTTCTCCACGCCCATGGTCAAGGGGTACACCCTCCCCGGCTTCCGCCTGCGCCTGTCGGTGGCCTACCAAGCCACGCGCAACGTCAGCATCGAAGGCGGCATCTATGCGCTACGCTACTGGGGCACAGACGAATACCCCAACCTCGCATACCGCGACATCGCATACTGGGACGGCACCGGCAAGTCAACCAAGGGCTTCCACCTCCTGCCCATGCTTCGCGCAACAGTCGCCACCGACTTCGGCCTCACCGTGGTACTCGGCACACTCTACGGCGGTGCCCGTCACCGTCTCATCGAGCCGATGTACGCCCCCGAGCTAAACCTCACCGCCGACCCCGAGGCCGGCCTGCAGGTAATGTATGACAATCCGCGCGTCAGCGTCGACGCCTGGGTCAACTGGGAGAGCTTCATCTACCACGGCGACACGCACCAGGAGGCCTTCGTTGTAGGCGCCTCCGGCGTTTTCAACTATACCCGCCCTTCTGCCCCCGTCCGCGTCTACACCCCCGCCAGCCTGCTCCTGCAGCACCGAGGCGGCGAGATTGACACCATCTTCCACAACTCTGTGCAGACGGTCATGAACGCCTCCATAGGGGTCGGGGCCAGCCACGACTTCGGTCGCAAATGGCTGCGCACAGTCTCCGCCGAAGCCCATTTTCTCAGCTACCGCCAGCTCACCGGCGAGTTGTGGCCCTACGACAGCGGCACGGCCTGTTACCTCACCGCCAGCGCTCAGGTGGGCGAATTGGAGGCACACCTGGGCTACTTCCATGCCGACAAGTTTATCTCGCTGATGGGCTATCCTATGTTCGGCACCCTTGCCTCCACATCGCCGCAGGAGGTCTACGGCACTTCATCCACCGTCATTGCCGGTGTCAACTACGCACACACCTTCGCCCCCGGCTTCTCCCTCGGCGCCACCCTCGGCCTCTACCACCAGCCCAAGGCTACCGGACTGCTACCCACCGGCGAGATTAACGAGCACAAGGTCTCAAACTCACTGGTGGTGGGTGTGATGATGCGCGTTTGCCCAAGTTGGCTGCTGCACAAAAACAAATAGTGGCATTGGGGTGTTATAATTTCAAACAGATTACAAAATGCGTACACTGACGTCAATATTTGCCATCGCTGCACTGACACTGCTTACCGCTTGCGACTCCTCCGGGCGCCTCGCCGAGAAGCTGCAAGGCACATGGTCATCGAGCTCCGAGCCCCTGGAGGCCACCATGGGCCGCACCTCCGCCATGTATGTCTACACGTTCACACGCACCGACGGCACGGCAGGCGGCACGGTTGCCTTGACCGCTATGGTCGAGGCCTTTATACCGGCCGGCACTGCCACCGACTTTGGCGAGCACGAGATTGCAGCATCGGCCACGGCCACCGTCCAAGGTACCTGGCAGGCCGTCGACGACGACGAAATCATACTCAACCTCGACCTGCGGTCAATGACGCTCAGCATCGACCCCTCAACAGTGGAATTGAATCCCCCGACCGAAGCTCCTGCGCTGGAAACATTAAAAGCCGGCATGGCCGAGCAGTTGAAGCAGGATCTCCGCCCGGCGTTGGAGCGCAAGTTTATGTATCTCAAGAGCATCGACGACATCAAGGTGTCGGGCCACATGCTCAGGTGGGAAATCGACGATGTCGACCAGACACTCGCGCGTGACATTTGACCACGAAAACGCACTGTTTCGCCTAAAATATCCGCGCTTTCCCACAAAAAGTGATGATTATTTTGGTTGGATACAAATTTTGTTTGTACCTTTACCGAAAATTAATCATCACCTTTTTTAACCACACAACATGAAAAAACTACTTTTCTCTCTGGTTCTCACGCTCGTAACCTGTCTGAGCGCACTGGCCATCACCCCCAAGCAACTCGCCGGCCGCTGGGTGACCGACGAAATCACCCTTAGCAAAGACGCGACCTCTGAAATCAAGGCCTGCTATGTATACCGCTTCACCGACAGCGGCAAGATGACCGTCACCATCTCCCTGTCTTTCAACCTCTCCGACGGCTCCGACGCCATCAAGGGCAACATGTACATCTCCGCCTCCGGCACCTACACCACCGACGGCTCCCAGATCGATGTCGCCATCAACCCCTACTCAGTGCAGTATGACGTGCCCAACAACGAGATAGTGGTCAAGGGCAGCAACTACACAAAGAACGACGCCCAGACCATCCTCGAGGGCGGCGCCCGCGAGGCTGCGCAGGAGCTCAAAGACAGCCCCTCGCTCACCATCACCAACGTCAGCGTAAAAGGCGCCAAGCTCTATGCCAAGATGGGCTCCAACGACCTGACTTTCACTCGCATCAAGGAAAAGAAATCGAAATAATTGAGACTACTCTCTTAACGCACTTTATATCCGGCCGGGCTGCTCACGGGCAGCTCCGGCCTTAAAGGCTTTTCCGCATATACACATCTCATCTTTTTAACCAACTAAAACCATGGCTACCAAACCCTTCAAATACCAGCCCATGTTTCCGCTCGGCGAGGACACGACTGAGTATTACCTCCTTACACCCGACTATGTGAAGGTTGAGAACTGGGCGGGCCACGACATGCTCGTCATCGACCCCGAGGCTCTCACCGTGCTCGCCCGCCAGGCCACCCACGACAACGCTTTCATGCTCCGCCGCGAGCACAACGAGATGGTCGCCAAGATTCTCCACGACCCCGAGGCAAGCCCCAACGACAAGTTCGTCGCCCTCACCATGCTCCGCAACGCCGAGGTCGCCGCAAAGGGCCAGCTACCATTCTGCCAAGACACCGGCACAGCCATCATCCACGGTGAAAAAGGCCAGCAGGTGTGGACCGGCGCCGACGATGCCGAATACCTATCTCATGGCGTATACAAGACTTATACCGAGGACAATCTGCGCTACTCGCAGAACGCCCCGCTGAGTATGTACGACGAGGTGAACACCGGCTGCAACCTCCCCGCCCAGATCGACATCCACGCCGACGAAGGCATGGAATACAAGTTCCTCTTCGTCGCCAAGGGAGGCGGCTCGGCCAACAAGACATATCTATATCAGGAGACCAAAGCCCTGCTCAACCCCGAGAAGCTCATCCCTTTCCTCGTCGAGAAGATGAAGAGCCTCGGCACCGCAGCATGCCCACCCTATCACATCGCATTCGTCATCGGTGGCACCTCCGCCGAAAAGAACCTCGAGACCGTAAAGAAGGCCTCCGTAAAATATTACGACTCACTACCAACGAAGGGCAACGAACTGGGCCACGCCTTCCGTGACGTGGAGCTTGAGAAGGTGCTCAAGAAAGAGGCCGAGCGCCTCAGCCTCGGCGCCCAGTTCGGCGGCAAATACTTCGCCCACGACATCCGCGTCATCCGGCTGCCCCGCCACGGTGCATCATGCCCCGTAGGTCTCGGCGTCAGTTGCTCGGCCGACCGCAACGTCAAGGCAAAGATCAACGCCCGGGGCCTCTGGATCGAGAAACTCGATGCCAACCCCGGCGAACTCATCCCCGAGGAGTATCGCAAGGCCGGAGAGGGCGAGGTGGTCAAGATTGACCTCAACCGCCCCATGAAGGAGATACTCGCCGAGCTGACGCAGTATCCCGTCGCCACCCGCCTGAGCCTCAACGGCACCATCATCGTAGGCCGCGACATCGCCCACGCCAAGATCAAGGAGCGCCTCGACCGCGGCGAGCCCATGCCCCAGTACCTGCAAGACCACCCCATCTACTACGCCGGCCCCGCAAAGACACCCAAGGGGATGGCATCCGGCTCCTTCGGCCCCACCACCGCCGGACGCATGGACTCGTATGTCGACCAGTTCCAGAGCGAAGGCGGCTCGATGGTCATGATTGCCAAGGGCAACCGCTCGAAGCAGGTCACCGACGCCTGCCACAAGCACGGCGGCTTCTACCTCGGCAGCATCGGCGGTCCCGCCGCAGTGCTCGCGCAGAACTCTATCAAGAAGGTCGAGTGCCTCGAGTACCCCGAGCTGGGCATGGAAGCCATCTGGAAGATTGAGGTGGAGGACTTCCCCGCCTTTATCCTCGTCGACGACAAGGGCAACGACTTCTTCACCGACATCGCCGCCCGCTGCGCCGCCTGCCCCCTCTAAGGAGAGGGGCCGCGCCCTCGCGCCCCTTATCCCCGCCTTGGCCGCAAACATTGCAATAACGAAATTAAGGAGATTAAGGAATTTAACGACCCCTAATCGTTAATTTCCTTAATCTCCTTAATTTCCTTAATCTCCTTAATTTCCTTAATCTCCTTAATTTCCTTA
>CAYOUJ010000009.1:0-59082 GCA_964407165.1 uncultured Muribaculaceae bacterium | reverse complement strand
AAAGGTACGAAATTCATTTGATATATGCAAGTTTTAGTATTTACAAAATACTAGGGTGTATGTGTCAAAGTAAGTTACACTTGCGGTCTTGGTCTGCTCGTCAAGGTTGTAGTATAACCCGTCGACGAGCACGGAGGCCGACGCCGGCACTGCCGCAGACAGTAAGCCAACGACGAGCGTCACAAGGCTCACTGCGAGTTGTTTGATGGATTGTTTCATTGATATGTTGTTTTGATTTTAGGATTGTAATTGCTGTATTCGTGGCGGAGGAGGATGTAGGCTTTTTCGGCCCGGTATATCCAGCGGAAGGTCAACGTCTTGTAAATCAGCCAACCGGCGGCGGGGATGACAAAGGCATACCACGTCGGGCCCTCGGCACAGAGGAGCACGGCTATTGACACCAGCGCGATGACGACGTTGAGCGCGGTGCAGATATTATAGATGTGGTTAAAGGTGCCGACTAAAATTTGCGCGCCCCTTTTCCCCTTTGGACAGAATGAGAACTTCATAAACTTCAGGAGCCACCAGAGTGCCTTGTCAAATATGCAATATGGTATAAATCGCTCATCTTTGGCGATGGCTTCCTCTTCCCTTTTGTTGAAAATGCCGATATAGTTCTTAAACGGGTGATAACCGGTTGAGAAGACGCCTCCGTTGCCGACGTTCATTTGACGGTTCTCCTTGTTGAAGTATAGCTTGCGGATGGCATAGATGAGGAACTGGTCGCGGCGGACGGTCCATCCCTGCATTATGCAAAGGTAAGCGCTGATGCAAAGGGCGATGACCACTGCGAGGTAGGCGAGGGCAAACTCGATGGCGGGGTTGGTGACGGAGGGGTTGTCGGCTTGAGTGTCGGTCTGCAGGACAATGACGGCGGGGCGCGAGGACGCCGCCCCGCTCCAAGCCGGGGCGTCGGCGGCGGAGAGGAGGTGACAGAGGGCGCAGGCGTAGGCGGTGAAGACTACGACTATAGCGGCGACGAAGGCGACGATGTAGCGGGAGATGGAGTTGTAGTTCTTGGCGAACTGCTCGTGGAGGTGTTGCTCGACCCACGGGTCGCCCTGCTCCATTTGACGGATGAAGGGGCAACGGTTGACGGTATTTGACTTGTCGACCACGGGGCGTGAGCGTGCAGTGAGTGCTTGCCGTGCGTCCCTACAGGCAGGCGTGTGTAGGTATAAAAAACGAAGACGTGGGATGCACTTTCCTGCTAATCCCACATCAGAGGCCTTCGCATTGCCTAACTCAAAAGGATAAGCAGTCGGTCAGCCCACGTGAACGGATTATATGTACCCCCGGGGGCGCGACGCGAGGGCGCGTCGCCTCTAAGAGGGGCGGTATATAACCTGCCTCGGGGCGCTTGCCCGCTGCACTATCTTCTTTTGAGTGAGAAAGTTGCGAAGTTTCTGATGTAGAAGATAGCGTTTGGAAAAACGCCTTGTGTCAATATGTTAGCGTGGCGGGGGTGCGCGCAGGCGACCGTTGCCACGGCTGCAAATATACAAAAAAATGCATAATGCACGATGCATAATGCATAATTTTTTTAAGTGGTCTCATACAGAAACAGGAGAAACGGATAGAAACAGTTTTTAGTTTCTGTTGGTTTCTATTGTTTCTGTATGTGACTTGTCTCATACCGCAAACGAAAGAAACGGATAGAAACAGCGTTAGTTTCTGTTGGTTTCTATAGGTTCTGTATGTGACTTGCCGCCTGTATGTGACATATGGGTGAGTGAGGAGAAGAGGGCGAGGTAGCGGCGGGCGACGGCGGAGGCGGAGAATCGGGCGGCGACGGCGGCGTGGAGGGTGTCGCGGGGGATGTCAGCCTGGAGGGCCCAGGCGATGCCGCGGGCGAGCTCGGCGGTGTCGGGGTAAGGGGCGAGGTAGCCGTCCTGGAGGTGGGTGATGATGTCGCGCTGGCCGCCGCGGTCGAAGGCTACGGGGATGGCTCCGGCGGCCTGCCCCTCGATGAGGGTGGTAGGGAGTGTCTCGAAGAGGGAGGAGGAGATGACCACGCGGGCGGCGGAGTATAGCTCGCGGAGCACGTTGGGGTCGTTGACGGTGCCGAGGAGCAGGTGAGGGAAGTCGAGGCGGTCGAAGGCGCTGCGGTCGCGGACGTTGCCGAAGAACACGGCGACGCTGTCGCGGGCAAGTTCTGGCTGCTCGCGGAAGAGGCGGTTGAGGGCGTCGATGGCGTAGGGCAGTCCCTTTATGGGGTCGTCGAGGCGGGCGGCTCCCATGAGTATGATGCGCTTGGAGTAGTCGAGGGCTGACATTTTGAGGCGCCGGCCGGGGGTGGTGGAGAAGGACTCGACGGGGAAGGCGTTGGGGATGACCGAGAGGGGCAGGTCGTGGCCGAGGGAGGAGGCGCAGAAGCGGTCGGCGAGCCAGTTGCTGACGGCGACGAAGTGGAGGGGGGCGCCGTCGTAGAGGCGCTGCTTGCGTCGGTGTGTGCGCCATGACAGGTCGTGGGGGCGCGAGGAGTGTAGCAGGGGGCAGCGGCCGCAGTCGTTGAGGTATCCCTTGCAGTCGAGGGCGTGGTGGCAAATGCCGGTGCACCACCACATGTCGTGCATGACCACGACGACGGCGGGGCGCGAGGGCGCGGCGGGGCGCGAGGGCGCCGCCCCGCTCCCGGCGAGGCGTCGGATGCCGCGGAGCGACATGAGGCCTTGGTTGATCCACGAGAGGACGACCACGTCGGCGTCCTTTATCCAGGGGTGGGAGAGAGGGTTTATGCCGACGTCGGCGGTGGAGACCTTGAAGAGGTCGTTGCGGCGCAGTCCGTTGGCGAGGAAAATGCCGAGGCGCTCGTAGAGGAAGGCCCAGGAGCGGCGGGTGCGGGTGCCCGCCTGCTCGACGTGGGGGTCGTCGCTCAGGCGTGAGAGCACGAGCATGCGGGCGTCGGCGCCCTCGGCGCGCAGGGCGCGCATGAGCCGCAGGGTGGCGATGGCTGCGCCGCCGTTGGTGTCGCTGGTGCAGAGCAGGGTAACTTTCACAGGCGTATATTTAGGTTCGGGCCGTGAAACGGCCCGAACGGTAATCGGTTATTTGGCGTGACGTGAGGGTCGTCGGTCGGTGAGGAGGATGAGGGCGACGTAGAGGAGGAGCAGGGGTGTGCGGGCGGCCATGTCGAGCCACTCGGAGCCGGTGTGTATGAGCGTGCCGAGGCCCCACAGGGCGAGGGCCGCGACGAAGTAGAGGCAAAGGCAGCCGGTCCGGTAGCCGATGGGGTGCTTGACGCGGCCGACGAGGTAGCTCAGCAGCATCATGATGCCGTAGCATCCCAAGGCGGCCCACGCGCACCCCATGTAGCCCATCAGGGGGACGAGCAGCACGTTGCCGGCGACGGTGACCACCACGCCGATGAGCGAGAACCACATGCCCCAGATGGTCTGGTCGGTGAGCTTGTACCACAGGGAGAGGTTGAAGAACACGCCGAAAAACATCTCGGCGATCATGATGATGGGCACCACGCGCAGGCCGGGGTAGTAGGCGGGGGCGATGAAGTGCTTGAGGATGTCGAGGTAATACATCACCCCTAAGAAGATGGCCATTGCGAAGGCGACGAACCACTTCATGGCGTCGCGGTAGGCCTGGGTGCGGTCTTCGCCGCGGGCCTTGTTCTGGGCGAAGATGAAGGGCTCGTAGGCGAAGCGGAAGGCCTGGATGAACATCACCATGACGATGGCCACCTTGTAATTGGCGCCGTAGATGCCGAGCATGTCTTTGGCGGCCTGGGGGTCGTCGACGATGTAGGGGAGCAGTATCTGGGCGCCGCTCTGGTTGAGCACGCCGGCGATGCCGAGCACGAGCAGGGGCCACGAGTAGACTATCATCTGCCGCCACAGCGAGCGGTCGAAGACGTAGTTGAACCCGCGCAGCTCGGGCAGCAGCGTCAACAGCGTGAATAGCGAGCTGATGAAATTGGCCAGGAAGATGTAACCCACGCCGAACTCCGCGTCGTAGAACCAGCCGACCGTCCACGGAGCCACGCGCATGAGCCATGGGCAGAGGAGGATGAAGAAGAGGTTGAGACCGATGTTGAGGCCGATGTTGAGCAGCCGCAGGGTAGCGAAGCGCACGGGACGGCGCCGGTAGCGCAGGTAGCTGAAGGGTATGGCCGTGAAGGCGTCGACGGCCACGGCCACGGCCATGAGCCACACGAACGACGGGTGCTGCGGGCACAGAAGCAGGGCGCTTATCGGCCCCTGGAAGCAGGTCACCAGCACTATGAACGCCGCGGAGCTGACGCCCAACGAGAGGAGCGCCGTGGAGTATACGCGCATGGGGTCGTACCCCTTCTCGTGGTTGGCGAAGCGGAAGAAGCCGGTCTCCATGCCGTACGTCAGGATGATGAGCACCAAGGCCACCCAGGCGTAGATGTTGGTGACCACGCCGTACTGGCCCACGTCGAAGACGTAGGTGTACATCGGCACGAGCAGCCAGTTGAGGAAGCGGCCGACGATGCTGCTGACGCCATAGATGGCGGTGTCTTTGAACAATGATCTTACTCCGGCCATGCGCGGGTTAGGGGGATAAGGAATTTAGGGAAATTAAGGAAATTAAGGAAATTAAGGAGATTAGGGAAATTAAGGAATTTAGGGAGGGATAGAGAAAAGGATAAACTGCTAAACTCCTAAACTTACTCGGGGGTGAGCTGGCCGGCGGCGTGGAGGTAGTCGGTGACGTTGATGCGGTATTGGGTGCGGGCCTCGATGAGGTTTGACATTGCCTGCTGCCACTGGCTCTGGCTCTCCAGTAGGTCGGTGAGGGTGCACATACCCACGTCGAAGCGGTCTTGCATGACGGTCAGGGCTGCCGCGGCCTCGTCGACGCCGAGCTGTGCGGTGGAGATAAGGCTCCAGGCGGTCAGCAGGTTGTTGCGCGCGGAGGCTAATTGCAGCTGCATGGCGGAGGAGTTTTTCTCGAGGGTGAGCACGGAGTTGGCCACCTCGAGGCGCTGCCGGCGCACCTTCTTGGCCCCTTCGCCCCAGTTGACCAGCGGGATGTTGAGGCTGAGCATGACGATGCCGAAGTTGTCGTTGAGCTTTGTCGAATAGTCGACGTAGCCGCCCATGCCGTCGCTGACCTTCTGCGAGAGGCTCATGTTGCCGTAGAAGGTGTAACCGGCGGAGAGGGCGAGGGAGGGGAGGTAGTCGGCGCGCGTGAGGCGTATCTTCTCCTGCTCGGCGCGTATGCTCTGTGTGAGCAGGCCGTACTCCGGGCGCTGCTTGACGGTCAGGGAGTCGGGGTTGGTGGTGATGTATGCGTAGGGTGCGTTGCAGACCACGGCGGTGTCGGCGGGGATGATCTGCGTTGAGGCGTCGACGCCGATGATGTCGCAGAGGTTCATGCGGCACAGGTCGATGCCGCACTCCACTTTCTCTATCTGGTATCGGATGTCAGAGAGCTTGGCCTTTACGCGTAGCAGGTCGGCCTCCACCGACATCTCGGCGGCGACGGAGGCCTCGACCTGGGAGTAGGCGGAGTCGACGTAAGTCTTGAGGCTCCGGAGCATGTCGAGTTTTGAGATGGTGGCGATGTAGGTCCAGTAGGCGTTGTCGGCGTTGGCGATGACGTCGGCGGTGGTGAGCTGGATCTGGAGGGCTGCGGCGTCGCGGCCGATTGAGCTCAGCTTGATGCCGGAGTTGATTTTGCCGCCGACGTAGATGGGCTGCGTGAGCATGATGCCGGCAGACCAGGCGCCGTGCATCTTGAAGGTCATGCCGCTCATGTCCATGTCGGGAGCCATGTAGTAGGCGCCGGCGGTGCCGCTGAGGCGCGGCAGGCGGTTAGTCTTGGCGATGGCGTGGTCAAGGTCGGCCTGGGTGTATGCGTTGGCGGCGATGCGTATGTCTTCGCTGTGTCGCAGGGCCATCTCGCGGCACTGGTCGGCGGAGAGCGTCAGCTGCGCCCGGACGCCCGCGGCAAGCATCAGCGCAAAGACTGTAATATATATCTTCAGTGTTTTCATTTTCTTACAATTAGGACGTAAAGGGCTGGGAGGAGCAGCAGGGTGATGAGCGTGCCCATTAGCAGGCCGCCCATGATGGTGATGGCCAGGGAGCCGTACATGGGGTCGGTGACCAGGGGCACCATGCCGACGATGGTGGTCAGCGAGGCTAAGAGCACGGGGCGCACACGGTTGACCGTTGCGGCACATACGGCCTCGCGGAGCGCCTTGCTCTCCTCGCGCTGCAGGCGGTCGGTCTCGTCGACCAGCACGATGGTGTTTTTGGTCATCATGCCCATAAGGCCCATCATGCCGATGATGGCCATGAAGGTGAACGGCGTGTTGGTGAGCAGCAGCGAGGGCATTATGCCGCACATAATGAACGGTATGCACAGCAGGATGACGATCACGCGGCGCCACTTGCCGAAGAGCAGCAGCAGCACGGCGAGCATGACGAACATCATCAGCGGCAGGTAGTGGTAGAGGTTGCCCATCGCCTCGTTTTGCAGCTCCTGTTCGCCCACCCAGGTCATGGTGTAGCCGGGGGGCAGGGGGATGGCCTCGACTTTGGCGGTGATGTCCTCGAGCACCTTGGCGGGAGTAGCCTGGTCGATGTCGGCGTCTGGGTCGCACTCCACCTCGATGGTGCGCATGCCGTTGAGGCGGTAGATGGCGCTCTCCTCGCTGCGCAGCGAGTGGCCGCGGACAGAGGCGCCGACGGTGGAGGTCTGGCCCTGCATGTTCCACACGGGCATCTCGTCGGGGTTGTCGATGCGCGAGCCGTCGGCGTTGCGCACCTGCAGGTTGATTAGCAGACGCTTGTCGTTGTCGGCGAGGATGCCTACGGTCATGCCGTCGCCGGCGGCGTTGAGACCGTTGGCGATGTCGCCGCGGTGTATGCCCGAGCGGGCGCCGTCTGCGGTGTCGTAGTCGAAGACCAGCGACGACGAGCGCGGTTGCCAATTGTCTTGCACTGAATATGCGTCGACGTAAGGGCTCTGGCGCATGACGGCCTTGGCCTGCTCGGCCAAATCGCGGAGCACGGCCGGGTCGGGGCCGATGAACTGGCACTCGACGGTGTGGCTGGTGGCTATTGAGAAGTTATACTTGCGTATGCGGGCGTAGCTGTCGGGGTAGTTGGTGCGGATGTATTCGCGCACGTAGGGGATGACCTGACAGACGGTCTTGTAGTCCTTGCAGTCGATCATCAGCTCGCCGTAAGAGGGGCCGCCGGAGTTCATGGGGCGCACGAAGCAGTAGCGCGCGGGTGCGGCGCCCATTGTGGCGGCTACGCGGTCGATGTCGGGGTGCTGCAGCAGCGTGTCGGTTATGGCCAGTAGGTCTGCCTTGACCTGCTCGGGCGACGACTGCGGCGGCAGCTGGTATTCGACGACAAACTGCGAGTAGTCGAAGTCGGGGAAGAACCGGTTTTTGACCGAGAGCATGCCGACGGCGCTGAGGCCGAGCAGGAGCACGGCGGCGGTGATGGTTACCACGGGGTGGCCGGTGACGGTCTTGACCAGGCGTCCCATGAATCGGTACACGGGGCCGGTGACCACCTCGTCGCCGTCGGGCGCGGGGGCGCTGCCCGACTCCGGTTTGGGCTCCGGCTTGAGGAACAGCTTGGCGAAGAAGGGCACCTGCACGAGGGCCAGTACCCAGCTGACCAGGAGGCTGACGGCGAGCACGAGGAAGAGGTCGTGGGCATATTCGCCGGTGGAGTCGGGGGCGAGGTAGATGGAAATGAATGTGGTGGCGGCGATGATGGTTGCGCCGAGCAGCGGCCACGCGGTCAGACGGCCGGTCTTATATAAATATGTGTCGGGGGGCAGCCCTCGGGCGCGGTCTTTGAGGATGCCGTCCATCACCACTATAGCGTTGTCGACGAGCATGCCCATGGCCACGATGAAGGCGCCCAGGGAGATGCGCTGGAGCGTCGTGCCAAGCTCCATGAGCAGGGGGAAGGAGGTGGCGATGGTCAGCGCCAGGCCGAAGCCGATGATGAGGCCCGAGCGCAGTCCCATCGAGAAGATGAGCAGGAGCACCACGATGACCACCGACTCCACGAGGTTGATCAGGAACGAGTTGATGGCCTTGGTCACCTTCTCGGGCTGGTAGAAGATCTTGTCGGTGGTGATGCCGGCGGGGAGCTCGGCCATCACCTCCTGCAGGCGCGCGTCGACAAGCTCGCCCACGTCGGGCACTATCACGCCGTCCTCCATGGCTATGCAGATGGCCAGGGCCGGCTCGCCGTTGACGAAGAAGCCGCCGGTGTGGGGCGTGGCGTAGGCGCGCTCCACGCGGGCCACGTCGGAGAGGCGTATGCGGTCGCCGCCGACCGTGGGCAAGTAAAGGTCGGCGATGTCTTGCACGGTGCAGGCCATGGTGTCGACGCGCAAGGCTATGCGCTGGCTGCCCGTGCCGACTTCGCCCAAGGAGGTGTACTCGCCGGCATCGACGGGCTTGCCCACGTCCTGCAGCGCGAGCATGATCTGCGTGGGCAGCACGCCCTGCGAGGCGAGCATCGAGCGGTCGACGATGATGTTGACCACCTCGTCGCGGTTGCCGACGATGTTGATGCGCTTGACGCCCTTCACTTTCTGCAGCTCGCGGCGTATCTTCTTGGCGTATTCATACATCTCGGGGTAGTCGTACCCCTCGCCCTGCAGGGAGTAGAATATGCCGTATACGTCCATCTGGTCGTCGAGCACGACTGTTGCGACGCACCCCTCGGGCAGCTGGCCTTGCATGTCGCCCACCTTGCGGCGCAGCAGGTCGAAGTGCTGCTCGAGGTCTTCGAGGAGCACGGTCATCTCAAACTCGACGGTGAACATCACCTGCCCCTGCGAGATGTCAGATTTTACCTTCTTGACGTCGGGGAGGGTCTGGAAAGCGTCCTCCATGGGTATGGCCACTTGCAGCTCCATCTCGTGGACGGTGGCGCCCGGGCGGACGACCACCACCATTGCCTGCTTGACGGGCACGGCGGGGTCTTCGAGCTTGGGCATCATGCCGAAGGAGATGAAGCCGGCGATGAGGAGGCCGACGATGAGCGACCACATTATGGTGGGCCGGTCCACCAGATATTTAATCCACTTCACGGTTGGGTATATGTGGGCGGGCGGTAAAACCGCCCGCGCGGTAATCTGTTAGTTATTGGTTAGTTATTGATGGACTATTGGAGGTTGCCGGGGTTGGCGGGGGGCGCGATGACGGTCACCTTCTCACCCTCGCTCAGGTGGGCGACGCCGGCGCGAACCACACGGTCGGCGGGCTGGAGGCCGGCGACTATCTGCGCGGTGCCTTCCGTGCCGACGGTGCCGAGGGTGACGTTGCGGCGCTGCAGCGTGGAGTCGGCGGCGACTATCCACACGAACGGCTGCGCCTCGTCATGGCCGATGGCGCTAATGGGCAGCGTGTAGACCACCTCGGGGGTGACGCCGCTGACGGCATGGCTCTGCGGGCTGTCCAGGGCTATGGTGACCTCCACGTTGGTGCCGGAGGCGACGGTCAGCGCACGGTCGGCGGGGAGCGCGAGCAGCATCTTGTACATCTGCGTGCCGTCGGCTTTCGGGGCAATGCTCACCAGCGAGAGCTGATACTCCTTGTCGCCAACTTTGGCGGTGTAGGCGCGCATGTCGTCGCGGCGGCGATAGAGGTCGGCGGGCAGCTGCACCTCAACCTGCATCTGCGACACGTCGATGATGGTGAAGACGGTGGTGCCGGCGTCGACCATCTCCCCGGAGTGGGCGTAGACATCCTGCACGTAGCCGGAGGCGGGTGAGTGGAGGGTGCAGTATGCCACCTGGTTGCGGCGGTTCTGCACGTTTGACAGCGCCTGCTCCAGGCCTGCCTCGGCCTTCTCAAACTCGTTGGCTGACACGCTGTTGCGCTCCTTGAGGGTGCGCAGGCGCTCTACCTCGCTCTTGAGCTGGTTATACTGGCTCAGGGCTGCGTCGAGTCCAATCTGATAGTCCTCGGCGTCGAGCTGCGCCACCACCTGGCCGCGCTGCACGTAGTCGCCCTCCTTGACGCTGACGCGCAGCAGTTGGCCGGCGGCTTTGAAGGAGGCCTTGACGGTGTTGACCTCGCGGACGGTGCCGGGGAGGGCCACGCCGCCCTGCACGGTGGAATATGCCGGCTCGGGGGAGGTGACCACCACCGAGTGGGCAGGGCCTTCGCTGCCGGTCTCGGTAGAGCAACCTGTCATCAATGCACAATGCACAATGCACAATGCATAAAGTTTCAGAAAATTACTGGACATATATGTGATAATGATTTTTAATCGGGTAAGCTTTCTAATGCATAATCCATAATGCATAATGCATAATTCCATCCGGATGGCAATTATGAATTATGCATTGTGCATTATGCATTAATGGAGAGGATTTGCTCGGCGTGCTCCTTGGTCTTGATCTGCTTGGGGGTGAAGATGTGGGTGACGGTGCCGGTCTCGTCGACGAGCAGGGTGGTGCGCAGGGTGCCGAGGATGGTCTTGCCGTACATTTTCTTCTCGCCCCAGGCGCCCATGGCCTGGAGCAGCGTCAGCTCGGTGTCGGCGATGAGGGGGAAGTTGAGCCCCTGCTTTTCGATGAATCGCCGGTGTGATGAGGCGCTGTCGCGGCTGACGCCGACTATCTCGTAACCACGGGCGCGCAGGGCCTCGCGGGCGTCGCGCAGCGAGCATGCCTCGGCGGTACAGCCGCTCGTGTTGTCTTTAGGATATGCATAGAGCACTAACTTACGGCCGGCGAAGTCTGAGGCCTTTATTTCACGGCCGTCCTGGTCGAGGCCAAGTATTTCGGGTATCTTGTCACCTACTTGCATGACTGGGAATTGGGATTTGGGAATTGGGAATTGTGTGCGATAATTATTCGTCGAAGAGGGAGGGGGTGGTGGGTGAGGGGGGCGTGACGCTGAGGTGGCTGTACGCCAACGATGTGACACAGCGGCCGCGGGGGGTGCGGTTGATGAACCCCTCTTTGATCAGGAACGGCTCGTAGACCTCCTCGATGGTGCCCGGGTCCTCGCCCAGGGCGGTGGCGATGGTCGACAGACCCACGGGACCGCCCCCAAACTTGTTAATTATTGTGGTGAGGAGCTTGTTGTCAATCTCGTCGAGGCCGTATCGGTCGATGTTGAGGGCCTCGAGGCCGAAGCGCGCTATCTCGGTGTCGATGGCGCCGTTGCCTTTGACCTGTGCGAAGTCTCGCACGCGGCGCAGCAGCGAGTTGGCGATGCGGGGGGTTCCACGGCTGCGCAGGGCTATCTCCATTGCCGCCTCTTCGGTGATAGTTACGCCTAAGAGGGCTGCCGAGCGGCGTATGATGCGGCGGAGCACCTCGTGGTCGTAATACTCGAGGTGGCAGGGTATGCCGAATCGCGCGCGCAGGGGGGACGTCAGCAGGCCGGAGCGCGTGGTGGCGCCGATGAGCGTGAAGGGCGACAGGGTGAGCTGCACCGACCGTGCGCCCGGGCCCTTGTCGATCATGATGTCGATGCGGTAGTCCTCCATGGCGGAGTAAAGATACTCCTCTACAACGGGACTTAGGCGGTGTATCTCGTCGATGAAGAGCACGTCGCGCTCCTCGAGCGAGGTAAGGATGCCGGCGAGGTCGCCGGGCTTGTCGAGCACGGGCCCGCTGGTCACCTTGAAGCCCACGCCCAGCTCGGCGGCGATGATGCCGGAGAGGGTGGTCTTGCCCAGGCCCGGGGGGCCGTATAGCAGCACATGGTCGAGGGCCTCGCCGCGCATGCGGGCGGCCTGGACGAACACTTTGAGGTTCTCCACCACCTTGTCCTGGCCGTTGAAGGCGTCGAAGCGTGTGGGGCGGAGGGCCTTTTCAAAGTCCTTGTCGGTGGCGGCCGGCTGCTGGGCGGCGCGTATGTCGAAGTCGTCTGGCAATTTTAGGGAGTAAGGAATTTAGGGAGTTTAAGGAAATTAAGGAATTTAAGGAGAGTTATTGATATTTGATGAGGCGACCGTCGTGGAGGTAGACCTGGCCGGGACGGGGAGAGGCGACGGGGATGCCCTGCAGGTTATAATACGGGGCGTCGGGGCGCGAGGGCGCCGCCCCGCTCCATACGTTTTCGATGCCGGTAGGCTCCTCCAGATAGATCTGCGTGGGGGTCAGCTGGGTGACGGTGCCCACAGAGTCTTTGTATACCAGGCCGACGAAATAGCGGCCGAGCGCGAGATCTGCGGGGATGTCGAGGGTGAACGTCAGCGGGGTGTCGCCCTTGGCGAGCGAGACGGGGGTGTAGTCGGTGTTCATCACGCTGTTGTAGCGCACCACGTGCTTCTTGTAGAGGTGGCAGCGGACGTCGGCCGTCCACGGCTCGTTGACGTTCACGATCAGTGTGCAGCGGTTTTCGCGGCCGCGGATGAGCACCGGCTCGTCGGCCGTGTCGCCGCTCTCCACGGCGGTGAGCGACGCCTTCACTATCAGCGGGCAGCGCTGCAAGGTGATGTATTTGATGTAGTCGATGAACTGCACGTCGCCGTCGGTGTCAACCAACGCGGGGAGGAGTGCGTATGTGCCCGGGTCGGCCTCCTCGTAGTCGGGCATGGTCATCGAGAAGATGTACGTCTTTCGGCCGCCGAGGTCGGAGAAGTTGATGGCCTGCGCGTCGGTAATGCACATCACGGTGCTGTCGGAGGGGTCGACGAGCGCCAGGACTATCGACTGCCCCTCAAGAGAGGTGCCGGCGGTGAGGGTGTAGCTAAACTCATAGCGCTGGCCGGTGAAGTAGCCATTGCCGTTGTAGCCCTTGGCCTCGGAGTTGTTATAGTCGGCACACAGCGCGTCGCCATAGCTGCCGGGGCCGACGATGACGGTGTCTGCGGTGACGGTGAAGAGCATCGAGCGGGTGCCCGAGGAGGCGTAGGTGTGCATGTCATACCACGTGCTGTCGGCGTTGTCGCGCACGGCGGGGAAGACCTGGTAAGTGCCCACGGGGAGCTTGGCGGTCTCGACGCGTATGTCATATTCGCCGTACTGCGGGGGGTAGATGTCGGTGTAAGTCGACTCGACGTAGACGTCGCCGTCGGGGAGGGCCAGGCGCATGCCGAGGGTGGCGTTGATGGTGTCGAGGGTCCAGCTGAAGAATCCGCCGTAGCCGCCGGTGCAGGTCAGCGCCACCAGCTCGGGTGTGTAGACGGAGGCGCCGAGGGCGCCTTCGCAGGCCATGTTGACGGGGGTGCGGGCATCGGCCGGAGTGTCGGCCCTGCGCGGGCGGCAGCCGAGGAGTATGGCTTGGTTATTGTTGAAGGCGTATGATCCGGGCGACAGGGCGCTCAACAGGAAGTATCCGTCATACGAGCCCGTCCAGCCCCAGTTGAAGTGGAAATAGTCATTGGAGGAATAGCCGTCGCAGACGAATGCGTGGCCTCCGGTGCCGTAGCCCTGGTAATACATGGGGCGCCCCGCGGCGAGTTCGTTGTATACCAGTGCATTCCAGTCGGAGGCGGTGTACCAGTTGCGCTGCTGCAGGGTCATTGACGGGTCGTAGCCGAGGTGTTTGATCATGCCCATGCCGGCGACGGTGCCGTAAGAACCTGACGACGAGGGTGAATACATCATGTCGCAAGCCACGCCGCAGGCGTGCATGAGCGTTGCCACGGCCTCGCGCTGCACGGTGTTGCCGCCGTAGCTGTCGAGCATGTTGTCCCAGTCGAAGGTGGTGGCGCCGAAGTCGAAGCTGTCGGTGTAGCGCGTGCCGCCGGCGCTGAAGGAATAAGTGTGGGTGCCGGTGCCCGTCACGGGCCAGACGTGCACCTTCATCACCTGGGCCATGGCCGTGGCCACGCAACCGGTGAGGGCACGTCCGCCGCCCACGGTGGGGCATAGCTGGTTGTAGGGGTTGCCCTGGCCCCAGCGGGTAGAGCACATAGGCTCGATGGCGCTCTTGTAGCCCGTGGAGGCGATGGGCGTGACAGCAGCAGCGGCGCCGTCGGCGCCGTGCGTGCGGGCGTAGTGTATCTCGCTTCCCAGACCCTGCATCCACTCCTCTAAGGCGTCGGGGATGCTTTCGGTGGGGGCATCGTCGGAATAGCCTAAGAGCATGGCCGCGGCGCAGTCGTCGGCCGACGTCAGCATGAATCCTCCGTCGGCGCCGGTAAACAGGTATAGCGTGGGGGTGCCGTCGGCGCTGCACACCGTCTCCGTCAGGGTCATCGTGGGGAGTGCGGCAGCAGCCCTGGGCCGTGCCGACGAAACCGCCCGCATCTCGGCTCGCGCCGCTTCCAGCGCCGCCTCGGGGTTTACAATCCCCGCGCTCGCCGCCAACGAGCATAAGCCTGCTATGAATGTAAATGCTTTACGCATAGATGATTAATAAAGTTACAAACAACGGATTTCACGGGTTTCACGGATTTTTTCCGTTAATATCCGTTTAGTCCGTGAAATCCGTTGTTTTCATGTAGTTTATTGCACGCGCACCTTGGTGGTGGTGCCGTCGGAGCTGACGCGTATGTATACGCCGCCGGGCTGCGGTGTGGCCACGCGCACGCCCTGGAGTGTATACCAGGCGGCAACGCCTGCGGCCTCGTCGACCTCGATGCTCTCGATGCCCGACTGCCCGGCAACTACTTTGACGGGTATGTATTCATGCACCTCGTAGGAGCCGTCGGCGTTGGTGCAGACGAGGTTGAGGTAATACGTGCCGGTGCTCAGCGTGGCGGGCAAGGTGAGCTGGAAGGTGCGGGGCCAGGTGCCGCTCTGGGCGAAGCCGGTGGTGTCGGCGGCTGAGGAGACAGCCACGCTATACTTGCCCAAGGTGCTCTTCTTCATCAGGCGCAGCGTCAGCGTGTTCTGCTCGGGCTGGTTGATGTATACAGAGTAGGTGAAGTCGTAGGGCTGCAGGCGATAGAGGGTGTAGTCGGTGTATCCCTCAGGTGACTGGCGCTCGTCAGGGGTGATGCTTACAAGCTCGGCCTGCACGACGGTGGTGAGCGGCTCGATGGCAACCATGTATGAGTAGTTCATGTCGGTGTACGACCCGTCGGCGTTTACGTACGCCAGGCTGAGGCGGTAGCGCTTGGTCTCGAGGTCGGCGGGAACGGTCAGGGCCATCTTCACGTCGATGGTGTCGTTGGCCTTGAGGCTGACGCTCTTGGCGGCGCTGACGGCGAGATTGTCGTCGAATGCGTCCACCAGGCGTGCGACCACCTTGAGGTCGTAAGCGCCGACGGTGCCGATGCGGAAGGTAAGGTCATAGCTCTCGCCCTTGTAGAGGACGCCGCCGGCCTCTGCCGGAGTGCTTCCCTGGTACATTGCCGTGGGACCGTCAGAGGCGCTGGGACCCGGGTCGTCGGGCTGCTTGCCGGGGTTGGTGACGGTGATGGTCGCGGAGGTGACGGAGAAGCGGAGGGCGCCGTTGGTGGTGGTCTTGGGGTAGAATACACGATACCAATCGCCGTCGGTGAAGCGGCAGGCGGGGGTTACCAAATATTCGCCGACGGGGAACTTGCTGGCGGAGAAGCTCATGGTGGAGTAGCCGGAGAACTGAGCCAGGTCGGAGAAGGAGGTGTAGCTGATGCATTCGGTGGTGCCGTCGTCATAGATGAGCATGACGCCCACCTCGCCGGAGAAGTTGGCCAGGGTCTGGCTGTAGATGCCGGTGTTGAACTTGACGGTGCCGGTGGTGCGGTTGATGGAGGTGGAGGAGATAGTGAGGTTAGAGCTCATGTACATCACGGGCATCTTCTGCGAACTGTCGGTTTTGGGCTTGGCGCCGAAGTATGCGCCCATGCTGTTGACATAGCCGGTGCCACTACCGCCGCCGCCGATGCCTTCCTCTGCAGGATTGAGGTCGGTCAGCAGGAAGTAGCCGTCGGAGGTGCCACCCCAGCCCCAGTTGATGTGGAAGTATTCGTCGCCGGCATATCCGTCGCAGACGAATGCGTGGCCGGCGCTGCCGTCATTGCCGCTCATGTACACGGGACGGCCGGCGGCCACCTCGGCATACATGCGGTCGTTCCACTCGCGGGCGTAGAACCACTCACGGTTGTAGAAGCCGCCCATGGGGTCGTACTGGAAATAGTTTACCATGCCGGCGCATCCGCGGGCGCTCACGGCGCCGGAGGAGCTGGAGCTGTAGCCCATGGAGGCTGCCACGCCGCAGGCGTGCATCAGCAGGGCCACGGCGTCGCGCTGGGTGGTGGTGTAGCTGACCTGTTTGTAGGTGTCGAGCATGTTGTCCCAGTCGAAGTAGCAGGTGTCAAACTTCATGCTCTCGGTGTAGGTGGTGCTGCCCGACTTGAAGGTGTAAGACTTCGAGCCGACGCCCACGGGGGGCCAGTTGTGGGCTTTCATCACCTGAGCCATGGCCGTGGCCACGCAGCCGGTGACGGCGCGGGAGCCGCCGACGAGCGGGCACTGCACGTTATATGGGGCGCTCTGGTTCCACTGCGTGGTGCAGATAGGCTCGATGGCGCGGCGATACTCCTTGGCGCGGCCCGACGTGCTCGCAGTCGAGGGCACGAGGTTCGACAGCTCGGCGAAGTCAGGGTCGCTTGCCAGGCGTGCCACCGAGGCTGAGTAGCTCTGGAGCACGTCGACGAGCTGCGGCGGGATGTTGGCGGGGTCGAAGGTGGTGTCTTCGGAGTAGCCGAGGACGGTGCGCGCGCAGTCGTCGGCGCTGAGCACGAGGAAGCCGGGTGCGCCGTCAGGCTCGGCGAAGACGTAGACCGTTGGGGTCTCGCCGCCGAGTGTGTATACAAGCTCCATGTCCGTGGCTGCGGGGGCCTTGAGCATGGAAGAGCCGCCGCGGGCGGCCTGCAGTGCCTGCTGAGGCGTCAGCGGCGCTGCCATCATGGTCGTGGCTGCCAGCATCAGGCCGGCTGCCAGTGTAGAACGCAGGTGAGTCATAGTCAATTGTTGGGTATTGCTGATTGATTAATTGTTTGATAGGTAATTGTGAGAAGAAAGGGTTTTGGCGTCAGTAAGGCAATTATGCATGATGCATTGTGCATTATGCATTTTTGTAGAGGACGGGGTTGGTCGACGGGTCGTTGTACATCTTCATCTGGCGGTAGACCTTCATGTATTTGCGGCCGGCGGCGATGTCGTCGAGCAGTTGGTCTATGGCCGCGGTAAGGTCGGTGCGCTGCTCCAGCAGCACGTCAAGCTTGGCCCTGCAGCGTGCGCGATGGGCCTCGTCGGCGTCGGTGCGCTCAGCCTCGGCGCGCATGTGCCATATCTTCAGGGCGAGTATCGACAGGCGGTCGAGCGCCCAGGCGGGGCTCTCGGTGTTGATGGTGGCGTCGGCTTGTGGCACTACGCCGGCGTAACGCTCGCGGAAGTAGGTGTCGATCTGCTCCACGCGGTCGGTGCGGTCTTGGTTTGAGCTGTCGATGCGGCGCTTCAGGGCCAGGGCGGCGACAGGGTCGATGGCGGGGTCGCGGATGATGTCCTCCAGATGCCACTGCACGGCATCGATCCAGCACTTGTCGTGCAACGTGCGCTCGATGGTGCCCTCAGGATATGGGGGCTGGTGAGCGGCGTCGACGTCGTCGGTGACGTGGTATAGGGCCACGGCCTCGTCGAATATCGCATTGCATTTGTTGGCGAAAGTCATAATGATATGTCAGGAAAAGTTAAATTGGCAATCTGGAAGCCGATAGTGACTTCAAGCTACAAATATAGGCATAAAAAGCCAAACGGCCGCTTTTGCGGCCGTTTGTTAACCTTTATTAACCGAAAAGATGCGCTATGCCTGCGCGCTAACGCCGGTGGCGCAGGATGAACGAGTGGATGATGCCCAGCACCAGGCGGGTGTTGGCCTGGATGGTGTTGATGTCGGTCGACGGAATCTTGATGACCACGTCGCTCAGGTCGATGTTCGACGGCTTGGCGCCGGTGATGCTGACGGTGACGATGCCCATCTGCACGGCGGCGTCGAGCGCGTCGGCCATCTCGGGGGTGTTGCCCTTGGCCGAGATGAGCAGGGCCACGTCGCCCGATGCGGCCTTCACGCTGATCTGGTCGGAGAGCGACGTCTCCGTGCCGCCGACGAGCACCTCCGTGCCTTCGACAAACTCGCTGCGCTTCATCGCCACGCCCAGGTATGAGTCGTCGATGCCGCTGTCGGGGGCGCAGAGCATGAAGATGCGGCCTCCGCAGTCGAGGGCGTGGCAGCAGCACCTCGAAGCCAGGCGGATGCCGTAGATGCGCATGTTGGAGTTGAGCAGCTTGTTTAGCACCTCGATGTTGGTGGTCACCTCGCTCCGCAGCAGGCTGATCTCCTCGTCGATGCCCGTGGTGTCGAATTGCGTCGGCGCGTCGGGGCTGAGGCTCATAAACTTCATGCCGCAGTTGAACGCAAGCATGCGGTCGCTCTCGGCGTCGCCTATCATCAGCGAGCGGCTGAACGAGATGGCCGGAATGTCGCGCCGTGCGCGCAGGGGCATGAACATGCTTGAGTCATGCTCCGGCCGGGGGTCGGCCGCGGCCACCCACTCGGTGTAGAACGCGTCGATGCGCCCTCCGTGCTCCTCGGCGGTGCGGCGGATATGCTCGTTGATCTCCTCCTGCTGCTTCGGCGACGGGGTAGGGCCTTTGGCATGGTGATGCGTGTTGAGAAGTATGATGTGACGAAATTTCTCGGCGAGCCGGCCGATGTTGGCCAGGAAGCCGGGGGTGAACTCAATCTCCTCGGCGGTGAGGATGCTGCGGCCGCCGGGGACGCGACGGTTGACGGTGCCGTCACGGTCAATGAACAGTGTGTCGTAATCGGCGCCATAGTCTATGACGTCGCGGATGGATAGTGTTCCTGAATCTTTCATGATGCTTAAGGGTGGTAGTCTTAGAGATGTGGGGTTCAGGTATTGCGCACGGGGCTGAATGGAAAGACCCCGGGTGCGCGGGTATTTTATATGGATGTGCCCAGACCGGATGGCAAACAAGATGGCCGGCTCTGTGCTTTTAGGATGGACTTGCGGAATGCCCTTGGGCCACGTGAAGGCGGCTTGCGGGCACACCACGGATGGTAGGGTGGCGCTTCCCCTGCTTATGGCCCGAGGGCCTTCTGAAGCTGGGCGGGTGTCACGGAGAATGACAGCGATGGCTCGGGAGCCTCGTCGAGGAAGCACTCAAACACCAGGGGCTGCCCCCTGTGTATCAGCTCGGCGATTACCGCGTGGTCATAGTTGCCGAGGTCGGCAAGTACCATGCGTGGCAGTCGCTGTTGGTTGTACGGGATCTTCAGGTTGAGTTTGCCCGTAGACACGCGTAGCACATATATATACTTCTCACCGTCGTAGCGCGGCGTCTCCAGGTCGCCGTAGGGCCGCGCGATAGGGGCAATGGCACACTCGCTGTCGGCAAGTGCCGTCAAGGTGTCTTCTTCTGGCACCTCCTGCTCCGAGGCGATGGTCGCCGCGGTGGATGGGGCTGCGGCATCAGTCTCGGCCGTGTCTGAGCACCCCGTGCATCCCGGGCCCGACACAAGCAACATAGTCATCGATACAAGAGCCAATGGGTGATTCATTGCCGGCTTGAAAGTGATGAAACGTTAAATATATTGTGTATATGCGGTTACAAAGGTACTGACTTTTTGCAACACGGGCAATGCCAAAAGGTCGAAAATTGCGCACGGATGTAACAAAAATTTGCCAAAAATGCCAAAACAACCCTCAAACCGGCAGCAAAAAGGGCGCCGACACCGGGTCGACGGTCCCGCTATTGGTAGCCCTGAGGGGAATCGAACCCCTATCTGGAGTTTAGGAAACTCTTATTCTATCCGTTGAACTACAAGGCCGCTCATTGGTGTTGCCGGTGCACCCCGTTTTTGAACATTCGACGGGGGCAACGCGTTGCAAAGGTAGGGATTTTTTGCGGTTTACAGATGTGCTTATCAACTTTTTTCGTAAATTTGTAGCCGCTACCCGTTGTTATGTTTTACTGTTAAATACACATAATGCAATGAAAATCAGTTATAAAACGTGGCTCGTGCCCACTCTGGCCACCATAGCTGCCATTTTAGGCATCATCTTCGGCTCATGCTCGTCGCGTCCCGAGACGCAGCAGGCCATGGATGAGTCGCAAGACAACGTAGTCGCCTCCGTGGAGGCCGGCGACGCCGAGAGCGCCATCGACAATGCCGGTGCGGTGTATGTGCAGGAGTACAAGCCCTCGATGACGCTCGACCTGAAGAACCCGCCGGCTCCGGTGGTCCTCGACTTCAATGCCGTATGGTGCGGCCCCTGCCAGCAGTTCAAGCCGGTGTTTGAGCAGGTGGCAAAGAAGCTTAACACCGAGGCAGTCTTCTACAGTGTCAACGTCGACTCGTGCCCCGACCTGGCCGACCGCTACGGCGTGGAGGCCATCCCCACGGTCATCGTCGTGCGTACGGACGGGAGCGTAGACCGCAATACCGGCCTTATGACGGCCTCCGACCTCGAGAAACTTATAAAGAAATAAATATCAACCAAATAACCGATCATCGTGGCGGCAAGCTTTGCTTGCCGCCCACCCAATTAGCTATGAAAAAGATTTTTGCCTTGCTCGTGTTTGTAATGGCCACCGTGGCTTGCCACGGCCAGAATGCAGTGATTGAAATAACCGGCGAAGAGGCCGAGCTGCCTCTTGCTCAGGGCTTCCCCGTGGTGGTTGACTGCTCTGCCGTATGGTGCGGTCCCTGCAAGATGTACGCACCTGTGTACGAGGCAGCTGCCAAGAAGTATGAGGGCGTGGCCCGCTTCTACCATGTTGATGTCGACGACTGCGTGATGATCAGCTACACCTATCAGATAGAGGCGCTGCCCACCACCATGATCTTTGACGCAGAGGGCAAGCTGCTCTTCCGTGACGCCAACGCATACACTGCTGAAGAGCTCGACGCCATTCTCCGGCAATACCTCCCCGCAAAATAATTGGAGGCGATGCGCCCTCGCGTCGCCCTCCCCGCCTTGGCCGCCAACCTTGACGACGTGGGGCGGGTAGACAGGCCTGGTAGCGCGATGCGGTGGCGCGTCGCGTCCAAGAGGCGATGCGGTGGCGCGACGCTGCCGGTTATTTCACATGCTTGCGAAGGAAGTCGCGGACGTTGGCGCTGCCGCTTCCCGAGTTGCCGCTGCCTCCGCCGGGAGTCAGGTGCAGGTAGCTTTGGATGTATTGCGTGAGCGTGTCTTCGCTGCACGAGCCGGTGAAGGTGTAGACTACGTTGCCCTGTGCGTCGAAGATGAAGGTGGAGGGGACGTAGCGCTCTACGTAGCGGCCGGCCAGCGATGAGCAGTCGTCGACGTCGACGTGGTAAAATGTGGCCTGCCCCTGAAATTTCTTGGCGACGGCCTCGAATGTGGGCTCATAGCTGCGGCAGGCGCCGCACCATGTGGCCGAGAAGTCGACTATGACGGGGGTGCCGTTGCCCAGGGGGAGGGAGGTGGACCCGGCAGGGAGGGTGATGACGGCGCTTTGCGCATACGCGCCGATGGCGGCCGCGAAGACGGCCATAAGGATGAAGATACGTTTCATAGTGTATATGTGTTAGGTGGTTAGTCTGACGCAAAGATAAAGGGTGAACGGCAGAAAGTAATCATCCGCGGCGGCATTAGGGATGAAACGTGGGGCTTCCGTGACCAACCCCAAAGGTTTGAAGGCTCATACAGAAACATCAGAAACGACAGAAACAAAAAATAAGTTTCTATCGTTTCTGATGTTTCTGTATGAGGTTATCCCGAATGTTTCTATTTGACGGGGATTTTGGCGACGCGGCGCTCGTGGCGCCCGCCCTCGAAGGGGGTGTTGAGGAACGTCTCGACTATCCGTATTGCCGTGGCCTGGTCGATGAAGCGGCCGGGGAGCACGAGCACGTTGGCGTTGTTGTGCTGGCGGGCGAGCATGGCTATCTCCACGTTCCAGCACAGGGCTGCCCGCACGCCCTGGTGCTTGTTGAGGGTCATGGCCATTCCCTGGCCGGAGCCGCAGACGGCGATGCCGGGGAAGATGCGGTCGGCCTCGACGGCTGCTGCCAGCGGGTGCGCATAGTCGGGATAGTCGCACGACTCGGTGGAGTGGGTGCCGAAGTCGAGCACGGGAATGTTGAGCGAGAGCAGGTGGGCCTCGATGGCCTCCTTCATCTCGAAGCCGGCGTGGTCGGAGCACACGCCTACTTTTTTACCTAATTGCAGTATTGACATTGAGAGTTGATTTTTAGTGGTTAGTGGGTAGTGATTAGAGATTAGTGATTAGTTTATGCGTCAGCAATTAGCCGGCAACTAATCACTAAACACTAATCGCTAATTGGGATGCGCGTCCACAGGCACGGCGGTATCAGCCGCCAGGCGTTGGCGATGATGCCCCAGCGCCAGTCGATGTAGGCGATGGGGCAGCCGCGGAGCACGGCCGTCTCGATGCGCGGGGCGGCGTAGTCGAGATCCATGATCAGAGGGTAGTCTTTGGTGGCGTCGAGCAGGTCGGTGCGGATGAAGCCCGGACGTATGTCGGTATAGCGGACGTTGACCTGCTGCTGGCGCGCGAGCTGGCGCAGTGCACGGATAAACCGCTGCTGGAACGCCTTGGTGGCGCTGTAGGCGGCGGCGATGCCGATGCTCTGGACTCCGGCCACGGAGGTGATGACGGCGATGTGCCCGGGGGTGTCGGTGTCGACAGTGTCCTTGTAGTAGCGGTAGGCGGCGGCGGTGATGCGCGCCATGCCCAGGGCGTTGACCTTCACCATGTTGCTTATCTTGTTGTCGCTCAGATAAGGGTCGTTGAACCCCACGCCGGAGGCGTAGACCAGGTAGTCCATGCCGCCGTTTTTCTCGATCAGGTCGTAAAAGCGGCTTACGGCGTCGGCCTCGGTCACGTCAATAGTGGAGTAGACCACGCGGTCGGGATACCGCTTCTGCATCTCTTTGAGCGGGGCCTCGCGGCGTGCGGCCACGGCTACACGGCACCCTACGCGGGCGAAGTCGGCGGCCATGCGCTGGCCGATGCCCGAGGAGGCTCCTATGATGACTATTCTTTTCATCTCTTCAATCTTTTAGCGGGGGCTTACATGCCCCGATTATTCAACGGACGGCGTCGCGGGTTTGTTCAGATCGAAGGTGTAAATCAGCGAGAACGTGCCCGTAAAGTGGGTGTCGCGCTTGCCGAAACCGGGGATGTAGAGCGGCTTGCCCTCCGGTGACTTGCTCTCGTGGAGCACGCTGTGGTATATCAAGTTCCAGCCCAGCGAGAACCGGTCGACGATCTTGACCTTTACCCCGAAAACTATCTCCAAATACCCCGCCGTGGAGCTGCGCGAGGGGATGCTGAATGTGCTCGTCTCGTCCCAATATGTGTCGTTCAGTGTGATGTCGTCTACGTGCCACTTGAAAGGCGTGAAACCGTAATGAAAGCCGGCAAGGAACTGGTAGTCAGGGTTGGAGTTGTAGAACATGTTGTATGTCGCACCAATCTTGAAGTACGGCGCCATCGGCGACTTGTAGGTGAAGTTGGCCGCGTCGGGGGTGAAGTCGGCGGTGCCAATGCCGAACTCGGCGTAGGGGAAGTAGCGGTTGTGCATGTTCAGCTCCACCCACACCGAGCCGATGCCGTACTCCTGGTTGAAGCAGCGCATGGCCAGGTCCCAGATGTTGACGCCTGCGCTGAGGCGGAACACCGTCGGGTAAATCATTCGCCGAATGGAGGTTGCGAGCGTGTCGTGATATTCAATGCCTGTGACCGTGTCGACCAATACGATGTTTCCGTTGGCGTCGTGGCGGTGTGCCAGGCGGCTCTTGTCGAGCGCCGCCTGCTGCTCCGGCGTGAGCTTCTGCGTGGGGCCGGTGGTAGGCTCCACGGGCGTCACGCGCCGCTGCGCCTCGGCGGCCACGGCAGCCGTAAGCGCCACGACAAGAAGCAGTAATATTCTATTCAACGGTCTCATCATCGTCGGTGGCGGTGCGGAAGTAGATGCGAATGCGCTCGAGGTCGACATTGGTGATCAGCGAGTCGGTGACGACGACGCTGTCGATAACCGTGGTGGTGTACTCGCAGCGGGTGATGCGATATTGATACATTGCTCCGCACTCCTCGGAGGCGAGGAACGGCTCTGAAGTGTAGTCGAATGTGATGTAGTCCTCGAGGCCGCCCAAGTCGTATTGGCAGTAGCGGATGTAGAAGGTGACCGTGTTGTAAGCCGAGCGAAACGGCAAGTAAATCTGCGAGATGGCGCCCATGGAGGAGGTGAGCAGGGAATCGCCCGGGGCGTCCTCGCCGCCAATCTCCAGGGAGTCGAGGCTGATGGCGTTGCCCGTCGATGCGTCATAGAACCCCGCCAAGGGTATCGAGCTGGAGTTGTCGAGGCACCCCGAGGTGTTGCACGACGCCGCGCCCCACGCCAACACCCCAACCAGGAATAATATGCGCACAAACCTTCTCACTATCAGCTAATCACTAATCACTAACCACTAAAAGCTCTCTTCGATTTCGTAGTCGTTGCGCCGCGGCGAGTTGCGGGCGATAAGTTCGCCGATGAAGCCGGTGAGGAACAGCTGGGTGCCCAATATCATCGTCACCAGCGCAAGATAGAAATAGGGCGAGTCGGTGACGAGTATGTAGCTGTCGCCGTGGTACATGGCCCACAGCTTGCCGAAGCCTACGATGATGACGGCGATGAATCCGAGGAGGAACATCAGCGAGCCCCACAGGCCGAAGAAGTGCATGGGCTTCTTGCCGAACTTGGAGGTGAACCACAGGGTGGCCAGGTCGAGGTAGCCGTGGACGAATCGGTCGAGGCCAAATTTCGACGAGCCGTATTTGCGGGCCTGGTGATGGACCACCTTCTCGCCGATCTTGTTGAAGCCGGCGTTCTTGGCCAGGTAGGGCACGTAGCGGTGCATGTCGCCGTAGACCTCGATGTGCTTGACCACTGCGCGGCGATAGGCCTTGAGGCCGCAGTTGAAGTCGTGGAGGTTCTTGATGCCGCTGACGGCGCGGGCGGTGGCGTTGAAGAGCTTGGTGGGAATGGTCTTCGACAGCGGGTCGTAGCGCTTCTGCTTCCAGCCGCTGACCAGGTCGTAGCCCTCCTCCTTGATCATGCGGTAAAGCTCGGGAATCTCGTCGGGGCTGTCCTGCAGGTCGGCGTCCATGGTAATTACCACGTCCCCCTTGGCCTGAGCGAAGCCGGTGTTGAGCGCCGGGCTCTTGCCGTAGTTGCGGCGGAAGCTGATGCCGTGCACGTTAGGGTTGGCCTCGGAGAGGCGGCGCACCACCTGCCACGAGTCGTCGGTGCTGCCGTCGTCGATGAACAGCACCTCGTAGGTGTATCCGTGCTCATCCATGACGCGGCGTATCCACGCCTCGAGCTCGGGGAGCGACTCGGCTTCGTTATATAATGGCACTACTACAGAGATGTCCATTTTGTTTTAATTTTAAGTTATCGATGATTGTCGATGGTTATTGATAAATATCGAGGATTATCGATTGTCTGTCGGGTTGTTTTTGAGGGGGATTTTCATCACTATTGCGGCGGTGATGAGCGAGAGAATGCAGCCGCCGAAGCACACGCTCCAGAGCACGTTAGAGAGCAGCTGCATCACCGTGGGCATCAGCCCGTGGTCCATCATCTGCTTGAGGGTGTCGGCCATCTCGGCGTACTGGCTGCCGGTCTTGCCGGGCAGGTCGCGGGCCATCTGGCGCATCTTGTCGTACATGGTGGTGTAGAGGTCGCCCAGGAAGTCGGGGTTGATCCACCGCATGTAGACGTATCCGGCGACCATGGCTATGAGGCTGCCGAAGATCACGGTCATGATGCCGTGCATCCACACCCCGGAGAAGGTGGTCATGCCGCCGTCGGCCACGTATCCGCGGCGCTGCAGCCAGGCCAGGAGCACCACCGCCAGCAGCGTCACGCACAGCGCCGCCATGCTCAGCACATTGCTTGCCGGCGCCGCGCTCACCATGCCCAGCGACCACAGCGCAAACATCACGCTGAGGCACACGCCCATCGGGACGCCGCTGTTGGCGCCGCGGCGGTAAGGTGAGCCAAGTGTCGGTATGTCAGTCTGTTCGCTCATGGGGGAGTGCTGATTACGGCTGCAAAGTTACTCCTTTTCCGCGTCTTTTCAAAATCCCCCCGCAAAAACGGGGCAAAACGACGAATTTATGACTTTTGGGCGAGTTTTTGCGACGTAAAGTTGCAGCGGGTTGCAGAATTGTTTGTATCTTTGCATTATGGTTTATGGGCTCCGGCCACTACCTTACATTATATATGTGTATACTCGAAGGAACATTCTATGATAAACCGAAGGATTCTCCTGGCGCTGGCAGCCGCCATCTCGCTCGCCGGCGCACACGCTCAAGTAAACCAGCCGGACGCCGCCGGCTACCTCGCCCGCGGCGTGCGCATGTATCACGACGAGAACTATAACGGCTGCATCGACCAGCTCACGCAGATGCGCCATCTCAGCCCCGACGCGTCGCAGGCCGAGGATGCCACATATTACCTCGCCATGGCCACTATGGGCTTGGGCGACGACGAGGCTCTGCCGCTGCTCCGACTCTATCTCGAGCAGTACCCGCAGTCGCCGCGCCGCCAGGATGTGCAGACGTCGATAGGCGACTTCTACTTCACCCGCTATGCCTACGGCGATGCCATCCGCGCCTACACGCAGGCCGACCCGGAGTGCCTGGACGCCGACCGTGCCGAGGACTACTATTACCGCCTGGCCTACAGCTACCTGATGTTAGCCGAGTATGACCAGGCCGGCCCGCTGTTCGCGCGCCTGACCGGCACAGAGAAGTACGGCGAGGCCGCCAAGTTCTATCAGGCTTACATCGCATACTGCAAGCAGGACTACCGCCAGGCGCTCACCCTCTTCAAGCAGGTCGACACCTCGACGGAGCCGGGCAACACCGCAGACTATTACATCGCGCAGATCTACTTCGTCTACGGCGACTACAACCAGGCCCTTGCAGCCGCGCGCCGCATGATTGCCGCCAACCCGGTGCCGGAGTTTACCACCGAGAGCCGCCGCATCGCCGGCGAGAGCCTGTATAACCTCGGCAACACCGCCGACGCCATTCCTTACCTCTGGCAGTATCTCGCCGAGGCTGAGAACCCCCAGCCGTCGGCTTACTATATCCTTGGCATGCAGGAGTATGACAACAAGGACTACAAGGCCGCCATCAAGCTCTTCCAGAAGGCCGTGGGCACCAACGACGCCATGGCGCAGAACGCATACTTCTACCTGGGGCAGTGCTACCTCAACACCGGCAACACCACCGCCGCGCTGATGGCCTTTGAGAACGCCTACCGCATGAACTATGACTCGAAGGTGCAGGAGACGGCGTTCTACAACTACGCCGTGGCTCGTTCCGAAGGCGGCAAGGCGCCCTTCTCAAGCTCTGTCAGCGTCTTCGAGGACTTCCTTCGCCAGTATCCTAACTCGCGCTATGCCGACGACATCCGCTCTTACCTCGTCACCGGCTACATGACCGACGACGACTATGAGGGCGCCCTCCAGGCCATCAACCGCATACCCAACCCGTCGGAGGAGATCACGCTGGCCAAGCAGCGCGTGCTCTTCGTCCTGGGTACCCGCGACTACACCAACGACAATACGGCCCTGGCGCTCAGCCGCTTCACCGAGGCCAAGGCCATAGAGCCCGGCAACCAAGAGATCGCCAACCAGGCCGAGCTGTGGAGCGGTGACTGCTACTACCGCACCGAGGAGTGGGAGAAAGCCGCAAAGTGCTACCTCAATTTCCTCGACTCGTGCACGGTAACTGATCCCAACCGCCAGCTCGCGTACTATAACCTCGGCTACGTGCGCTACCAGCAACACCAGTATGCCAACTCGCTGCTCGACTTCCAGCGCGCCGTCGACACCTCCGGCTCCTTGAGCGTCAAGCAGCTCGCCGATGCCCGCGACCGCATGGGCGACTGCTACGCCGCCCAGGGCGACTTCGCCGCCGCGGCAACCCAGTATCAGACGGCCTACGACCTCAGCCCCGCCTCGGGTGACTATGCCCTCTACCGCCTGGCGCAGATGCGCGGCTACCAGGGCAACTACGCGCAGGAGCTGCAGCTGCTCGACCAAATGATGGACCGCTTCCCCTCCTCCGGACTCTACCCCGCAGCGCTGCTGACCAAGGCCGAGACCTACACCGCCACGGGTCAGAACAGCAAGGCCATCGCCGCATATAACCAGCTCGTGCGCGACTATCCGCAGAGCAGCTACGGCCGCAACGGCATGCTCCAGCTCGCCATCACCTACGCCGACGCCGGCGACGAGGCTCGCGCCGTCGAGACTTACCGCAAGGTCATCTACACCTATCCCTCCAGCGACGAGGCGCGGCTGGCCGCCGACGACCTCAAGCGCATCTACGCGCGCCAGGGCAACCTCAACGAGTATGTCACTTTCATCAACTCCATACCCAACGCCCCGCGCCTCGAGCCGGGCGAGGTGGAGCAGCTGGCCTTCGAGGCCGCCGAGGAGTGGTATCTCGACGACAAGGGCACTGATCGGCTCATGGAGTTTCTTGCCGACTATCCCGGTGGCGCCAACGTGGCAACGGCAATGTATTACATCGCCGAGGACGCCGAAGACCGCGGCGACTACGAGACCGCCTACTCCTACGCCACCCGCGTGATACTCTCCACCCCCGATTCGGAGGTTGCCGAGGAGGCCCTCGCCATCAAGGGCAACTGCGAGTTGCAGCAGGGCAAGGGTGAGATAGCCCTCGCCACCTACCGCCAGCTCGAGGAGAAGGCGTCGTCGCCCATGATGCTCCACCAGGCGCGCATGCAGATACTGCGCGTGGCCCGCGACCTCGGCCGCAACACCGAGGTGGTGAGCGTCGCCGACAAGCTGCTGGCCTCCTCCGCCGCTGGCGGCGACGACCAGCGCGAGATACACTTCACCCGCGCGCTCGCCCTCAACAATCTCGGCCGATACGACGAGGCTTACACCGAGTGGACAGAGCTGATGGACGACCTCAACGACCCCTACGGCGCCAAGGCCGCTTTCTATATGGCCAACTCGCAGTATGACCGCAACCTCGGCACCCGCGCCGAGAAGACCGTCACCCGCCTGGTCGACTCCGACTCGTCGCAGGACTACTGGCGCGCGCGCGGCGTCATTCTCCTGAGCGACATACTGCGCCGCGGCGGCAACACCTTCGAGGCCGACCAATACCTCCGCGCCATGCGCAACAACTATACCGACCCTGCCACGCAGGCCGAAATCCAGCAGATGGTCGACGAAAGATTAAAGTAAACCCGAAATTTCGAAATTTCGAAATCCCGAAATTTCGGCCCAAAACATATCAGTCATGAAGCTTTACCCAATATTGATAGCCGCTGCCTTAGTCACGGCCCCCGCCCTGACCGCCCAGGAGCTCAACGAGGAGGTCACCGTCGACCACACCGTCGTCACCCAGCACTACGACGCCTCGCGCATCGCCGTCAACCCGCTGCTCAACCTCCCCGCCGTAAAGGTGTCGCCCCTGCGCTTCAGCGAGCGCACCATCAACGTCACCATGCCGCGATACATATCCCCCCTCGAGCCTACGGCCTACGCCGACACCCTCGAGACATCCCCGTATGCCGGATACGCCTCCATCGGCTACTTCCCGATCTATAACCTCGCAGCGTCGGCCGGTTACCGGTTCCTCGACACCGACCGCCAGCGCCTGAACGCCTGGATGCAGTTTGACGGCACCTCCTACAAGGACGGCAAGACCCTCAACCCCGTCACCGGCGAGACCTTCGACGCCTGGCTGCCGCGCAACACTCTCAGCCTCGGCGTCACATATCACCTCATGGTCGGCCGCAAGAGCGAGATCGACGCCGGCATCGACTATACCCTCGACCACTTCCGTGCCCCCGGCAGCCAGCGCTACGACTCGCAGACCGGCTCGGTGATGAACGCCCTCTACGGCCAGACTGTCAACCGCGTCAATGCAGCAGCGCAGTTCCTGTCATCAGTCGGCGGCCTGCACTACACCGCCGGATTCAGCTACGGCTACTTCGGTTACAGCAACGGCGCCCTTACCTCCACGCTCTCCCTCGGCTCCGGCGCCACGGCCATAACAGCCCTCCAGGAGGCATTCCGGCCCGTGCGGTCAAACGTGTTCAACTTCAACGGCGCCGCGTGGCTGCCCATCGACACGTATAACGACGTGTTCCTCGGTGTCAACCTCGACGTGCTCAACGACACCCGCGCCTCGTGGCTCGGCACCGTTTCCTCCATCCCCTCCGCCTATACCGTCACCCCCGACGACGGCGCCTACAACACCGGCCTCCTCTCGCTTAATCCCAAATACCGCCTGAACACCTCCGAATTCAAGCTCACGCTCGGGGCGCTCGTGCAGTTCACTTTCCATTCCGGCAAGGTGATCCACATCGCCCCTGACGTGCAAGTGACTTGGAGCCCCGCCTCCGTATTCACCATATGGGGCAAAGCCGGCGGCGGCGAGCACCAGAACACCCTCGCGCGCGTCTTCGACGTAAACTACATGGCCGCGCCGTTCCTCGCCTACCGCAACTCACACCTTCCCCTCGTCATTGACGGAGGAATCGTCGTCGGCCCGTTCAAGGGCATCTACGGCGAGGTGTCCAGCGGATATGCCGTGGCCAACGACTGGCTCATGCCTGCCGGCGCAGGCGCTTACGGCCCGTCGCTCATGCGCGCCATCGACATGAAGGGATGGCACGTGGGCCTTGCCGTGGGCGGCAAGTGGCGCAACTGGATCGACGGCCGCGTAAGCATCGAGGCCGCCCCGCAGAAGTATAACCGCGGCTACTACCTCTGGGCCGACCGCGCCAAGTATGTCATGGACATCTCCCTGAAGTCCAACCCCATCAAGCCTCTTGAGGTGGGCATCGGCTACAGCCTCCGCGCCTGCCGTTACATGATCGAGCACACCACATACGTCCCGGCCGACGGGGGCGCATCGTCGATACTCGAGCGCCGCACGCGCCTGGGCAACATCGGCAACATCGGCATCAACGGCAAGTGGACGTTCACAGACCAGATCAGCTTCTTCCTGGAGATTGAGAACCTGCTCGACCACCGCTATCGCACCGTCGGCCTCGTCGAGGGCCAGGGCATCCGCGGCCTCGCCGGTGTCACTTACCAATTTTAGCCGAAAATCGACTAAATCGATGATTATCGATGATTATCGATAATCATCGATTATAATCGATTGTCTGTCGAAAGGTTATGCGAAAGTGGGTCGCAATAACGGTCGCTACGGTGGCCGTGGCCTCAGCCGCGTGGTGGTACTTCCGCCCCGGCGGCCCCGCCGTCACGCCCTCGCGCGAGGAGTTCCCCGTGCGCGGCGTCGACATCTCCGCCCACAACGGCGCCGTCGACTTCACGGCCTTGCGCGCCGACAGCATCGATTTCGTCATCATAAAGGCCTCGGAGGGTACCGACTTCAAAGACCCCAACTTCCACGACAACTACCGCCGTGCGCGCGCTGCAGGCCTCGCCGTGGGTGCATACCACTTCTTCCGCTTCGACACCCCCGGCTACATGCAGGCCCTCAACCTGCTCCACAGCGTCCGCGGCAAGCAGCTCGACCTCCCGCTGGTCATCGACATCGAGGAGTGGGGCAACCCCAACGACCGAGCCACCTCCACCATCTCCTCGCAGCTGCGCGTCATGGCGGGACTGCTCGAGCAGGAGGGATACAAGGTCATGCTTTATAGCAACAAAGACGGCTACGACCGCTTCCTGCGCGCCGGCTTCAGCGGCTACCCCATCTGGATAGCCTCCCTCACCGGCCAGCCCGACATGCAGTGGACCTTCTGGCAGTACACCCACTCCGGCAGCGTCCGCGGCGTCCCCTCCTCCGTCGACGTCAACACCTTCCGCGGCTCCCGCTCCGACTTCGCCTCCTTCCTCCACGCACAATAAGTAAGGGGGGCGGCCGTCAGCAAGTAAGGAGGGCGGCCGTCCCGGCCGCACGCCACAGAGGGTGTCTATCCGCCCCACAGCGCACAGGGCTTGTGGCCAAGGCGGGGATGTGCGGCCGGGGACGGCCGCCCTCCTTACTCGCAATAACCCCGCGCTCCTTGCGGTCGCGCGGGGTTATTCATGTCTGCGGCGCTTCGCGCCTATATCTCTGGCGTTACTGCGGATGGGTCATTTGGAAGGCGTCGTAGGGGTAGAAGGAGGGATCGTCGTCGACCGCGTAACCTAACGCATAGCAACTGGTGGTGATAAGTTCATCACCGGTGCTGGCAGCCAGTTGTGTGAAATAGTCGGCATTAGTGTAGCCGTCGGTCTTATGGTTGGGATAGTCGGTGGTCTGGATCGTGTAATAGACACCGTAAGCGGGGTAATAGCGATGGTAGCCGGAGCCGTACATGTAGAACTTGCCCTTGACCTGGTGTACAAGGCCGGTTTCGTCACCCGTGCCCTCAAAGTCGAGATCCATGTAGGAGGAATCGCTGTATCCAAGCTGATAGGTTGTCTCGGCGGTGCAGTCTGCTGACACGATGTAGTCGCGGTGCTGCATGAGGCCTACAAGACCGCCAAGGTTATAGCCGCCAATAAGGTGAGTGTCCTTTACATGGCAGTTCTTCATGATAAGGAGGCCGTAGATGTCCATCGTGCCGCCGGCGATGCCGCCTACTTTGCCAAAACCAGTCACGGTGCAGCCCTCGACATTGATGTTCTCGAGCGTGACATAATAGTTGATGTACCCGGCAAATGCACCGACGAAATTGCCGGAGGCGCAGCCTACCGTGGCGTTCTTGACCGTGAGGTTGCTAACCTTCGTGTAATAGTAGTTGTTGCCATAGTTATATGTGCCACCGAGAGTGCCGAAGAGTCCGTAGGCATATTTGGTGCTATAGCTGGCGGCGCTCTGCTTTGAAATCACATAATTGCTGATGATGTGGTCGTTACCTTCAAAAGTTCCGTAGAAAGAGCCGCATTTCTCTATCTCATAGCCGGCGAGGTCGGCGTCGGTGTCGAGGCTGACGGTGGTGTTGGCGAAGGTCTCGCCCTCGGCCATCATCTCCAGGAAGCCCACGAACTCGTCGGCGGTGGAGAGCTTATAGTTGCCGTCGGCGTCGGCGGTGGGGCGCACGGAGGTGCCGCTATACACCTGGTCGCCGAGGTCGGGCTTCTCAAACTCGGGGTCGATGATGATCTCGTAGGAGACGTCGGAGGTGAAGAAGTTGCCCACGATGTTGGTGCGGTAGTTGCGGCGGACGGGCACGGTGTTGACCTGGATGGCGGCGGGGGAGCCGTTGTAGTCGAAGGTGACGGTGTTGATGACGCTTTGGTCGGTGGAGGCCAGCACGTAGTTCATCGACACCCAGTAGTAGTCACGGGAGGCCACGTTGATCATGGAGGGCTCGCCGGAGGTGGTGTCGTGGATGTCGGCCATGGTGTAGGTGACGGCCGTGCGCTCAGAGCCGACGGTGCCGTCGAGCATGCTCATGGTGTAGGGCACCTCGGCGGTGAAGGCCATGGAGGTCTGCGTAACGGTCAGGCCGGCCTTCTTGGCGGCGCCCCAGTCGGCGGCGCCGACGTTTACCTGCGCGAAGGGGCGGTAGAGGGTCACCTTGTCCGGGTTGCCCGAGCCGACGGTGAAGTCCTCCGAGCGGCCGTAGAAGGCGTCGAAGATGTCAGAGTTGGCGCTGAGCGTGCCGGTGGTGTAGTCGATGGTGAGGGTGCCGGCATCGCTGACGGTGTAGGGCGCGGCGGCGTTCTTGGCGAAGAAGGCCACGGTGTATTTCTTGCCGTTGACCAGCTGGATGTTTACCGTGGTCTCGTGGGAGCCTTCGTTGAACTGCAGGGGCAGCTCCTCTTTGAACAGTGGCGTGTAGCCGTTGTCGGCGTCGTAGACCACATAGACCAGGTCGCGGGCCGAGAAGCCGTCGTTGGCGGCACGGGAGGATACGGATGAGGGGACGCTGACGGTGAACGAAACGAGGCCGTCAGATGTGTTTGTTACCGCAGGCTCGTCGGAGGAGCATGAGGTGAGCATAGCCGTGGCCGCGCAGGCCATGAGCATGCAGAAGACAGGTTTTTTCATTGGTAGGTAAAGAAAGTGGGTTGTGTGAAAATTTTTGTTCGTGGGGGCAAAGATAGTGATAATTTTCAAAAAATCAAAATTTTTTTTTGGAAGCGACGCGCCCTCGCGTCGCGCTCCCCGCCCCACGTCGTCAGGCGATGGCGTCGTGGGGCGGGTAGACACGCCTAATGGCGCGACGCGGGGGCGCGTCGCATCCAAAGGCGACGCGAGGGCGCGTCGCTTCCAAAATCTATTGGGCGGAGACGGCGAGGCGTGAGCTTTCGGTGACGTGGCGGGTGCCGTCGCTCTCGGTGATGGTGGCGCGGAAGAGGTAGATGCCGCGCTGCACGCGCCGGCCGGCGGAGTCGCACAGGTCCCAGGTGACGGGCACGGAGGTGTACATGTCGGAGATGCCGGTGGCGCTGCTCTCCCAGAGCTTGCGACCCATGAGGTTAAACACCTCGACGGAGAAGGTCATCATCTGGTCGGGGCGGTTGTGGCTCACATAGAAGTTGGCCTCGGTGCTGGCCGGGCTAGAGTCGGTGTAGACACGGTAGATGACCGGGTCGACGTCGTCGCTGACCACGAAGTCGATGGTCTGCTCGGCGAGGTTGCCCTGGGTGTCCCACACGCGCAGGCGCAGGGTGTGGCGACCCTCCTGCAGGTCTTCGAAGGGGTATGCGATGGTGCCGGAGAGAGAGCCCATGTCGGGGGTAAAGTAGTTGCTGACGTCGGTGTAGCTGGTCTTGCCGTCGAGCTGCAGCGTCATGGTGTGGCCCACGCCGGCTGTCGAAAGGTTGAAGCCGAGGTTGTCAGAGACGGTGGCGATGAGCAGGGGAGAGGGATTGACACGGTCGCCCGAGTTGAAGGTCGGGTGGTTGAGATACATCGTCTCGATGGCCGGTGCGGTGGTGTCGGCCTCGGCGGTGGTGTCGTAGCCGTAGACGTAGAATGTGCGGCAGGTGCCCATGGCGTCGTCGAGGTGCGACGTGGAGGCGGTGGCGTAGAGGTTCATGGCTCCCGGGCGGAAGTTGTTTGCCACATCCTCGGGCATGGCCACGGTGATGGTGAACTTGCCCCCCTGCACCGTGTCGCGGCCTGAGTATAGGCGCTCGCCCTGCTCCTCGAAGGTGTACCGCTTACCGGCGCCGTTGCCGTTGGAGGTGGTTGAATATTCGGCGTCGTATATCTCGAGGGTGACGTCGCCGTTGAAGTCGGGCAGCGGGTTGCCCTGCCAGTCGGTGACGGAGCCTTCGACGGTGACCACCTGGCGGGCCTTGATGGTCACCTGGGCGTCTTCGGTAGGCTCGACGCCGCCGATAGTCTCCACCTTTACGCGGTTGGCGGGTGTGACGGGGCGCATGGCGGGGTCGCCCATGAGCACGAAGCGCAGCTTGTTGCTGTTGGAGATGGTGACTCCGTAGCTGTCGCGTATGTTGTTCTTGCCGCGGCGGTACATCTCTCCCAGCGGCAGGAAGCGGCCGTCGTCGCCTCGGGCCATGATGTGCGGACCCATGGCGGTGCCCAGCAGGCCGTTGTCGGTGATGTAGACGGGGCGCACGGCCGTGATGGCGGCAATGATGCCGCCCTGGCGGGTGTAGTAGAGTATCTCCGCGCCCGACATGGCGATGGCGTCCCAGTTGAGAAACTCACAGGTGGCGGCGTAGAGTATCGGGTAGCGTCGTAGGTAGAGGTTGTTGATGTCGTTGTAGGTGAGTATGTTTTCGCCCGTCCAGCCCGTTGGGTTGGCGTGGCCCACGAAGTTCCACCACATAGCGCCTTCGTCCAGACGGTTGTACATGCGCGTGCGGGCCTCGGGGTAGCCGCCGTCGCGCTTGGTGAAAGCGTCGATGTACACCTTGGTTATCATCATGTGTGTGCCGTCGTCGTTGCCGTTGACCATGGCGTTGATGAAGGCGTCGGTCTGCTCCATGTGTATGCCGTTGTTCTCGTCGTCGGCCACGAAGAGCATCTGGTTTTGCCACGACGACCGCTTGGAGGAGTTGACGTACTCATACAGCTTGTCGACTGCGGTCTTTGCGTCGGAGGCGGTGCGCACGGGAATGCGTCCGACGGCTATGCAGAGGCTGTCGGAGGCCATGGTCGAGCCGGAGTTGTCTTTGAGGAAGGAGAAGATGTCGTCGGTGGTGAACGAGACGTTGTCGTCGAGGCTGGTGTCGCTCTGCCACGTGGGCAGGAACTGGTACGACAGGGCGGAGATGGCCGCCGTCAGCCGGCGGTTGTCATACGTGGGCTTGCCCATCAGCAGGGCGAAGCGCAGGGGGTGCCCGGCGGCTTTGCCGCGGTCGTAGAGCATTTTGAGGTAGCGGCGGAAGGTGTTGACGTCGGGCACGCCGGAGCCGAACTCGTTGTAAACCTCGGCAGGGTTGACCACCAGCACTGTCAGGGAGTCGGGGGCGTCGCGGTGCATGGCCGCTATGCGCTCCGCCTCCGTGCTCCACTCCGTGGGGCTGAAAATCACCATGTCGGGCGTCACAGAGGGGTCGTGCAGGTTCTGGTTGTTGACCGTGCCCACATACGTCGGCGAGGGCATCGTGGCCGTCTCGTCCCAGGCGGCGTAGCGGCGGGTGCCGGTGTAGTCGTTGGTCCATGCCACCCCCGAGCCGGAGGCCGACGTGCGCATCTGATATACCTTCAGCGGGTTTGTGACGTCCCAGATGCGGGTTGATGTGGTGGCCCCGTCGAGCCGGGCCTGCGTCTGGGAGAGGTTGAATGTCAGCTGGCCGTCGCTCAGCTTCAGCTGGCGGGTATAGTTGATTTCGATGAAGTCGAGATAGGCCGCCACTACGGTGACGGAAGCGGAGTGGGCGATGCCAAGCTGCAGCTTGGAGTCGGTGAGGTAGAAGCTCTTGGTGGTCACCGTCGACACGCCGTGAGTGTGGGTGCTGGTGCCGCTGGCGGAGATGACGTCGGAGGTTGTGGACGACTGCTGTGTGCCGTTGACCGAGAACGTCAGCCGCGACGACGAGCTGTAAGTCTTTGCTACAAACTGCGTGCGGGCCCTGACCGGCATGTTGGTGTCGATGTCGGTGAGCGTGAAGTTGAACGTCCGCGAGGGGGTGTATTTGAAGTCCTCGCCAAGCAGCAAGTGACCCGTTTCGCCTAATTTTACCTCGTCGGTCTCGTGGTAGAGATAGTCGAGGAACGATGTCGCCGGGTTTGTCGCGCCTGCCGTGCCGGCATCGACCACGGGGTTGGTGGCGTCGGCGTCGCTCTCGGTCAGGAAGTAGTAGCCGACGGTGCTGAAGGGGTTGAGGGAGTGCACGTAATAGTTGCCCGAAGCGGTCCACGTCTCCACGCCCTGGGCGTAAAACACGATACCCTTGGAGGTTACTTCCGAGGGCACCTCGGGCAGGTCGTCGATATAGTTGGCCGCGGAGAGCACGTCGGAGATGCGCGCGCCGCCGTAGCCGTGGATGCGCACCTTCGACGGGTCGCTGAAGCCCCACGAGCGCAGCGACGATGTCGGTATCAGGTACATGCCGGAGGCGGTGACCGACACCTTCACCCAGCGGCCCTCGGCGAGGGCCGACGTCTCGGTGTAGGTCGACACGTCGAAAGCCTTTGCAACAGATGCCGTTAGTATCATGCAAAGTGCTGTGACAATGATAGATATATTGCGGAAAAGAGTATTGGTCATGTCTTTGCGGGCATTTGGCCTATACATATAACGCCCGATGCGCCGCAATATTGTGTGCGAGTAAGGCGTGCGGCCGTCTCCGGCCGCACGCCACGGAGGGTGTCTACCCGCCCCACAGCGCACAGGGCTTGCGGCCAAGGCGGCGATGCGCGGGCGGGGACGGTCGCCCTCCTTACTTACTAATAGACTATCTTGTCGGTGCGGGTGCCGCGGACGCGGATGAGAAGCTGGCCGGCGGCGGGGGAGGTGACGCGCACGCCCTGCAGGTTGTAGTAGACCGGCTCGGCGTCGGTGTCGGTGCTGACGGCCTCGATGCCAGTCAGGCGCCCCTGCAGCTTCTCATTGAGGGCGTCGACGTCGTCCTGCGTCAGGTAGCCCTTGCCGATGAAGTAGTTTGCCACGGCCTTGGGAAAGTCGGGCACGTCGGTGATATTGGTCACGCCGAGCATCTGCTCGAAGGCGTAGCGCAGCAGGGCGCCGCCGCGGAACTCCTGGGTGCCCAGGCGGTTTGACATCTCATAGTCGGCCACCACCTCGTCCCACGAGGCCCCGCAGAGGGCGCCGAGGGTGGCGCAGAACACGCCCGTGCGGTCGGTGCCGAGGCGGCAGTGGATGGTGAACGGCACGGGATTTTCGTCGGCGTTGATGAAGGCGACGGTCTCCTTGATCCAGTTGCCGAGCTTCTCGCCGGTGGAGTTGTAATACACCTCGTTGTAGGAGGGTGTGCTGTACCCCTTGCCGACGTAGAGCACGTTGCCGGCGGCGATCATGGCCTTGTAGAAGTCGGGGATGGTCTCCTGGTAGGTGGTGCCGTCGACCGTCCAGGTGGTCAGCGAGCCGGTCTCGTCGCCCGAGAGTACGATGTCGCTCTTGACGCCAAGCTTCTCACACAGCTCGACCACGGCGGCCATGCGCACCGGCTCGGTGGAGAACGAGCGGCTCCACTTGAACGGGTGGTAGGTGCGTATCAGATGCTGCGTGCCGGGGACCACGCGCAGGTTGGCTATCACCATCTTGCCCGAGTCGGTGGTGAGGTCGAAGTCGCTCACTTGCTTGATGACGTTGGCCATCTCGGAGTTGGCGCGGATGACGTCGATGTCGTCGAACGAGAAGATTACTATCTGGTTGTAGTCGGCGTTCTTGAAGATATAGTCGGAGGGGAAGCCGGAATATGAGGAGATGTAAGAGCCGTTGATGTAGAACTTGTACTCCGGCTGGCCCGAGTTGCCGGGGCGCTTGACGGTGTTGTATGGCACCGTGACATAATAGAGGTTATGGTCGGCGTCGTAGACCATCTTCTGCGCGTCGTCGCTGCTCCAGCCGTTGACGCTGCCGCGGACGTATGTGCTGGTGATGGAGGATGCCGACTTGCCCCAGGTCGCGAGGTCGAAGAGGAAGGTGATGTCGTGTGTTTCGAGGTCTTCATGGTAGCAGCGCTTCAGCTCGTCGGCAGTTGGGTCGAAGGGGAGCTTCTCCGGCTCGGCGGCGACGGTGAGGGTCAGCGTCTGGCTGCACTCGGCGCCGTCGGCGTCGGTGGCCGTGGCACGGAGCGTGTAGTCGCCCACTTTCGCGCCGGTGAATGTATAGGGATAAGTGGTGGCCGTGGCGACGCTGCCGTCAGGGTCGGTGACGGTGAGGGTCACGGCGCCGCTGACGTTCTGCGTGTACATCTCTACGGTCACCTCGTCGCCGACGGTCGGGGCGCACTTCGACAGGAGCATGACGACGATGCCGCTGCCCGTCTTGCACAGCGACAGGGTGGCGGAGGCTGCCGAGTGGACGAGGGTGACGTCGGTGCCGTCGGTGATGACGGAGGAATCATAGCCGTGGATGTTGGCCTTGGGAAACCACGAGGCGCCGGATGAGGATGCGGAGGTGTTGGTGTTGAAGCCGGTGTTCGCCGCCCAGGTGGTCTGGTAGGTGTAGACGCCGTCTTGCACGGTGGTCATCTCCTTCCACGTCCACGAGCCGCCGCCCCAGGCGCCTTTGCAATACATCTTCGAGGGCCACTGGTCGGCAGAGACGCTAAGCGCAGCCAGCAGGCAAAGCAGGGAAATCAGAGTTTGTTTCATGGTTGTTGGGGTTTATTTGGTTTTCGATGGTTTTCGATGGTTATCGATTGTCTGTCGATGGTTGTCGATGATTTTCGATTGACTTTTGCAAAGTTAATACGCCAGCGGCCCGCTTGTGCGCGCGGGTAGCTGCCAAGTAGGTCCGAACAAAACCCAAATAATTGTCAACAAATTTTTTAGTGTGTTTTTATCAGCTCTGTAGAGTAGGCTTCAGGGAGCGTGTGAGAGGCGCTGTCGCAGGCGCGAGCGGTAGTTGTAGACGGTCTGGGGTGAGTAGTGGAGCAGGCGGGCGATGCGACCGCTGTCGGTGATGCCCATGCTCACTAGGGCGTGCACGCGCAGCTCCGGCGTCAGCGTCCGCGAGGCGGGATCGACGTGGTGTTCCCCGGCCACAGAGGCGTTGTACTCGGCGAGGAAGTCGGGATACATCGAGAGGAACATCTCGTCGAAGCGGCGGTACATCTCTTGCAGCTCGGTGGTTTCCGCCTCGGGCGACGACAGGGAGCGCTCGAGGCGGTCGAGGCGTCCGGCGCGGAGCTGCTGCAGGGCACCCTTGCGCAGGTCGGAAATCTGGCGCGCGTGGCCGCTGTAGATGTCAAACAGCTGGCTGATATACTGCTCCTTGAGCCGGTTGGCACGGGCCAGCTCGTCGTTGGCACATCGCAGGCGCCGCTCCGTGCGCCGCAGCGCACGCATCTGCGCGAAGGCGCTCGCAAAGGCCACGAGAGCAATCAGCGCCAACGCCGCGATGACCCACAAGGCGATGTTTAGGCGCCGCACCGAGCGGCTGACCATGGCGCCGTGCGCGCGGTCTATCACCTCCGCGGCTTCCAGCATCTCCGCGGCGCGTGCCCGTGCGTTGGCCGCCCGCGCCTGCTCGAGCGCCGTGGTTATATATTCGTATGCACGTGAGTAATCCCCTTGGTCACAGAGCACTGCCGCCAGGCGCATGAGCGACTCCAGGTCGCGGCGTCCCTCCCGTATGTCCATCAGCGCTGCCTCCGCCATCAGCGCCACGGCGCCGTCACGGTCGCCGCCGTCGAGCAGCTCCTGCGCCTGGTCAAGCAGACGCCGCGAGTTGAGTCTCTCCGGCCCTGTCGAATATATGGCAAACGAGTCGGCATACTCCATCGTCAGCTGCAGGTACCGGCGCCGCTCCGAGGGGATGCCGTCGTTGAGCGCCATCTGCCGCCACAGGCGGGTGTAGAGGTCGTAAAGGTAACGGTGGTGATAGTCTGCGAGGCGAGTGCGGTCGATGCCGTCGAGCGCGCGCCGCGCGGCGTCGTAGCTACCGGCCGAGATGCTGCTCTCCGCCAGGTTGAGCCGCGCCGATGCGATCTTGCTCTCGTCGCCGAGGCCCTCGGCCACTTGCAGGCGGCGGCGCGCCACCCACAGCGCCGAGTCGACGTCGTAAGTGCGATAGAGACTGTAAAGCGTCCGCAGCACATTGTACGCGTCGGCGTTCTCGCCGTCGACGCGCGCGAGGTTGGCGCGGGCGGCGTCGATTGAGTCCTGTCGCACAGCCATATACTCCGGCAGACGTCCGAGTTCTGTGTCGAGCACGCGCAGCAGCGAGTCGGCCGGCGCCGCCGCAGCGACTGCCGACACCCATAGCCATATCCATAAGACTTGCCTCATTTTTCGGCCAAAGTTACAACTTTTTCCACAAACTTCAAATCCCTTATTAATTATTGAGAAGATAAAAAAAACGGGAAAAAGGGCGGTGAGTTTAAAATATTTAGTAACTTTGCGGGGTAGTTTGCCCAAGTGTTTGTGCAGACTCCGCAGTGCTACGCTATTGCTTTGCAAATCACTTCTTTACAACCAACCTTATATTTACCAGCGTTATGAATATCTCTCATATCGAACACATCGGCATAGCCGTCCCCTCGCTCGAGGAGGCTATCCCTTTCTACGAGAACATGCTCGGCCTTAAATGCTTTGCCATCGAAGAAGTATCAGACCAGAAAGTTAAGACCGCCTTCTTCAAGGTCGGCCAGACCAAGATAGAGCTCCTCGAGGGCACCGCTCCAGAGAGCGCCATCAGCAAGTTCATCGAGAAGAACGGCGGCCGCGGCGGCATCCAGCACTTTGCGTTCGCCATCGAGGACGGCGTGCAGAACGCCCTCAACGAGGTGGAGGCCAAGGGCTGCCGCCTCATCGACAAGGCTCCGCGCCCGGGCGCCGAGGGCCTCAACATCGCCTTCCTGCACCCCAAGAGCACCTGCGGCACCCTCATCGAGCTCTGCGAGGACCCCAAAAAGAAATAAGCCTAATAGGCCCTATAGGTCTAATAAGCCTTATAAGCCCTATATCCCCAATCACTGAATACTCAATACTGAAAACTGAATACTTAATGAGCAAACAGTTAGAAAAAGTGCAAGAGCTTATCGCCAAGCGCGCCGAGGCCCGTCTCGGCGGCGGCGAGAAAGCCATCCAGAAGCAGCACGACCGCGGCAAGTACACCGCCCGCGAGCGCATCGACCAGCTCCTCGACGAGGGCTCGTTTGAGGAGATTGACATGTTTGTCACCCACCGCTGCCACAATTTCGGCCAGGAGAAGAAGAGCTTCCTGGGCGACGGCGTGGTCACCGGCTACGGCACCATCGAAGGGCGCCTGGTGTATGTCTTCGCCCAGGACTTCACCGTGTTCGGCGGCTCGCTGAGCGAGACCATGTCGCAGAAGATCTGCAAGATCATGGACATGGCCATGAAGATGGGCGCCCCCGTCATCGGCCTCAACGACTCCGGCGGCGCGCGCATCCAGGAGGGCATCAACGCCCTCTCGGGCTACGCCGAGATTTTCCAGCGCAACATCATGGCCTCGGGTGTCATCCCGCAGATCAGCGCCATCCTCGGCCCCTGCGCCGGCGGCGCCGTATACTCCCCCGCGCTCACCGACTTCACCATCATGACCAAGGGAATCAGCTACATGTTCCTCACCGGCCCGAAGGTGGTAAAGACCGTCACCGGCGAGGACGTCGACCAGGAGCACCTGGGCGGCGCCTCGGTACACGCCTCCAAGAGTGGCGTATGTCACTTCGCCACTGAGAACGGCGAGGAGACCCTGCAGCTCATCCGCAAGCTCATCAGCTACATACCGCAGAACAACCTCGAGGAGGCCCCGCTGATGGAATGCAACGACCCCATCGACCGCCTGGAGGACGCCCTCAACGAGATAGTGCCCGACTCTCCCACGCGCGCCTACGACATGTATGACGTCATCGGCGCCATCATCGACAACGGCGAGTTTCTGGAGGTGCAGCGCGAGTATGCCAAGAACATCATCGTGGGCTTCGCCCGCTTCAACGGCCAGAGCGTGGGCATCGTCGCCAACCAGCCCAAGTATCTCGCCGGCGTGCTCGACTGCAACGCCTCGCGCAAGGGCGCGCGCTTCGTGCGCTTCTGCGACGCCTTCAACATACCTCTGGTCACGCTGGTCGATGTCCCGGGCTTCCTCCCCGGCACGGGCCAGGAGTACAACGCCGTCATCCTTCACGGCGCCAAGTTGCTGTATGCCTACGGCGAGGCCACCGTTCCCAAGGTCACCGTCACCCTGCGCAAGAGCTACGGCGGCAGCCATATCGTGATGAGCTGCAAGCAGCTCCGCGGCGACATGAACTATGCGTGGCCGTCGGCCGAGATCGCCGTTATGGGCGGCGCCGGTGCCGTCGAGGTGCTCTACGCCAAGGAGGCCAAGGCTTCCGACGACCCCGCCAAGGTGCTCAAGGAGAAGGAGGAGGAGTACAACAACCTCTTCTGCAACCCCTACAACGCCGCGAAGTATGGCTACATCGACGACGTCATCGAGCCGCGCAACACCCGCTTCCGCGTCATCCGCGCCCTGCAGCAGCTGGCCACCAAGAAGCTCACCAACCCTGCCAAGAAACACGGCAACATACCCCTGTAAGGCATCCCAGCGAGTCTTTAACCGGTTAAACGGTAACCGGTTAAAGACTTGATTATTAACCATCATCACACAGAATGAAGAAAACAATAACCCTGGTAGTAGCGCTGCTATGCTGCTCCCTGGCCACGCTGGCCCAGGGGCGCCACAGCCTGCGCATCAACGAGGTAATGGTGGTCAACGACTCGAGCATCATCGACGACTACGGCTGCCACACAGCCTGGATCGAGCTGTTCAACACCCAGTTTGCACCGCTCGAGATCTCCAGCGTCTACCTCACTACCGACCCCAAGCAGCCCCGCATGTATCCCGTGCCCATCGGCGACGTCAACACCCGCATACCCAAGCGGCAGCATGTGGTGTTCTACGCCGACGGCAAGCCCACGCGCGGCACGTTCCACACCAACTTCACCCTCGTCCCCGGGCAGGACAACTGGATCGGCATCTATGACGCCGACGGCGTGAGCCTGATCGACTCGGTGACCATCCCCGCCTGCGTGCCGGCCAACGCCTCGTTTGCCCGCACCGTCGACGGCGAGGGCGCGTGGGAGGTGCGCGACGGCAGCACGGAGCAACTTTATGTAACCCCCTCAAGCAACAACGTAATCAAGGCCGAAAATCCCAAGGTCATACAGTTCAGCGAGAACGACAAGAACGGATTCGGCCTCACCATCATGGCCATGTGTATAGTCTTTAGCGCACTGCTGCTGCTGTGCATCTGCTTCTACATCGTCAGCAACATCGCCAAGAAGCGCTCCACCAAGCGCACGCTGGCATCGAAGGGCCTGACGAAGGCCGACGTGCCCAAGAGCGAGCGTCCCGACAGCACCGCGGGCGAGGTCATTGCCGCCATCGCCATGGCGCTGCACGACCACCTCGAGGCCCACGACCAGGAGAGCACCATCCTCACCATCAAGAAACTCCGCCGCGCCTACTCGCCCTGGAGCTCGAAGATCTACGGCCTCCGTGAGACGCCGCAGCGCCCCCAGCACCGCCGCTAAGAGGCGCTCCCTAAGTTCCCTAAACTCCTTAAATTCCTTATAGAAACTATAATAATGAAAGAGTATAAATACAAGATCAACGGCAACGACTACAAGGTTGCCATCGGCGACATCGAGGGCGGCGTAGCCCAGGTGGAGGTCAACGGCACCCCCTTCCGCGTAGAGCTGGAGAAGGAGGCCGCGCCCGCCGTAACCATCAAGAAACCGCGTCCCGCCGCCGCCCCGCGCACTGCCACGGGCGCCAAGGTGGTAGCTGCTGCTCCCGCAGCTGCCGGCGGTGGCACCGTCGTCAAGGCCCCGCTCCCCGGCGTCATCCTCAGCATCGACGTCAACGTCGGCGACGAGGTGAAGGCTGCCGACACCGTCATCGTCCTCGAGGCCATGAAGATGGAAAACGCCATCCACGCCGGCAAGGACGGCAAGGTCAGCTCCATCTCCGTCAAGCAGGGCGACAGCGTGCTCGAAGGCGCGCCGCTGATCACCATCGAGTGACGCCCTCCCCCCCCCATCCACCCTGTCGAGACAGGAACAAACAACGGATTTCACGGATTTCACGGATTTTTTTAAAATCTTTTAAATCCTTATTAATCCGTGAAATCCGTGAAATCCGTTGTTTGCCCCAATTCTCTTACTTAAATCTGAAAGCGAAAAACTAATATATGGATTTTGGTGATTTTCTGTTACAAAACCTACAGCAATTCTGGAGTTTGACCGGCTTTGCCAACGCATCGTGGGAAAACTTCGTGATGCTCGCCATCGGCCTGTTCTTCATCTGGCTGGCCATCAAGAAGGACTTCGAGCCCATGCTGCTGGTGCCCATCGGCTTCGGCATGCTCATCGGCAACATACCTTTCAACACCGAGGCCGGCCTTGAGATAGGCATCTACGAGCAAGGCTCCGTGCTCAACATACTCTACAACGGCGTCTCCGCCGGCTGGTACCCCCCGCTCATCTTCCTGGGCATCGGCGCCATGACCGACTTCTCGGCGCTGATAGCCAACCCCAAGCTGATGCTCATCGGCGCGGCGGCGCAGTTTGGCATCTTCGGCGCCTATATGGTGGCCCTGCTGCTGGGCTTCGCCCCCGACCAAGCCGGCGCCATCGCCATCATCGGCGGCGCCGACGGCCCCACGGCCATCTTCCTGTCGTCGAAGCTTGCCCCCAACCTCATGGGCGCCATCGCCGTGTCGGCATACTCATACATGGCCCTCGTGCCCATCATCCAGCCGCCCATCATGCGCCTGTTCACCACCAAGAAGGAGCGCGTGATACGCATGAAGCCCGCGCGCGCCGTCAGCCAGAACGAGAAGATAATCTTCCCCATCGTCGGCCTGCTGCTGACCTGCTTCGTCGTGCCCTCGGGCCTGCCGCTGCTGGGCATGCTCTTCTTCGGCAACCTGCTGCGTGAGAGCGGCGTCACCACCCGCCTGGCCAAGACAGCCTCCAACGCCCTCAACGACATCGTGGTCATTCTCCTGGGCATGACCGTCGGCGCCTCCACGCAGGCCTCCGAGTTCCTCACGGCCCAGACCATCGGCATCTTCGCCCTCGGCTTCATGGCATTCATCATCGCCTCCACCTCCGGCGTGCTGTTTGTCAAGCTGTTCAACCTGTTCCTGCCGCAGGGCAAGAAGATCAACCCGCTCATCGGCAACGCCGGCGTCTCCGCAGTGCCCATGTCGGCGCGCATCTCCAACAACCTGGGCCTGGAGTATGACCCCTCCAACTATCTGCTCATGCATGCCATGGGCCCGAACGTGTCGGGCGTGATCGGCTCCGCCGTCGCCGCCGGCGTGCTCCTCGGCTTCCTGGCATAACGCCATATAACACAAAACGAGGTCTTTAACCGGCTAATCGGATAACCGGTCAAAGACCTCGTCTGTGTTTTAAAAAGCAGGGCAACAAGCGAAAAGGCGACTATATGCGCTCTGCCATTTGAGCTACCCTTCACCCCCGCCAAGGGGTGAGAGGGACGGGGTTCGAACCCGCAACCACATCGACCTATTCGAAGTATGCCTTTTCTACGGCACCTGCTTTGTCTCTTTGGTCACTGCAAAGATACACCCCCGTGTGTGACACCTATTGTCACTCCCGAAAATTTTTTCAAAAAAAAATGGTAGTCATTATTATATAATGTGTATTGGCATCGAATAAAGGTGGCAAGTCGCATATAAACAACAGATTTTGCAAGCACGAATTACACGAATTAACCGAATTACACAAATTCTAATTCGTGTAATTCGGTTAATTCGTGTAATTTGTGGTTTATCGTAAGAGTGTTACTTGGTGGTGATTTTTTTGGCGACGTCTTTGGGGAGGGCCTCCTTGTTGACCATGATGCCGACGGTCTTGGCGCGGAGGTAGGGGACGGAGGCGTAGAAGTAGCCGCCATATTTCTGGTTGGTGTCCCAGGAGTTCTTGACCTTGTAGAAGGTGTTGCCCTCCTGGTCGACGGCCTTGCCGACGATGACCATGCCGTGGTCGTCGGTGGTGGACTGCTCGTCGAACATCTGCTGGCGCACCTCGGGGGTGATGTCCATCTCCTTGCAGGGGCCGTCGACGTCGTAGCGCTTCTTGGCGCGCTCGCTGTCGCTGAGGGTTACCCAGCGGCTCAGCTCGGTGCCCTCGAGTGCAGCTTCGTCGACCTCGACGGGCATAACGGCGAAGCCCTCGCGCCACTTGAAGCCGCCCTCGCTGACGTCGGCGGCCCACATTACGGAGTAGCCGTTGTCAAGGGCGTTGTCGATGATGGCCATCATCTCGTCGAGGGTGACGTTCTGGTAGGCGGAACTCATCCAGTTGTCGGGCACTTCGAGGGCAAAGGGCTGGTAGAAGGGGTGGTGTGTGAAGGAGGTGACGGCGATGTAGTCGTCCATGTTAAGCGGCAGGGAGGCTGCGAAGCTCTGGGGGGTGTAGCTCTTGCCCTCGTAGGTGAAGGTGGAGGGCTCGGGGCCGAGGTAGGCGTCGACGATGCCCCGGAAGGCAGGGCGCCAGGCGGTGGAGAGGGTCTTGCCGGGCTTGCGCGCAATGGCCTTGAGGAAGGCCGACATGCCTGCCTCCATCTCATAGTGGTCATGCTTGGCGGCGCCGTAGTTGAGGCCGGAGTATGCCTCTTCGGGGACGATGCCGTAGGTGGTCCATACGAAGGGGACGTCGTGGATGCCGCCGCCCTGGGCGAAGTTTACGTCGCCGTAGTTGCGGACGAATCGGTCGGCCTTGGTGAGGTAACAGTGGCGGACGACGAACATCTCAGATAGGTCGTACTCGCGGCCGGTCTTGCGCAGGAGCTCGTCTTCCATAAACGAGATGCCGGCGAAGCACCAGCATGTGCCTGACTTGTTTTGGTCTTTGACGGGGGTGGTCTTGACGGTCTTGGTGTCGGTGAAGACGAATCCGGCGGAGTCGGTCTTCTCCTCCTGTGCAGCCGCGGGGAGGATGACGGCGGCGGCGAGTGCTAAAGCAAAGATACGTTTCATGATGGGTTGGTTTGGTTAGTTTGATGGCAAATTTACGAAAAATAATGACACGCGGAGGGGAAATGAGTAAAAAAGTGAAAAATCAGGGGAAAGGGCCGCAGGGCAGAGCGTTTCCGCGGCTTGCGGCCAAGGCTGGGAGCGGGGCGCGGGGGCGCGTCGCTTCCAAGGCACGTGGGCAACGCGGGGATGCGGGGCGCGGGGGCGCGTCGCTTCCAAGGCACGTGGGCAACGCGGGGATGCGGGGCGCGGGGGCGCCGCCCCGCTCCTTTTGGTGGCAAAATGTGGGGTTGAAATGTTAAAATGTGCGCTTTTATTGCAAAATCTGTTTGGAATTGAAAAATTTTGCTTAACTTTGCAATCTAAGTAGTAACTCCGCAGACCGGCCCCCGGGCCGGAGGATGCGTGGTTACGGCTCGGTTTTCGGGTACACGACACGTCTATAAAACTCTGACACACAGCCTTTGATGGTGTATTGTAGGCATCCGCTGACGGTTGTGGCAAGGGTCCGATGAGAGGTGTTGGCGTGCTTGCAAGCCATAATACCGACGGCGGCGCCGTGCACGGGGTAAGGCCGGACGCCACCCCGCAAGGGCACGTGGCCGCGCAGTCGACGAAGATGCTAACCCTCCGCGCGGGCAACAGGCGCGAGCCACGGCCGGTGACCCCGAGATGTCAGATGTGTCTCCATCCCTGCCTCCGGACGCCGCAAGTGTATCACGCCATCCTCGAGCAGGCCGAAAGGCAAAACTACAAATTTCGCGAATTACGCGAATTATCGCACGAAGAAACAAAATAAAGAAACAAAAAACTTTCTTGGTTTCTTCCGGATGCAGAAAAATTAGAATTTGTGTAATTCGCGTAATTTGTAGTTTGTAGAAGTTTAGTCGCAAGGCTTGCCACCCGCCATCACCATGCAGCCGCTGAGAAGTGCGTCCGGCACATCACAATGTTCTGAGAAAAAATTAATTATCATTATTAGATTTATTCTATGGAGAAAAAATTATTGCTGTTATTAGCCTGTCTGCTGACCTCCTTGGGCCTGATGGCGCAAGTGAAGGTGACAGGCACCGTTATCTCCGCAGAAGATGAAGAGCCCATCATCGGCGCCACGGTCAAGGTCAAGGGTACCAAGACGGTGGCGATCACCGACATTGACGGCAACTTCACGATCAATGCCCCCTCGAGCAAGTCGACCATCGAGATCACTTACGTGGGCATGGATCCGGTGACCATCAAGGCCTCCGACTCTCCTGCGACTGTGAAGATGACCTCCAACACCCAGTCGCTGGGCGAGGTGGTCGTAACCGGTATGGGTAATGTCGACAAGCGACTGTTTACCGGCGCTACCACCAAGGTGGACGCTTCGAAGACCCGCCTCGACGGCGTGGCCGACGTCAGCCGCGGCCTCGAGGGACGCGTGGCCGGCGTGTCGGTGCAGAACGTGTCGGGCACCTTCGGCACCGCCCCGAAGATACGCGTGCGCGGCGCCACTTCTATTTATGGCAACTCGACGCCCCTGTGGGTGGTCGACGGCGTGATACTTGAAGACGCCGTGGAGATGTCGGCCGACGACCTGTCGTCAGGCGACGCCACGACCCTTATCGCCTCGGCCATCTCGGGTCTGAACGCCGACGACATCGAGTCGTTCCAGATCCTCAAGGACGGCTCGGCAACGTCGATCTACGGCGCGCGCGCCATGGCAGGTGTGATAGTGGTCACCACCAAGCAGGGCCGCGCGGGTCACACATCTATTAATTATACGGGTGAGTTCACCGTGCGCCTGAAGCCGTCGTACCACGACTTCAACATCTGTAACTCGCAGGAGCAGATGGGCATCTATCGCGAGATGGAGCGCAAGGGCTGGCTGAGCCTCGCCTCGCTGGCCAACTCCAGCAGCTCGGGCGTCTACGGCACGATGTACAAGCTCATCAACAAGTACAACGCCACCAACGGCCAATATGGCCTGGCAAACACCGAGAGCGCCAAGAACGCCTACCTGCGCGAGGCCGAGATGCGCAACACCGACTGGTTTGACCTGCTGTTCAACACCAACGTGATGATGAACCACGCAGTGAGCATCTCGGGCGGCACGGACAAGGGCACGTTCTACACCTCCTTCTCCTACATGGACGACCCGGGCTGGTACAAGCAGAGCAAGGTGAGCCGATACACCTTCAACGCCAACGCCACCTATAACTTCTCGAAGACGTTCAACATCAAGCTGCAGACCTCCGACACCTACCGCAAGCAGCGCGCCCCCGGCACGTTGAGCCAGAGCATCGACGTGGTCAACGGCGAGGTGTCGCGTGACTTCGACATCAACCCCTACTCCTACGCGCTCAATACGTCGCGTACCACGGACCCCAACGCAACGCTGACCCGTAACTACTGCGACTTCAATATCTTCGACGAGCTGGAGAACAACTACATGGACATCACGGTCACCGACCTGAAGTTCCAGGGCCAGCTCAACTGGAAGCCTATCCTCGGCCTCGACTTCACAGCTGTGGGCTCGGTACGCCACTATTCGGCAACTACCAACCACTACGTGACCGAGAACTCCAACCAGGCCAACGCCTACCGCGCCGGCGTGGATCCGGAGAACGCTACGATACGCGCCTCCAACCCCTTCCTGTACACCGACCCCGACGACGCCAACTCGCTGCCTATCTCCGTGCTCCCCAACGGCGGTATTCTCTACCACACCGTCAACTCGATGACTCAGTATGACTTCCGCGGCACCGCCGTGTGGAACAAGGCGTTCAACACCGTGCACCTGGTCAACGCCATGGCCGGCTTCGAGGCGTCGAAGATCGACCGCCACACCGAGTCCTACCAGGGCTGGGGCATCGTATATGACAACGGCAACCTCCCCTTCACCGACTGGAAGCTCTTCAAGCAGATGATGGAGGAGAACGGCAACTACTTCACCGACGACTGGACCTACCGCCGCTCCATGGCTTACTTCGGCACCGCCTCCTACTCGTGGAAGGGCCGCTACATCATCAACGGCACCATCCGCTACGAAGGCTCCAACAAGCTCGGCAAGAGCAACCAGAGCCGCTGGCTGCCGACGTGGAACGTGTCGGCCGCCTGGAACATCGACGACGAGCCCTGGTTCGAGACCCTGAGCCCGGCCCTGGCCACGGCCAAGCTGCGCGGCAGCTACTCGCTGACCGGCGACTCCGGCCCCTCGAGCATATCAAATGCAATGGCCATCTACTATCCGAGCAAGCCCTGGCGCCAGGACACCGAAGCCTACGAGCTCGCCCTCGAGCTGAGCGAGCTTGCCAACAGCGAGCTTACATACGAGAAGAAGCATGAGTTTGACCTGGGCGTCGACCTGGGCTTCCTCAACAACCGCCTCAACCTCGTCTTCGACTGGTACACCCGTAACAACTACGACCTTATCGGCCTGGTCTACACCGAGGGCGTTGGTGGCACCACCCGCAAGTGGGCCAACAGCGCGACGATGAAGAGCCACGGTGTGGAGTTCACCATCACCTCTCACAATCTTCAGCTGCCCAACTTCCAGTGGACCACCGACTTCACCTTCTCCTACGCCAAGAACAAGATTACGGACCTGAAGGGCCGCACCCGCGTCATCGATCTGGTGCAGGGCACCGGCTACGCTCTTGAGGGCTATCCCGTGCGCGCCCTGTTCTCCATCCCCTTCGTGGGCCTGAACGAGGACGGCATCCCGATGATAATCAACGAGAGCGGCGAGGTCACCACCACCGACATCAACTTTCAGGAGTTTGAGAACATCGACTTCCTCAAGTATGAGGGCGCCGTTGACCCGCCCTACACCGGCGGCTTCGGCAACAACTTCACCTACAAGGGTTTCCACCTCAACATCTTCATGACCTACGCCTTCGGCAACAAGCTGCGCCTCGACCCGACGTTCGCCGCCGCCTATTCCGACACCAAGGCAATGGGCAAGGAGTTTATGAACCGCTTCGTGGTGAGCGGCGACGAGGCTTACACCTCCATCCCCGCCATCGCCTCTACGCGTCAGTATGACCAGGACAGCTACCTGAGCCGCGCCTACAACGCCTACAACTACTCCACCGACCGCGTGGCCAACGGCGGCTTCATCCGCATGAAGGAGATTTCGCTGACCTACGACATCCCGCAGGTAGTGCTTCGCGCCCTGCGCCTGAGCAGCGCCTCTGTCAAATTCCAGGGCACCAACCTGTTCCTCGTTTACTCTGACAAGAAGCTCAACGGCCAGGACCCCGAGTTCTACAACTCCGGCGGCGTAGCATCGCCCAACCCGCGCCAGTTTACGTTCACCCTGCGTCTGGGCCTGAACTAAGCAACACAGTCACCTCTGTCCAACACAAACTGAACAAAAGATATGAGACTTAACAAATTAATATATACCGCCCTTGTGGGCGCGGGCCTGGGACTGGCGCTGACGTCGTGCAGCGACTTCCTGGACAAGACGCCCGACACCCGCGTGGAGCTAAATACGGTAGAGAAGGCCCGCATGAAGCTTTGCGACGCCTACCCTGCCTATAACCCGGCGCTGACGCTCGAGCTGATGTCTGACAATATGGAGGACTGTAACACGGCTTCCTCTACCGGCGTACGATTTAACCTGCCGGCCTACGACCGCACCGACGACGAGGCTTTCGCCTTCGAGGAGGTAAAGAGCGGCTCGGGCAACGACACGCCTTCCGGCATCTGGTCGGGCTACTACGGTGCCATCGCTTCTGCCAACGCCGCCATCGAGTGCCTGGAAAATCTCCAGGCTAAAATCGACAATGGCGTGGATGTGGCCGATGCCGAGAATCTCCCTGCCGTCATGGCCGAGGCCAAGATGCTGCGTGCCTATTGCATGTTCATGCTGGTCAACACCTTCTGCGAGCAGTATCGCGGACCGGAGCTTTCGGAGGCCATTGTCGGCCTTCCCTATCCCACCAGCCCCGAGACCGTGGTCAAGCCGCACTACGACCGTCCGTCGCTAGCCTACGACTATGAGATGATGGAGAAGGACATCACCGAGGCGCTGCCGAACATCGACAACACCATCTACGAGATTCCCCGCTATCATTTCAACATGCAGGCCGCCTACACCTTCGCCGCTCGCTTCTATCTGTGGAAGCGAGACTACAAGAAGGTGCTCGAATACACCAACCGCGCCTTCGGCGGCGAGAATGTCGATCCTACCCAGTACATCACCGACATCTGGGCCCACATCGGCGACTTCTACTATATCAGCGACTTCGGCAAGTATATCCAGGGCGTTGACAAGGGCCGCAACTTCCTGCTGATAGCCACCTACTCCACCGCGTTCCGCCATTATACCGGCGGCCGCCGGTATCACGTGATCCGCGACGCCCTTCGCTCCACTCTCAAGGGTCCCGGCCCCCAGTGGTCGTCGTTCAACTGGAGGGACTCGTCGACCGGAGAGACCTTCTCGATGCACCCCGGCTTCAACGGCTGCTGCGGCATCAACTCCAAGAGCCAGTACGGGTCTTATTATGCCGGCAACAACTCCGAGCAGTTTGAGTACACCAACAAGATTGCCGGTATCGGCTACGCCCATGTGACCCGTAGCGAGATAACGGGCGAGGAGTGCCTGCTGATGCGCGCCGAGGCCAAGCTGTTCCTCGGCGATGTCCAGGGCGCCATCGACGACCTGGCCAAGTGGGAGATTCCCAAGCGCTCGGCCCCGTCGGCCGTTGGCTCTGAGAACCGCTTCAAGGAGCTTACCCTGGCGCTGATCAACGAGTTCTATACCAACTACCGCAGCCGCTATGGCATCGCCAAGGACATCAACATCGACCAGGTGACCCCCTCGGCTGAGTATAGCGTGACGGCCGACATCGAGCCGGTGCTCCAGTGCATCCAGCACTTCCGCCGTATCGAGCAGGTGCATACCGGCTTCCGTTTCTTCGACCTCAAGCGCTACGGCATCGAGTGGAGCCACAAGATCGGCACCGAGAACCGCATCGAGACTATGAGCCTGTTCGACCCGCGCCGCGCCGTGCAGATCCCGTCTGAGATCCAGGCCGCCGGCTTTGAGGCCAACTACCGCCTCGACGACGAAGATGATGCCGGTGTCGAAGTCTACGCCCCCGCCGACTAATCTCCTAACCTCAAAATTCCAAGAATATGAAAATCAAGAAATATCTACCGGTGCTCGGACTGGCCGTCATCATGGGCCTGGGCTTCTCGGCCTGCTCCGACGACGACTTCACCGAGACCATCTTCCCCGATGTCTCTGACGACGCCGACCCTAACGCCTCGACGTATCAGTTTGACACGTGGCTGCACCAGAATTTCCGCGACGTCTACAACATGGAGTTCGTCTACAAGATGCGCGACGTGGAGACCAACTATGACTACAATCTGACGCCGGCGTCGATTGAGAACTCGATGAAGATGGCCGTGCTGATCAAGTATGTGTGGTATGATGCCTATGCCGAGGCTTACGGCGGCAGCGCCGACAACCTCGACCGCGGCTTCCTGAAGGCCGTAGGCCCCAAGATGATTCATCTCATCGGCTCGGGCATGTACAACACCAACGGCTCCGAGACCCTCGGCTACGCCACCGGCGGCGTGAAGATCACGCTTTGCGACATCAACAACGCCGACTTCACCAACATCTCGCAGCTCAACAACCGCTACTTCCACACGATGCACCATGAGTATTGCCACATCCTGCACCAGACCAAGAGCTACCCGACCGAGTTCAACTATCTGAGCAACGGCCACTACGACAGCTCAAACTGGCAGGACCGCAACGGCGGCATCTGCGCCTCCCTGGGTCTGCAGACCCCGTATGCCGGCAGCAGCTACACCGAGGACTTCGCCGAGACCGTGTCGGGCTACCTGACGCGTTCTGACGCAGACTGGGAGATGCTCTACTGGTGCGCCGACCGCGGCTGGTACAGCGGTGACGACGAGACCGACCTCTCGACCGCCTACTGCTACTATTACTATATGACCGAGACTGCCCGAAGCATCGACAGCCGCACGTACACCCTGCGCTTTGTCAGCGACGCTTTCTGTACCAACATCCGCCTGTATGACGTTGAGGAGAACCGCTACTCTACTCCGGAAGCCTGCGAGGAATATCTTGCCAAGCTCGAGAGCAAGCTGCGCACCAACTACTGCAACGAGCAGGCCAAGGATCGCTACGGCACCACTTATGCCAAATGTACCGACGACCAGAAAGCTGTCATCGACGCCCTGGCCGACAGCATGCAGTTCATCTTCCCCGTAGAGGACTCTGACCAAGTTGACGGTCGCGCCATCATGGAGCAGAAGATCAACATCGCCCGCACGTGGTTCAAGGACTCGTGGGGCCTCGACCTCGACAACCTACGCACCGTGGTGCAGCGCCGAAGCGCCGAGTATAATCTCGATGCCCTTCTGCAGGAGATATCCGATATCCCCATCCCCAACTAAGAGTAACAAGTCTTTAACCGGCCAGCCGGCCAACCGATTAGCCGGTTAAAGAAAAAACTCAAAAAAACTGACACAAACATGAAAAAATACTTATTATATGCACTGACGCTCGCCGCAGCCGCCACCGTCATGTCTTCGTGCAAGAACGAAGTCGACATGATTTTCGACTCGTCGGCAGCAGAGCGTCTCGACGAGGCCAAGGCTGAATACCTTGACGTGCTGACGCGCGACGGCGGCAAGTGGGTCATGGAGTACTTCGCCAGCGAAGATCTCCCCGGCTTCAGCTTTGTCATGACGTTCACAGCAGCCGGTGACGTTACCATAGCCGGCGGCAACAGCTACATCGGTTCTGACTATGTGTCGAAGACCTCGCTTTGGGAGCTTATCACTGATGACGGCGTAGTGCTGACGTTCAACTCTTACAATCCTCTCATTCACGTCTTCTGCGACCCCGATGCCAGCAAGGGCCTGGGCTACGAAGGCGACTATGAGTTCATCATCCTTGACGTCAGCGACGACGGCAACACCATCAGCCTCAAGGGCAAGAAGCACCAGATGCCCATAATGATGCGCCGTCTGGGCGCCGACACCAACGACGAGGAGTTTGTGGCTGCGTTTGTCTACCAAAACAGCGCTATGTTTAACGCGTCGATCAACCGTGCCATCCTCACCTACTCGCCCACCGGCGAGCGGTTCATCATGACCAACGGTGCGAGCGGCATCATGTCGGTATATCCCGAGAAGGGTGACTCTGTGACGCAGACCGAGACGGGCAACATCATCATCACTGCCGACGGATTCCGCTTCATGCGCCCCCTGAGCGTGTCTACCGCCGCCAGCGCAGCCGACTCGGTGTCCTTTCAGTGCTTCGCGCTGCAGTCTGACGGCACCCTGCTGTGCACCGACGAGGGCCTTGAGGGCACCACGGTCACCGCCGACCCGCTGTCGTCGCTCTTTGTCAACAAGAAGTTTGTATGGCGCGTCGACCTGACCTCCCCCACCGGCACGTTTGCCACTCTCTTTGACAATATCTCCGCGGAGTTTGAAAAAGGCTCGGCCTCGCTGCTCAATTCCGACATAATGATGTATGACGAGACATCAGGCATGTTCTGCGTAGACTTCATAGTGCGCGCCCGAGTGGGCAAGGTATACCGTACCACCACCACGCCGTACTACTTCAATGTCACCACCGGCGAAAATCTCTGCAAGCTCGAGTATGTCGGCACCAACTCTGACGGCGAGAGCCTGGCTAAGAGCTATCCGGCATTGATGGACTATATCAACTATCTCAACGGCAGCACGCTCTATCTGCACGCCGCCAACATACTTTCTCCGGCCACCGTCACGGTGAGCACGGCCGACGGCTCGACTCTGGTCGCTGCCATCCAATAACGGCTCTAACAGCACTAAGACTCTATAGGATAGGGGCTGCGGCACACCACTTGCCGCAGCCCCTTGTGATTTGTGACGTTACCATCAATAACGCGCCGTAGTGTCAAGGGTTAACCTATTAACACGAGTTCGGGATAATCTCAATAGAGGAAAGCATCATTATGAACGTAAAGATTAAGGCGTAAATAAGCGGCGGCCACAATATGGTCGCATCCGGATGAGCCGGCAAGCTTATTCCCAGATTACCATCTGAGAGTCAGCGTCCGCCACTTCGAAATCGAAGTTCACTGCAGGCTTGTTGGAGAAGAAGCAGTATGCCCCAAGTGCGCCCAGGAGATTCATCAAGAAATTATGGACACTCCGGTGACGAGTATGTACAAGTTGCGCCACGTTTTTAAGCATGTCGTTGACAGACTCTATGATGCTTCTTTTACGTAGCATAATCTTGTCATATAGCGGTATGAGCCTCTGCTTCATGTTTGTCCGCAGGCCAGTGACAATATGCACACCCTGGTCGAACAGCCGGCCAAAGAGTGATTGGGAGATATAGCCCTTGTCTGCGTACAACTTGCCGAAAACCTTGTCGGTAAGTCCCTTTATGACAGTTTCGTTGCGGTCGTCGACGTTGGCACGTGTCAACATGAAGTTGACAATCTCGCCCTTGTGGTTGCACAGCAAGTGGAGTTTGAATCCTACATACCAACCCATGGTGCTGCGCCCCTTGGTGGCAATCCCCTTGAAAAGTTTCATTGAGAACTCACGCTTGCCATGCACCACAGGGATGCATGTGCTATCGACGAAACTGATGCCGGTGCATTTGCCGAAGCATGCCAGATGCAGAAACATCGTCATCGGCACGAAACACCGAGGCAGTAACTCGATGAAGCGGTTGTAAGACAATGTGTGCGGGAAGAGGTGTTTCCAGTGCTTGCACACGCACTCCACGTAGAAGTGCTTGAAGTTTCGGAACGAGTTGAAGTGGAAACAGATCAGGATAGTGATGATCTCCGCCTGGGACATTCTGCCCTTGCGATTGCGGCACTTTTTCCCATCAGCAGAGGGAATTTTAACCTGACGGTCGATTTCTGCCTGATAAACCTGGCAAAAATCATCCGCGATACAGAAAATTTCAGTAACTTTGTTGTCGTCAAGCATGATGTTTAGCATTGATTTTTACGCCACTAAGTTGCTAAATATCATTGACTTGTGCAACAAAAACGGCAACTTTTTTCGGTTGCCGTTTCATTTTTTTTGCCAATGCTTATCCCGAACTCGCGTTAGATGGTGGCTACTGGGAAGGCACCGCTACCATAACACTCTATGAGTAACTATTCACCGAATACAATTTTGCCCCAAAGGGGCAACTTGATGATAACCCCGGGCAAGCGGAGCGCAGCCCGGGGGTGAAGAAAAATAGTTGGGACATGCACCCCTTTGGGGTGCCGGGGGTGCGAGGACGCCTCTCCGATTCCCCGGGCTGCGCTCCGCTTGCCCGGGGTTATCATCATCGCGCTCCTTTGGAGCGCATGTATAAGAATATTGATATTCGGTGAATAGTTACCTCTATGAGCCTGTTTTATAAAAATTGTTTATTTTTTGAAAGCTAATTTTGAGTCAGTTTGGGCTTTTGAGGAATGAGTTTAGCGAGCTAAATGATTGACGAAAAAGGCCAAACTGGCCAAAATAAACCTCAAAAAATAAACGAATTAAGAATAAAAAGACTGTTTTACAATTTTTATGAAACAGGCTCTAATCGAGCAAGCCACATTCTTTACTTTCAAGAGACTGATTTCTCGCCACAGCATTGCACAAACAAGCTCGGCATTGCTTTCAGATTGACGAAATCGTTGTTAAATAAATAAATTTTTCTTGCTTTCCGCAAAATTATTTTGTATATTTGCAACCGTTATCACACGTGCTCTTTGAAGGCTTTCAGGTCGCATTCTGTAAAACCTAAATATATTCAACCAATGAAAGAGAAACTGTTACTTTACCTGCTCGCATGGCTGCTCCCCGCAGTCTGCGCAGCCCAGCTCAATATAAATTCCGGCGGCCGCACATCCCTGGACCCTGTCTACGAATCCACCGAAACCGGTGGCACAATCGGCACGATTGATGATGTCAAAATCTCACCTAATTCCGAATTAGTTTCTACCGAAGGCTCCGATACCCTCTCCATCCTCAAGATTTACGGCCCCTACGGCGACTATCGCGCAGGAGCACGAAT
>CAYOUJ010000008.1:58036-61191 GCA_964407165.1 uncultured Muribaculaceae bacterium | reverse complement strand
AAAAAATTTTTTATAAAATATTTGCTTTTTAGATTTCCGTCGATTAACTTTGCAACCTGTAAAGAGAGTAAGCACCCTAAATGCCTTATCCCTTAGCTGAAAGTTTTACACAGATCGTTATGACTAATGGATAGAGCACGCTGCGACAGCGCCGCCAAAGGCTTTCTCCGGTGCACAAATGTAAGTATGATCGATTCTCTACACTGAAGAATTGCTTTATCTACTTGGTCCTGCGCTCCCTGTCGAAGAGAGACGCAGGTTTTTTATGCCCTAAAGACTTAGAGCGCATAAATATATTACCTATCATAAAACCCCGGGCAAGCGGAGCGCAGCCCGGGGTTATCATCATCGCGCTCCTTTGGAGCGCATTTATAAAATATCACTCTTAAACCTTAAAGAAATAAAGAGTTGATGAGGGAAGGCCCTCATCAACTCTTTAACTCATCGGCTGATCAGCTCTCAGCGCAGGTCGGTGATGTTGAGGTTGCGGAGCACGTCATAGTTGCTGGCGAAGTTGCGGTATTTCTCGCCCAAGTCTTTGACTATGCTCTGGTAGAGCGAAGGGGTGTCGTAGAACGACTCCGGGGGATACCACAGTATGTCGGTGCGCTGCTTGGCGGGGGTCATCCGCAGGCCCATGTAGGAGTTGGCGTCAGCGCCGCAGTCAACCTTGGTGTTAAACAGTCCGCGCTCGACTATCGCGAGCCTCGCGTCGCCGCCGGGCACCCAGCCGTATTGCGTCGAGTAGGTCTGCAGCTCGCCGAAGGTGAACGCGCCGGTCTTGGCATCGATGTCCTTCATTTCGATGCGGTAGTGGCGCGGGGCGACGTCGACGGTGCTGAAGCCGTCAAACATCATGGTGAAGTTCATCATCAGCGCCTCGATAGCGCTGTTGTTGCCGGAGCCGGTGGAGACGATGGTGGTGTTGGCCATCACGTTTGTGCCGCCGTCGACCACGAGCCACTTCTTGCCGTCCTTGTTGTATGTGCCGAGCACCTTCATGGGCGCGGGGAAGTAGTTGAACGTCACCTTGGAGCCTTCGCGCACCTGTCCGTTGGCGCGCAGCTTGCCCTCGTAGGTCTTCTCGGGGTCGGCGATGAACGTGAACACGCCGCCGGTACGGTCGCCGTAGGGCGACTTGTAGGAGCCGTCAGGGCTCATCTCGAGGTAGACGGGGAAGTTGGTCGCCTCCATGCCGGCGAACAGGGCGGAGGGGATGGTGCCCTCATAGACGCCGTCGGCGAAGTTGTAGGTCTCAAGCTCTGCGAAGTATACGGTCAGGCAGCCGTCGCCGCGCACCTCATAGTCGGTGCCGGAGCCGTAGAGCGTAGAGGGGTTGTCGCTGACCACGTCGGCGACCACCCATCCCTGCTTGGCAGAGCCCCTGAGGCGCACCTTGTCGCCGTATTTGTATTTTCCGGCGCCGGTGACTGTACCCGCGCCTTCGGGATAGACGTTTATGCAGACCTCGTATGTAGCAGACTGGTAGTCCTTGGGGCCTTGCGGGCCGGGATCAAAGGGGGGAAGACCGCCGATGGGGGGCAGGTCGATGGGCATGGGCTTCTTGGGGCGCGGGGTGATGGCCCAGCCGCCGCCGGCCTCCTCCTCATCGGAGAAGACTACGAGCAGGTTGCCCTCGAGGTCGGTGATGCCGTAATATTCATATTTTTTGTTGTCGGCGAAGAGGCAGGCGAGGGTCTTGGCGTGCCCCTCGGGGGAGAATTGGCCGACCATCGTGCCGTATTCGCCGGTGCCCTGCAGGCGCATGGTGCCGTCGGCGGAGTAGACATACTTTTCGTCGACTGTGACCACTCCCCAATCGGGACAGTAAAGCATGCTGCCCTGGCGAATCATGTCGACGTCCTTGGGGTAGACGCGGCGCACGGCGTCGAACTTGGCGTTGACGGCCACAACGTTCTCATTTGACGCGGGGCGCACGAAGGCGTAGTCGCAGAAGAAGGGCGCGCCTTGGTTGTAACGCTGCACCTCCTTGCCGGTCATGTCGTAATAGACAGTGTTAGAGCCGTCTTTGACGATGCAATACATCCCGTCGGCCACATCGCTGAGGTTGGCGGCATATTGCAGCGTCGGCGCCTGGAGGTCGGGCTTGACGACCTCCTTGCCGTCACGGTCGATGAACGCGGGATAGTCGCGCTCACCCTTCACTATCACCAGTGCATAACCGCCGGCGAAGTCGCGGGCGCCGAGGAACTTGGCGGGGATGGCCACGTTACCCTTGTCGTCGAGATATCCCCAGCGGGAGGTCTTGTTGTCGAAGTAGGCACGCAGGCCCTCGCGGATTGGGTGCATGCCCTCCTTGATGGACATGGATGAACCCTTGACGCTAATGTCGTAAGTATAAGCCAGCGCGGGCCAGACCTTCTCGCCTTGGGTGTTGATGTAAAACACCTGCTCGGTGCGTCCGTCGCGCATGAACACCTTGGCCACGCCGTCGTAAAACTGCGTCGCCTCCTCCCACGTCACGGGCAGCTCCTTGACGGAGGCGTCGGCGTAGAGTATGCACAGCGGCTCTTTGCCGGCGGCGTTCTTGCGTCCCCACTTGGCGATGCAGGCGCCGCCGTTGAAGCGCGGTGTCTCGCCGCCGGAGGGGGCCATCCACTCGGGGGCGAACAGGTAGCGGCCGTCGACGCCGTAAAATCCGTAATAACTTGCATAGCCCAGGTCTCTGTTATACTCCTGGATGGTGAAGATGCCCTCGGCGGGGTCGCCGAGGTTGCGGATGTTGCCGATCTTCTTCTGCATGAAGTGTGTCTCGGGGGTAAGGTGCGGCACGGCGGGTGTCTGTGCCGTCAACAGCGCGGGGCCCAACAGGAGCGCCGCCACCAGCGGTAGATACAATCTTTGCATGGCATGTTTTTTATAGGGTTAGTACGTATGGCGCAAAGGTAAATAAAATTTCCTGAATTTCAAGGATTTTTGGAGAATTTTTCAACTACGGCGTGCGGCCGTCCCCGGCCGCACGCCACGGATGGTGTCTAATCGCCGCACACCATCAGCCTTTGCGGCCAAGGCGGGGAAGCGGGGCGCGGGGGCGCCGCCCCGCTCCTGTGTCTGCGCACCGCTCATCAACTCACACTTATCATCAACTCACACTTCTCATCAACTCACACTTCTCATCAACTCACACTTCTCAT
>CAYOUJ010000008.1:0-57936 GCA_964407165.1 uncultured Muribaculaceae bacterium | reverse complement strand
TCATCAACTCACACTTCTCATCAACTCACACTTCTCATCAACTCACACTTCTCATTAACTCATCAACTTGTCAGTCTTCGGAGTAGTGGCGGAGGACGCGGCGGTAGGAGTTGAAGATCTTGGACTTGCTGACGAAGCCGAGATATTTGCCGGCGTCGGTGACGGGGAGGTTCCAGGCGCCGGTGTCGTCAAACTTCTTCATCACGGCGTCCATGGTCTCGCCGATGTCGATGATTGCGGGGGGCGAGGTCATGAACTTGTCGACGAACATTTTCTTGTAAAGGTCTGGGCGGAACATGATGTTGCGGATGTCGTCGAGTTGCACCACACCCATGAGCTTGCCCTCTTCGTCAAGGACAGGGAAGAGATTGCGCTTGGAGGTGGAGATGACCTTTACCATGTCTTTGAGGCTCATGTCCGCCGTGACTGTCGAGAAGTCGGTCTCGACCACGCTCTTGAGTTTGAGCAGGGTAAGGACGGCCTTGTCCTTGTGATGGGTGAGGAGCTCGCCCTTGCGCGCCAGGCGCAGGGCGTAGATGTTGTATGGGAGGAATACCTTGATGAGGCAATAGGATATGGTGCTAACTATCAGCAGTGGCAGGAACAGTTCGTAGCCGCCCGTCAGCTCGGCAACGAGGAATATGGCCATCAGCGGCGCGTGCATTACAGCGCTCATCACGCCTGCCATTCCTATCAGGGTGAAGTTTTTGAGCGACAGGTCGAGGCCGAAGACGAGGTTGCAGAAATAGGCGAAGACAAAGCCCGTCAGGGCGCCCATATAGAGCGTCGGGGCGAACGTGCCGCCCACGCCGCCGGCGCCCGTTGTCGACGAGGTGGCAAACGCCTTTACCATCATCAGCACGAAGGAGAAGATGAGTATCACCCACGGCGAGGAGCGGTCGACGTAGAATATGCTGGCGTCGAGTATCTTCTCCGGCGTGCCGTCGAGGAGACAAGAGATGTGGTGGTAGCCCTCGCCGTAGAGTGGCGGGAGCAGAAACACCAACGCCGACACCATCACGCACCCCATGAACGTGCGCATCCAGGGGTGGACAATGTGGTGGAAGAAATCCTCCATACTGTTCATCACCTTGGTGAAATACAGCGAGGTGATGCCGCACAAGACGCCCAGGATTATCACGTATGGTATCCTGCCCGCCACAAACTGCTCGCTTTGGACGAAGAAGAAGAGTGCGTCGAAGCCGGTGTAGGCGTACGAGATGGTGGCGGCGGTGATGGAGCTTATGAGCAACGGCATGATGGACACGGTATTAAGCTCCATCATGAGCACCTCGATGGTGAACAGCATTCCGGCGATGGGGGCCTTGAACATGGCGGACATACCGGCGGAGGCTCCGCAGCCGACGAGTATCATCAGCACCTTTGGCGACAGCCGGAACAGCTGGCCTACCTGCGAGCCGATGGCCGCGCCAGTGGCCACGATGGGACCCTCGGAGCCGACCGAGCCGCCGAAACCGATGGTAATGGAGCTGCCCACGATGTTGGTGTAGACATTGTGCATCTTCAGGCGGCTGCGGTTTTGCGACAGGGCGTAGAGCACGCGCGTCACGCCGTGCGAGATATTGTCGCGCACCACGTATTTCACAAACAGCGTGGTGATCAGTATGCCAAGTGTTGGGAAGATGAGGAAACCGAAGTTGCCGCCCGTCAGATTGACGTGGCCGGTGAGGAAGTCGGAGATATAGAATATGGCAAACTTGAGCACCAGCGCCGAGAAGCCCGCAAAGATGCCTACCACCAGCGAGAGCACTATCAGGAATGTCTTCTCGCTGATGTGCTTCTCGCGCCACACTATCAAGGTCATAAGGCCCTGGCGAAGGCGAGTGCGTATACGGCCGGTCTTTTTCATATACCTTTGCCCGTGAGCACGGTGCGCAGGGTGTAGATAAGTATTTTTACGTCGATAACAAACGACACGTTTTCAATATATAATATATCGTACGGCAGGCGCTCGAGCATCTGGTCGACGGTGCTGGCGTAGCCGTACTTGACCATGCCCCACGAGGTGATGCCGGGACGAACCTGGTGGACTATGGTGTAGTGCGGCGCACGGGCGACTATCTGCCGGATATAGTACTCACGTTCAGGGCGCGGCCCCACGAGCGACATGTCGCCACGGAGCACGTTCCAAAACTGCGGCAGCTCGTCCAGCCGGTACTTGCGCATGAATCGGCCCAAGGGGGTGATGCGCGGATCCTCAACCGTCGACAGCGCCGGACCCGTTGACTCAGCGTCCACAGTCATCGACCGCAGCTTGTATATGATGAACGGCTTCTTGTGCAGTCCTATCCGCTCCTGCCGATAGAACACCGGCCCGGGAGAGTCGCGCTTGATGGCCACGGCAAGCGCCGCCAATATCGGCGAGATGACCACGAGGGCTATCGCTGAAACTATAACGTCGCTGAGGCGCTTGATGTTTTGCGTCGACGGCTGCATGCAGCTCTGCGTGATGTCGATCAGCGGCTCAGACGCCACGTTGAGCAGCCGCGGGCGAGCCGTGAGCAGCTGAAACACATCGGGCGTTATATATATCGGGAGATCGAGCGGAAACAGGCTGTTGATCAGCTGCGTGGTGGCGCGCATGCCGTTGCGGTGCGGCACTATGATGAGACGCTTTATGTCCAGCTCACGGCACGTCTGTGCCAGATTTTCGTATGAATACACCGGCAGATTGTAGCGCTTGGGGTTGACATCACGGCCGTCCGGGTCGACATAGCCCACGATGCGCAAGCCCATCTTGTTGCGCGTTGTGCGCAGGCGCCGCTCAAAGTTGAGAGCCTTCTGCGACGTCCCCACTATCAGCGTATCGAAGCCCCAGCGACCCGACTCTATCTGCGCAGCCGAGATGCGCGTGATCAGGAAGCGCGGTATGTAAACCACCACAAACAGACACCCGAACAGTGTGCTTATCAATTCGAAAACGTACGAGCGCAGAGGCACCAGGTCGTTGATGAGCACCCCGAAAAAAAGTATCAGCGTGCCCACCAGAGCACATGAAGCCGTAGACAGCAACTCTTGCAGCCGCGACTTAAGGAACACATTATTATAATAGCCCGACAGCCAGTAAAGCCCGAGCATCAACACCGGGAACAGCGCCTGCTCCCATAGCAGCGTCGGTGACGTCAAGAAGCTCTGCAAGTCAGGATAGCCCGCGCCCAGCATCTTGTCGATGATGCTGTAGCGGATAATGTTGAACAGGAGCACGCCCACATTGGCCGACACATAGTCGGTCAACACATACAGCGTTCGTTGTAGCCTCTCGTTCAGCACCTTGACAGATTATTTACGAAGTATTTTGAACACTCCCGAGTCGGAGATCTTGATTACCATGGACGGTGCAGACGAAGCCGTCTCGTCGCGGCGCAGCGTCACCACATAGTCCACCGATTCGACTATCTCAGGCGGAATCTCAGAGAATGAGCGCGGAGCAGGCTCGCCGCTGATGTTGGCCGACGTCGACACTATCGGCCGCCGCAACTCACGTATCATCACACTACACAGAGGATCAGAGGTCACGCGTATGCCCACGCTGCCGTCTTGTGCCAGCAGGTTCGACGCCAGATTGCAGCCGTGGTCATAGACTATGGTCATCGGATCGACGGCCACCTCCACGAGTTGCCGCGCCGCTTCGGGTACACACTCCACATAGCGCTCCAAGCGCTCAGCCGAGTCAACCAGCGTGATGAGCGCCTTGGCCTCCTGGCGCCGCTTGATCTCAAACACACGCGCCACAGCATCCGGCCGCGTCGCATCACACCCTATACCCCACACAGTGTCAGTAGGATATAGGATGATGCCGCCGCGGCGGAGCACCTCCACGGCCTTTGCGGCCTCCGCTATTATCAAATCTCGTGAGTCCATATTTCAGTGGCTACAAAGGTAACTAAAATTTCCCAACCCCCAAAAATAAACTACAACCCACAAATTACGAGCTCTAAACCTGAGGCCACGCCTCATAGTTCATAGCTCGCTATGTGAGCGGTAGACGGGGCTCGAACCCGCGACCCTCGGCTTGGGAAGCCAATGCTCTACCAACTGAGCCACTACCGCATGCTAACTTATAACTTATAACTTATAGGCTTTTTGTTGTTGCGGGGCAAAGGTAAGGATTTTTTTTGGTGTATGCAATTTTTTTGTTATTTTTGCAGGGTAAATTTTTCAACACATTATGTCACGAATCCTACTATTTTCTTTGGCAATCATGGCAGCATCAGCTCTCTCTTGCAGCGCCCAGCAGAGCGCTGCCGACCCGTCGGCGCCGACGGTCTACTTTACCTCCGAGATCACTCCGGAGTCGCTCGTGCGCATCTTCGAGGCCTTGGGCGTGGAGCCGCAAGGCAATGTGTGCGTGAAGATCAGCACCGGCGAGGCCGGCAACACCAACTATCTCAAACCTGAGCTCATCGGCCAGCTCGTTGGCAACGTCGGTGGCACCATCGTGGAGTGCTGCACGGCCTACGGCGGCTCGCGGCAGGATCCGGCTCTCCACTGGCAGACCATCCGCGACCACGGCTTCGACGCCATCGCCCCCGTCGACCTCATGGACGAGTTCGGCGAAATCAAGATACCGGTGCGCGACACCACCCACCTGCAGTATGACATCGTGGGGCAGCATCTTGAGAACTACGACTTTATGATCAACCTTGCCCACTTCAAGGGTCATCCCATGGGCGGCTTCGGCGGCGTGCTCAAGAACGCCTCCATCGGCGTGGCCTCGACCAACGGCAAGACTTACATCCACAGCGGCGGCAAACTGGAGAACCCGGAGGGCCTGTGGGAGAACATCTGCGAGCAGGACGTCTTCCTCGAGAGCATGGCAGCGGCCGCGCAGGCCGTGCATGACTACATGCAGGCCAAGGGCGACGGCGAGCCGCGCGTGGTATATATCAATGTGATGAACAACATGTCGGTCGACTGCGACTGCTGCGCCGTTGCCGAGGAGCCGGTGCTTGCCGACATGGGCATCATGGCCAGCCTCGACCCGGTGGCCCTGGACCAGGCATGCCTCGACAAGGTGTTCAGCCACGTGAGCAAGGAGGGTGACGACAGCGCACCGCTGGTAGAGCGCATTAACAGCCGCCACGGCGCATACATCGTGCCCTACGCCGAGTCAATCGGCCTGGGCTCGACCAAATACAATCTGGTGGCAATAGATTAATAATCTGTAATACAACGCATTGATGCACAATTGCCCGAAAAGTGGGCGATTGTGCATTATTTTTTGTACCTTTGCCCCGAAACAATAACCTTTACCCGATTATCCGCTTACCCGATTAAATATCTAACCGTGTAAGCGGGTAACTGGCTAAAGACCAATAAATTTCAGATGAAAGGTTTGATTACGCGCACGCTCAGCGGCATCGTCTACGTGGCCGTGATAGTCTGCGGACTGCTGTTAGGCCCGCAAGTGTTTATAGCCTTCCTCGAGCTGCTGGCGCTGCTGGCCCTCGCGGAGTTTTACGGCCTTGTCAACCAGGGACGTGAGCGGCCGGTGACGCTCGTGTGGGACCTCGTCGGCGGCTTCACCGCCGTGCTCGGCCTCTACCTTTGGGCGCAGGGCGCACCCGCAGCTCCGCTCTTCGGCATCCTATACATTATATATATAGTGGTGCGCCTGACCATGCAGCTCTACACCCGCGAGGCGCGCGCCATCGACAACCTTGCCTACAGCCTCATGGGCCAGATGTACATAGCCCTCCCCATCGGCCTGATGGCCTTCACATACTTCCACGGCGCGGGCGGTGGCGCCCTGCTGCTCGCCATGTTCATCATGATCTGGCTCAACGACACCGGCGCCTTCTGCGTCGGCTCGCTCATAGGCAAACATAAGATGTTCCCCCGCGTGTCGCCCAAGAAGTCGTGGGAGGGCTTAGTCGGCGGCATAGTCTTCGCCGTGTGCTCCGCGTTCATCTTCAAATATTGCTTCTCGCAGAGCTACAGCGAGTTGGCGCTGTGGCAGATGCTCCTGATGGGCGCCGTGGTGGGCGTGTTCGCCACCTGGGGCGACCTGGTGGAGTCTCTGCTCAAGCGCACCCTCGGCGTCAAGGATTCTGGCAAAATGATACCGGGCCACGGGGGCATCCTCGACCGCATCGACTCGCTGCTGCTTGTCAGCCCCGCGTTGGTCATATATCTGTTTTTTATAGTCTGAAAGTAGAAATTTTAGGCTTTTACATTTCTTAACACTTAACCTTGAAGCATTTTCGACCAAAATTGCCTATCTTTGTGGCTAATTTGGTATATAAAAGGAAAATTACTCTCGATAGACCGTCGAACATAATCGATAACCCATCGACTTCCCTCGAAATCAAAAATCTAAAATCAAAATAAACCAACCGGTAATGAAAAATCGTTTCTTGCTCGGGATGATGGCCCTCCTGGCGCTCGTCTTCACGGCGTGCTCCAGCGACGACGACATCCCCAACCAGTCCGGGGCAAAGGGACGCCTGTCGGTGAACCTTAACATCGACTCGTCGCTCCGCAGCTCCCGCGGCTCGTCGCGTGCAGAGTATAACGAGGTCACCGTCGACGACCTCACCCTGCACCTGGTATCTGACGACGGTCAGGTAGACATGACCTTCACCCCCGCCGAAATCACCGCCGCCCCCAAGGAGGTGCGCGTCGGCGACTACACTCTCGAGGCTTACTACGGCTCCACGGAGCAGGACGGCTTCGAGATGCCGTATTTCTATGGCTCGCAGCGCCTTACGGTGACCGAGAACAACCTCACCGAGGTCAACCTCACCGCTTCGCTCTGCAACTCGATGGTGTCGATCAAATACACCGACGCCTTCAAGCTCTACTTCAGCCGTTACAGCGCCAGCGTCCTCTCCTCGGCAAGCCGCACCACCGTCTTCGCCGCCGACGAGACCCGCCCGGCCTACATCGCCACCGGCGACTGCAAGATATTCGTCGACGTGACCAAGACCACCGGCACGTCGGCCACGTTCCAGCCCGCGTCGTTCACCGCCGAGGCCGCCACGCTCTATGAGGTGACCCTCGATGTCAACAACGGCGCCGTCGGCCAGGCCGTGCTCGTCATCACCTTCGATGACAACATCGGCCAGGAGCCAATCGAGATCGAGCTCAGCGACGAGCTGATGAACGCTCCTGCGCCCACCATCAAGTTTGACAACTATACCGTCAACTCGGCCGGCGAGATAGAGCTGAGCGTAGTCGAGGGCTGCAACCTCGCCAACGCCCTGAGCGCCCAGATCATGGCCCGCGGCGGCCTGGCAGAGGTGCCCCTGGTCACCGTCAGCTCCGACCTGGTCACCCGCGGATGGCCTGCCGAGATCGACCTCATGGCCGCCACCTCCGCCCAGCAGTCCACGCTGACCAACTTAGGCATGAGCGTCATGGGCCTGTGGCACAACCCCGAGAAGATGGCCGTGGTCGACTTCACCGGCGTCTTCCCCAACATGCAGTATGTCGAGGGCGCTTCCAACGTCAACCGCTTCACCATCTACGCAAAAGACAAATACACAAAGGTCTGCGACCCCGTAACCGTCGTCGTGACCGTCAAGAAGATGGAGCTTGTCGTCAGCAACGCCACCTCTAAGGAAGAGAGCGGCATCATCAACGCAGAACTCTACTTCCCCGGCGCCAACATGTCTGACGTGACCATGCAGGTATACAACAAGCGCGGCACCTACACCGACGCAGCCTACACCTACGCCACTATCAACGCCTCGCGCAGCGAAGCCGCCAACTATACGGTCAGCATCACCATACCCTCGGACGCCTCCGACGACAAGCATCTCGTCCGCGCCGTCTACACCGTGGGCAGCAAGACCGTCTATTCCGAGGCCGTAGAATACACCATAGTCCCTTTTGAATTTGCGCTTTCGGCCGCTGACAACAACGTGTTTGGCTGGAAGGTCACCCTCGACGTGACCTCCAACGTCAGCTCCGTCACCGACGCCCAAGCAGCCTCTCTGGCCACCGTCTACGTGCGTGCCAGCGGCGCTACGACCTGGACGAAAGCGCAGCAGAGCGTGAGCGGCACGCAGATCACCGTCACGGGCCTGACAGCAGGCACCGCGTATGAGTTCATGGGCTATCTCAACGACAACAAAGACCGCGACTGCAAGCCTTACGGCGCAACCACCGAAGAGCCCCTCCAACTGCCCAACGCCGGCATGGAAGACTGGGACTCGGCCGACAGCGGCGTCTATTGGACGATGTACTACCCCTACAGCAGCTGGCAGTCGTCGCCTTGGGGCACCAACAACCCCATGACCTGCAGCCAGGGCGCCGGCCTCGCCTACACCCACGCGACGGGCACGCGTCCCTCCACTGACGCCCACGGAGGCACCAACGCCGCCTGGATACGCACCCAGGGCTGGGGCTCGGGCAACACAGCCCCCGGCACCGGCATCTTTGCCAGCGCCGCCGTCATGAAGTATGCCGACCCGGGCCTGCTCCACCTCGGCGCAAGCCGCTCGGACCGCCCCTCCGGCTACACCGACCGTGAAGGCCCCGTCGACACCGACGACCTCAGCTGCGGCTACGCCTTCACCTCGCGCCCCTCGGCCCTGTCGTTCTGGTATAAGTACACGCCCAAGCAGAGCGCCGACGCCGGACAGGTATACGTCTGGATCAAAGACGCTTCCGGCAACGTGCTTTACACCACCAGCAAGTCGCTCTCCTCGGCCTCCGCTTACACGCAGGTAAACATACCCTTCACCTACGCCGCCGGTGCAGCCAAGGCCGCGCAGATATACGTGCGCTTCCTCTCGACCAGCAACCGCGACTACCTGAGCAAGAGCACCTCTAACTTCGACTATCCCGGCTTTGGCGACCCCGAAGGCGAGTACCTCGGCTCGCAGCTCTACATCGACGACATCACCCTTTCTTACTAATCAGATCATTATCACCTTAAACAGATGAAAAAGATATTCAACATACTGATGACCTTGGGCCTCGTGGCCGGACTCGCCTCCTGCTCCGACAACTGGAAGCCCGCCTCCGGCGACGACGGCGAGGGACAGGTCTCGCTCCAGTCGATGGGCGTTGAGGTGTCTACCGGCGAAAACGTGGTCAGCCGCGCCACCGTCGACCTCAGCAACTTCATCGTCACCATCACCAACGACCAAGGCGCCCAGACCGCGCAGTGGTATTACAAGGACATGCCCGAAATCTTCACCCTCCCCGTGGGCACCTACACCGTCACCGTCAAGAACCGGGAGGTGCAGAAGGCCGCCTGGGACAGCCCCTACTACCTCGGCTCCAAGACCTTCCAGATCACCGACGGAAACATCACCAACGTAGGCGTCGTGACCTGCACATTTGCCAACGTCCGCGTCAGCATACAGTACTCCGACCAGCTCCGTGAGATGCTCACCGACGACGTCACCGTCGAGGTGAAGTGCAACGAGGTAGGCACGCTCACCTTCACCCCCTCGGAGACCCGCTCGGCCTACTTCGAGGCCGTCGAGGGCAGCACCACCATGGTGGTCACCTTCTCCGGCACCCTCAAGGGTGAGAGCGCCCCCGTCACCCTGACCAAGACCTACACCGACGTCACGGGCGGCAACCACTACATCATCACCTACACCGTCAAAGACTCCGACATCGAGATACCTGACGAGAAAGGCACCGTGGGCCTCAGCAACGGCCTGTATCTCGACAGCTCGATCAAGATTGTCGGCATCAACGGCAACATCGACGACGACGACGACCCCTTAGGCGACGACGACCGTCCCGGCAAGGAGGATCCCGACTCAGTTCCCACCCCGACCCCCGACCCCGCGGGCGGCCCCACGTTCACCTTCACCGACAGCTCTTACAAGTTTGACACGCCCAACTCCATCGGCTCCGGCGAGTGCGTGGTCATCATCGAGTCTACCGTGGGCCTCAGCCACCTGATAGTCAACATCAAGTCGACCGACCAGGCGTTTATCGACGGCCTGCCCGGCGTAGGCGTGCCCACCACCTTCGACCTGGCCTATCCCGTAGACGCTTCCGAGGAGGCGTTCTTCACCAGCTTCGGCTTCCCCTACGGCTCCGACGTGATCGGCGCCAAGCAGGTGCGCTTCGACATCACCGACTTCGTGCCCCTGCTGGCCGTATACAAGGAGAGCACCCACACCTTCGTTATCACCGCCACCGACGCCGATAACGTCTCGGTGACCAAGAGCATCATCTTCTACGTTCCCTAAACTCCTGAAGACTACACACAAATGAAAAAGTCATTATACATCTTGGGCGCGGGTCTCATGACCCTCACCTTGGCCGCCTGCTCGGCCGACACCTTTGACATCGACGGAGAGGGAACGGCCATGATCTCGGCCACCTTCAACTCCGACGTCAAGGTGGTCAGCCGCAGCATGACCGCCGACGAGCTCGCAGCCTCGTGCATCGTCTGGATTGACAACGACAAGGGCGTCATCCGCAAATACAAGGGCATCGACAACATCCCCGCCGAGGGCATCGTCCTCAACTCCGGCAGCTACCTCGCCGAGGCCTGGGCCGGCGACAGCGTCAGCGCCTCGTTCGACGCCAAATATTACAAGGGCTCGCAGGACTTCGTCATCACCGACGGCCAGAAGACGCAGGTAAACATCGTCTGCACCGTGGCCAACACCGTCGCATCGGTAGTCTACGAGCCGAGCGTCGACGACGTGCTCTCCGACTACACCATGACTGTGGAGCACACCCGCGGCAGCCTCACCTTCGAGGGCCGAGACGACCGCAAGGGCTACTTCATGATGCCCTCCGGCGTCAGCACCCTCCACTATACCCTCACCGGCAAGAAGCTCGACGGCACCACATACACCCGCACCGGCGACATACCCAACGTGCAGCCGGCCACCGAGTATGTGCTCACCGTCAAGTGCTCCACTGACGACTCCGAGCTGGGCGGCGGCTACCTCACCATCGAGATCGACGCCAAAGAGCTCACCATCGAAGACAAGATAGAGATCACCACTGCCCCGCGCATCATCGGCCAGAGCTTCACCCTCTCCGACGGCATCCGCGCCCAGCAGGGCACCTTCACCCGCAAGAGCGTCTGGGTGATAGGCTCCACGCAGCTGCAGTCGGTAGTGCTCAACAGCTCTATCTTCACCGCCTACGCAGGCCTCAGCGGCACCGACATCGACATACTCAGCGCCCAGTCTGACGAGCTGGACCGTCTCAGCGCCGGCGGCATCACCGTGGTCAACAACTACGACAGCTCCGCCGACACCCACCAGGTGAAGATTTCTTTCGAAACCGCCCTGCTCAACCAGCTCACCGACGGTGAATACACCATCGACTTCACCGCCACCGACGTCAACGGCCGCACCTCCACCGCCAAGCTCGTCATCAACGTCAGCGACGCACCCGTGATAATCGAGACCGCCGACGCCGAAGACACCGACCTCTCGACCTACGCCACCCGCACCACCCTCGTGGGCACGCAGATCGACGAGACAGCCACCAACATCCACTTCGAGTATCGCGCCGTGGGCACGGCCAACTGGACCTCCGTAGCCGCCACTACCTCTCGCGCCGGCGTCAAGATGTACGCCTCCGTGACCGGCCTGGAGCCTGCCACCAAGTATGAGTACCGCCTCTGCTGCGACGCCTACGAGACCTCGACCGTCACCTTCCAGACCGAGGCCAAGCAGCAGCTCGAGAACGCCTCGTTTGAGAACTGGACCGACGCCACACCCATGCTCCTCTACGGCTCCGGCCAGTCGATGTATTGGGACTCCGGCAACCACGGCTCCTCAACGATGGGCAAGAACGTGACTACCTTCTCCACCGACTACGTCCACGACGGCACCTATTCCGCCAAGCTCGCCTCGCAGTTCGTCGGCCTGTTCGGCACCATTGGCAAGTTTGCCGCCGGCAACTGCTTCACCGGCAAATACCTCGCCACCGACGGCATGGACGGCGTCCTCGGCTGGGGCCGTCCCTTCACCTCGCGTCCCGTCAAGCTCCGCGGCTACGTCCACTACTCGCCCGTGGCAATAGACTACGTCGGTGACGACGCTCCCGCCGACCTGGCCAAGGGCACCATGGACCAGGGCATCGTCTACATCGCCCTGCTCGACGACCACACCGAGAGCTATGACGGCGAGACCTGGGCATGCGTCATCAAGACCAAGAGCTCCGACCGGCAGCTGTTTGACAAGACTTCCAGCCATGTCATAGCCTACGGCGAGAAGATCTTCGACGCCACAAGCTCGATGGTGGAGTTTGAGATCACCCTCGACTACGCCCGCACCGACCTGCGCCCGACCTACATCTTGGTCACCTGCGCAGCCTCCCGCGGCGGCGACTACTTCACCGGCGGCGCCGGCTCCGTGATGTACGTCGACGACCTCCAGCTCGTCTACGAGTAAGCAAGTCAGGAGGGCGGCCGTCTCGGCCGCCCTCCCCGCCATGGCCGCCAGCCTTGGCAATATAGGCTCCATAAGCCCTATAAGCCCCATAAGCCCCATAAGCCCTATAAGGTCTATGGGGCTTATAAGGCTTATAAGGCTTATATGGGTGTTTTAAGCCTTGGTGATGACCCATTCGCCCAACGTGCGCGTCGCCGAGGAGAAGCTGACGCCGATCTTGTAGACCGTGCGTCCGTCGGCCTGCCACGGCAGCGCGTATGCGTGGCTGTCGATCTGCGCCAATGCATCCTCGGGCGAGCCGTCGAGCTTGAACTCCATGACGTAGACGTAGCGGAGCGCCTTGACAAGCAGGTCTATGCGCCCACCGCTCATCGAAATTTCGCTGCGGGCCTCCACGCCGAGCATCAGGAAGATATAGTACACCATCAGGTGGTAATACTTCTCCAAGTTGGGTATGTCGATGTCCTGATACGGCGCCATGGCAAACAGCGACTGCAGAATGGTCAGCATGCCCTCCGCGTCTCCACGGTTGGTGCACTTCTTTAGGTCGGCAAAAATCTTGGTGAACTTGCGCTGTTGCGAACCCATGATTTGGGGTATAAGCTCTTTAACGAGAGCCGTGCGCACCTCGCCGTTAGGAATACCCAGCCGATAAGTACCTTCGTCATAGTCTTTGATGGTGAGATAGCCGGTCTGGAACAGAAGCGGGATGGGATTGTCTGCCTTGAAAGTCCCCTCCATCTCGTTTGCGTCTGACCATACGTCCTCTATCTCTGTCACATCGAAGTCTGACTTGGCCAGATAAGTGAGGAAAACCTTTGAGTTGCCCGACTTTACCCAAAAGTCGTCCATTGACTTCTGGTCGAAGCAGTTGAGTATGCTGAAAGGATTGTATACCAGCGTGTCAGACTTGGTGAAGCGGTAGCCGTCGTATTTGAGACGCAGTTCGCTAACCATTGTGTCAAAACCCTTACCATCAGCCTTGGCCAAAGCCTCGATGCCTGGTGTAAAATGGCGTATCAGTTCCTCCTCGGTGATTCCGCAGATGGCAGCATACTCCTCATTCATGGAGATGTCGCAGGGGTTGTTGAAGCCGGAGAAGATGGTATAATGGCGGAAGCGAGCCACGCCCGTGATAAAGCAGAAGCGGATGATTTCGTTGCACGACTTGATTTCGCCGAAGAAAGGCCGAAGTATTTCCTGATTGCGCTGGAGCGTTTCCTCGCGGTCAAGCACCTCTACTATACCCTTGTCATACTCGTCGATGAGCACAACCACTCTTTCACCGCTCTTTTCGCGGATATTGCGCATGAGCTTGCCGAAACGGTTGCCAATGCTTAGTGTGTCGTCGTTGACAGCAACGCCATATTTAACCTCATACTCCTGCAAGCGGTCATTAATAAACGCCTCCAACGTTTCGGTTGAAGTTGCCTGTGCCGAGCTCAGGTCGAAGCGGAGGACAGGATAAGTCTTCCACTCCGTCTCCTTCTCGGCGATGTATAGCCCCTCAAACAGGTGCTTCTTGCCGAGGAAGTAAGCCTCGATGGTCGACAGCAGCAGGCTCTTGCCGAACCGGCGCGGGCGGCTCAGAAAGTATGTGTTGGCTGCGCTTTGCGTCATCCGCCACAAGTATTCGGTTTTATCGACATATACACCGCCGACCTCGCGCATGAGCTCAAACGACTGTATGCCTATGGGGTATCTTTGCGTATCCATAACCAATGGTTTTTATCTCGCCACAAATATAGCAAAAATTACCATAAAAACAAAACAACCGGGCTATTATAGACATTATAAGACCTATAACAGCCCGGCTGGTAGGTTTGGGTTACTGGAGGATGAGGGTGGCGCGGGCCGGGAAGGTCATCTCCGGGGTGACGGTTACAGGATTGCCGGTAATGACGTCGGTAAAGGTGGAGCCAATGGGGAATATCTCCTCATAGCGCGTCATGTCGACTGTGGTGGGGGCATCGGTGCCGTTGAGCATGACAGTGGCCGTGCGACCGTCGAGAGCACGCTGGTAGACGTACAGACCTTCGTTGGGGGCAAAGTGCTTGAGCGAGCCCTCGGAAATCACCTTGTTGCCGCGGCGCCAATGGAGCAGGCGCGACAGATAGTCCCAGGCCTCATTCTGCTTGGTGGTGCGCCCGGCGGCTGTAAACGCGTTGACAGTGTCACCGTCGAATCCGCCGGGGAAGTCGCGGCGCACGTTGCCGTCGCCGCCGTCGGCGCGCGTGCCGTTCATAAGTATCTCCGTGCCGTAGTAGATCTGCGGGATGCCGCGCGAGGTGAGCAGGTAGGCTACTGCCTGCTTCCACGAGTCAAGCGAGTCGGGTTCCTCGAGCAGGAATCGGTCGGTGTCGTGATTGTCGAGGAATGTGAGTATGTGCTGCGGGTCGGGGAAGAGGTAGTCGAGCGAGAGGTGATCATAGAGGTCGAAGAGACCGCCGCCCCAGTTGGTGGTGTGCGTGCCGAACGCCTCGCGCCCCTTGATGGTATAGTGGAAGTCCATGACCGTGGGGAGGTTGGAGTCAGGAGCTGTGCTGTGTCCCCGCGCACCGCCGCGCTGCCAGAACGCCTCGGCACCCTCGTTGGCAAACCAGCACTCCCCTACTATGTTAAACTCGGGATACTCCCTCTCGACGGCGGCAATCCACTTGGCCATCGAGGCTATGTCGGCATACGGATGGGTGTCCATGCGTATTCCGTCGATCTTGGAGTCCTCTATCCAGAATATCGAGTTCTGTATCAGATAAGTTAGCATGTGGGGGTTGAGCTGGTTGAGGTCGGGCATCTGCTCGCAGAACCACCCCTCGACAGTCAGGTCGCGGTCATACTTCGACGCGTATGGGTCGTAGGCCGTGGATAGACGGTGATTGGTCTGGGCGTACTTGTCGACACGGTTTATCCAATCCTTCATAGGCAGGTCGTTCATCCAGGGGTGGTCGCTGCCGCAGTGGTTGAAGATCATGTCCATGACCACCTTGATGCCGCGTGCGTGGGCGTCGCTGACGAGCGCGGACCAGTCGTCATTGGTGCCGAAGCGGGGGTCAACTCGATAATAGTCGGTTGTGGCATAGCCGTGATACGAGCCGCCGTGCATGTCGTTCTCAAGCACGGGGTTCACCCACACAGCAGTAACGCCGAGGGAGTCTACGTAGTCGAGATGTTCGCGTATGCCGGAGATGTCACCGCCATGGCGTGCGTTATGGTTGGCGCGGTCTACACCCACGGGATTTTTGAGTCCGCGCGAGCGCTGGGCATCGGAGGGCGACGCTGCTCCGCGGGCAAACCGGTCGGGCATTATGAGATAGAGCACGTCGGATGCGTCGAAGCCGGCTGCGCCACCCGGAGTGCGCTCCTTGAGAGTGTATGGCATCACGGTTTTCTTCTTGCCGTCAGAGAAAGTGATTTTTAGCGTGCCGGGCTGAGCGGCGTCTGAGACATTGAGGTAGAGCAGTGTGTAGTTGGGGGAGTCGCAGGCAACCTGCTCTGCCACGGTGACACCGGGATAGTCGACGGAGGCCACGGCGTTGCCGATGCCAGTGCCGTAGACCATCAGTTGCAGCGTGTCTTGCTGCATACCCGCCCACCAGTATGGCGGGTCGATGCGGTCAATTTTTGGCGACTTGGCGGCCTGCGCGGCTGCGGATACAAGTAAAGCACTCATGATGAATGTAATCAGGCGTTTCATGGAAATAGTTTTTAGTTTTTAGTTTTTAGTAATTGGTCTTTTAGCTTGAAGTAGCCTGGTCGTCAGCACGACATTTTACTAAAAAACTAAAATCCAAAAAATAAAAACTAAAGGTCGGGAATTCTTCTTAAACGGAGGGAGGCGATGAGCAGCAGGTTGTCGGAGGCTGCGGCGTTGATGTTGAAGGGCACGAGATAGTCTATGGCGAAGTGGTTGACGCCCTGGCGGAGCGTCACTTGCAAGGGGTTGGAATACGCCGTGGCGTTCCAGTCGCCAAGACCGAGCTGTGGCATCACGAAGACGCCGGCGCGGTCGCCGTTGACCAGCAGCGTGCGCATGCCGCAGTAGCGCTGGGTCTCCACAGAGCCGGCGCCGTTAGCATAGCACACGTCTATCAGATAGCGGCCTGCTACCGGCACATCGGCCTGCAAGCCCAGGTGGCTGAGGTGTATTGCCGAAGTCTCGACCATCTGCGGGGCCATGAGCGAGTCAGTCATCAGCATGGTGCCGCCAACGGCAAACGAGTCGGCGCGGACTGTCAGCTCACCCTCCGGGGCCAGGCGCACAAGGGGCCGTGAGGTGAAGCCCCCCTCGGCGGCGATGGCAAAGACGCCGAACGCGTCGGGTCGCTCGAGCACGTATGTGCGCGACTTTATACTCTGCTCAAACACGCCGTCGGCCCAGACGTCGTAGCGCGTGCCCTTGGCAAAGTTGCCGATGATGATGGTGTTGCCTTCCACCGACAGCACAGGAGCGGGGGCAGCCGCAAGGGCGCTGGGCGCCTCCTGGAGGCGGTGTCGCTCCAGGCCGCTGCCGCTCAGGGTTATCTCTATGACATGGTGGCCGGTGAGGTCGGTTGGCACCACGGGTTCTGAGCACCCCACGCCGTCGATGGTAAAGCGGGCGATGCGGCTGCCGGTGCCGTGTATCTTCACCGACAGCTCGGCGCCGCGGTAGCGCAGGCCGCTGATCATCTTCTCCGCAGCAAACTCTGCGGGGACGACGGGGCTGAAGCGCAACCCCTGCGGTGTAAACTGCACGCCGGCCAATACCCTAAAATAGAGCGACAAAAGGGCTGCGGCCTCTGCAGGCGCGGGGTCGCCGGCCACCTGAGCCATCATCGATGCCATGGTGGCCATGAGCATGTCGGCATTTGATGTCTTGGCTGCGGCCAAAGCCCAGAAAGCCTGTACTGTGGGATCAATCATGGGCTTGTCAGAGGGCCAAACTGCCGGGACGCCGAGCGGGGTCAGCGGCGTTCGCTCCATCAGCCGCTGCGCCATCTCGGGGGTGGCCACTCCGTAGAGCACGGCGAAAGCTTGTCCGAGGTTTTCGGTCAGCGGCGACGGAACAGGGAAGATGCCATATAACATCTGCGAATAGCGCCTCCTGTCGGGCTGCCAAAAGTTTATGTTTATAGCATCGACCAGAGCGCGTGAGATGTCACGGTAGCGGCTGACGTTTTCCCCCAAGGTCTCGCCAAGCACGGCCATGATGGCAAACGCCCTGCAATATAGCACGTTGGCAGCGAGTGAGAATGAGGAATAAATGTCCGCCGCGTTCATCCACTCTGGGTAGAAGCGTGAAGCATCGGCCAGCGGGACCATGCTGCCGCAGTATAGCTCGAGCTCCGAGTTATAGTTGACATGGTTGTCGTCGGCCAGGGAGAGTTTGGCCACGTCATACATCTCGGCACTCCAGTCACGGTCGCCGGTGACGCAATATAGCTCGTAAGCGGCGAGTATCCACGCTACGCGGCTGACGTCGATGGGCCAAGCGGATGTAGAGGCGGAGAGTATACGGCCGTTCTTGACCTGTGCGCGCAGCGTCTCCATGGCCCGCTCGGGGTTGAGGTAGGCGAGCGTCAGCAGAGTGGCATAGGGTGACAGCGCTTGCGTGGCGCTGTCGGCAAGTGTCTGAACGGCACGGTTATAGAGCGCGTCGGGGAGTTTCATGCCCACGGTGAATCGCGGCAGCCCATCAGGCAGGCGGTCGACATGCCACTCCCCATTTATTGCACCTGCAAAGCGGAGGTGCATGGAGGAGAGAGCGACTGTCTGCGTGGCCTTTTCGCCGCGCACAGTCACGCTGTCGGGGTAGAGCGTGATGGCCTCATTGCTGAAAATAGCACCCTCGGGATCAGAGGCTCCCGAGCATGACGCCAGCACGAGCAGTGCCATATATAATAATGTCGGGCGGACTGTCATTTGACCACACGGTTGGCATTGCGTTGCACAAACTCCTTCCACGACTTGGCCGGAGAAGGGCCGCGCCCCCGTGCCCGGCCCGGCTTGCCCGACTCATAGTAATGACACATCGCCACGGCAAGCGCGTCGGTAGCATCGAGCTGCTGCGGCAACATCTCCGTTGCCAGGTTGAGGGTGCGGCGGAGCATCTCGCGCACCTGCTCCTTCGACGCCGCGCCGTTGCCGGTGATGGCCATCTTCACTTTCGAGGGCTCATACTCGGCTATCGGCACGTCGCGCTCGAGCGCGGCTGCCATGGCCACACCCTGCGCACGGCCGAGCTTGAGCATCGACTGCACGTTCTTGCCATAGAAAGGTGCTTCGATGGCCATCTCGTCGGGCAGGTATTGCTTGACCAGCGAGGTAGTGCGTTGGAATATGCGGTGCAGGCGCAGATAATGGCTCTCAAACTTATTTAGCTCAAGCACGCCGAGAGCAACCACAACGGGCTGCGAGCGGTCGTTGATGCCGATGACACCGTAGCCCATGACGTTGGTGCCCGGGTCGATGCCGATGATTACGCGCTTATACTGTGACGTCTCCAGGGAAAGCGTTGTTTGTCAGATTATATCCATGAGGGTGGTGAGGTGCATGAGGTTGTCGGGGCCGAGGGCCGTGGCTATCTGCGAAGTAAGGCTGACGCCGGTCTCCTCGTGCCATCGCTCTGCCTCGGCGCGCGTTGCAAACCGGGCCTGAATGGCGTATGTGGAGTGTCCCTGCCCGGGATCGTCAGAGACGTGGCAAAGGATAGCCTCGGACGCGCCGGCAGCATGCAAAGCAGGGACGCACACCTCGCGCGCCAGGCGCAGGAACGGCTCCACAGCGTCGGCACGCACGAAGTATGAGGTGTTGGCAATGGTCATCAGATACCGAAAGCGGCAGCCATGGCGATGGTGTAGAGGATGCCCAGGCCCACAGAGGCGACGGCGCTCCAGATGCACCACTGCTTGGCAGTGTTGGCGGCACGGTAGGCACCCTGCTGGTCACCCATGGCCCAGAGGGAGTTCACTTTCGACGAGTAGACAATTGCCACGATACCGCCTATCAGACAGCAGAAGATGGTTACCAGAATCGACCATACCATATAGTTGGAGGGTGGCGCCTGGCCATATCCGGGCTGCTGGCCGTAGGGCTGTTGATAGGATGCCTGCTGGCCGTAAGGCTGCTGATAGGGAGCCTGCTGTCCGTAAGACTGCTGGGGTTGTTGGTAAGGAGCCTGCTGGGGCTGTTGGTAGGGAGCCTGCTGCGGTTGCTGGTAGGGAGTTTGTTGCGGGCCCTTCATGTTGGGCACGGCAATGGTCGGGTCGCCTTTGACAGGGTTGAAGATTGTCGACAGCTCGCCGACGGTGCCGGCCTGCAACCAGTCTGACATGCCTTCCGCCCAAACCAGGGTGTCGGGCTTGATGTTACGCACGCGGAGCTCCTCGACGCTGAAGGGGCCGGTAGGCTGACCGTCGACCGCAATATAGTACTTTTTCATTTAGTGAGTTATATGTTTAGTTTATTATTATTAGCGTGGTGATGATGGTCACTATGACGGCTATGATCACTTGCAGCATGAGCTGTAGCATAAAGCGCGTGGCATGCTGCGGTCGTGAGTTGGGATTCTGGAATTGGGATTTGGGAATCGGGGATTGAGAAGCCGGCTGTTCCGCCGGTTCCTCCTCCGGCGCCTCATTCATAAAAGTGCTGAAGAAGCCCGGTATCTCTTTGGCCGGAAGCCACTTCGACGTTGCTTCATCCCAGATCTGCGTGTCGGCAGTCACACCTTTGGCGCGCAATTGAGCCGGCGTGTAAGGGCCCTCCGGCACTCCGCTATCCGATAATATGTACAGCTTTTCGGAAGCCATAAGTCATTGCAATCCTTTGCGTTTGTGGCTGAGAAAGCGGCAGGCGAAGCGCAGGTGGCGCCACGTGGTGCTCCACGTGCCGTAATAGCGGCACATGATGCGGTAGCGCTCCCACAACGACCGGCGGCGGCGGCGCGTGGTCATGCCTTCGCGCAGATAGTCGACCAGCACTGCGTCGATGAACTTGTTGCGGCGCGAGCGCTGCAGGCACTGTATGCACCAGTCGTAATCGGCCGACAGGCGATATTTTACGTCATACGGGCCGGTCAGCTTGCGCAGGACCACAAACGCCTGGTGACATACCACCATACCCTCTTTGAACGCCTCGAGGCTAAGCACCTCCGGCGGCTCCAAGTGCCGCGGGCACAAGTAGTTACGGTCGGCGTCGATTATGTTGGTGCGACCGTAGGCTATGCCGGGATAGTCTTCGTCCATCACCGTGTCGGCAATAAGCTGCAGAGTGCCAGGTGAGTGAAAAGAGTCGCCGGCGTTGAGGAAGAGCACATAGTCGCCCTTGGCGCGAGCGAGGGCGCGGTTCATGCCGTAGTATATGCCCCCGTCATGCTCGCTGACGATGCTGACATTGTGGAGATTTACAGTCTTTATGCGCTCCAGGGTGTCGTCGGTGGAGGCTCCGTCCTGCACTATCACCTCATAAAGCGTGCACGTCTGGTCGTTGATGCTCCGAAGTGTGGCATCAATGACGTCGGCGGCGTTGCGGGTGACAATGATTATGGAAAACAGTGGCTGCATAGTTACCACAAAGGTAGGCTTTTTTTGTATTTTACGCAAGCGGGATGCAGAAAATTTCACAAAAAGTGAAAAAATACAACAAAAAGCCGTAAATTTGCAGCGAAATTTTCAAAGTTTTTAGTTTTTAGTTTTCACTTGAAAGCTAAACACTGATCACTAAACACTAAACACTGTTAATGTCAAAGGTACAATTTGGTTCCAAGATTGGTTTGATAGCCGCCACTGTCGGCTCTGCCGTGGGCCTGGGCAACATCTGGCGCTTCCCGGCAGAGGCACAGGCAAACGGAGGCGCAGCTTTCCTGCTCGTATACATCGGATGCGTGTTTCTGCTCGGAGTGCCGGTGATGCTCACGGAGTTTGCCGTGGGCCGCGGGGGAGGCTCCGATGCCATCGGCTCGCTCAAGAATCTCGGGGCTGCCAAGCCCTGGTGGGTGGTCGGCGCCCTCGGCATACTCGCCAGTTACCTGATACTCTGCTTCTACATGGTGGTGGCCGGATGGACGTTCGAGTATCTGATACAGTCACTAACGGGCAATCTCTTCGACGGCGTCGCCGGCGAGGCGGGGCTCAACGGCCGCTTCACCGCCCACATGCAGGAATATGTCACCGAGCCGTGGCCCCCGCTGGTCAATACGTTCATAATGATTGCCATCAACCTGGGCATACTCATAATGGGCGTGCAGAAGGGCATCGAACGGATGAGCAATGTGCTGATGCCGTTGCTTTTCGTGCTGCTTCTCATCTTCTGCTCGGTGGCCATGACGCTGCCCAAGGCAAGCGAGGGGCTGCAGTTCTTTTTCAACCCCGACTTCTCTAAGATTACCCCCAAGGTGGCGCTCAACGCCCTGGGGCAGGCATTCTTCTCCCTTAGCCTCGGCATGGGCATACTTATCACTTACTCAAGCTATTTCCCCAAGAAGACCAAGCTCGGCACCACGGCCGTGACCGTGTCGCTGCTCGACCTGCTCGTGGCGGTGCTCATGGGCGTCATTATCTTCCCCGCAGTCATGTCGTTCAATCTGCAGGGCGAGGGATTAGAGGGCTCGACACTCGTGTTCGTGACGCTGCCGGAGGTGTTCGCCATGATGCCGTTCACGCAGTTCTGGAGCATACTCTTCTTCACCCTGCTCCTGGTGGCGGCGCTAACCTCCACGGTATCGATTGCCGAGGTGTCGATACGATTCTTGCAAGACCGCTTCCGCATGGGTCGTGTCAAGGCGTGCCTGGTGGTGCTCATGCCGCTGTTCGTGCTGTCGTCGGTATGCTCGCTGTCAAACGGCGTATGGTCTGGTTTCAAAGTCTTTGGACTGACCATCTTCGGCCTTTTCGACGCCTTCTCCTCCAACATACTGCTGCCTCTCAGCTCGCTGCTGCTGTGCGTGTGGATGGGCTGGTTCTCCAAACGCGGTTTCTTCCGTAGCGAGCTGTCAAACGACGGCACGCTCTACTCGCGCCTCTACGACGTGGTGACGTTCATAGTCCGTTGGCTCGCCCCTGTGCTTATCCTCATAGTGTTCATTTCCAATTTCTTGTAAACGGATGGCGGGAAATTACTCGATTGGTGAGCGGCGTGCGATGATAGCGCTATTGATAGTGCTTCTAACAGTGATTGCAATAGTGATGGCTCACTCGGGGGTGTTCTACGATCGTCCTGAAATCAAGCCGTTGGCGGCCGACACCACCGCCATCAAGCTCGACACCGTGCGCCCGACCCAAAAGGAAAAGAAACCCCGCAAGAGCTCCACCAAAAGCAAATCAACTAAAACGCCCGCACCAACCCGCGACCCGCTTGGCGACCCCGTCAACTAAATTTTTTGAAAATCAGATTGTAATGATAAATATTAAATGATTAATGATAAATTACCAATTAACGCCCATATTTCTGTAAAACTCTATAATATAAGGTATTAATTCATTATTTATCATTCACTATTCATCATTTAACATTACAATCAAATTTCAAGCAACGTTTCGTTAATCATCTATAAATGAGCGAAGAGAAGACATCACGCGCACAGTTTGCCACCCGTCTGGGAGTCATCGCCGCCACCGTCGGCTCGTCGGTGGGACTTGGCAACATCTGGCGCTTCCCATACGAGGCCGGCACCCACGGCGGCGGCGCGTTCCTGCTCTGCTACCTCGGCTTCACCCTGCTGCTGGGCATCCCCGTGATATGCGCGGAATTTATTATGGGGCGCGGCTCGCGAAGCAACATCTTCGGCGCTTTCCGCAAGTTCAGCGGCACGCCGCGATGGAACTGGGTTGGCTACATGAGCATCGTCGCCTCTATGATGATACTCAGCTTCTACAGCGTCATCGCCGGCTGGACGGTGGAATACTGCTGGGCAAGCATCACCGGTCAGATGGATCTGTCGTCGGCCGCGGCCTTCCACGAGCGCTTCGATGAGTTCACCTCCGGCAACTGGCGTCCCGTGCTGTGGACGCTCATCTTCCTGGCGCTCAACTATCTGGTGCTCCGCGGGGGCGTCACCAAGGGCATCGAGCGCGTGTCAAACATACTGATGCCGCTTCTGTTTGTCATCCTCGTGGCCTTCTGCATCAACTCTGCCACGCTGCCGGCGGCCCGCGAGGGTTACAAATTTTTCTTCCATCCTGATTTCTCGAAGATTACGCCACAGACGCTCATAGCTGCCATGGGCCAGTCATTCTTCTCGCTGAGCATCGGCCTGGGGTGCATGATGACCTACGCCAGCTACTTTAACAAGCGCGTCAAGCTCGTGCGCACCGCCGGCATCATCGCCGGTCTCGACGTGCTCACCGCCGTGCTCGCCGCCATGGTCATCTTCCCCGCCGTGTTCTCCTTCGGCATGTCGCCGGAGCAGGGGCCGAAGCTGGTCTTCGAGGTGCTTCCCACCATCTTCCACCAGATGCCCGGCGGCATCGTGTGGTCGACCCTCTTCTTCTTCCTGCTGTTCATGGCGTCGCTGACCTCCACCATCTCGATGAGCGAGATCTCCATCGCCTTCTTCATCGAGGAAAGGGGGATGTCGCGCAAGGGCGCAACACTCTTGAACACTGTCATCTGTGCCGTCGTGGGCGTGCTCTGCGCGCTCAGCTTCGGCTGCCTGAGCGATGTTACCCTCTTGGGTCAGACCGTCTTCGACATCTGCAACAACCTGTCGTCAAACATCCTGCTGCCCGTCGGCGGCCTGGCCATCGCCGTGTTTGTGGGCTGGCGCCTCAGCCGGACGGTTATCAATGAGCAACTTAGCGGGCACGGCTACCTCATCCGGCCTATTCTGTTCCTGCTGCGATACGTAGCTCCGGTAGCAATATTCGTGGTATTATTGAACGCGGTGGGCGTGTTTTAAGATTATTTAACAGCAAAAAACATTGCAGATTAGTAAAATCTACGTACCTTTGCACTCGCAAAACAGATCGCGGAGTAGAGCAGTGGTAGCTCGTCGGGCTCATAACCCGGAGGTCGCAGGTTCGAGTCCTGTCTCCGCCACCAAGCAAATCGCTTCGGCTGTCGCCGAGGCGGTTTTCTTTTTGGCAATCAATCGATTACCTATCGATGATTGTCGATTATTATCGATTGTAATCGATTTTTTCGATGAAAATGTAACTTTTCGGCACGCCGCTGCGTCTATTAGATGTAACCCATCTTTTTTGCCATGCCAAGAGACATTCTGGCGACTCTCTGCGCCCTGTGCGCCTTCGCCGCTTCTGCACAACTAACCGTCCGCGGGACCGTCGCCGACTCCCTCGGAACACCCGTCGACTACGCCACCGTGCGCATCTTCAACCCCGCCGACACCCTCAACCCCCTCGCCGCCGTAGTCACCGCCGAGACCGGCGAATTTCTCATCACAGCCCCAGCCGAAGGAGCCTACCTGCTCACCGTAAGCTCGGTAGGCTACCCCATGCTGCGCGAGGCTATAAACGTCGACAGCCTCGGCGCCGACCTGGGCACTCTGCGAATGGGAGCCTCGTCGATGGCCTTGGGCGAGGTGGTGGTCAGCGCACAGCGGCCAATCGTCACCAAGGAGATAGACCGCATCGGCTACGACGTGCAGGCTGACCCCGAAACGCCCGTATCCACAGTCGACGACATCCTCCGCAAGGTGCCCCTGGTAAGCGTCGACGGCGAGGGCAACATCAAGGTGCGCGGCTCCTCCAACTTCAAGATTTACAAGAACGGCCGCCCCAACAACATGTTCACCAACAACGCCAAAGACATCTTCAAGGCCATCCCCGCCTCCACCATCAAGCGCATCGAGGTAATCACCGACCCGGGCGCGCGCGAAGATGCCGAGGGCGTGGCAGCCATACTCAACATAGTCACCGTCGACGGCTCCGCCGTCAAGGGCGTCATGGGGCAGCTCAACATGGACTACAATACCACCGTCCCCTCCTACCCCGGCGCCAACGGGATGCTGCAGACGCAGGTGGGCAACGTAAACCTCTCCCTCTCCGGGGGTTACCAGGGTATCACCTACCGCGACCTGCAGAGCTATAACGACGAGCGCACGACTTACACCGACACCGGCAACACTCTGACAAACCGCCAGCGTACGGGCTACGACCACTCCGACGGTGGCGGCATGGGCTTCTGGAACCTCGAGGGGAGCTGGGAACCGGACACCCTCAACCTCGTCACCCTCGAGTTCGGAGGCTATGCCTATAGCCTCGACGCCACCGTCGACATGGACCTCGATATGCGCTCACCCTCGGGCGCGAGCCTCTACTCCTACAAGACCTACATGCGGCTGCCGCGACAGTCGTACCTCGACTTCAACGGCGCCGTCAACTACCAGCGCTCCACCCGCCGCAAGGGCGAGACCATAGTCCTCTCTTACCAGGTGTCGACCACCAACCAGCACGTCGACTACCGGCAGACCTATTACGACGCCGTCAACCTGCCCACGCCCTACACCGGCTTCAACAGCAACTTCACCCTCGACTTCTGGGAGCACACCTTCCAGGCCGACTGGTCGCGCCCCTTGGCCACTTACCACACCCTCGACGTCGGCGCCAAATACATACTCCGCCTCAACCGCTCCAAGACCTACCTCGAGTACGTCGGCGTAGGCAACGACCGCTCCAACTTCCACCACGACACCAACATCGGCGCCCTGTATGCCGACTGGCGCATGAAGCGGGGCCGTCTGGGACTGCGCGCCGGGCTGCGCTACGAGCTGTCGCACATCAGCGTCGACTTCCTCGACGGCGACGGCACCGACTTCACCCGCAACCTCTCCGACTGGGTGCCCAACGCCTCGGTGTCATACGACTTCACCGACCGCCACAGCCTCAAGCTGTCATGGAGCTCGCGCATCTCGCGCCCCGGCATCAGCTACCTCAACCCCGCCGTCATGGTTCTCCCCTACGAGACCCAGCAAGGCAACCCTAACCTCAACAGCTCGCGCTATTACTCCCCCTCGCTCACTTACTCCATGCTCGCGCAGCGCGCACAGCTCTATGTGACAGCCTCATACACATACTCCAACAACGCTCTGATCGAGACGCAGACCGTCACCGACGACCGGCTGTTCACCTCCTTCGCCAACTCCGGGCGCAGCCGCCAACTGTCCATATCCGCCTATCTCAACTTGACACCTTCGGCCAAGACATCTCTGTCAGTCAACGTCGAAGCCAACTGGGATTACCGCCACAACCCCTCCCTCGGCGCCAAACTGCACCGCTGGAACGCCTCCTTCATCCCCACCCTCACCCAGCAGCTGCCGTGGAAGCTACGCTTCAGCGCCAACGTCTATTGGCCCACTGGCTGGGTGTGGGACCTCTACACCTACTCCAAGACGAAGCTGCCGTGGTACGGCCTGAGCCTCACGCGCACATTCCTCAAGGATGACCGCCTGACCGTCAAGTTCTACACCCGCAACCCCTTCGGACGCCTCGTCACCGAGGTGCACACCATCGGCGGCGGCGTCGAGGGCTTCAACCGCCAGCGCAGCAGCCACCAGCACATCTTCGGCATAACCGTCGGCTATCGCTTCGGCTCGCTCAACTCACAGGTGAAGCGCACCGCCGCCACCATCGAGAACACCGACCTCCAAGGCCGCAAGAAATAGCCACGCCAACAAGGGCAGCCCTGCCGGTCGGCAGGGCTGCCCAAGAGGGTGACTCATACAGGATTCAAACCTGTAACCTTCTGATCCGTAGTCAGATGCTCTATTCAATTGAGCTAATGAGCCATCGCTTTAGGATGAGAGGATATTTAAAATTGATGTTTTTAATGGTCGTTAAGTGACTCATACAGGATTCAAACCTGTAACCTTCTGATCCGTAGTCAGATGCTCTATTCAATTGAGCTAATGAGCCGATTGGTTAACCGCCCCGACTTCGGGGCTTTTGCGTCTGCAAAGGTACGACTATTTTTCAAACCGCCAAAACTTTTTTCAAAAAATTTTTCCACCCTCCGTTCAAACCCCTGCCGACACAATATTAACCGCCAGAGAGCGTTTATTATAAAGTAACCTTATGTTTTGCCCATGCGTAAGTATATTATCCTTATAATCTGCATATTCACTGCCGCTGCTGCAAACGCCGAGCTCACATTTACCGGCAACTCTCAGAGCGTCATAACCGTAACCCCCGAGACGTCGACGGGCCTCAACGACATCTACGTGCTCTACAACACCACCGGGGTCAGCGCCACTTACAAGGCGTCGTCTGCCTCCGCCACTGTCACCTGGTATCGTTACAGCAACCTCGGGGGCGGATATGCCGAGGAGGTCTCCGGCGTTACCAACAGCGGGACGGAGTGGACGCTCCCGTCAATTCAGGGCAACATGGGATATATCGTAGAGGAGGGCACCAGCCGGTACTATTGCTGGGTGGTCGACTACTCCGCCGATCCGTTCAGCATCACGGCCCTCAACGCGGCAGGCGAGCGCGAGTGCGACGTCACCTCCATCAACACGGCAGGCAGCGGCTCCGCTATCTATTACTACACCATCAACGGACGGCGCATGACCCTCTCACGCGAACTGACCCTGACCTACAACACCCTTACTTACAACGAGGAGACCAACCAATACGTGCAGACCCCGGCAACGCAGACCCTCGAATATCTGCCGGCGACCATACATGTGACCGGGGTGCTCTGCGACACGCAGTTTCAGCTCTCCGGCGACCGCTTCCTGCGACAGTGGGGGCGTGAAAGGTCGCTCGCCAGCGCCACCGTCCCGGCCTACGGTGTGGCATGCGAGGCCACGGCCACCCAGCAGGAGCGCGAGGCCGACAACGAGCAGACGTCCGGCGACACCGGCCTGGGTGGCTCTGCCCCTGCAGTCATCGACTTCTCGGCCGCCGTCACCGACGCCGTGGTGTTCAACGAGTGGCAGTTTGCCACGGACTCAGAGTTTGAGAACATCACACTGCGCATGAACCAGCTCGACTGCACATACACCTTCAACGAGCTGGGCACCACCTACGTTCGTTTTATGTGCGCCAACTCCGATGGCGCCTGCGAGGCCTACAGCGCCACTTACGAGGTGTATATCGGCGACAGCGACTTAGTTTGCCCCAACGCCTTCTCTCCCGGCGCCTCCGAGGGCGTCAACGACGAGTGGAAGGTGTCCTACAAGTCGATTGTGAAGTTTGAGTGCCACATCTTCAACAAATGGGGCACCAAGATGTGCTCGTTCACCGACCCCTCTCAGGGGTGGGACGGTCGTTACCGCGGCAAGCTCGTGCCAGCCGGCGTATACTACTACGTCATCAAGGCCGAGGGCGCCGACGGCCGCAAATACAACCTCTCGGGCGACATCAACATAGTAAATTACAAATAACAAATCGATTATCTATCGATGGATAATCGACAGCCTATCGATAATCATCGATTAACTCGAAGACAATGCGAATATTAACCCTCATAGCCACGTGTGCGGTAGCCGCCTCGGCAGCGTTTGCCCAATCACCCTCAGCAGTGGTCAACCCCCTCGTGCCGTCAGAGATGACATTCTGCGGCCAAACCATAGACCTCGATCCGTATTATATGTACGAGCGCCTCGACCGCGAGCTGTCGGCCATCTCCTTCACCCACGGGTCGACGCTGCTTACCATCAAGCGCGCCAACCGCTACTTCCCCATGATGGCGCCGATACTGGAGAAGAACAAGGTGCCACTCGACATGCTCTATCTTGCATGCACCGAGAGCCTGCTCGACCCATTCGCCGTGTCACCCGCCAAGGCTGCCGGAATGTGGCAGTTCATGCCCGAGACAGGGCGTCAGTATGGGCTTGAGGTGAACGACTACGTCGACGAGCGCTTCCATCCCGAGAAAGCCACGGAAGCGGCATGCAAGTATCTCAAGGCAGCATACGCCAAGTACGGCTCTTGGGAGTCGGTGGCCTCGAGCTACAACGCCGGCATGGGTCGCATCTCCAACGAGCTTGCAAACCAGGGGGTAAAATCGTCGTTCGACCTCTGGCTGGTCAACGAGACCACGCGCTACCCCTTCCGCATCCTTGCCTACAAGCTGCTGATGGAGAACCCGCGCGGCTACGGGTTCACGCTCACCGCCGACCAGCTTTACCAGCCTCTCGAATATGACATAGTGGAGGTGAACACCCCCGTTGAGAGCTGGACGGCCTGGGCGCAGGAGCACGGCGTCACCTATCGCGACCTGCGCGAGGCTAACCCATGGATACGTGCCAACTATCTTACCAACAAGTCCGGCAAGGTGTATCAGGTGAAAGTACCCGTCAAAGACAAGAACCGCCGGTCGAAGACCAAACCCACTACCTATAACAAGAATTGGATAACGAAATAACACATCAGCAGGAGGAGCTCAGCGTCATCGGCGCCAGAGTCCACAACCTCAAGAACATAGACGTAACGCTACCACTTGGCAAGCTGTCGGTGGTCACGGGCCTAAGCGGCAGCGGCAAATCGTCACTGGCTTTCGACACCATCTATGCCGAAGGCCAGCGGCGCTATATCGAGACCTTCTCGTCATACGCCCGCGGCTTTCTGGGAAACCTCGAGCGGCCGGACGTAGACCATATATCCGGACTCAGCCCTGTCATAGCCATCGAGCAGAAGACCATCAACCGCAACCCGCGGAGCACTATCGGCACCACCACCGAGATTTACGACTTCCTTCGCCTGCTCTACGCCCGCATAGGCGAGGCGCGCAGCTACGTCTCAGGGCTGCCGATGGTGAAATATACCGAGGAAAAAATTGTCGACCTGATACTTGACCGCTACGACGGCCATAAGATATACATTCTGGCCTCGCTGGTAAAAAACCGCAAGGGCCACTACAAGGAGCTCTTCGAGCAGCTGCGCAAGAAGGGGTACATCAACATGCGCGTCGACGGAGAGCTGACCGAGATCACCCCCGGACTGCGGCTCGACCGCTACAAGAACCACTCCATCGAGCTGGTCATCGACCGCCTTAAAGTGTCGGCCAAAGACCGTGACCGCTTGCGCCAGACTGTCGAAAACGCCCTGCTGCAGGGCGACCGTCAGATGCTCGTGTACGACACCGACGCCGACGCCGTGGCACACTACTCCCAGATGCTCATGGACCCTGAGAGCGGCATCTCCTACCGCGAGCCGGCACCTCACAATTTCTCGTTCAACTCCCCGCAAGGCGCCTGCCCGCGGTGCAAGGGTCTCGGATACGTCAACATAATCGACCGCGACAAGATCATTCCCAAGCCCTCGATGAGCATTGCCGAGGGTGGCATAGTGCCCTTAGGGAAATATCGCAACTCCATGATATTCTGGCAAATCGACGCCATCTGCCGCAAATACGGTGCGACGGTGAAGACACCCATCGACGAGCTTCCCGACGAGGCCCTCTCCGACATACTCCACGGCACCACCGAGCGCCTCGTCATTCAGAACGAGACTATGGCGACGATGAACTACTTCTCTGCCTACGAGGGGATTGTGAAATACGTGGAGATGCAGCAGGCCGACGAGGCCGACGATGGCGCCAAGAAGTGGAGCCAGCGATTCTTCTCCCGCGCCGTGTGCCCCGAGTGTGAGGGTCAGCGGCTCAACAAGGAGGCCCTGCACTTCTTCATCGACGGCAAGAACATTGCCGAGCTGTGCCGGATGGACATCGCCGACATGTACCGCTGGAGCTGCGAAGTGGAGGAGCGTCTGCAGCCCACGCAGCGTGTCATCGCCGCCGAGATACTCAAGGAGATACGCTCGCGCCTGAAATTTCTCGTCGACGTGGGCCTCGACTATCTGTCACTCGACCGCGCCTCCGCCACCCTCAGCGGCGGTGAGAGCCAGCGCATACGCCTGGCAACGCAGATCGGCTCGGAGCTGGTAAACGTGCTGTACATCCTCGACGAGCCTTCAATCGGTCTCCACCAGCGCGACAACCACCGGCTCATCGCCTCGCTCAAGCAACTCCGCGACGCCCAGAACACCATAATAGTGGTGGAGCACGACAAGGACATCATGCTCGAGGCCGACTACGTGGTGGACATCGGTCCCCGCGCCGGCCGCCAGGGGGGCGAGGTGGTATTCCAGGGCACCCCCGAGGAGATGCTAAAGACCGACACTCTGACAGCTCGCTACCTCAACGGCGCGCTCTGCATTCCCGTCCCTACCGAGCGCCGCGAGGGCAACGGCAAGCACATCGTGCTCAAGGGCGCGCGGGGCAACAACCTCCGCGACGTGACCCTCGACCTGCCCCTGGGCACGCTCACCGTGGTGGCCGGTGTCAGCGGCAGCGGCAAGTCGTCGCTTGTCAAGAGCACGCTCCAGCCCATACTTTCACAGCACTTCTACCGCTCGCTCGAGGCACCCCTCCCCTACGCCTCGCTCGACGGCATTGAGCACATCGACAAGGTGGTCACCGTCGACCAGTCGCCTCTGGGCAAGTCGCCTCGCTCCAACCCGGCAACCTACACCGGCGTCTTCACCGACATCCGCAACCTCTTCGTCAGCCTCCCGGAAGCCAAGATACGCGGCTACAAGCCTGGCCGGTTCTCGTTCAACGTCAACGGCGGACGCTGCCCGGCGTGTGCGGGTAACGGCTACCGCACCATCGAGATGAACTTTCTGCCCGACGTCATGGTGCCTTGCGAGGTGTGCGGCGGCAAGCGCTATAACCGCGAGACGCTCGAGGTGCGCTTCAAGAGCAAGAGCATTGCCGACGTGCTCGACATGACCATCGCCGACGCCTGCGAGTTCTTCAAAGACATCCCCAACATCTACAACAAGATACGCGTGCTCAACGAGATTGGCTTGGGATACATCAAGCTCGGGCAGCCCTCCTCCACCCTCTCGGGCGGCGAAAACCAGCGCGTGAAGCTCGCCACCGAGCTGGCGCGCCGCGACACCGGACGCACCCTCTTCATACTTGACGAGCCGACGACAGGACTACATTTCGACGACATCAAGACGCTGCTTGGCATCCTCAACCGGCTTGTAGACAAGGGCAACACCGTCGTGGTCATCGAGCACAACCTTGACATAGTCAAGAGCGCCGACCACGTCATCGACATGGGCCCGGGCGGCGGCTCCTCCGGCGGCCATATAGTAGCCGTAGGCACCCCCGAGCAAATAGCCTCGGGCACCTCTCCTACCGCCCCGTTCCTCCGGACAGAGCTTCGCCTTTAGCCGAATGAATCCAAAAAGCGGAGGCGCCTCACGCAGCGCTTCCGCTTTTTTTGCCGCCGGTCTCACTCGGCGGCGGTCTCATCTTATCTTAAAACGACTATGTGGTTTTGTTGATGCAAAGGTACGACTAGACCACAAAACCCAAAATACCTAATTTCGGGTAATTTAAGCCTTTGTTCTAATCTTTTGGAATGATGCGAAACGAGCCGTCGCTGTACGCGAAGTCCACCACACCGGCTGCATAGAGGTTAACAACGGAGGCTCTCACAGATGCCGTGGAGAGATGTAGCGATTTGGCAATCTCCTCGACAGCAGAGCCTTGTTTGCTGACATTGCGGAGCACGAGGTAGTCGCAGTCCGTCAACGACACGGGGCGCGATGCAGCCTCCCACGCCTCCTCCATGAGAGGGGTGACGGGAATGTTCTCGTCAGCGACACGGTAGTATGCACGGACTGTTCCACGGTTGTCGGCGATGCAGCGCACGGGGCGCGTCGCGGCCTTGGAGATTTCGGCACGGTAGACTATGGCGCCCCCGTCGCACTTGAAGGGGGTGAATTCCACCGTCTGGGGGGGCATGCACAGCATCCCTGCCGCCTGCTCGACAAGGTAGATGTCTTCGTCGGTGCGCACGCCGGCGATGATGCCGTTGTCCTTCACTCCGATGAGCAGTCGTCCGCCGTCGTTGTTGGCGAAAGCAGAGATACTGTGGGCTATCTTGCGGGCGTCGGAGATGGCATACTTGAAATCCTGGTGGACATGCTCGCCCTCCTCTACTAATTTGGCAATGTAATATTTACCCTTAATGGGGCGGAGATTTTTCACGAAGGGTATGCCAAATTTTCGGGAGCGATTTTCAGCAGCACCTCTTCGAGGTATCGGCGCGCGACGCGTCGGGCCTCAGGGAGGTCCATGAACGTGTAATTGCCGCAGTCGCGAGGGGTGGCGCCTGGAACGTCGCCCTCAAACGCAGCCACAAACTCCATGGCTTCGATAAGCAGGGGCACTATCTCAGCACTCTCCACCTCACCCTGCACTATCAGGTAATTGCCGGTGCAGCAGCCCATGGGACCCCAGTAGACTATGCGCGGCGCCCACACGGGATGGTTGCGCAGATAAGTCGCCACAAGGTGCTCCATCGCATGCAGTGCCTCCGGCGTCAGCGCAGGCTGTCGGTTTGGCTCCGTCATGCGCACGTCAAGCGTGGTCAGCACGTCGCCCGCGGGCGTAACGTCGCGCCGCGACACGTACACGCCGCGCTGCAGCTGCTCATGGTCTATCGTAAAGCTCGGTATCTTGTCCATCTTTGTCACTTTATCTCTTTAATCAGCTTTAGCAGCACCTCGAAGGTGCGTTGTGGGGCGACGTCCCAGAAGTTCTCATATTGCGAGATATTGTCCTCCGACGACGCGGGGTTGTCTGACAGAACGCGCAGGCTAAGGAACGGCACACCCGCCAAGTGGCACGTCTGCGCAATCGCCGCCGACTCCATGTCAATGGCAAGCACCTCCGGGAAATCTCCCGCAATCCGACGTACCGTCTCCCCCTTGTCCACGAAGATGTCACCTGAGCAGATGAGCCCCTGCTTAAGTGTTGCCGACGGACGCAAAGCCTCCGTTTCAAGAAGCGCAGCCGGAGGCGTGAAATACCGCGGGCATCCGTCAGCCTGGCCGACAACGGTACCCGGGCCGCACCACACATCGTGATAGGCCACCCTCTCCCCTACTACCACGTCAAGCACGTGCACATCCGTACAGGCGCCACCGGCCACGCCCGTATTGATAACGAGCGAGGGCCGGTTGAGCCGCAGCATGGCCGAGGCACCCAGGGCGGCGTTCACTTTGCCGATGCCGCACTTGGCCACCACCACCTCGCGCCCGTCTATGCAGCCGGTGACGAAGGTGAATCCGTCAGCATCACCGGTCTGTCTGTCAGCGATATGCGGGGTCAGGAGGCTCAGCTCCTTGTCCATAGCCACAATTATTCCAATCATCTCTGTTAGTAGCCGAAGGTTTGCTCGGGGGTGAGGATCACGACCTTGCCCAGGCGCTGCAGGGCATCCATATCCAAGTCCTCAAGACGGCCCAATATAATATATGTGTAGGTGCGACCCTTGACATGCTCGCGCTGGAAGGCGCACACGTCGTCGAGCGTCATTGCCGGAAGTGCTTCAAACATCTTCTCGCTGAGCGAATAGTCGAGTCCGTGGTCCTGCGCGTCGATATAGCTCCATGCCACATTGTCTTTGATGGTGCGCGAAGTACGCAGCGATGCGTCCATCCCCTCCTTAGTCAGGGCGAACGCCTGCGGGCTGACAGGCATGTCGTTGATGATGTCGCTGAAGGCGGTGATGGCGTCCATCATCTTGTCGTTCTGCGTGGCAATGAAAGCGTTATAGGTATACGGGCGGTCGAGGCGCGACGGCTGGCTGTACCATGCGGAAGCGGAGTAGGCCAGCGAGCGGCTCTCGCGCATCTCCTGGAAGACTATCGAGCTCATGTCCCCGTCGAAGTAGCCGTTGTAGAGGCGCCGTGCCGGCTCCATGGCGGTGTCAAACTGCTCACCGTTGTTGGACGAAAGATACATGTAAATCTGGTTGGAGTCGTACGGGGCGAGGTATATGACCGTCTGCTTCGTCTCCTTCGGCGGGAAGTCCTTGGCCTCCGGCAGGGCTGCAAACTGCCTGGGGGTGTGGTGGTTGCGCTTTAACGCGGAGAGCAGCGACTTCTGGTCCATCGGGCCGTAGTAGATGATGCGGTGCGGATAGGTCAGCAGGCGGTATGTTGAGTTGGTAAGCTCTACCGGCTCGATGGCGTTAAGCTCATCGTCGGTGAGCGTAAGGGCCACATACTCCGGCCCGTAGATGCCGTATTCCATCAAGGCGCTGAAGTTGGCGCCCTGCTCGGTCTTGGCGTTGGCGCGGGCGGCCATAAGGCGAAGGCGATAGTCGTTCCAGGCCGTCTCGTCGGGCACGGCGTTGTATATCAGCTTCTCCATCAGCTTCATGGCCTCCGGCATGTTCTCCGACAGGCCCGACAGCACGATGTACGACCGGCGGTCGCCCGGGACAATGCTATATGTGCACGCCAACTCGAAGAAGCGAGCCTTGATCTGCTCTGCCGTCATGTCGGGTGTGCCCAGCAGGTCGAGGAAGTCGGAGGCGGTGTCGAGAAGCCGGTCGGCGTTGGTGCCCGTCTCAAATACGTAGGTGAGCGTAAACAGGTCGTTGGTTGTGTTTTGCTTGTAGAGCACAGGGGTCTGCGACGCGGGATTGAGTATGGTCAGGTCGCGCTCGAAGTCCACAAACCGCGGCTCTATCGGCTCCACAGTTTCGGCGAGCACATCCTTGAGGAAGCCCGAGGCCATGTCGCGATTGGTCATCACCGGTGTCAGCGCCGGCTTGGGCATCTTGACAATGGTGGTGTCCTCACCTTGCCGTTTATAGGCAATGGCGTAGTTGTCAGGGCCTAAATACTTGCGAGCGAAGGCCACGATGTCAGCCTTGGTCAAATTTTCCTGGCGGTCGATGGCGGTGACCGCGTCGGCCCACGGCTCACCGGTGATAAACGAAGCCACCATCGCGTCGACACGTTCGTCGTTGCTCTCAAGCTGCTTCTGCTCGCGCAGCTTGAAGTTGCTGATGATGGCGGGGAGCATGGCCTCGTCGAAGTCGCCGTCGCGCAGCATCTTAAGCTGGCCCAATATGAGGTCGCGCACCTGGTCGAGCGTCTGGCCATCCTTCGGCTTGCCGTAGGCGAAGAAGGTGGTGTAATCGGCCAGATCGTAATAGTAGCAGGCGGTCTCCAGGGCTAACTGCTTCTGGTTGACGTTCAGGTCGAGCATGCCCGCGTTGCCGTTGCAGAGCAGGTAGTCGACCACCTTGAGCGTCTCGATGTCGCGGTCAGACGCTCCCGGAAGGCGCCACGCCAGGTAAACGGCCTCCGACTCCGGCCCGTACACCTCCGACTTCTGCGGCGACGTCAGCGCGGGGTTAGGCTCGAAGCTAAGAGTCGGCAAATCCTCGTTGGGCGTCATGTCACCGAAATACTTGTATATTACGTCGAGAGCCTCGTCGGGATTGAAGTCGCCGCTGAGCACAATAGCCATGTTGTTAGGCACATACCACTGCTTATGGTACGCCTTGATATTCGTTATCGAGGGGTTCTTGAGGTGCTGCTGCGTGCCTAAGACGTCGCGCTGGCCGTAAGGATGGTTGGGATAGAGTGTCTGCAGCAGGCTGAACAGCGCCTTCCAGCGGTCGTCGGTCAGCGACATGTTCTTCTCCTCGTAGATCGTCTCAAGCTCGGTGTGGAACCCGCGGAGCACGGGGTTCTTGAACCGGGCGGCCTGTATCCGCGCCCACGTTTCGAGCCGGTTGGAGGGGATGCACTCCACGTAGCACGTCTGGTCGTACGATGTGTAAGCGTTAGAGCCGGAGGAGCCGATTGCGCTCATCAGCTTGTCGTACTCGTTGGGAATGGCGTAGCGCGAGGCCTCGTAGCTGATGGAGTCTATGCGGTGGTAGATGGCCGCGCGCTCGGTGGAGTCGGTGGTCTGCCGGTACACTTCAAAGAGCTGCTCTATCTCGTCGAGCAGCGGCTTCTCCGCCTCGTAGTTGGAGGTGCCAAACTCCGGGGTGCCCTTGAACATCAGGTGCTCGAAGTAGTGCGCCAGGCCCGTGGTTTCCGACGGGTCGTTCTTGCTGCCCACGCGCACGGCTATGTTAGTCTGTATCTGAGGCTTGTCGGTGTTGACGCTCATGTACACGCGCATACCGTTGGGCAGCGTGTGCATCTTCACGTGCATCGGGTCGCCGGGCACGGTGTCGTAGGCATACTTCTGGGCGAGCGCACACACGGGCGCCAGCATCAATGCCGTCAGCGCGGGGATTATGGTTCTTTTGAAAAGCATATTTGGTAATGAGTTAGTTGTCAGAATTTGTAGCCTGCCTGCACGAGCACATTGAAATTATGCACCGAGGGCACCGTGATGCCGTCGGTCTTGGCCACGTTCTTGAAACCGATCTGCGTGCGCAACCCTATGAACAGATGGCGCCCGAATGTAAGGCCGGTGGCAAGGTGGAGACCTATGTCTCCGCGCTTTGACGAATGGATAAAAGCCGCGGCGTCGTTATAGAAATCAGTCTCGGTGCGGTCTACCTGCATCACAAGCTGGCCCAAGTCGTTGATGCGTGAGTCATAGATATGCTGCTTTTGGTGACCGCCAAGGCCGTATGAATAAAACATGCCACCGTCGACATTCCACCGCACTCCGTTGCTCACGTTGAAACGCGCCGACATAAACACCGGTATATCAAGCGCATAGAAGCGATTTTTGAGGAACACCGAGCTGACCGAACTCATATTGGCGCCCATGATGGCCAGATCGACGGAATAATCGTTCACCAAAAAATTAAGCTCGGTGCCCAGCGAGAGGAAATCGGTGAACACAAACTGCGCGCCTGCGCCAAGACCGGCGGCGGTGCCCATCGACACGTTGAGCTCGGTAATCTGGGGGAAGCACGAGATATAGTTTTGCGTGACAGTGCTGCCTCCGCCTAGGGCGTAGGCCCGTAGTTCAAGGAAGTTGTCCGCACGGCTGAAGTCCACAAACGGGCGTTCGTGCCCGGGCTCCTCGGCCAGCGCGGCAGTGACGGTCAGCAGGGCTGCTATCAGGGTGACAATGCGTTTGGTTTTCATGAGACGCAGGTTATTGATTTCACGCGCAAAATTACAAAAATATTGCCACAAATGTGTAACTTTGCACCGAAAATGAGCGATTTCAAACTAAATATTCTCGGCTGCGGCTCCGCGACCCCCTCCGCACGCCACTGCCCCTCGTCGCAGGTAATCGAGCGGCGGGGGCGCATCATGATGGTGGACTGCGGCGAGGGCACGCAGGTCAACCTCCGGCGGATGAGCCTGAAGTTCAATCGCATGACCGACATCTTCATAAGCCACCTCCACGGTGACCACGTATTCGGCCTCCCCGGCATGCTCGCCAGCTTTGCCCTCCACCAGAAAGGTGGCCGCATCACCATACACACCACCGAAGAGGGCGTGAGCGTGCTGCGCCCCACCCTCGACTTCTTCTGCCGGGAGACGCCGTTTGAGATAGTCTTCCGTCCCTTCGACGCTTACGCTTCAGAGGTGATCTACGAAGACAAGTCGTTGACGGTAAACACCTTTCCGCTATACCACCGGGTGCCCTGCACCGGCTTCCTCTTCCGCGAGAAGCCCGGGGAGCTGCGCTATCTGCCCGAAGTCGGCGAGGTGCACGGCGTGCCCGTCAAGGCCATCCCCGGGATCAAGCAGGGCAACGACTTCGTGCGCGACGACGGCCGCGTGATACCCAACAAGGTGCTCACTGCCGACCCGCCGGCACCGTTGAGCTACGCCTACTGCTCCGACACCATGTTCGACAAGCGCGTGGCCAAGTCAGTCGAAGGGGTCGATGTCATCTACCATGAGGCCACATACGACTCCTCCTTTGCAGAGATTGCCCGCAAGCGCGGCCATTCCACAGCCGCCGAAGCGGCGACGATTGCCAAAATGGCCGGTGTCAAAGCACTGATTCTTGGCCATTTCTCAAAGCGCTACAAAGATGAGCAGATACTGCTCGACGAAGCGAGCGAAATCTTCCCAAACACCTGGCTGGCCGACGAGCTGCGTACATTCGACATCGAAAAGACAGCGATGGCATCGCAATAGTATATGACTGACGACGAGAGATATATGCGACAGGCCCTAATTGAGGCCCGACAGGCGTTCGACAGTGAGGAGATACCCATAGGAGCCGTGGTCGTCAGCCCCTCCGGGCGTGTCATAGGCCGCGGTCACAACCTCACCGAGCGCCTCGACGACGTAACGGCCCATGCCGAGATACAGGCCATCACCGCTGCCACGCAGACCCTTGGCGGCAAATATCTTACGGGGTGCACGCTCTATGTCACCGTCGAGCCATGCGTGATGTGCGCGGGCGCCATCGGCTGGAGCCAGCTCTCGCGCGTGGTCTACGGCGCCGCCGATCCCAAGCGCGGCTACTCTGTCTATACCTCCCGCTCACCCTTCCATCCCAAGTCCACAGTGACGTGCGGTGTTCTTGCCGATGAGGCAGCGGAGCTGATTAGGGAGTTCTTCCGCCGGCGCCGATAATAATGGAGGGGGGGCACCCGGTGTTAACAAATTTTTACGGTCGATATACCACGCGTGTCGACAAAAAGGGCTACCTTTACAAGTCAAAAACTACCGCAAAACGCTGAAAATGCGACTACACAAGCTGTTTTTCAGGCTGTTAGCCATCACCGCTTGCGCCCTCGCAGTATGCTCGTGCACCGAGGACAACACAGATTTCACCACCTCCACCGGCACTCTGGAGGCGACTGTCTGTGTCGACAGCTCTATCAGCTCACCCGCCGCAAATACCATTGTCGAATTAGGGTTTGAGGCCCCTGCTCCTGAGTCACTAACCGTCAGCCTCACAGATGCTTCCGGGCAATACTCCGCATCATGGGCATCCATAGCGGAGATGCCTGACCCCCTCTCACTCCAAACCGGCACCTATACATTGTCGGCACTTTCACCGGATATCACCGAAGGGTTTGACTCACCCATTTATTATGGCTCTCACGAACTGACCGTCACCGACGGCGCAGTCTTGAACGAGACCGTCACCGCCAAGGTAGCAAGCACGATAATTTCGGCCAGTTACTCCATAGACAACGCCTCGGTGGTCTCTGTCGCATTGACATTGCACAGCTCAAACGCCGGCGAGTTCATCGAATATCCCATGTCCGAAACGCGCCCGCTGTTCCTGTACCCCGGCGACATCACTATTCTCGCTACTGTCAAAATGGCCGACGGACGGAGCGTGACACTCAATCCCGGCACCCTCTCCAATGCGGCAGCAGCCACACATTATATTATAAATGTGAGGGTAGACAGCGATGTGCCCACGCTTCACCTTTCATTTAACCCCGAGGTGCGCGAGAGCATCGACATCACCCTCGACGACGCCCTGCTCAACGGCACGCCCCCTGTGGTTACCCCTGTCGGCTTCACTCCGGGCACGCCGATGGTGATGGTGGAGGGCGGCGACCCGTCGACAGAAATAGGGTTTGAAGTGCAAGGCTCTGACATACTGTCTATTGTCCTGTCTGCTGCCTCCCCGTCGCTCCTTTCACAAGGCTTAGACACGGAGGTGGACGTCATGACCCCCGAGGGGCTGGCTATGGCTGAGGAGTTTGGCACAGTAATCACCGGCAACCGCATCAACATCAGCGGGACCCTCAGCCGCATTGCATACAGCTACGGGCAGGCGGAGTCATCGTTCACTATCGTTGCCCGCGACGCCGCCGGACGTGTCAACGAGCCGGTCACCCTGCAACTTGTCACCACAGACGCCGAGCTGACCGTGCTCAGCTGCGACCCCGCCATGACCGGCATAAACTATGCCACGGCTACCATCCGGACCGACGCTACCGACCTTGACGCAAACCTGCGCATCGACGTGGTGGACAACAACGGGCGCTGGAGCCAAACCACTATAACCCGGATACTCCGGCAGGATGACAACACCTGGCGCGTGACCTTCGCGCTGCCCGACGGCACGACTTCAGTGCTGGCGCGCGTGTATTACTGCGGCCGCCTCAAGGCCACCCTTACTGTCACCCGCTACGCACCGCAGTTCGGCATTTCGGTCGACGCCTTCGCAAGCGCCGCCCGTATACGCATAGACATGGCGGATGAGAAGTCTTCGCTGCGCGGCCTCATTACTGCCAAAGCCGACATTTACTCGGGCACGACACGCGTGACGGTCATGAGCCGCGACACCGTCAACGGATACATCGACGTAGTGGGCCTGACACCGTCGTCCACCTACAAGCTGCGCGCCACAATGTTTCGCAACCCCACATCCGACGCCGACTATACCGAGGCCGTGCGCATCACTACAGAGAGCGCCGCGCAGCTCAAGAACCCTGACTTCGAAGAAATCAAAGACTGCATAGAATACAAGGACCTCCTCTCGGGCGGCCGCTACTCACAGACCATCGTCGACATCTACAACCAGCAGAACCGCACCAGCTACGACGTGGACGTGCCCAAAGACTGGGCGCACATCAACTCCAAGACCTTCTGCACCAAGGCCAGGCGCCACAACACGTGGTACATGCAGCCGTCAGTCATGACCAGCAAGGATGCACAGCAGGGGGGCTTCAGCATCGAGCTGGTCAACGTGGCCTGGGACATCGACGGCCCCGCCATCCCCGACTACACGCAGCAGGGCACGCCTTACCTGCGCTACAATCCCAACATCCCCGAGATAGCCCACCGCGCTGCCGGCCGTGCCTGGCTCGGAAGCTACAGCTTCGACGCCGCCACCGGCGAGGAGACCATCAAGGAGGGCATCAGCTTCGGCTCGCGCCCCACCAGCCTGAACGGCTACTACAAATACCTTCCCGGCCCCGTGGCCAATACCGAGCGGGGAATGGTGCAGGTGAAGGTCTGGGGCGAAGTCGACGGCGTGGAGACGCTCATCGCCGAGTCGCACGTGCAGCTCGGCATCAACCCTGACTTCTCATCATTCTCAGTGCCGCTGACATACGACCTTTTCGGCGTCAAGGCCACCAAGATTTGCGTCATACTCTCCGCTTCAGAGCACATCGGCACCATCGCTTACGAGACGGCCAACGTGCAGACTACCCCGGTGGCCTCCACGGCCACAAGCACCGGCAACCGACTGCTCGTCGACAACCTCTCCTTTGCCTACTAAACGGAAATATATCAACTACTTATAATGAGACACCGACTACTGACACTGCTCATCGCACTGCTTGCCACAGCCGTGGCGTCGACGGCCCAGGAGCCGTTCCGCCGAGGGCTCGAGCAAGTGAAGTTCGTGCCAAAGGGGCAGTGGATCGGCGGCGTAAACGTGAGTTACACGCAGTCTGATCAAAAAGACTATCAATTCTTCATCGTAGAGGACATCAACGGCGACACCTATTCGTTCAACGTCAGTCCGATGGTATATTATGCCTTCGCCGACAATCTCGCCGTGGGCGCCAAGCTCGGTTACAAGCGCTCGCGCACACGCATGGACTCCGCCGACGTCATACTCGCCAGCGACACTGACTACGACGTCGACCACCTCTACTCCATCGGCCAGACCTTCTACGGCGTGGCAGCTTTCCGAAACTACATCTCGCTGGGCAACAGCATGCGCTTCGGATTCTTCAACGAGGTGCAGCTCAAGCTTGGCGGCGGCCAGTCGAAGCTCATCAGCGGCACCGGCGACGACCTGACAGGCACCTACGACCGCAACTTCCAGCTTGGCATAGGCCTCACCCCCGGCATGATCATGTTTCTCAACAACTACTCCGCCATCGAGGTCTCTGTAGGCGTGCTCGGCTTCGACTACACTTATACCCGCTCGATGACCGACCAGATATACATAGCCCATCGCAAGTCGAAGCAGGCCAACTTCAAAGTCAACCTATTCAGCATCTCCTTCGGAGTTGCCTTCTACCTGTAAACTCATCACTATGAAGCGAATACTATTCCTTATCATCGCCCTGGCCGCCACTGTCGGCGCATGGGCCGAGCCGGGGGAGAGGGCCTACGTGGTGGTGAGCCCCGACAGCCTGACCCTCGACAACAAAGGGCGACGTCCAATAATCAGTCGCGACACCATCGGCGGCGACCGCATCACCAAGGTTGTGATAGACGGCGACACCGCAGCCGTCATCATGCCCAACTATTACATAGGCCGCTATGACCGCGGGCTGTACAACTATCTCTTCATCCCCAAAGGCCAGTGGGCCTTCGGGTTGACGGCGGCATACGGCGAGTATGATGCCGACGATGTGGAGCTGCTCGACATACTTACCGATCTTGACTTCAAGGTAAAAGTATACTCACTTGCCCCCGCCGTGTCATACTTCGTACGCAACAACCAGTCGCTGGGCGTGCGCTTCAACTACCAGCGCGCAGAGGCCGACCTGGCGCGCATGGCCTTTGACTTCGACGACGACATCAACTTCGACGTCCGCGATGTCAGCTATTACTCCACTTCCTACGGGCTGTCAGTGTTTTACCGCAACTATATCGGCCTGAGCCACATGAAGCGCTTCGGCCTCTTCAACGAGGTGGAGCTGTCGTTCACAAGCGGCTCGTCACGATTCAAGCGCCTCTACGACGGCGAGATGCGTGACACCCGTACAGTCAGCACCGGAGCCGCGCTCAACTTCAGCCCCGGCCTGTGCATGTATATCATGGACTTTGTGAGCTTTAACGTGTCGTTTGGCGTCTTCGGCTTCCACCTCAGCAAAGACCGCCAGAAGACCAACGACGTAGAGGAGGGCTCGCGATTCAGTTCCGGCGCAAACTTCAAGTTTAACCTGTTTAACATCAAATTCGGAGTCAGTGTCAACATTTAAGCATATCCTCGGCATTGCCGCCACGCTGCTGCTGGTCGGGTGCATCAAAAACGACATACCCTACCCGCGCATCCAGCCCAACTTCACCGCCTTCGTGGTCGAGGGACAGACGCAGGCGGCCAACATCGACACCATAAACCGCACCGTAACAGTGTTCCTCGGCGAGGGCGCCGACATCTATAACGTGCGCGTCGACTCCTTTGCCATCTCCCCCGGCTACCTCGCCGACTCCCTGGCCCTGGCAGGCACCCTCAACCTGTCAAGCTCGCTTGACGTTGACCTAGAGCTGTACCAGACATACACCTGGACCATAAGCGCCTCCCAGACCATCGAAAGGTATTTCACCGTAGCAAGCCAGGTCGGCGCTTCCGTCATCGACGTCCCGGCCCACCGCGTGGTGGCATACGTGGCCGAGGGGTGCGACCTGACCAAGCTGCAGGTGCAGTCCATCAAGTTAGGCTCCACCGAGTCAACCATGACCCCTGACCTCAACGGTCGGATCGCCGACTTCTCCCACCCGGTGGAGGTAACCGTCACCGACTATGGCCGCGAGACCGTCTGGACCATCTACGTCACCACCACCGACGCCGCAGTCACCACCTCGCGCGTCGACGCCTGGACCAACGTCGCCTGGCTCTACGGCGAGGCCGAGGTGGGCAAAGACAACGGCTTTGAATACCGCCTCGCCTCCGACGACACCTGGACGCGCGTGCCATCCGACTGGGTCACCCACGACGGCGGCAGCTTCACGGCACGCCTGATACACCTGCTCCCCGAGACCGACTACGTGGCCCGCGCATACAGCGACGAGGACTACGGCGCCGAGATACCTTTCACCACCGAGAGCATTGCCGAGCTGCCTAACGGCTCGATGGACAATTGGTGGCTCGACGGCAAGGTTTGGTGCCCGTGGGCCGAGGGGGGCACACCCTATTGGGACACCGGCAACAAGGGTGCAACCACACTCGGTTCCAGCAACTCGGTTCCCACCACCGACACCTCATCCGGCAGCGGCCGCGCGGCAATGCTCCAGACCAAGTTCGTCGGCATCGGCGTCATCGGCAAGCTCGCCGCAGGCAACCTCTTCATCGGCAAGTATGTGCGCACCGACGGCACCAACGGTGTCCTCGCCTTCGGCCAGGAGTTCACACTCCGCCCCACGTATCTCAAGGGCTACATGAAATATCACTCGGCGCCCATCAGCAGCACCACCACCGGCTTTACCGACTGGAAGGACCGCCCTGACACAGCCGCCATCTGGATAGCACTTCTTGATTGCGACGAGCCTTACGAGATACGCACCAACCCGAGCAACCGCCGTGTCTTCGACCCCAACGGACCCGAGGTGGTCGCTTACGGAGCGCTCAACTACGGCTATGACGTCACCGAGTACACCCCCTTCACCATCGAGCTGAAGTATGTGGCCACCAACCGCAAGCCCAAGTACATCGTCGTGGTGGCCTCCGCCTCGAAATACGGAGACTACTTCACCGGCGGCGACGGCTCGGTGCTCTACGTCGACGATTTCGTCCTCGAATACGACTACTAATCAGTGGAGAACTATCTCGAGCATCTTAACCCCCAGCAGCGCGACGCGGTGCTATATTGCGACGGCCCGCAGCTGGTCATCGCCGGAGCAGGCTCCGGCAAGACGCGCGTGCTCACTTACAAGATAGTCCACCTGCTCGCCCACGGCTACGAGCCGTGGCGAATACTCGCCCTCACCTTCACCAACAAGGCCGCCCGCGAGATGCGCCAGCGCATCGAAGACACCATAGACGTGCGCAGCGCCCGCCAGCTGTGGATGGGCACCTTCCACTCCATATTCGCCCGCATACTCCGCCAGCACGCCGACCGCATCGGCTACTCTCGCGACTACACCATCTACGACACCGCCGACTCGCGCGCGCTGCTCAAAAGCATACTGCGCGACCTCGACCTCGACGAGAAGCAATACAAGCCCGCCACAGTCCACTCCGCCATCTCCTGGGCCAAGAACGCCCTCATCTCTCCCGAGGCTTACGCGCGAAACAAAGACCTGCAGGCCGCCGACCTCCGCTCGCGCCGCCCGCAGCTGTATCTCGTCTACGACCTCTACTGCAAGCGACTGCGTGCCGCCAACGCGATGGACTTCGACGACCTGCTGTACTTCACCAACGTGCTTCTGCGCGACAACCCTGACGTGCTCCGTCACTATCAAGAGCGCTTCAGATACATACTCGTCGACGAGTACCAGGACACCAACTTCGCCCAGCACGCCATCATCAAGCAGCTCACGCGCGAGGGGGGCAAGCTGTGCGTGGTGGGCGACGACGCGCAGAGCATATACTCGTTCCGCGGCGCAAACATCAACAACATTCTCACCCTCGAGAAGGTTTACCCCGGCCTGCGCATCTTCAAGCTCGAGCAAAACTACCGCTCTACGCAAAACATAGTCGACGCCGCAAACTCACTCATCGACAAAAACCGCCACCAGATACGCAAGAACGTATTCTCCACCGCCGAACGCGGCAGCAAGATTGAGGTGGCCTCCGCCTACAGCGACTTCGAGGAAGCCTCCCTCGTCGCAAACCGCATCATGCAGCAGAAGCTGCAGACCGCCGACAGCTACGAGGACTTCGCCATCCTCTACCGCACAAACGCCCAGAGCCGAATTCTCGAAGAGTCGCTGCGCAAGCGCAACATACCCTACCGCATATACGGCGGCCTGTCATTCTACCAGCGAAAGGAGATCAAAGACGCCGTCGCATACTTCCGCCTCGCCATCAACTCCGACGATGACGAGTCGCTGCGGCGGGTCATCAACTACCCCAAGCGCGGCATTGGCGACACCACCGTCGGCAAGCTCTCGGCCGCTGCCTTCACCTCCGGCGTTAGCCTTTGGGACGTGCTCACCCACCTCGACCAATACGACCTGTCGCTGAACCGAGGCACCGTGGGCAAGCTCAACATGTTTCGCACTGTCATCGAGGGCTTCAACCGCGCAAACATCTCCGGCGCCAACGCCGCCGAGATGGCCAAGAAGATAATGAACGACACCGGCATGATACGCGAGCTCATCTCCGACCGCACCCCCGAGAGCATCAGCAAGCGCGAGAACCTCGAGCAGCTCATCGCCGGCGCCACCGAGTTTGTAGAGCAGGCCCTCGAGGAGGGGCGCGAGCACGAGGTGTCGCTCACCGACTTCATGACACTCGTCTCCCTGGCCACCGACCAGGATGAGAAGGACGGCGAAGGGCCGCAGGAACGCGTGACCATGATGACCGTGCACGCGGCAAAGGGTCTCGAGTTCGGCAACATTATAGTGGTGGGCGTCGAAGACGACCTCTTCCCATCGGCCATGAGCAAGGAGTCGCCCGAGGAGGTGGAGGAGGAGCGGCGCCTGCTATACGTGGCCATCACCCGCGCCAAGCGCTTCTGCATGCTCAGCTACGCGCGCAGCCGATTCCGCAACGGCCAGACAATGAGCTGTGTCCCCTCACCATTCCTGCGCGACATCGACGGAGCCTACCTGCAGCGCTTCACCGGCTCTGACACCGCCCGCGAGGGCGTCTACGACCCATTCACCCACCGGTCCGACGCCATGCGTCCCGATGGCTGGCTCAGCCGCGGCACCGGCCGCTCCGGCAGCCGCCATACCACCGTCCTGCGCTCGTTCGGCGGCAGCTCGTCGCCATCACCCTCTCCCATGACCAAGAGCGGGGCCAAGACTCACGACGCCCGCGAGCTGCGCCCGGGCATGCGCATCGCCCACGACCGCTTCGGCGAGGGCGAGATAGTCAAAATCGACACCACACAGCCCGACGCTCGCATAACTGTAAACTTCGACAACTCCGGGTCCCACACCCTCATGCTCAAATTTGCCCGGTTCAACATACTCTGACTATGCTTGAGACACCTTATTATATAGTCTACGAGGAGCGTCTGCGCCGAAACCTGCAGCTGATAGACCGTGTAAAGCGGGAGGCCGGGGTCGACATCATCATGGCATTCAAGGCCAACGCCGTCTGGAAGACCTTCCACATAGTACGCGAATACTGCCGCAACTTCACCGCCAGCTCTCTCAACGAGCTGCGCCTCGGCTGCGACGAGCTGGGCGGTAACGCCCACAGCTACTGCCCGGCGTACACCGACGCCACCATCGGCGAGTTTCTACACCGCTCGTCACACATCACCTTCAACTCCCCCGCACAATATCTCCGTTTCAAGGACCATCCGCTGATGCATACCGTCAGCCCGGGCCTCCGCGTCAACCCCCAATGCTCTGTCATCGAGACGGATATATACAACCCCGCGCTCCCCGGCTCACGTTTCGGCGTCACGGCCGACGTCCTTGGCGGCAAGCTCCCCGAAGGCATCGAGGGGCTGCACTTCCACGCCCTTTGTGAGAGCGATGCCGCTGATTTGCAGAAAGTTCTCGGGGCTTTTGAGGAGCAGTTCGGACCGCTCATCGACCAAGTGAAGTGGGTCAATATGGGCGGAGGGCACCTCATGACGCGCGAAGGATATGACGTCAACGGGCTGATAAAAATTCTTAAGGACTTCGGGCGCCGCCACCCCGGCGTGGAGGTGATATTGGAACCGGGAAGCGCCTTCACCTGGCGCACCGGCGACCTGATAGTAAGCGTGGTAGACGTGGTTGAGAACCAAGGCATACGCACAGCCATCATCGACGCCTCCTTTGCCTGTCATGCGCCCGACACCCTCGAGATGCCATACCGACCCATTGTCACCGAGAGCGTGCCGGAAGGCACCCCCGGAGCCCTCCCCTACCGCCTTGGCGGCAACTCATGCCTGAGCGGCGACTTCTGCGGACCCTGGTATTTCCCGCGTCCGCTCACTCCCGGCGATCGTCTCACACTCGAAGACATGAACCACTATACCACGGTGAAAACCACGATGTTCAACGGACTCCAGCACCCCGACATCGTGCTCTGCGACGCCAAAGGCAACAACACGCTCCTCCGGCGCTTCACCTACGACGACTTCCGCTCCCGCATGTCCTAACCATTTGAACCCATGTTGTTTTCTATTATAGTTCCAGTATATAACCGCATCGACGAGGTGCACGACCTGCTGAAGAGCCTCCAGGCTCAGACAGACAAGTGCTTCGAGGTGGTGCTCGTCGAGGACGGCTCGACGGAGCCATGCCGCGAGGTCGCCGAGGAGTACGCCGCCAATGACCTGAACGTCAAATACTTCTACAAGGACAACGAGGGCCGCTCTATCGCCCGCAACCACGGCATGGAGCGAGCAGAGGGCGACTATTTCGTCTTCTTCGACAGCGACTGTGTCATTCCCCCCACATATTTCGAGACGCTATCCAAGCTACTGAAAGAGCGTCCGTTGGACTGTTTCGGCGGACCCGACGCTGCCCACTCGTCGTTCACCACCACCCAGAAGGCCATCAACCACACCATGACCTCTTTCCTCACCACCGGCGGCATCCGCGGCGGCAAGGTCAGCCTCGAGAAGTTCGTGCCGCGCACGTTCAACATGGGCTTCTCGCGCGCTGTCTATGAGAAGGTTGGCGGTTTCCGCGAGATGTTTTCAGAGGACATCGACATGAGCACCCGCATACGTCGGGCCGGATTCACCATAGGCCTCTACCACGAGGCGCCCGTATACCACAAGCGCCGCATCGACTTCCGCAAGTTCTGGCGCCAGGTCTACGTCTTCGGCATGTCGCGCATCACGCTGAAGCTGCTGTACCCCGACAGCCTCAAGGCAGTACACGCCCTGCCCGCTATAGCCGTAGTTATCGGCCTGACACTCTTGACATTGGCCGTGGTAGTGTCGTGGTGGTGGATAGTTCCATTGATTGTCTACCTGCTGGCCATATTCATCTCCGCGCTCCTGGCAACCCGCTCTGCGGTAATCGCAATCAAGGCCGTCCCAGCAGCAGTCATTCAGTTGGGCGGTTACGGCTGCGGGTTCATCAAGGCTTACGTGCAGAAGATAGTGCTGCGCCGCGGCCGCGACGTCAACGAAGAGATAGAGATGCGCCGTGGAAAGTAAGCCCTATACACCCACCTCGCCGCGCATCGCCGACCTGGCCGACGACGACAAGCCCCGCGAAAAGGCCATGCGGCTCGGCGTGCGCAAGCTCACCATTACCGAGCTGATAGCCATTGCGTTAGGTTCAGGAATACCCGGTAAGTCGGTCATTGACCTCAGCCGGGAGATTCTCCGCGACTGCCAAAACCGACCCGAAGAGCTTTCCAAGCTGACCATCAAGGAGATGTGCCGCAAGTACAAGGGCGTCGGACCCGCAAGGGCGGTCCAACTCGCCGCAGCCATCGAGTTGGGGCGCCGATGCGCCACCGACAAACCCAAAGACAAGGTGCAGATTACCGACTCGCAATCTGTTTATGAGCACATTAAATCTTCTCTGGAGGGTCTTGACCACGAGGAGTTCATGATTGTCTGCCTCGACCGAGCAAACAATGTAAAGAACTGTGAAACAATATCAACCGGTGGCACCGCAGCTACCGTCGTCGACATAAAGATATTGCTAAAGCGCGCCATCGACTCCCTCGCCGACGCCATCATCCTCGCCCACAATCATCCCTCGGGCAACGTGAGGCCGAGCCTGGAGGACGACACCCTCACCTCTCGCATCAAGGGCGCGGCCAAGAGCGTCGACATACGTGTCTTAGACCACATAATAGTCGGCACATCAGGCTATTACAGTTATTCAGACCAAGGGCGTCTATGAGCGGGGAGACAGAATCGACACAGCGGCACCTCGAGCGCCACCGACGACTTCTGCAGATGGAGTATCTGCATGAGCGCGAGGAGTTTCGGCGCCACACCGAGCAGGTGGGCGTCGAGCGCATGAAAGCCAAGGGCAATGCCTGGTGGCCCCTCGCCACGGGACGCCGCTATCACAACTCGCTCAATCAGCTTATAATAGAGGTGTTCCGCGCCGAGGAGGAGGCGGAGGAGGAGCACGCGTTTGAATACGGGCGCCCCGTCAGCTTCTTCACCGTCGGCGCCGACGGCTCGGTCAAGTGGCTTAACTTCACGGCCACTGTCAGTTTCGCCGACGGCAACCGCATGGCCGTGGCAATGCCGACAGACGGCGCCGCCACCGCTGTCATGCAGGCGGAGGGGAAGTTGGGCGTTCAGCTCGCGTTCGACCAGACGAGCTACGACGCCATGTTTGACGCCCTCGACCGCGTAAGCCGTGCCACGGACTGCCGCTTGGCGCAACTGCGCGAGACGCTGTTGGGCAAGGCGCCGGCGCGCTTCCGCGAGCAGGAGCCGGTGAGCATGCCGTGGCTCAACCCGTCGCAGCAAACGGCTGTCGGACAAGTGCTTTGCGCCCGCGACGTGGCCGTGGTCCACGGCCCTCCCGGCACGGGGAAAACGACCACCCTCGTCGAGGCCATCGACGAGACCCTGCGCCGCGAGCCGCAGGTGATGGTCTGTGCACAGAGCAACGCCGCAGTCGACTGGATATGCGAGCAGCTCGACGCCCGCGGACTGCACGTGCTGCGCATCGGCAACCCCGTGCGCGTCGACGACAAGATGCTCAGCCACACCTACGAGCACCGCTTCTCCGACCATCCCGCCTACCCCGAGCTGTGGGCCATACGCAAGGAAATAAGAAAGTTGCGCTCGTCGCGCAAGGAGCGGGGCCGCGCACTCGCGTCCCGCCGCCTCGACAAGCTCCGCGAGCGCGCCACCGAACTGGAGTGCCGCATCAACGCCGACATACTGCAGCAGGCGCACGTGGTGGCCTCCACGCTCGTGAGCAGCACACACCGCCTGCTCGACAGCCTCCGCGGCGTCACGCTGTTCATCGACGAGGCCGCCCAGGCCCTCGAGGCTGCCTGCTGGATACCAATCACCCGCGCCGACCGCGTAATCTTCGCCGGCGACCACTGCCAGCTACCACCGACCGTGAAATGCTACGAGGCCATGCGCGAGGGGCTTGCACACACCCTCATGCAGACCATCGCCGAGCGCCAGCCCGACGCTGTGACGCTGCTAACGGTGCAATACCGCATGCATACGGAGATTATGCAATTCTCATCGCAAGAGTTCTACCATGGCATACTCACAGCCGCCCCGGAGGTGGCCGAGCGCACGCTGCTGCAGTGCGATGCCCCGATAACGTGGATCGACACCGCCGACCTATCCGCCCCCGAGGCCGAGACCGGCGCCAATCATGGCCGCATCAACCGCGAGGAGGGGCGTCTGTTATTGGAAACGCTCCGTGCCTACGTCCATCGCATCGGTGTCGAGCGGATAAAGCAGGAGGGCATCGACATCGGCGTCATCTCACCCTATCGCGCACAGGTGCAGTTCCTTCGCTCGCTCATCGGCAACGACGCCACACTCAAGCCCATACGCGCCTCCATCAGCGTCAACACCGTCGACGGCTTCCAGGGACGCGAGCGTGACGTCATCTTCATCAGCCTCGTCCGCGCAAACGAATACCACCAAATCGGTTTCCTCGCCGACCTGCGCCGCATGAACGTCGCCATCACACGCGCCCGCTGCAAGCTCGTCATCCTCGGCAACACCGACACCCTCTGCCGACACCCCTTCTACCGCCGCCTCCACAAATACATCGACTCCCTCTCGACAGATAATCGATAACCCTCGAAAATCTCGAAAAACTAAAAACTGAAAACTGAAAACTGAAAACTAATTCGTACCTTTGCCCCAAATAAATCAATATCACATTATGACTCAAAAAATACAAAAAGTACAGAAACTAATGAACGACAGCGCGTTGGCACGCTGGACGGCGCTGATACTCATCGCCTCCATGATGTTCTTCGCCTATATGTTCGTCGACGTGATGTCGCCGCTGATGTCGCTCGTCGAGGGCGAGCTCCACTGGTCGAGCGGCGCTTTCGGCACCTACGCCGCCTCGGAGTACATCCTCAACGTCTGCGGCTTCCTCATCATCGCCGGCATCATCCTCGACAAGATGGGCACCCGATTCACCGGCATACTGTCGGCCTCGCTGATGGTGATCGGCGCCGCAATCAAGATGTATGCCGTCAGCTCGTGGTTCCAGGACACGGCGCTTGCCGGCTGGCTCGGCTCGTGGTGGACGGCCATGCCCGCGTCCGCCAAGCTGGCAGCCCTCGGCTTCATGATCTTCGGCTGCGGATGCGAGATGGCCGGAACAACCGTCTCCAAGGCCATCGCCAAGTGGTTCAAAGGCAAGGAGATGGCCCTCGCAATGGGCATCGAGATGGCAATCGCGCGCCTGGGCGTCTTCGCCGTCATGTGGCTCTCGCCCCTCATTGCCGCCAAGTTTGACATGACAGTCTTCGCCCCCGTGGCATTCTGCACCGTCCTGCTGCTCATCGGCCTGATAAACTTCTGCGTATTCTCCGTGATGGATCGCCGCTTCGACCTCCAGCTCGAGCAAAAAGGCATGGCCGCGGGCGACGGGGCGTCGGAGGACGAGTTCCACCTCTCCGACCTCGGCAAGATATTCTCCAGCAAGATGTTCTGGATCGTGGCCATGCTCTGCGTGCTCTACTACTCCGCCATCTTCCCCTTCCAGCGCTATGCCACCAACTACCTGCAAGTCACCCTCGGCGTCGACGCAGAGGTAGGCGCCGGCCTCTTCAGCTTCTTCCCCATCCTCGCGCTGGTGCTGACGCCGTTCCTCGGAGCCTTCCTTGACACCGTCGGCAAAGGCGCGACCATGCTCTTCCTCGGCGCCATCATCATGGTGGTCTGCCACCTGAGCTTCGCATTCCTGCTGCCCGCATTCCCGTCGAAGTGGCTCGCAATAGTGCTCATCGCCGTCCTCGGCGTCAGCTTCTCGCTCGTGCCCGCAGCCCTGTGGCCCTCCGTGCCAAAGATTATCGACGAGAAGATTCTCGGCTCGGCCTACTGCCTGATTTTCTGGATACAGAACATAGGCCTGTGCTTCGTGCCCATGCTCATCGGCTACGTGCTCCAGGCCACCGGCGGCTACACCGTGCCCATGATTATCTTCTCATCTTTCGGCATCCTCGCCCTCTTCTTCACCATCATGCTCAAGGTTGAAGACCGCCGCAAGCACTACGGCCTGGAGAAGCCCAACATCGTCCGCGACAACGCCGAGGCCGCCACCAACGCCGACGGCCCCATGTAATTGGCCCACCCCAAACCCCTCCCCAAGGGGAGGGGCTTCCAAACTCATATAGGCCCTATAAGTCTTATAAGACTTATAGGGCCTATACTTTATTTGACCACCAACATAGAAGCCCCTCCCCTTGGGGAGGGGTTTGGGGTGGGCCGGGCAAGCTTATGCATTGACGAAGGTAAGGCCGTCGTCCGTGGCATCGATGACTATCGGGTGCGAGCGGTCGACGGTGCCTGCCAGGATGTCCTTCGACAGGCGGTTGAGCAGCTCGCGCTGGATGACGCGCTTGACCGGTCGGGCGCCAAACTCCGGGTCATATCCCTCGTCGGCAAGCCAGGCCACAGCCTTCGGCTTGACCTCAAGCTCGATACCGTTGGCCGAGAGCTGCTTCTTCACGCCGGCAACCTGCAGCCCCACGATCTCCTCGATCTCGGCACGGTTGAGCGGCGTGAACATTATGATCTCGTCGATGCGGTTGAGGAACTCGGGGCGTATCGTCTGCTTGAGCATCTCCAGCACGGCCGTCTTGGTCGTGTCGACGGTCTCGGCGCGGTTCTCCTCCGTCATCTTCGAGAAGTTGTCACGGATGAGCTGCGAGCCCATGTTAGAGGTCATGATGATGATGGTGTTCTTGAAGTTCACCAGACGCCCCTTGTTGTCGGTCAGGTGTCCGTCGTCAAGCACCTGCAGCAGTATGTTGAACACGTCGGGGTGTGCCTTCTCTATCTCGTCGAAGAGCACCACGGAGTACGGCTTGCGCCTTACGGCCTCCGTCAGCTGGCCGCCCTCGTCGTAGCCCACGTATCCCGGAGGCGCGCCGACCAGACGACTCACGGAGTGCTTCTCCTGATACTCCGACATGTCGATGCGGGTCATCATCGAGTCGTCGTCAAACAGATACTCCGCCAAGGCCTTGGCAAGCTCCGTCTTGCCCACGCCGGTGGTGCCGAGGAAGATAAACGAGCCGATGGGACGCCGCGGATCGTTGAGACCCGCACGGCTGCGGCGCACGGCGTCGGCGATGGCGCGGATGGCGTCCTCCTGACCTATGACGCGGCGGTGCAGTTCGCTCTCCAGGTGCAGCAGCTTCTCGCGCTCAGAGGTCACCATCTTGTTGACCGGTATACCCGTCCAGCGGCTGACCACGTCGGCGATGTCTTCGGCGTCGACCTCCTCCTTGATCAGCGCCTTCTCGCCCTGCATCATCTTCAGCTGCTCCTGTATCTGCTTGTTCTCGTTCTCCTTGCCGGGAACCTTGGAGTAGCGTATCTCGGCAACCTTCGAATAGTCGCCGTCGCGCTCCGCCTTCTCGGCCTCGAAGTTGAGATGCTCGATGTCTATCTTATTCTGCTGTATCTTCGAGATCAGGTCGCGCTCGGCAGTCCACTTGGCCTTGTACTCCTTCTCCTGCTCGCGCATGGCGGCCAGGTCTTTCTCTATCTCCTTGACCTTAGCCTTGTCGCCCTCGCGCTTGATGGCCTCGCGCTCAATCTCCTTTTGCGCTATCTGGCGCGTGATGTCGTCGAGCGCCTGCGGCACGGAGTCTATCTCGAGCTTCAGCTTCGACGCCGCCTCGTCGACCAGGTCGATGGCCTTGTCGGGCAGGAAACGGTCGGTGATGTAGCGCACCGACAGCTGCACGGCGGCCACTATCGCCTCGTCGCGAATGCGCACCTTGTGGTGGTTTTCGTAGCGCTCCTTCAGGCCGCGGAGTATGGCGATGGCGGATGCCTCGTCGGGTTCATCGACCATCACCTTCTGGAAACGGCGCTCAAGTGCCTTGTCTTTCTCGAAATATTTCTGGAACTCGTCGAGAGTAGTCGCGCCGATGCTGCGCAGCTCGCCGCGTGCCAATGCGGGCTTCAGGATGTTGGCGGCGTCCATCGCCCCCTCACCCTTGCCGGCACCGACCAGCGTGTGTATCTCGTCGATGAAGAGGATAATCTCCCCGTCGCTCTGTGTCACTTCGTTGACTATCGCTTTCAGGCGCTCCTCAAACTCACCCTTGTACTTCGCGCCGGCAACCAGCGCGCCCATGTCGAGCGAGAAGATCTGCTTGTCCTTCAGGTTCTCCGGCACGTCACCGCGGACTATGCGCTGCGCAAGTCCCTCGGCTATTGCCGTCTTGCCGGTGCCCGGCTCACCCACCAACATGGGGTTGTTCTTGGTGCGGCGGCTAAGTATCTGCAGCACGCGGCGTATCTCCTCGTCGCGGCCTATCACCGGGTCAAGCTTGCCGCTGCGGGCGCGCTCGTTAAGGTTTATCGCGTACTTTGAGAGGGCATTGTAAGTCTCTTCGGCTGACTGGTCCGTCGCCTTCTTGCCCTTGCGCAGCTCCGCGACGGCAGCCTCGATAAGGTGCTCCGTCAGGCCCGCGTCCTTCAGAATGGTCGACGCCGGCGACTTCACCGCGAAGATGGCCTGCAGAAGCGCCTCCAAGGTGACGTACTCGTCACCCTGCTTCTTGGCGATGTCCAATGCCTTCTGCAGCACATCGTTGCTCTCGCGGCTCAGGTACGGCTCGCCGCCGCTCACCCTCGGCAACGTCTCTATCTCGCGGTCGACGCGGCGGGTCACGGTGGCCATGTCTGCCCCCGTCTTCTGGAAGATGAACTTCACAAGCGAGTCACCCTCCTCTATAACAGCCTTGAGCAGGTGCACCGGCTCGATGGCCTGCTGCCCCGCCGAGCGCGTAAGCTCGACAGCCTTTTGTATCGCCTCCTGGCTCTTGATGGTAAAATTGTTGAAATTCATAGTGGCATTGATTTGTTTCTTTTTTATTACACAACAAATTCCGTGCCACAATAGTTTTAATGCACAATGCTCAATGGACAATGCATAATGCATTATGCATAATGCATAATTGCCATCCGGATGGTAATTATGCACAATTCACAATGCATAATGCATTGTGAATTGAAAATGCCCCAACGGGGCATATTGATGATAACCCCCGGGCAAGCGAAGCGCAGCCCGGGGTATAAAAGCGGAAGTACACCGGCACCCCAAAGGGGTGCGCTGATGATTGACTTGGTTGCCATCATTAGCGCGCCCCGTTGGGGCGCCGGGGCGCGAGGGCGCCGCCCCGCTCCCCCGGGCTGCGCTTCGCTTGCCCGGGGTTATCATCAAGTTGCCCCTTTGGGGCAATTCGCAATCTTTATGCATTATGCATTGATCAGCCGTCCTCTGCCAGGCGTCGCCGCAGGCGCGACACCGTCTCCGGTCGAACACCTAAGTATTCCGCAACCAGCTTCAGCGGCAACTGGCCGGCAATGTCGCGCCTGGCGTTCATAAACTCCTTGAGGCGCCCGTAGGTGTCGCCGTGATATGCCGACAGAGTGTATTCGAGGGAGCACAGCTGCTCGGCCACCCAAAACATGAGCCACCGGCACACCTGACCGTCACGACCCATAGCCTCCACCATCCGCTCACGGTCGGTGGTCCACGCCACTACCGGCGTCAGCGTCTCAAACAGCAAGTGGCTACGCCCGGCAAAAAACAGCGACGTCGTGGCCGACATCGTCGCTCCCTCCGAGCCAAACCCTATCGTCGTCTCCACGCCGTGGCAGTCGACACACCCCACGCGGAATATCCCTTTTGTCACCATCCACACCTGCTCGCTCCGCACCCCGCAGTCTATCACTCGCACACCGCGGCGCAGTCGCACCTTTGTCAGCGTCTCAAGCAGTAAATTACGGGAAGCCGTCTGCAACGGATATATAGCGTCTATAAATTGTCGGATTGTCATTGTCAGCAATTGTAAGAGCCTGTTTAATAAAAATTGTTATTTTTTTGTGGGCTGATTTTGAGACAGTTTGGGTTTTTGAGAAAGGAGTTTAGCGGGCTAAATGACTGACGAAAAAAGCCAAAATGGCCAAAATCAGCCACAAAAAAAGAACAAAGTGAGAATAAAACTTTTT